>NZ_JBIDAU010000014.1:0-130717 GCF_043202655.1 Streptomyces sp. NPDC048171
TTCGGGGGGTGTGGGGGGGCGGGGGGGGTTGTGGGCGCGCCCGCGGCGCCCCCGCGGGGGGGGGGGGGGGGGGTGGGGGGGGGTGGGGCGGCGGGGGGCGGCCCCCCGGGGGGGGGGCCCCCCCCCGCCCCCGCGGGGGGGGGGGGGGGCCGGGGGGCGGCCGCCACCCCCACCACGGCGTCTTCGCGTTGATCAAGGCACGGGGATGTCCTAGCGGCCGGCGCCTCCGTCGGCGTTGGGGCCGGAGTAGTCCTCGCCGTAGGCGCCCTTGGCGGGGCGGCGGCGGCGCATGGGGGGCTCGACGCCGTCGGCGAGGCGGCGGGCGGTGAGCAGGAAGCCGGTGTGGCCGATCATCCGGTGGTCCGGGCGGACGGCGAGGCCCTCGACGTGCCAGTTGCGGATCATCGTCTCCCAGGAGGTCGGCTCGTTGAAGGAGCCGATCTCGCGGATGGACTCGACGGTCCGGGCGAGCTGGGTGGTGGTCGCGACGTAGCAGCACAGGATGCCGCCGGGCACGAGGGCCTTGGAGACGGCCTCCAGGCACTCCCAGGGGGCGAGCATGTCGAGGATGACGCGGTCGACGTCGGTGTCGGACAGGTTGTCCTGGAGGTCGCCGACGGTGAGCTGCCAGGCGGGGTGCGGTTCCCCGAAGTAGCGCTCCACGTTCTGGCGGGCGATGTCGGCGAAGTCCTCGCGGCGCTCGTAGGAGTGCAGCATGCCCTGGTCGCCGATGGCGCGCAGCAGGAAGCTGCTCAGCGAGCCGGAGCCGACGCCGGCCTCGACGACGCGTGCGCCGGGGAAGATGTCGGCGAAGGCGAGGATCTGTCCCGCGTCCTTCGGGTAGACGACGGCTGCCCCGCGGGGCATGGACAGGACGTAGTCGGGGAGCAGGGGGCGCAGCGCGAGGTAGGCGACGTTCCCGGTGGTGCGGACAACGCTGCCCTCGGGAGCACCGATCAGTTCGTCGTGGGGGAAGGAACCCTTGTGGGTGTGGAAGTTCTTCCCGGCCTCGAGCGTGAACGTGTAGTGGCGGCCCTTGGGGTCGGTCAGCTGAACCTGGTCCCCGACCTTGAAGGGCCCGCGCCTGCGGGCGGCACCGGTCGGTTCGGACATGTGACCAGCCTACCGGTTCCCTGCCGGGGGCTTGACCAGCATGTGGGGGGTGCCTGCGAGCGGCGCGGGCCGTTGGGGGTTGCTCGCGCCGGTTCCCGCGTCCCTTCGGGGTGCGTTCAGCTGGGCCTGGCCATTGCCTTGACGAAGGCCCGCTCGACGTCGGCCGCGGACAGGACGCCGTAGATCTCGCCGGTCTCCTCGATCACGAGGTACTCGCTGGCGGGGTTGGCGCGCAGGGCGTCCAGGAGTTCTTCGCCCGAGAGTTCGGCGGAGACGCGCATGCCGTCGGTGAGGTCCTGGGCGAGGGTGCTGACCGCGACCCAGGGGCGGCGGTGTTCGGGTACGCCGACGATGGCGGCCTCGCGGACCAGGGAGACGGGTCCGCCTTCGGTGTCGACGACGACCAGGGCGCGGGCTCCGGAGGCGTTGGCGCGGCGCAGGGCCTCGGAGAGGGGGGTGTCGGCGGGTACGGGGACGGCGCGTCGGGTGAGGGCGCGGGCGCGCAGTTCGGGGAGGTGTTCGCGCAGGCGGGCCATGCGCAGGCTGTTTCCGGCGCCGGTCCAGATGATGGCGGCGAGGATCGCGGCGAGCAGGGCGTCCATGACGGTGTCCATGCCGACGTTGTCCACGGCGTCGGAGCCGAGGGCGCCGGACTGGGTGAGCAGGGGCAGCCCGATCAGGACGGAGACGGCGAGGGCTCGGCCGACCCAGGCGGCGGCGACGGTGCCGTGCATGGGCTTGCCGGTGATCTTCCATACGACGGCGCGGAGCATGCGGCCGCCGTCGAGGGGGAGGCCGGGCAGGAGGTTGAAGGCGGCCACGATCAGGTTGGAGATCATCAGGCCGGCCAGCAGTACGCCGGGTACGGTGCCGGGTTCCACGGGCAGCAGGGCGAGGTAGAAGACGCCGGAGAGGACGAGGGAGAGGAGTGGGCCGACGAAGGCCAGCACGAATTCGCGGCCGGGGGTCTCGGCCTCCTTCTCGATCTCGGAGACGCCGCCGAAGAACTGGAGCTGGATGCGGCGTACGGGGAGCTTGAAGCGGAGTGCGGCGACGGTGTGCGCCAGTTCGTGGACGAGGACGGAGGCGTAGAAGGCGACGGCGAAGAAGAGGGAGACCAGGTAGCGGGCGGCGCCCAGCTCGGGCAGCACGCGGTCGAGCTGGCCGCCGAAGACCCAGGTGATGAGGGCGGCGACGAGGAACCAGCTGGGTGCGACGTACACGGGCACGCCGAAGGGCCTGCCCATGAGGAGTCCTCCGCCGGGCTCGGGCCGGCGCTGCGGCGGCCGCCCGGGTCCGCCCTTGCCGCCGCCGTGGGGTTCGCCGGCGGCGTGGTGGGCGGGGGGACGGGGCGGGGTGTGCGGGGGCGGGGTGTGGTCCGGGTTCTGGTTGTCGTTGTTCGGGGCCGGGTCCTGGTTGTCGTCGGGTCCCTGGGGTTCCGGGGCCGGTGTCCCGGGTGTCGTGGGGGCCGCGGGGTCCGGCTGTGCGCCGTCGGCGGCCGGGGCCGTGGGACCTGACTGGGGCCGGGCCGGCTCGTCGTTGCCGGACCGCGGGTGCCCGCTCCCGCCGCTCACGTCCACGGTGTCCCCTCGTTCGAAGCGTCTCCCGCCTGCCGGACGGGAGGGTCTCCTGTCGATGGTATGCGTCCGCCCCCGTCCGCTCCGCCCCGGCACCCCTGTGCTTCCCTTCCGTCACACGGGTCACGGGCCATGGGCTGGGTCACTGTCGGTGGCGGGCCGTAAGGTCTGTGGGCATGGAGACGAGCATCGAGGATGTCGCGGAGGACGCGGGCGGACCCGCCCGACCGGCGACGACGGTGGCGGACGGCGCGGACGCGGCGGTGGGCGCGGAGGCCGCCGCCCCCGTCCCCGTGGCGATACGGCCCGCCTCGCTCTCGCCCTCCCGGGCCGGCGATTTCATGCAGTGCCCGTTGTTGTACCGGTTCCGGGTCATCGACCGGCTGCCGGAGAAGCCGAGCGAGGCGGCGACGAGGGGCACGCTGGTGCACGCGGTGCTGGAGCGGCTCTTCGACGCCCCGGCGGCCGAGCGCACCGCGCCGCGGGCCAAGGCGCTGGTCCCCGGTCAGTGGGACCGGCTGCGGGAGAGCCGGCCGGAGGTCGGCGAGCTGTTCGCGGACGATCCGGAGGGCGAGCGGCTCGCGCGGTGGCTCGGGGAGGCGGAGCGGCTCGTCGAGCGGTGGTTCACCCTGGAGGACCCGAGCCGGCTGGAGCCCGCCGAGCGGGAGCTGTTCGTGGAGGCGGAGCTGGACTCGGGGCTGCGGCTGCGCGGCATCATCGACCGGGTCGACGTGGCTCCCACGGGCGAGGTGCGGATCGTCGACTACAAGACGGGCAAGGCCCCCAGGCCGCAGTACGCCGAGGGCGCGCTGTTCCAGATGAAGTTCTACGCGCTGGTGGTGTGGCGGCTGAAGAAGGTCGTCCCGCGGCGCCTCCAGCTCGTCTATCTCGGCAGCGGCGACGTGCTCACCTACGATCCGGTCCTCGCCGACCTGGAGCGGGTGGAGCGCAAGCTGCTGGCGTTGTGGGAGGCGATCCGGCTGGCGACCGAGACGGGCGAGTGGCGTCCGCGTCCCACCAAGCTGTGCGGCTGGTGCGACCACCAGGCGCACTGCCCGGAGTTCGGCGGTACTCCCCCGCCGTATCCGCTGCCGGTGAGGGCGGCCGAGTCCGGTGACACCGAGCAGGGCAGAATGGGGCCGGGCTAGCCGAAGGAGACTTACGTGGCCATTCGCGTCCTACTGGTCGACGACCAGCCGCTGCTGCGCACGGGCTTCCGGATGATTCTGGAGGCGGAGCAGGACATCGCGGTCGTCGGCGAGGCCGGCGACGGCCTTCAGGCGCTCGACCAGGTGCGGGCGCTGCAGCCCGATGTGGTGCTGATGGACATCCGCATGCCGCGGATGGACGGTGTGGAGGCGACCCGGCAGATCACCGGGCCCGAGCGGGACGGTCCGGCGAAGGTGCTGGTGCTGACCACTTTCGACCTCGACGAGTACGTGGTGGAGGCGTTGAAGGCGGGCGCCAGCGGGTTCCTGCTGAAGGACGCTCCGGCCAACGAGCTGGTGCAGGCGATCCGGGTGGTGGCGGGCGGCGAGGCGATGCTGGCGCCGAGCATCACGCGGCGGCTGCTCGACAAGTACGCCACGCATCTGCCCTCGGGCGACGAGCCGGTGCCGGACACGCTGCACACGCTGACGGACCGCGAGGTCGAGGTGCTGAAGCTGGTGGCCCGGGGTCTGTCCAACGCGGAGATCGCCGCCGACCTGTTCGTCAGTGAGACGACCGTGAAGACGCATGTGGGTCATGTGCTGACCAAGCTGGGTCTGCGGGACCGGGTGCAGGCTGCGGTGTACGCGTACGAGAGCGGTCTGGTCCGCCCGGGCGCGCAGTAGAGCAGCAGAGCAGCGCGAAGGGCGCCCTTCTCCGGTCGGAGGAGGGCGCCCTTCGCGTGGTCCGGCGGGGGTGTCAGCCGCTCACGCCCCGGCCCAGCTCCCACAGCTGGAGCGACGAGGAGGAGTTGAGCAGGTAGGCGGTGCCGGTGACGTCGTCGCCGGCCGCCACGTACTGCTTGCCCTGCCAGAGCGGGATGACCGGGACGTCCTCGGCGGTGATGTCCTGGATCTCCGTGAGGGTGTCCACCGCGGAGAGGCGGTCGGCCTCACGCCGGGACTCGGGGATCAGATCGTTGATGATCTTCGGGTTCAGGTAGGGCGAGTTGAGCGTGTTGTCCCGGTCGAGGAACGGCGCGATGAAGCTGTCCGCGTCCGGGAAGTCGGGGAACCAGCCCATGCCGAAGACGTCGTACTTCAGCTCGCGCTCGGCGGGCCGGAAGACGTCCCAGGGCTTGCCCTCGATGTCGACGTCGAAGAGGCCGCTCTCGTTGAGCTGGCGCTTCAGCTCCTCGAACTCCGGCTTGGTCGCGGCACCGTAGTGGTCGGTGGTGTAGTGCAGGGTGAGCTTGACGGGCGTTTCGATGCCGGCCGACTTCAGCGCCTGCTTCGCGGCGCCCGGGTCCGGGTCGCCGTACTTGTTGAAGAACGAGTTGGAGTGGCCGGTGATGCTGGCCGGGACCATCGAGTACAGCGGCTCGGCCTGGGAACCGTAGACCTTGGCGACGAGTTCGTCGCGGTTGATGAGCCGGGCCATGGCCTGCCGGATGGCCTTGTCCTTCACGCTGGGCGCGTCGACGTTGAAGCCCAGGTACCGGATCTCGAGACCGGCGACCTCGATGAGCTTGACGTCGCTGTCGGCGCTGTTGGAGAGCTTGCTGATCTGCTCCGGCGTCATCGCGCGCGTCATGACGTCGATGTCGCCCTTCTCCAGGGCGCTTCCCATGGCGTCGGCGTCGTCGAAGGACACCAGCTCCACCTTGTCGTTGTTCACCTTCAGACTCCCCTTGTAGTTGGGGTTCTTGGTGAACACGACCTTGTCGAGGACGCCGTCCTTGGACTCGCCCTTCATCTCGTACGGGCCGGACCCGCTGAGTTCGAAGCCCTCGCGCAGCTTGTCCTTCGGGTAGGACTCCTTGCTCACGATGCCGGCCACGGGCGTCGACAGCTTGTACGGGAAGGTCGCGTCGGCGGAGTTGAGGTGGAAGATGACCTCGCGGTCGCCCTGGGTCTCCACGGTGTCCACGGTCGACAGCAGCGCGGAGACGCCGCTGTCGGCCTTCAGGGACATGGCGCGGTCGATGGAGTACTTGACGTCCTCGGCGGTGATGGCGTCGCCGTTGGAGAACTGCAGGCCGTCGCGCAGGGTGCAGGCGTAGCGCTCGTTGCCGGTGTCGGTGAAGCCGCACTTCTCGGCGGCCTCGGGGACGGGCTCGCCGTCACCGCGCGGCTGGGTCATCAGCGTCTGCGAGGTGTGGCGCATGATGTTCCAGGCTCCGACGTCGTAGGCCCAGGCCGGGTCGAGGGGCGCCGTGACGTCCTTCGTGATGGTGAACCGGTCCGTGGTGCCGACGACTATCGCGTCCCCGCCGCCGCTGCCGCCGTCGTCCCCGCCGCAGGCGGCGAGTACCGGCGCGAGCAGGCCGACGACGACCGGCAGCACCAAAGTCTTACGGTTCATGCTCGAGTTTCTCCAGAGCTGTCGGTCCGTGTATCCGGAATGCAGGGGTGTCGCGGCGGATCACGGGGGTAGTGGCGGACGTTCTGGCGACGAGATTAGTCCGCGCCCGCACGGGGGCTCGCAGCCACCGGAGTTGGGGGCTCATCACGGAGCGAAACCGGGTGTGGACACACCGAAAACCCGACAGTGGAAGGATTAGTGCAGGCTTTCACCAATCAGGACACAAGGACTCCTCGACAACGTTCGCCCAGCCGAAAGCAGCACACCTACGCACGCCTGTCGACCCCTGACAACGTGGGGAACGTCACACTTCGAGCTCTGTGACCGGTGCTGCAATTCGGCCATCGGGGAGGGTGGGAATATCCCCGTGAACGCCTAGAGCATTACGGTCATCAGACCGCGCAGAAATGTCAGGTCGACCTCTTCCAGGGAACCGACCACGGTGCGCCGCGCGCCCGGTGTGATGGGGGCGACCGAGGGCACGGCGACGACCTGGCAGCCGGCGGCCTCGGCGGCGGCGACCCCGGTCGCGGTGTCCTCGACGACGGCGCACCGCGCGGGGTCCACGCCGAGCCCGGCCGCGGCGGCCAGGTAGGGGTCGGGGTGGGGCTTGGTGCGCGACACCTCGTCACCGGCGACGGTGAGGGCGAAGTTCTGCGGGCCCAGCGAGGTCAGCACGCGGTCGATGATGCGCCGGTGCGAGGCGGAGACCAGGGCGGTGGGGATCTGGTGCGCGGAGAGTTCCGCCAGCAGCCGGGCGGCTCCCGGCATGAGCCGCAGGCCGCTGCCGATGCGCTGCTCGAAGCCGTCGTTGAGCAGGACGCTCAGTTCGGCGAGGGTGATGTCGGCGCCGGTGGCCTCGATCAGGAAGCCGGCGCTGCGGGTCATGGGGCCGCCGACGACCACGTGGCGCCAGGAGTCGTCGAGGGTGTGGCCGAGGGAGGCGAAGACCTCGACCTCGACGTCCCACCAGAAGCCCTCGGTGTCCACCAGGGTGCCGTCCATGTCGAGGAGCACGGCCTGCAGGGCTGAGCCTTCGGCCGTACGGGTTCCGAGTGCGGGGACCGTGCTGGTCATCCACGTACCTCCTTGAGGGACGATCAGGCCGGTTCCCACGTGGGAACCGGCCTGCGGTGGACCGACCAGTGTACGTCGTGCGGGACCGGAACGCCTGGTGTGGCCGGTGGAACGGCTCACACAGGGGTTCAGCGGGCGTTGAAGTACTTCGCCTCGGGGTGGTGAATGACGATGGCGTCGGTGGACTGCTCGGGGTGGAGCTGGAACTCCTCCGACAGGTGGACGCCGATGCGCTCCGGCTGGAGCAGGTCGGCGATCTTGGCGCGGTCCTCCAGGTCCGGGCAGGCGCCGTAGCCGAGGGAGAAGCGGGCGCCCCGGTACTTCAGGGCGAACATGTCCTCCATCTCGGCGGGGTCCTCACCGGCGAAGCCCAGCTCGGAGCGCACGCGCGCGTGCCAGTACTCGGCGAGGGCCTCGGCGAGCTGCACGGACAGGCCGTGCAGCTCGAGGTAGTCGCGGTAGGCGTTGGCCTCGAACATGCGGGCCGTCTCCTCGCCGATGCGGGAGCCGACGGTGACGACCTGGAAGCCGACGACGTCGGTCTCGCCGGACTCCTCCGGGCGGAAGAAGTCGGCCAGGCACAGCCGCCGGCCGCGGCGCTGGCGCGGGAAGCTGAACCGGGTGCGCTCGTTGCCGTCGTCGTCGAGGACGATGAGGTCGTCGTCCTTGGAGACGCAGGGGAAGTAGCCGTAGACGACGGCCGCCTCCAGCAGGTTGTCCGTCTGGAGCCGGTCGAGGAGGCCGCGCAGTCGCGGCCGGCCCTCGGTCTCGACCAGTTCGTCGTACGAGGGTCCCTCGCCGGTGCGGGCCTGCTTGAGGCCCCACTGGCCCTTGAACAGGGCGCCCTCGTCGAGCCAGGAGGCGTACTCCTTGAGCTGGATGCCCTTGACGACGCGGGTGCCGCGGAACGGCGGTTCGGGCACCGGGTTGTCGACGGCGACGTCGGAGCGGACGTGGCCCTCCTCGGGCCGCTCCTCGACCTGGACGGTGGACGCCCGCACCCTGCGCTGCTTGAGGTCGGGCAGCTTCGCGCCCGGCACTCCCCGCTTGATCCCGATCAGCGCGTCCATGAGGCGCAGGCCCTCGAAGGCGTCGCGGGCGTAGCGGACCTCGCCGTCGTAGATCTCGTGCAGGTCCTGCTCGACGTAGGCGCGGGTGAGGGCCGCGCCGCCGAGGATCACGGGGTAGTCGGCGGCCAGCTTGCGCTGGTTCAGCTCCTCCAGGTTCTCCTTCATGATCACCGTGGACTTGACCAGGAGCCCGGACATGCCGATGACGTCGGCCTTGTGCTCGTCGGCCGCCTCCAGGATCGCGGAGACCGGCTGCTTGATGCCGAGGTTGACGACGTTGTAGCCGTTGTTGGACAGGATGATGTCGACGAGGTTCTTGCCGATGTCGTGGACGTCGCCGCGGACCGTGGCGAGCACGATGGTGCCCTTGCCGTCGTCGTCGGTCTTCTCCATGTGCGGTTCCAGGTGCGCCACCGCGGTCTTCATGACCTCGGCGGACTGGAGCACGAACGGCAGCTGCATCTGGCCGGAGCCGAACAGCTCGCCGACGACCTTCATGCCGTCCAGCAGGGTCTCGTTCACGATCTCCAGCGCCGGACGCTCCTGGAGGGCTTCGTCCAGGTCCTGCTCGAGGCCGTTGCGCTCACCGTCGATGATGCGCCGCTTGAGCCGCTCGTCCAGCGGCAGCGCCGCGAGTTCCTCGGCCTTGGACGCCTTGAGGGACTTGGCGGTGGCGCCCTCGAAGAGCTGCATCAGCTTCTGCAGCGGGTCGTAGCCCTCGCTGCGCCGGTCGTAGATCAGGTCGAGCGCGGTGGTGACCTGTTCGTCGTCGAACCGGGCGATCGGCAGGATCTTGGACGCGTGGACGATCGCCGAGTCCAGGCCCGCCTTGACGCACTCGTCCAGGAACACGGAGTTCAGCAGGATGCGGGCGGCCGGGTTGAGGCCGAAGGAGATGTTGGACAGGCCGAGCGTGGTCTGGACGTCCGGGTGCCGCCTCTTCAGCTCCCGGATGCCCTCGATGGTGGCGATGCCGTCCTTGCGGGACTCCTCCTGGCCGGTGCAGATGGTGAACGTCAGGCAGTCGACGAGGATGTCCGACTCGTGGATGCCCCAGTTGCCGGTGAGGTCGTCGATGAGCCGCTCGGCGATCTCGACCTTCTTCTCGGCGGTGCGGGCCTGGCCCTCCTCGTCGATGGTCAGCGCGATCAGGGCGGCGCCGTGCTCCCGCGCCAGCGTCGTGACCCGCGCGAAGCGGGACTCCGGGCCGTCGCCGTCCTCGTAGTTCACCGAGTTGATCACCGCGCGGCCGCCGAGCTTCTCCAGCCCGGCCTGGACGACCTCGACCTCGGTGGAGTCCAGCACGATCGGCAGGGTCGACGCGGTCGCGAAGCGCCCCGCCAGCTCCTCCATGTCGGCCACTCCGTCGCGGCCGACGTAGTCCACGCACAGGTCGAGCATGTGCGCGCCCTCGCGGATCTGGTCGCGGGCCATCTCCACGCAGTCGTCCCAGCGGCCCTCCAGCATGGCCTCGCGGAACTTCTTCGAGCCGTTGGCGTTGGTCCGCTCGCCGATCGCCAGGTACGAGGTGTCCTGCCGGAAGGGGACCGTCTGGTAGAGGGAGGCGGCGCCCGGTTCGGGCCGGGGCCGGCGCTCGCCGGGTGCCGTGTCCCGCACCCGCTCGACGACCTGGCGCAGGTGCTCGGGCGTGGTGCCGCAGCAGCCGCCGATCAGGGACAGGCCGTACTCGCGGACGAACGTCTCCTGGGCGTCCGCCAGCTCCGGCGCGGTCAGCGGGTAGTGCGCCCCGTCCTTGCCCAGGACGGGCAGACCGGCGTTGGGCATGCAGGACAGCGGGATACGGGAGTGCCGGGCGAGGTAGCGCAGGTGCTCGCTCATCTCCGCCGGGCCGGTGGCGCAGTTCAGGCCGATCATGTCGATGCCCAGCGGCTCCAGCGCCGTGAGCGCGGCGCCGATCTCCGAGCCGAGCAGCATGGTGCCGGTCGTCTCGACGGTCACCGACACGATCACCGGCAGGTCGAGGCCGAGGGCGTCGAGGGCGCGCCGGGCGCCGAGCACGGAGGACTTGGTCTGGAGAAGGTCCTGCGTGGTCTCCACCAGCAGGGCGTCGGCGCCGCCCGCGACCAGGCCCTCCGCGTTGCGCTGGTAGGCGTCGCGCAGCACCGTGTACGGGGCGTGTCCGAGGGTGGGGAGCTTCGTGCCGGGGCCCATCGAGCCGAGGACCCAGCGCTGCCGGCCGTCGCGGGTCTGGAACTCGTCGGCCACCTCGCGGGCCACCCGGGCACCGGCCTCGGACAGCTCGTGGACGCGCTCGGGGATGTCGTACTCGCCCAGCGCGGAGTGGTTCGCGCCGAAGGTGTTCGTCTCCACGCAGTCGACGCCGGCGGCGAAGTACTCCTCGTGCACCGAGCGCACGATGTCCGGCCGGGTGAGGTTCAGGACCTCGTTGCACCCCTCCAGCTGCTGGAAGTCGTCCATTGAGGGGTTCTGCGCCTGGAGCATGGTGCCCATCGCGCCGTCGGCGACCACGACGCGGCTGGCGAGGGCCTCGCGGAGGGCGGACACACGGGTCCGGGTGTCGGCGGGCGGGGTGGATGGCGACGAGGCCATGAAAGGGCTCCCTAGGATGCGACGGCTGTCGGCTTTGCGCTGCCCGGGTGCCGTCCGCTGGGGACGTCCCGGGGGAGAACGCACGACGCCAGGGTAGCCGGGACCTGGAACGGATGGTCGGGGCGTCCACGAGGCGGACGAGTGTGGCGGGGCGAAACGGCCGCCGAAAGGATGACGCGCGGTCCCCGGCGGCCTCCGGGGGTGGCCGTGACGACCGGGACGTGGCCGAAGTGCAACAGTTGCCCGCCGACGGTTAGCGGGAGGTCGGCATCGACCGGTAGTGTTCGGCATTGCCGAACGACGTCAGTGGCGCCGAGGTCGGCACTCGAAGGGGACGGAGGCAGTACGTCGATGGCACGGAACATCCAGTCGCTCGAACGGGCGGCCGCGATGCTGCGCCTGCTCGCGGGCGGTGAGCGGCGGCTCGGCCTGTCGGACATCGCCTCCTCGCTGGGTCTGGCCAAGGGCACCGCACACGGCATCCTGCGCACCCTCCAGCAGGAGGGCTTCGTCGAGCAGGACGACGCCTCCGGGCGCTACCAGCTGGGCGCGGAGCTGCTGCGCCTGGGCACGACGTACCTCGACGTGCACGAGCTGCGGGCCCGCGCGCTGGTGTGGACGGACGACCTGGCCCGCTCCAGCGGGGAGAGCGTCCACCTGGGGGTCCTGCACCAGCAGGGCGTCCTGATCGTGCACCACGTCTTCCGGCCGGACGACAGCCGGCAGGTCCTGGAGATCGGGGCCATGCAGCCGCTGCACTCCACGGCGCTGGGCAAGGTGCTGTCGGCGTACGACCCGGTCGCGCACAGCGAGGCGCTGGAGGCGGACCGCAAGGCGTACACGGACCGGACGGTCTGCGAACCCGAGGGGTTCGAGCACATCCTGGACATCACCCGCGCGCGCGGGTACGCGGCCGACGTCGAGGAGACCTGGGAGGGGATCGCCTCCATCGCCGCCCCCATCCACGACCGCAGGCGCATGCCGGTCGGCGCGGTCGGCATCACCGGCGCGGTGGAGCGGCTGCGCCGGGACGGCGAGCTGCGGCCCGAGTTGGTCGCGGCGGTCCGGGACTGCGCCCGCGCGGTGTCGCGGGACCTGGGCGCCGGGCGCTTCTAGCGGCCTTCCGGCGGCTGGGGAGGGATTCGAGGGCCGGGCGCCGCAGAGCGTCCCGGCCCTCTGTCATGTCCGCCCGAGGACCGATAGCCCGAGACGATCAATAACGATCGTGCTTTCGATAACAGGGCTCTTGACGCACCCGGGTCACCGAGCCAGACTCGCGTCCATCGGTCGGCATTGTCGAACACCTACCGGCAATACGCGTTAGAGTAGACAACGCCAAGGGCCGCCATCGCTCTCATACCGAGGGCGCCGGAACACCCGGAGGGACCCGGGGTTCGGCTTCCCCTGGACGAAGGACAAAGGAGTCGCGGGTGTCCAGCTCCGACATCTTCATCGGCGAGACCATCGGTACCGCCATACTCATCCTGCTCGGCGGCGGTGTGTGTGCCGCCGTGACGCTCAAGGCCTCCAAGGCGCGCAACGCCGGCTGGGTCGCCATCGCCCTCGGGTGGGGCTTCGCCGTCATGACGGCGGCGTACATCTCGACGCCGCTCTCCGGCGCCCACCTCAACCCGGCCGTGACAATCGGCATCGCGATCAAGGACGGTGACTGGAGCAACGTCCCGACCTACTTCGCGGGCCAGATGCTCGGCGCCATGATCGGTGCGGTCCTGGTCTGGGTCGCCTACTACGGCCAGTTCCAGGCCCACCTCACCGACCGCGAGATCGTCGGCGGTCCGGGCGCGCAGGACACGACGGCCAAGGCCGTCGAGGCGCAGGAGAAGGGCGCGGGACCCGTCCTGGGCGTCTTCTCCACCGGCCCCGAGATCCGGCACGTGGTGCAGAACCTCGCCACCGAGATCATCGGCACCTTCGTCCTGCTGCTCGCCATCCTCACCCAGGGCCTCAACGGCGAGGGCAACGGACTCGGCGTCCTGGGCGTCCTGATCACGGCGTTCGTGGTGGTCTCCATCGGCCTGTCGCTCGGCGGTCCGACGGGCTACGCCATCAACCCGGTCCGCGACCTCGGCCCGCGCATCGTGCACGCCCTGCTGCCCCTGCCCAACAAGGGCGGTTCCGACTGGTCCTACGCGTGGATCCCGGTCGTCGGTCCGCTCATCGGCGGCGCCATCGCCGGAGGTGTCTACAACCTCGCGTTCGCCTGAGCGGACCTACGCTCGGCCCTCATCGGGCCGCAGCACAAGCGCCGCACCGACCGGCCACCCACCACGGAACCCAGGAGCACACAGTGACCGACGCCCACACCGCCGGACCCTTCATCGCGGCCATCGACCAGGGGACCACGTCGTCCCGCTGCATCGTCTTCGACCGCGACGGGCGCATCGTCTCCGTCGACCAGAAGGAGCACGAGCAGATCTTCCCGAAGCCGGGCTGGGTCGAGCACAACGCCACCGAGATCTGGACCAACGTCCAGGAGGTCGTCGCCGGTGCCGTCGAGAAGGCCGGCATCACCCGCGACGACATCAAGGCCATCGGCATCACCAACCAGCGCGAGACCACCCTCGTCTGGGACAAGAACACCGGTGAGCCCGTCCACAACGCCATCGTCTGGCAGGACACGCGCACCGACGCCCTGTGCAAGGAACTCGGCCGCAACGTCGGTCAGGACCGCTTCCGCCGCGAGACCGGCCTGCCGCTGGCCTCCTACTTCGCCGGCCCCAAGGCCCGCTGGCTGCTCGACAACGTCGACGGGGTGCGCGAGCGCGCCGAGGCGGGCGACCTGCTCTTCGGCACCATGGACACCTGGGTCATCTGGAACCTGACCGGCGGTGTGAACGGCGGCAAGCACGTCACCGACGTCACCAACGCCTCCCGCACCATGCTGATGAACCTGCACACCATGGCGTGGGACGAGAAGATCGCCGAGTCCATCGGCGTGCCGATGCAGATGCTCCCCGAGATCCGCTCCTCCGCCGAGGTCTACGGCGAGATCACCGGCGGCCGGCTCGGCGACCTGCTGGGCGGCATCCCGGTCGCCTCCGCGCTCGGCGACCAGCAGGCGGCCCTGTTCGGGCAGACCTGCTTCTCCGAGGGCGAGACCAAGTCGACGTACGGCACCGGCACCTTCATGGTGATGAACACCGGCGACAAGCTCATCAACTCCTACTCGGGCCTGCTGACCACCGTCGGCTACAAGATCGGCGACCAGGACACGGTCTACGCCCTGGAGGGCTCGATCGCCGTCACCGGTTCGCTGGTGCAGTGGATGCGCGACCAGATGGGCCTGATCTCCACCGCCGCCGAGATCGAGACCCTCGCCCTGACGGTCGAGGACAACGGCGGCGCCTACTTCGTCCCGGCCTTCTCCGGCCTGTTCGCCCCGTACTGGCGCTCCGACGCCCGCGGTGTGATCGCCGGCCTCACCCGGTACGTCACCAAGGCGCACCTCGCGCGCGCCGTCCTGGAGGCCACCGCCTGGCAGACGCGGGAGATCGCGGACGCCATGACGAAGGACTCCGGTGTGGAGCTGACCGCCCTCAAGGTCGACGGCGGCATGACCTCCAACAACCTGCTGATGCAGACCCTCGCCGACTTCGTGGACGCCCCCGTGGTGCGCCCGATGGTCGCCGAGACCACCTGCCTCGGCGCCGCCTACGCCGCCGGCCTGGCCGTCGGCTTCTGGAACAGCACCGACGACCTGCGCGCCAACTGGCGGCGGGCCGCCGAGTGGACCCCCCGCATGGACGCGGAGACCCGCGACCGTGAGTACAAGAGCTGGCTCAAGGCCGTCGAGCGGACCATGGGCTGGCTCGAGGACGAGGAGTAAGAACCGCAATGACCACTCAGTCCACCCTGCAGTCCGTGCCTGCCCTGGGTACGCACCCGGCCTCCGGCTCCAACCCGAGCCGGGCCGAGACCCGGGAGCAGCTCTCCAAGGCGTCGTACGACCTTCTCGTGATCGGCGGCGGCATCCTGGGCATCTCCACCGCCTGGCACGCCGCGCAGTCCGGTCTCAGGGTGGCCGTGGTCGACGCCGGCGACTTCGCCGGCGCCACCTCCTCTGCCTCCTCCAAGCTGCTCCACGGCGGACTGCGCTACCTGCAGACCGGCGCGGTGAAGCTGGTGGCGGAGAACCACTTCGAGCGCCGTGCGGTCTCCCGCCAGGTGGCCCCCCACCTGGCGAACCCGCTCACGTTCTACCTCCCCGTATACAAGGGCGGGCCGCACGGCGCGGCGAAGCTCGGGGCCGGCGTCTTCGCGTACTCGGCGCTGTCCGCCTTCGGCGACGGCGTCGGCCACCTGCTCTCCCCGGCCAAGGCCGCGCAGGACGTGCCGGAGCTGCGCACCGACAACCTCAAGGCCGTGGCCGTGTACGGCGACGACCAGATGAACGACGCCCGCATGGCGCTGATGACCGTGCGCGCGGCGGTCGACTCCGGCGCGGTCGTCCTCAACCACGCCGAGGTCACCGGCCTGCGCTTCACCAGGGGCCGGGTGACCGGCGCCGAGCTCAAGGACCGGCTGACCGGCGACGAGTTCGGGGTGAACGCGCGCCTGGTGCTCAACGCCACCGGTCCCTGGGTCGACCACCTGCGCCGCATGGAGGACCCGGCGGCGGCGCCGTCCATCCGCCTGTCCAAGGGCGCGCACCTGGTGCTCAAGCGCACCGCGCCCTGGAAGGCGGCGCTGGCCACCCCGATCGACAAGTACCGGATCACCTTCGCCCTCCCCTGGGAGGACATGCTGCTGCTCGGCACGACCGACGAGGAGTTCGAGGGCGACCCGGCGGACGTCGCGGTCAACGACAAGGACATAGCGCAGATCCTCGACGAGGCCGCGTTCTCCATCCGCGACCAGCAGCTCGACCGGGACCTGATCACGTACTCCTTCGCGGGCCTGCGGGTGCTTCCCGGCGGTCCGGGTGACACCGCCAAGGCCAAGCGCGAGACGGTCGTCACCGAGGGCCGGGGCGGCATGCTGTCCGTGGCCGGCGGCAAGTGGACCACCTTCCGCCACATCGGCCGCACGGTGATGAAGAAGCTGGAGGCGCTGCCGGGCCACCCGCTGGGCGAGGACTTCGAGCCCATCGCGTCGCTGCCGAAGAAGCTGCCGCTGCCCGGTGTCGCCAACCCGCGCGCGGTCGCCCACCGCCTGCTGGTCGACGGTCCGGCGCCCGGCCCGCGCATGGCCGCGGACACCGCGCGGCACCTGGCGACCCACTACGGTTCGCTGGCCTTCGACATCGCCCGGCTCGCCAACGAGAACCCCGAACTGGCCGAGCGGGTCCACCCGGACGCCCCGGAGATCTGGGCGCAGGTCGTGTGGGCCCGGGACAACGAGTGGGCCGAGACGGCGGACGACGTGCTGCGCCGCCGGACCACGCTGACCATCCGCGGCCTGGCCACCGACGACGTCCGCGCGAAGGTCCAGGGCCTGCTCGAAGGGAAGTAGGCCCGCGCTCTCCGGGCAGGCCAGGAGGGTGTCCGGCCCCCTCTCGCGGGGCAGTGATCCGTTCACTGCCCCGTGCGAGGGGGCTGCGGGCGGCCCCTCCGCACGCCGTAAGGTTGGGGGGTACGCGAGGGCACGTCGGAAGGAGGCGCTGGGTGATCGAGCTCGAGGGGGTTCCCGAGCTGGTCGACCCGGTCATGGTGGCCGCGTTCGAGGGCTGGAACGATGCCGGCGACGCCGCCTCCACCGCGGTCGCGCATCTCGACAGGGAATGGAAGGGCGAGGTCTTCGCGGCGCTGGACGCCGAGGACTACTACGACTTCCAGGTCAACCGTCCCACCGTCTTCATGGAGGACGGCGTCCGCAAGGTCACCTGGCCGACGACCAGGCTCTCGGTGGTGCGGATCGGCGGCGACAAACCGCGCGACCTCGTCCTCGTCCGCGGCATCGAACCGTCCATGCGCTGGCGCTCGTTCTGCAACGAACTGCTGGGCTTCGCCCACGAACTGGGCGTCGAGCTGGTGGTCGTCCTGGGCGCCCTGCTGGGCGACACCCCGCACACCCGCCCGGTGCCGATCAGCGGGACCACGTCCGACGCCGACCTGGCCCGGCGCATGGACCTGGAGGAGACCAAGTACGAGGGCCCCACCGGCATCGTCGGCATCCTCCAGGAGGCGTGCGCGCACGCGGGCGTGCCGGCCGTGTCGCTGTGGGCCGCGGTGCCGCACTACGTGTCGCAGCCGCCCAACCCGAAGGCGACGCTGGCCCTGCTGAACCGGCTGGAGGACCTGATCGGGGTGCGCGTTCCGCTGGGCGAGCTGGCCGAGGACGCGCGCGCCTGGCAGACGGGGGTGGACCAGCTGGCCGCCGAGGACAGCGAGGTCGCCGAGTACGTGCAGTCGCTGGAGGAGGCCCGGGACACCGCGGAGCTGCCGGAGGCGTCGGGCGAGGCGATCGCCCGCGAGTTCGAGCGGTACCTGCGGCGCCGGGACGGCTCCGGAACGGGCGGACCGGGCGGACACGCCACGGCGGACGGCGGCGACGGGCCGCCCGGCACGCCGTTTCTGCGGGACAACCCCAGCGGCCGGACCCGCCCGCCGCGGCCGCCCAAGGCGACCGGGGACGACGAGGAGTCGTCGGAGGACTGAGCGGGCTCACTGACGGAGGACGGGGGCGCTTCCCGGCGGAAGCGCCCCCGTTCCGCGTCCGTGCGCGGGTGTGCTGCGGCTGTGCGGCTGCCTACAGGGCCACGCCCATCAGGGCGTCCACCGCGCGGGAGACGACGCCGGGCGCGCCCTCGTCCGTGCCGCCGCTCTCCTGCTGGCGGGCGGCCCAGCGGTCGACGGCCTCGAGCGCGGCCGGCGAGTCCAGGTCGTTCGCGAGCGCCTCGCGGATCTCCTCGACGAGCGCCTCGGCGGGCGGGCCGTCGGGCCGGGACACGGCGGCGCGCCAGCGGTCCAGCCGGGCGACGGCGTCCCGCAGCACCTGGTCGGTCCACTCCCAGTCGGAGCGGTAGTGGTGGGCGAGCAGCGACAGCCGGACGGCGGCGGGGTCGACGCCGTCGCGGCGCAGCGCCGACACGAAGACCAGGTTGCCCTTGGACTTGGACATCTTCTCGCCGTCGAGACCGACCATGCCGGCGTGCACGTACGCCTTGGCCATGGGGAACTCGCCGGTGAGCGCCTGGGCGTGCGAGGCGCCCATCTCGTGGTGCGGGAAGGCGAGGTCGGAGCCGCCGCCCTGGACGTCGAAGCCCATGCCGAGGTGGTCGAGGGCGATGGCCACGCACTCGATGTGCCAGCCGGGGCGACCGCGGCCGAGGGACGCGCCGTCCCAGCTGGGCTCCCCTTCGCGGGCCGCCATCCACAGCATCGGGTCGAGCGGGTTCTTCTTGCCCGGCCGGTCCGGGTCGCCGCCCCGCTCCGCGGAGAGCAGCCGCATGGCCGCGGCGTCGAGGTGGGAGACGCCGCCGAAGTGGGGGTCGGCCTCGACGGAGAAGTAGGTGTCGCCCTCCAGTTCGTAGGCGGCGCCGGCGTCGCGCAGCCGCTCGACGAGCGGGACGATGCCGGGTATGGCCTCGACGGCGCCTATGTAGTGCCGGGGCGGCAGCATCCGCAGTGCCGTCATGTCCTCGCGGAAGAGGGCGGTCTCCTTCTCGGCGAGGGCGGTCCAGTCGACGTCGTCGCGCACGGCACGCTCCAGGAGCGGGTCGTCGACGTCGGTGACGTTCTGGACGTAGTGCACCTGTCGCTTGGTGTCGAGCCACACGCGCTGTACGAGGTCGAACGCGTTGTAGGTCGCCGCGTGCCCCATATGGGTCGCGTCGTACGGCGTGATGCCGCAGACGTAGATGCGGGCGACGGGACCGGGGGCGAGGGTCACCAGGTCTCCGGTCGCGGTGTCGTGGATCCTCAGGTCGCGGCCCTGACCGGGCAGGACGGGGACCTCGGAAGCGGGCCAGGCATGCATGTCATGAGCGTAACCGGACGGATGTTCCGTACACGAACCGGACCGGGCCGGATGGCCGGTAAGGCGCTCTTGCGCCGGAGTGGCCGTCGTGCTTCCACGACACCGGGGTGACTAGACCGGCGGCCACGGGATGGCCGGCCACTCGCCGCCGGGTTCGGGGTGTTTCCCGGAGGCCAGCAGGGTGTCGACCCTCGCGCGCGTGGCGTCGAGTTCCGCGGGGGTGATGAGGTCGCCGAGCCTGAGCGCCAGGGCGCCGCCGTCCTTCAGTGCCTCCCTGAGGGCGTCGAGCGCGGCCAGGGCCTCCCCGGTGAGCGGGTCGCCCGCCCAGCCCCACAGCAGGGTGCGCAGCTTGTTCTCGACGTGGAAGGTGACGCCGTGGTCGATGCCGTACAGCCGCTCACCGTCGGCGGGCAGCAGGTGCCCGCCCTTGCGGTCGGCGTTGTTGATCACGGCGTCCAGTACGGCGAGCCTGCGCAGCCGCTCGTCGTCGGCGTGCACGAGCAGTGCGGTGCGGCCCTCGCCGACCTCGGCCAGGGCGATGCCCTTCCAGCCGGGGCCGGGGTCCTCCTCGTCCACCAGGGCGAGCAGCTCCGTCTCCGGGACCGCCTCGATCCACAGCTGGACCATGCCCTCGCCGTAGGGCCCCTCGCGCAGCACGGTGGGCGGGACCAGGCCCCAGCCGGTGGCCTCGGACACCTCGTAGGCGGCGACCTCGCGCTGGGCGAGGGTGCCGTCGGGGAAGTCCCACAGGGGCCGCTCGCCGGCGACCGGCTTGTAGATGCAGGCCGCCTCGCGCCCCTCGTGCGTCACGGTGCAGTACAGCGCCGCGTTGGACGCCTCACGGATGCGTCCGCGCACGGTCAGTTCGCCCAGCGCGAGCAAATCGGCCGTGGCCGCGTCGGTGGTCACGCTCCGCGGCGGTATCCGTTCTGGCGCGGACATACGTGTCCTTCCGGGTCGAGCGGGAGACTGCACAGGGGGCACGGCGGGCGCCCGGCGTTGACGACGTCCAGGGCGCGCTTGGCGAAGGCCCTGGCCTGCGCGCCGGTGAGGCGGACCCGGAGCATCGGGGGGCCGTTCTCCTCGTCCTGGAGGAGCCGTTCCTCGGCCTCCGCCAGGTCCTCCTCGGACTCGGCCTCCAGCTCCACCAGGGCCTGCGCCTCGACGATCATGCGCTGGTCCTCGCCGTCCCAGGCCAGCGCCATGGTGCCGACCCGGAACTCCTCCTCCACGGGGGTGTCCAGCGGCGCGGTGTCGGACGGTTCGGTGGGGGCCACGGCGGGGACGACGGTGCTGCCGCCGCTGCGCCGCACGACCTCGTCCAGCAGCTCGTCCATGCGCTCGGCGAGGGCGGCGACCTGGGTCTTCTCCAGGGCCACGCTGGTCACCCGGGAGCCCGAGGTGGCCTGGAGGAAGAACGTACGGCGCCCGGGCAGCCCGACCGTGCCGGCCACGAAACGTTCCGGTTGGTCGTAGAGGAACACCTGACGGGACACGTCCTGTCTCCATGGAAGTCGGGGAAAGCGGAAGATTGGGGTCACTGCCGCGACCGGTTCACCCTACTGCGGCGGACGATCACGGTGCGCCCGCACCACCCCCGACCGGGGCTTCGTCGTCCGGCGGCGTCTGCTGCGGGGCCAGGGAGGCGAAGTCGCCGGTGTCACCGAGGCGTACGAGGAAGGGCCGCAGGCGTGTGTAGCGGATCGCGGTGACGGAGCAGGGCTCCACCGAGATCCGCTGGAAGAGGTCGAGGTGCAGGCCGAGGGCGTCCGCGACCAGGGACTTGATGATGTCGCCGTGCGAGCACATGAGGTAGAGGGCGTCGGCGCCGTGGTCGCGCTCCACGCGCGCGTTCCACTCGCGTACCGCCTCGGCGGCGCGGGTCTGCATCGCGCGCATCGACTCGCCGCCGGGGAAGGCCGCGGCCGACGGGTGGGACTGCACCACCTCCATGAGGGGTTCGTCCTTGAGCTCGGCGAGCTTGCGGCCGGACCAGTCGCCGTAGTGGCACTCGCCGATGCGTTCGTCGGTGTGCGCCCGCAGACCGGGCCGGGCGTCGAGCAGCGGCCGGATCGTTTCCTGGCAGCGCTGGAGCGGGCTGGTGACGATCTCGGAGAGTGGCAGGCCGGCGATCCGCGCGGGGAGCGCGGCGGCCTGTGCGGCGCCGCGTTCGTCGAGGGCCACGCCGGGCGTCCACCCGGCGAGCAGCCCCTCGGTGTTGGCGGTGGAACGTCCGTGCCTAACCAGGATCAGCGTGGGCATGCGGCCAGGGTAGGCGTACGGCGCGGTGCTGGGGCGCCGGGGCGAGGGGAGAATGCGTTCGGTGATCGTCGACTGTGCCATCTACCGGGACGGGCACCGCACGGACGGGCCCGAGGACCTGTCCGACGCGCTCGGCGAGGCGCGGTCCGCGGGCGGCTTCGTCTGGATCGGGCTGCATGAGCCGACGGAGGCCGAGTTCGAGCTGGTCAGCCAGGAGTTCGGGTTGCACCCGCTGGCCGTGGAGGACGCGCTCAAGGCGCATCAGCGGCCCAAGCTGGAGGTGTACGACGACTCGCTCTTCGCCGTCCTGAAGCCGGTGGTGTACGAGCCGGACAGCGACGCCGTCTCCAGCGGCGAACTGATGATCTTTCTCGGGGACGCGTTCGCGGTCGTGGTCCGGCACGGCGAGGGTTCCCCGCTGAAGGCCGTGCGGCAGCGTCTGGAGCACGAGCCCCAGCTGCTCGGCAAGGGGCCCACGGCGGTGCTGTACGCGATCGCGGACGCCACCGTGGACCACTACCTGGACGTGGCGGTCGAGCTCCAGAACGACCTGGAGGAGCTGGAGGCGGAGGTCTTCTCACCGGACGGCGGCGGCTCGCGGCACACGGCGTCCAGGATCTACAACTTCAAGCGGCAGATCCTGGAGTTCCGGCGGGCGACCGGCCCGCTGGCGCCGCCCCTGGCCCGGCTGGCCGGGACGGGCGCCTTCGGCCCCGGGGTGCCGTTCGTGAACGACCGGGCGCGGCCGTTCTTCCGGGACGTGAGCGACCACCTCACACGCGTGAACGAGTCGGTGGAGAACCTGGACCGGCTCGTGTCGGACATCCTGTCGGCGCATCTGGCGCAGATGAGCGTCCGGCAGAACGACGACATGCGGAAGATCTCCGCGTGGGCCGCGATGGCCGCGGTCCCCACGATGATCGCGGGGATCTACGGCATGAACTTCGACCACATGCCGGAGCTGCACTGGGTCGGGGGCTACCCGGCGGTGATCCTGCTGATGGCCGTGCTGGAGGTACTGCTGTTCCGGCAGTTCAAGCGCCGGGGATGGCTCTAGGCCGTGTCCGCCCGGCGGCTCAGGCGATCTCGGGGGCCGGGGTCGCGGGGCCGCCGAGGGCGTCGCGGCGGTCGGGGGTCCGCAGCCGCACCATGCGGCGCCAGCCGGCCACCCGCTCGTAGGCGTACGTCGCGTGGATGCCGGCCGCGAGCAGCGCCGACCTGCCGCGGGACCAGCCCAGGACGCGTCCCATGCGGGCCATCACGGCGAGGCTGACGTCCCGGTGGACACGGATCTCGGCCAGCGCGCACTCGCGCAGGGTGCGCCGGATGTACGGGCCGTGCCCGTCGGCGGTGTAGCGGAGCAGCTCCTCGTGGGAGTAGGCGAGGTGGTTGTCCTCGTCGGCGGAGATCATGCGGACGGCCCGGCCCAGGTCCGGGTCCTCGCCGAAGTACTTGAGGAGCATCGCCATCTGCTCGGCCGCGCGCTGCTCGGTGACCCTGCTGTGCGCGAGGTAGGTGATGACGTCCCGCACGGTGAGGGGCTGGTCGGCCTTGAGCTTCTCGTGGGCGAGGCCGATGCCGTGCCGCTCCAGCAGCATGGTGTAGTCGGTCTCGGGGGGTACCGCCACGGGTTCGAGGCCGCGCTTCTTCATCAGGGCGTTGAAGATCCGGCCGTGCTTGTCCTCGTCGGCCCCGTGCCGGGTGATCTTGGGGGCGAGGCCGCGCTCGCTCTCCGGCACCAGCGCCGCGATGCGCGCGTTCTCCCAGCCGCCCTGCGACTCACCGCTGGCAGCGATGGAGCAGAAGAGACGGAACGACTCGTCGTTGTCGAGGATCTCCTGGAACAGGCTCTTCGCCGAAAGCATCGGTGGCACCCTTCTGCCGCTGCAAGGTCCGCAGGTTCCGCACACTCCGCGCATCGAGTCAAGTGCGGAAGCGGGGACTCGGCAACAGGTGCGGCGGGCAACTCCGCCGAAAGAAGGACCAGCGGGGTCACGGGGACGCGTAACCACCGGCGCGCAGAAGCGTTGTTCCCCGTGACGGCCGTGGCGGGGAAGACCCCCGAGCCCCCACCACGGCCGCAGAACTTGCCGAGGGTCACGCCAGTCCGGCGCGCTCCAGGGCCTCGGTGCCGGCGCGGAGCGCGGCGAGGCGCTCGTCCAGGGTGAAGCCCGCGGGGGCGAGCGTCAGGGTGGTGACGCCGGCCGCGGCGTAGGCCTTCATCCGGTCCGCGATCCGGTCGACGGAGCCGAGCAGGGTCGTCTGGTCGATCAGCTCGTGCGGCACGGCCGCGGCGGCGCCCTGCTTGTCGCCGGACAGGTACTTGTCCTGGATCTCGGCGGCCTCCCGCTCGTAGCCCATGCGCTGGGCGAGCTGGTTGTAGAAGTTCTGCTTGCGGCTGCCCATGCCGCCGACGTAGAGCGCGGTGTAGGGGCGGAAGGTGTCGGCGAGCGCGGTGACGTCCTTGTCCTCGCCGAGGGCGAGCGGCAGGGTCGGGCAGACGTCGAAGCCGTCGAGGGTCAGGCCGGCCTTCTCGCGCCCGGCGCGCAGGTGCTTGACGGCGGTCTCCTCCAGGTGGTCGGCGGAGGGGAAGATGAGCAGGGCGCCGTCGGCGATCTCGCCGGTCTGCTCCAGGTTCTTCGGGCCGATGGCGGCGATGTACAGCGGGATGTGCTCGCGCTGCGGGTGCACGGTCAGCTTGATGGGCTTGCCGGGGCCGCCGGGCAGCGGCAGTGTCCAGTGCTGTCCCTCGTACGACAGCCGCTCCCGGGTCATCGCCCGGCGCACGATCTCCACGTACTCGCGGGTGCGGGCCAGCGGCTTGTCGAACTTGACGCCGTACCAGCCCTCGGAGACCTGCGGTCCGGAGACGCCGAGGCCGAGGCGGAAGCGGCCCTGGGAGAGGGAGTCCAGGGTGGCGGCGGTCATCGCGGTCATCGCGGGCTGGCGGGCCGGGATCTGGAAGATGGCCGAGCCCACGTCGATGCGCTCGGTCTGGGCGGCGACCCAGGTGAGCACGGTGGCCGCGTCGGAGCCGTAGGCCTCGGCGGCCCAGCACACGGCGTATCCGAGCCGGTCGGCCTCCTTGGCCACGGCCAGGTTGTCCGCGTCCATTCCGGCACCCCAGTAGCCGAGGTTGATCCCGAGCTGCATGGCCGATTCCCCTTACCCATCAGTAACGTCGCTGGTGCCCCGACCTTAGCGCGCGGAAATCGGTTGTCCACAGGCCCCCACAGCGCAAGCCGTGGCCAGTAATGTCGCCGTTCATGGAGCAGAGGCATCTCGGCCGCACCGGCCTGCGCGTGTCCCGCATCGGTCTCGGCACCCTGACCTGGGGCCGGGGCACGGACGAGCACGACGCCGCGGACCTCTTGAAGACCTTCTGGGAAGCGGGCGGCACACTCGTCGACACGGCGGACGTGTACGGCGACGGGGAGTCGGAGTACCTGCTCGGCCGTCTCATGGAGGGCCTGGTGCCGCGCCGGGACCTGGTGATCTCGACCAAGGCGGGCAGCGTGCCCGATCCCGACCGCCGCTTCGACGGTTCGCGCGGCCATCTGCTCTCCGCGCTGGACGCCTCGCTCGCCCGCCTCGGCACCGACCACGTCGACGTGTGGCACCTGCACGCCTTCGACCCGCACACCCCGCTGGAGGAGACGCTGCACGCGCTGGACGTGGCGGTGAGCAGCGGCCGCGCCCGTTATGCGGGGGTCTCCAACTTCTGCGGCTGGCAGCTCGCCAAGGCCGCCACCTGGCAGCTGGCGGCGCCCGGCGTACGGAACCGGGTGGCGAGCAGTCAGATGGAGTACTCCCTGCTGCAGCGGGGCGTCGAGCGTGAGGTGCTGCCGGCCGCCCTGGACATGGGCGTCGGCCTGCTGCCCTCCTCGCCGCTGGGCCGGGGGGTCCTGACCGGCAAGTACCGCAAGGACGCCACGCCCCCGGACTCGCGGGGCGCCTCGGAGCAGCTGGCGCCGTTCGTCGCGCCGTACCTCGACGACACGGCCGGGCACATCGTGGACGCGGTGGCGACGGCGGCCGACGGGCTCGCGGTGACCCCGCTCCAGGTGGCGCTGGCCTGGATCCGCGACCGGCCGGGTGTGGTCGCGCCGATCATCGGACCGCGCAACGCGCAGCAGCTCACGGCGGCGTTGTCAGTGGAGGCCCTTAGTCTGCCTGACGAGATCTGCCGGGCGCTCGACGACGTGTCGGCGCCGGTGCACCGCTATCCCGATCACGACTGGAGCACGCTGTGAGCACGGAGCCCGAGCCCGCCTCCGAGGACACCGCAGAAACCGTGGAGCCCGGGCCGGGAGCGCCGGGTGCCGAGGACACCGCCACCGCCGAGACCGGCGGGGAGGGGGGCGACGCGGCCGCCACGGCGGCGCAGGTGTCCGAGACCGAGGCCGAGCTGGCCGCTCAGCGGGTCGAGCGGGAGCGGATCGAGCGGCGGAAGGCGGAGAAGCAGGGGCCGATCGAGGCCGGGGGGAAGCTCAGCGGCACGGCGGCCGATCTGCTGGCCGCCGTCCGGGCCGTGGAGGGCGGCGAGAAGCCCGCGGCCACCGTCTTCGGCGACCCCGGTCCGGCCCGCCGCCCCGCCCCGGAGCCGGTGCGGCCGTCCCGGCCCGCGCCCGCCGAGCCGTCCGCCGCACCCGCGGGCCCCCCGCCGGAGACCGTCGAGGCGGTCCGGCGCGTGCTGGCCGAGGGCGGCGCCCCGGAGGCGCTCGCTCCGGAGACCGCCGCGGTCCTCGGCGAGGGGGCCGAGGAGGCCCTCCGCGCGGACCCCTGGCAGTTGCTCCGGGTCGGCGGGGTGCGGCCGGAGCAGGCCGACGGGTTCGCCCGCGCACTGCTGGGCGCGGAGTGCGGCCCGGACGACGAGCGGCGCGGCCGTGCCGTCACCGTGTGGCTGCTGGAGCAGGCGGCGCTGGCGGGGCACACCGCCCTGGAACTGGCGCGCCTCACCGCCACGCTGGCTCAGCGCGGCGTGCCGGATCCCGACGCGGCCGTGCAGAGCACGCTGGCCGAGGGCGAGGCGCTGGCCTTCCAGGACGCCCTGGACGAGGCCGGCGCCCACCCGGAGCGCGCGGCCGGCGGCGCGGAGGGCTCGGGCGAGGAGGACGAGGGGGCCGACGAGCGCCCGGTCCGCGTCCTGATCGGCCTGGAGCGGTACGCGCTCGCCGAGGAGAGCCTGGCCGACGGTCTCGCCCGGCTCGTCAACGCGGCACCGAAGCAGGACGGTTCGGCCGCGGACTGGGAGCGGGCCGCCGACTCGGCGCAGGGGTCGGCCGCCGAGCTGATCCGCGCCGTCGCGGGCCACGGGCTGGTCCTGCACACCGGCGGGGAGGCGTCGCTGGCCGAACCGGCGGCCCTGTTGCACGCCGCGCACGCCCTGGGGCTGCGTGCCTGGGCCGCAGCGCCGGGCCCGCTCGGCCGTGACCGCTTCGCCGCGCTGCTGGGCGCCCCGGCAGCGGAGGGTCCGGCGGTCGTCACCCTGGCCGGGTTGCTGGCCGGTACCGAGGGGCCGGGGCGGGACGCCGACGGTGCGGTGGACCTGGATCTGCTGGTAGTCCTCGACGCACCGCAGCTGGACGTCGAGGCGGGCGCGCTGCTGGCGGAGTCACTGCCGGACGGGGCCCGGCTGGTGCTGGCCGGGGATCCGGCGGTGCTCGGCTCGGTGGGGCCCGGACGGATCTTCGCGGACCTGCTGGCTGCGGGGGTCTGCCCGCAGATCGCCTCGCGGCTCCCGGACCCGGGCCCGCTCGGCGAACTCGTCTCCGGCATCGGCATCGGCGAGCTGGGCCAGGTGGAGGCGCCCGGCAAGGAGGTCGTGATCGTGCCGGTGCGGGAGGCGGGCGAGGCCGTGCACCGCACCGTCCAGCTCGTCGCGGACTCGGTACCGCGCGCGATCGGTGTACCCGCCGAGGAGACCCAGGTGATCACGCCGGGCCACGGCGGCGCGGCGGGCACCCGGGCGCTCAACGCGGCGCTGAAGGAACGGCTGAATCCCGGCCCCGGCCGCTTCGGCGGCTTCGACCCCGGCGACCGTGTCGCCTACTCCCCCGCGCCGGGCCGTACGCTGCCCGGCCGGGTGGTGAAGGCCGACGCCGACGGACTGCACCTGTCGTGCGGGGGCGAGGACGTGGTCGTCCCCAAGGACCGGGTCGAGAAATCCGTGCGGCACGGGTGGGCCCTCACCGCGCACCAGGCGGTGGGCGGCCGGTGGCCCGCGGTGGTCGTGGTCCTGCCCGGCGACGCCGCGCAGGCCCTCAGCCGCCCCTGGGTCTACACGGCCTTCGGCCGGGCCGCCCGGCACCTCTCCGTGGTGCATGGCGTGGAGCAGGCGCTGCCCCACGCCGTGGCCGAGATCCCGGCCAGGCCCCGCACGACCCGGCTGCCGGTGCTGCTCGCGCCGCAGGTCCCGGCGGCCGGCTGATCCCGGGCGCCGGCCCCCGGAGCGCTCCCGGGGGCCGGTGACTCAGCGGCCCGCGGTCGGACGCGCCGGTTCGGTGTCCTCGTCCGGCCCGAGGTCGTCGTCTAGGTCCGTGTCGAGGTCCTCGTCCAGCTCCCCCGCACCGACGTCGCCGCTCTCGTCCTCGTCCTCGTCCGCGTCCACTTCGTCATCTTCATCTTCGTCGTCGAGGCCGTCGTCGAACTCCTCGTCGAAGACCGCGCTGACGTCGAAGCGGCAGACGACCAGCTGCGGATCGGCCTGGTCGAACGGGGCCTCCAGCCACTCGCCGGGGTCGGCGGTCTCGTCCGCGGCCGTCACCCAGAGCGTGGAGTCGCCCTCCTCAAGGCCGAACTCCTTGTGCCGGGAGGCGATCTCGTCCGGTTCGAACTCGCCGAACAGCAGGCCCAGCGCCCCGTGGACCGTGCCGGAGGCCTCCGCGCCCACGCCCTCCTCGTCCGCCGCCTCGACCCGCCTGGCCTGAGCCATCAGACGCTGCGGCTCGGCCACCGAGTAGTCGCGGCGGATCAGCACGCTGAGCGCGCTGGGCTCCTCGGGGCCCGTGTACGGCGGCATCGAGTCCTCGGCGCCGGGGATCTCGAAGGGAGTGACCTCGTCGTACCGGTCGTAGAGCAGTTCGTCGTACGCCTCCGCGGCCGCGGCCAGCTGGTTGAACGCGTCGTAGACGGCCGGGTCGTCCTCCCCCGACCGGCGTTCGACCGCGGCCAGGTGGCGGTCGAGCGCGGTCTTGACGGCCTCGGCGGCGGCGCGTACCTCGGCAGCGGTGGGCTGCGCAGCATCAGACATAGTGCAGACGCTATCCGTACCGGGCCCCAGCCCGCACAATAGATTCGATGCCGGAATACGAATTTGTCGATGTGTACGTTCCGCGCGGGGTGACCCGCAAGGAGACGACACGCCTGCTGACGGAACACGCCGAGTACGGACACTGGGAGTTGTACCGCCTGACGCTGTTGCGCGACGGCAGCCGCAAGGTGCGGCTGCGGCGGCGGATCATCCGCCAGGTACGCGCCACCTGGTGAGCCGCGGAGCGGGCCCCGCCGACGCGGGGCCCGCTCCGCGTACCGCACCGCACGGGTCACGCCGAGGCGCGCGCCTTGCGGTAGAGCACCGTGCCCGCGAGCAGGGCTCCCGCGCCCACCGGCAGGGTGAGGCCCAGCGGCAGGCCGCTGCCGGTCTCGGCGAGGCGGGCGTCGCCGTGCGGCTGTGCGGCGTCCCGGGTGCCGGAACCGTCCCCGTCCGGGGCGTCGCCCGGGGTCCCGCCGTCCGGACCGTCGGGGCCGTCCGAGCCCGGCGGGTCGTCCGGGGTGTCCGGGTTCTCGGGGTCGCCCGGGTCACCGGGATCACCCGGGTCGCCAGGATTACCGGGGTCGCCCGGGTCACCGGGGTCGCCCGGGTCACCGGGGTCGCCCGGGTCACCGGGGTCGCCCGGGTCACCGGGGTCGCCCGGGTCACCGGGGTCACCGGGATTACCCGGGTCGCCAGGGTCACCAGGATTACCGGGGTCACCGGGGTCACCGGGGTCACCGGGGTCACCCGGGTCGCCAGGATTACCCGGGTCACCCGGGTCACCGGGGGGCGTCTTGTGGTCGCCGCCGCCGTTGCCGCAGTCGTTGCCGGTGGCCGGGTTGAGGACACCGACCACGTCGACGCTGTTGCCGCACACGTGCACCGGAACGTGCACCGGCGCCTCGATGTGGTTGCCGGACGCGACGCCCGGCGAGTCGGTGGCGTGACCGTCGGCGTGCGAGCCCCCGCGCGAGCCGCCCCGGTCGCCGGAGTCGCCGTATCCGCCCGAGCCCCCGGAGGCGCCGCCGCCCCGGTTGGCGCACGCGTTGCCCATCGCCGGATTGAGCACGCCGACGACGTCGACCGTGTTGCCGCACACGTTGACCGGAACGTGCACCGGCACCTGCACGGTGTTGCCGGACAGTACGCCGGGCGAACCCGAACTCGAGCCGTGCGCCCCCGAGTCGGCGTGGGCGGCGCCGCCCGCGGCGGCGATCACACCGGTGGCCGCCGCCATCGTCATCAGGCCCTTGCGGGTGACCTGTCGCATTTCCTGGATTCCTGCCTTGCCCTAGTCCCGTGGTCCTGAGAATGCCGGGAATTCCGGCGTTGCCGTCGTTCCCCCGCCTCGAGGGCCGGTCAGAAGTCCGTCGGCCCCGGAGCGCATGGCGTGCGCTCCGGGGCCGACGGACTCAGACCCTCATGGGGCGAGGCGCAACGTCACTTGTTGACGCAGGCGTTGCCGAAGGCGGGGTTCAGCAGACCGATCACGGAAATCGTGTTGCCGCAGACGTTCACCGGGACGTGCACGGGAACCTGGACGACGTTGCCGGAAAGGACACCGGGCGAGTGCACGGCGGCACCCTGCGCACCGGAGTCGGCGACGGCCATGCCCGCGCCCGCCAGAACCAGACCACCGGTGGCTGCCGCGGCGGCGACGACCTTCTTGAGCATTGTTCCTCCTAGTTGGAAAACGCGATCCCAGCTTGCTGATCGCATCACCTGTAACGAGGAGGAAGTAATGAGGCTACGAGCTTATGAGCGCATTCACCCGTCCCGGTCGACGTCCGCACGCGCGGCCGAATACCTGCGCGTGCGGAGCCCGTCGACCCGAGGGGCGCGGTTCAGGAGGCGTCGATGAAGCGGTCGAGCACCCGCACGCCGAACTGCAGTCCCTCCACCGGCACCCGCTCGTCCACCCCGTGGAACATGCCCGCGAAGTCCAGCTCCGGCGGCAGCTTGAGCGGCGCGAAGCCGAACCCCCGGATGCCCAGGTCGTCGAAGGACTTGGCGTCCGTGCCGCCGGAGAGCATGTAGGGGATCGCCTTCGCGGCCGGGTCCTCGGCCACCAGCGCGGACTGCATCGCCTCGACGAGCGCCCCGTCGAAGGTCGTCTCCACCGCCTTGTCGGCGTGCACGTCCTCGCGCAGCACCTTCGGTCCGAGGATCCGGTCGAGGTCGGCGAGGAACTCCTCCTCGTGCCCGGGCAGGAACCGCCCGTCGACGTGCGCGGTGGCCGCGCCCGGAATGACGTTGACCTTGTAGCCGGCCCCCAGCTGCGTGGGGTTGGCGGTGTTGCGCAGGGTCGCGCCGATGAGCTTGGCGATGCCGCCGAGCCTGGCGAGCGTGGCCTCCATGTCGTCCGCGTCGAGTTCGATGCCCATCGCGTCGCCGAGTTCGTCGAGGAACGCCCGGGTCGTCTTGGTCACGCGGATCGGGAACTGGTGCCGGCCGAGGCGCGCGACGGCCTCCGACAGCTCGGTGATCGCGTTGTCGCGGTGGATCATCGACCCGTGGCCGGCGGTGCCGGCCACGGTCAGCTTCATCCAGTGCATGCCCTTCTCGGCCGTCTGGATCAGGTAGAGGCGGCGCTGCTCGCTCACGGTGAAGGAGAAGCCGCCCACCTCGCTGATCGCCTCGGTGACGCCCTCGAAGAGGTCGGGGTGGTTGTCGACCAGGTGCCGGGCGCCGTAGGTGCCGCCGGCCTCCTCGTCGGCGAGGAAGGCCAGCACGATGTCGCGCGGCGGCTTGCGTCCGCTGCGCAGCCGGTCGCGGACGACCGCGAGGGTCATCGCGTCCATGTCCTTCATGTCGACGGCGCCGCGGCCCCACACGCAGCCGTCGGCGACCTCGCCGGAGAAGGGGTGGTGGGTCCAGTCGTCCGCGTTGGCCGGGACGACGTCGGTGTGGCCGTGGATGAGCAGCGCGGGCCGGGACGGGTCCTCGCCCTCGATCCGGGCCACGGTGGAGGCCCGCCCGGGGTGGGATTCGAAGATCCGCGGTTCGAGTCCCACCTCCGCGAGCTTCTCCGCGACGTACTCGGCGGCCTTGCGCTCGCCCGGCCCCGAGTGGTCGCCGTAGTTGCTGGTGTCGATCCGGATCAGCTCGCGGCAGAGGTCGACGACCTCGTCCTCGCCGGTGACGCTCCTGGCCGTGCCCGAGTCGCTCACGTGGTTCCTCCCGCTGTCACTGCTGGTGGGTCCCTGCTGGTGGGTCGCTCTCATCCTCTCTCTCCGGACGCCCGTGCCCAAGAAGGGGGGTGATCGGCCACCCCCGAAAGCCTGGTAATGTTTACGTCGTCGCCGCGGGCAACGCCCCGCGCGGCAGACACCTTGTCCGGGTGGCGGAATGGCAGACGCGCTAGCTTGAGGTGCTAGTGCCCTTTATCGGGCGTGGGGGTTCAAGTCCCCCCTCGGACACCAGCTGAAACCCCTGCTGAGCAGGGGTTTTCTGCTTTTCCCCTACAGTGGTCGCCATGACCACCCCTTCCTGCCCCTGCGGGCGGTCCGAGACGTACGAGAAGTGCTGCGGGCGTTTCCACGCCGGGGCCGCCGCCCCGACCGCCGAGGCCCTGATGCGCTCGCGCTACAGCGCCTTCGTGAAGGGCGACGCCGGGTATCTGCTGCGGACCTGGCATCCGAGGACCCGGCCCGCGCGCCTGGACCTGGACCCGGGGACGCGGTGGACCGGCCTGGAGATCCTGGACTCGACGGGCGGGTCCGCCTTCCACACCACCGGAACGGTCACCTTCCGCGCCTCCCACCGCGGCGGCTCACTGCACGAGCGGAGCCGCTTCGAGCGGGTGGACGGGGCATGGGTCTACGTGGACGGTGAGTTCCTCGACTGACGCCCGCCCGGCGCTCAGGGTGCCAGGATGTCCAGTTCCTGCAGCGCGCCGACGGTGATCTCCCGGGTCAGCCGCTCGGCGCGCTCGGCGTCCCGGGCCCGTACCGCCTCGGCGACCTGGACGTGCAGGGTGACGGCGGCCGGGTCGGGGTCCTCGAACATCACGTCGTGGTGGGTGCGGCCGGCCAGGACCTCCGCGACGACGCCGCCGAGGCGGGCGAACATCTCGTTGCCCGAGGCGGTGAGGATGACCCGGTGGAAGGCCACGTCGTGGAAGAGGTACTCCTCCAGCCGGTGGCCGCGCGAGTTGGCGACCATGCCGAGCGCGCACTCGGTCAGCTCGGCGCACTGCTCCGGCGTGGCGAGCCGTGCCGTCAGGCCCGCCGCGACCGGCTCGACCGCCGACCTCAGCACGGTCAGTGAGCGCAACTGCCGGGGGCGTTCGGCACCGGCCAGGCGCCAGCGGATGACCTGCGGGTCGTAGACGTTCCACTCGCACTCGGGCAGGACGGTGACGCCCACGCGGCGGCGCGACTCGACGAGGTGCATGGACTCCAGGACCCGGACGGCCTCGCGCATCACGGAGCGCGACACCTCGAAGCGCTGCGCGAGTTCGTCCGTGCGCAGAACGCTGCCCGCGGGGTATTCGCCCGCTGTGATCGCGGGACCGAGGGTGTCCAGTACGCGGCCGTGCAGCCCCCGGCCCGGTGTGCTCATGCACTCAGCGTACGGGGCAAGTCACGCGAACAAAAAGTCAGACTTATATGTCACAGGCTCTTGAATTAGTCGTACCTAATGGGTTTCAGTTACGTCGACATCACGTGTCGACGAAGACAGCAGACAGCGAGAGTGCGATGCAGCGACTGCACACCCCCCATGTCGTCGTGGTCATGGGCGTAGCGGGCACCGGGAAGACCACCATCGGCCCCCTGCTCGCGGCCCGGCTCGGCGTCCCCTACGCCGAGGGCGACGACTTCCACCCGCCGGCCAACATCGCCAAGATGACGGCCGGCACCCCCCTGACGGACGAGGACCGCTGGCCGTGGCTGGACGCCATCGGCGACTGGGCCCACGGGCGTGCGGGACTCGGCGGGGTGGTGAGCAGTTCGGCGCTCAAGCGGTCGTACCGCGACCGGCTGCGAGACGCCGCTCCCGGTGTCGTCTTCGTGCATCTCACGGGCAGCCGTGAGCTGATCGAGGACCGGATGGCGCACCGGCAGGGCCACTTCATGCCGACGGCCCTGCTCGACTCCCAGTTCGCCACCCTCCAGCCGCTCCAGTCGGACGAGGCCGGGGTCGCGGTGGACGTCGCCGGTACGCCCGAGGAGATCGCCGAACGCGCGGCGAGCGCCCTGGGCGACCTGCCCGAGCCGGTCCAGTAACCCCCCGCACCGTCCCCCGAACCCCCATCACCGCAAGGATCCCACCGTGACCAGACTCAGCGTCGAGATGCTGGCAGCGGACACCGTCGAGCCGATCACCTCGGCCGGCCACGCCCAGCTGGGCATCGCCGTGCTCCTCGGCATCGCCGTCATCGTGCTGCTCATCACCAAGTTCAAGCTGCATGCCTTCCTGTCGCTGACCATCGGGTCACTGGCGCTCGGCGCGTTCGCCGGTGCGCCGCTGGACAAGGTCATCACCAGCTTCACCGCCGGGCTCGGCTCCACCGTCGCGGGCGTCGGCGTGCTGATCGCCCTCGGCGCGATCCTCGGCAAGATGCTCGCCGACTCCGGTGGTGCCGACCAGATCGTGGACACCATCCTCGCCAGGGCGACGCCTCGCTCGATGCCGTGGACGATGGTGCTGATCGCCTCGGTCATCGGACTGCCGCTCTTCTTCGAGGTCGGCATCGTGCTGCTGATCCCGGTCGTGCTGATGGTCGCCAAGCGCGGCAACTACTCGCTGATGCGGATCGGCATCCCGGCCCTCGCCGGTCTCTCCGTGATGCACGGCCTGGTCCCGCCGCACCCCGGCCCGCTGGTCGCCATCGACGCGCTCGGCGCCAACCTCGGCGTGACCCTCGCGCTGGGCGTGCTGATCGCCGTCCCGACGGTGATCATCGCCGGTCCTGTGTTCTCCAAGTACGCCGCCCGCTGGGTGGACGTGCCCGCTCCCGACCGGATGATCCCGACCCGCGCCTCCGAGGACCTGGAGAAGCGCCCGGGCTTCGGCGCGACGCTGGCCACGATCCTGCTGCCGGTCGTGCTGATGCTGCTCAAGGCGCTCGTCGACATCATCGTCGACGACCCGGAGAACCTGGTGCAGCGCACCTTCGACGTCATCGGCAACCCGCTGATCGCCCTGCTGGTCTCCGTGATCGTCGGTATCTTCACGCTGCTGCGGCCCGCCGGGTTCGGCAAGGACCGGCTGTCGGGCCTGGTCGAGAAGGGCCTGGCGCCCATCGCCGGCATCCTGCTCATCGTCGGCGCGGGCGGCGGCTTCAAGCAGACGCTGATCGACTCCGGCGTGGGCCAGATGATCCTGGAGATCTCCAAGGACTGGTCGATCCCGGCGCTGCTGCTGGCCTGGCTGATCGCGGTGGCGATCCGGCTGGCGACCGGTTCGGCGACGGTGGCGACGGTCTCGGCGGCCGGTCTGGTCGCGCCGCTCGCGGCGGACATGTCGACCACGCACGCCGCCCTGCTGGTCCTCGCCATCGGCGCCGGCTCGCTCTTCTTCAGCCACGTCAACGACGCCGGCTTCTGGCTGGTGAAGGAGTACTTCGGGCTGAGCGTCGGCCAGACCATCAAGACCTGGTCCGTCATGGAGACGATCATCTCCGTGGTCGCCGGAGCCCTGGTCCTGCTGTTGTCCCTGGTCATCTAGGCGCACGGGACACCGGCAGGCCGGAAGGCAGGAGTACGAGATGACCGCTCACCCCCTCTTCGACATCGGCGGGCGCACGGCCCTGGTGACCGGCTCCAGCCGGGGCCTCGGGCTGGCCCTGGCCCGGGGCCTGGCCGAGGCGGGCTGCCGCGTGGTCCTCAACGGGCGCGACGGCGCACGCCTCACCGAGGCGGCCGCGGGCCTCCCGGGCGACGTGCACACGGCCGCCTTCGACGTGACCGACGGCCCGTCCGTGGCCGCCGGGATCGCGGAGGTCGAGGAGCGGGTGGGTCCGCTCGACATCCTGGTGAACAACGCGGGCATGCAGCTGCGGGCGCCGCTCCTGGAGTTCGCGGACGCCGACTGGCACCGCATCCTGGACACCAACCTCACCAGCGCCTTCCTGGTGGGCCGGGAGGCCGCGCGCCGGATGACGGAACGCGGCCGCGGCAAGATCGTCAACATCTGCTCGTTGCAGAGCGAGGTGGTCCGCCCGGGCATCGCGCCCTACGCGGCCACCAAGGGCGCGCTGAAGATGCTCACCAAGGGCATGTGCGCCGACTGGGGCCCGCGCGGGGTCCAGGTCAACGGGCTCGGTCCCGGCTACATCGAGACCGAGCTGACCCGGCCCCTGGTCGAGGACGAGGAGTTCAGCACCTGGGTGCGCGGGCGCACGCCTGCCGGGCGCTGGGGCACCACGGAGGACCTGGTGGGCGGGCTGCTGTTCCTCGCCTCGCCCGCCGCGGACTTCGTCGGCGGACAGGTGCTGTACGTCGACGGCGGCATGACGAGCGTGCTGTGAACGCCGGGGAGGCCGCCGTGCGGGGTTGTGTGATCCACGGCGCCGGTGACCTCCGGGTCGAGGAACTGCCGGTCCCCCGCCCCGGTCCGGGCGAGGCGCTGGTCGCCGTGGACTACGGCGGCGTCTGCGGCTCCGATCTGCACTACTGGCGACACGGCGGGGTCGGCGACTTCCGGCTGCGCGAGCCGATGCTGCTCGGGCACGAGGTCGTCGGCACCGTGGTGGCGTACGGCTCCCCCGGCACGCCGGGCCCCGGCATCGGTACGCCCGTCGCCGTGCACCCGGCGACCCCGTGCGGGGTGTGCCCGGAGTGCGTGGACGGGCGGCGCAATGTATGCCGGGACACCCGTTATCTGGGCAGCGCGGCCCGCTTCCCGCACGTGCAGGGCGGCTTCGCGTCCCGGATCGCCGTCCCGGCCGCCCAGCTCCGGGCCCTTCCGTCCGGCCTCGACCCCCGGCGCGCCGCGCTCGCCGAACCCCTCGCCGTCGCCCTGCACGCCGCGGGGCGGGCCGGGGACCTGACCGGCCGGCACGTCCTGGTCACCGGCGCCGGGCCCATCGGTTGCCTGGTGGTCGCGGCGGCCAAGGCGGCGGGCGCGGCCCGCGTGACGGTGTCGGACCTGCTGCCGGCGGCCCTGAAGTACGCGCGGGCCGCGGGCGCCGACGTGCTGGTACGGGCCGACGATCCGGACGACGCCGGGTGGCCGGCCGAGGCGGACGCGGCGATCGAGGCGTCCGGGGTGGCTGCGGGCCTTGACGCCTGTCTGCGGCTGGTCCGGCGCGGCGGGGTGGTCGTCCAGCTCGGCATGCTGCCGCCGGGCCGGAGCCCTTTCGCGGGCAACCTGGTGGTGAGCCGGGAGATCGAGCTGCGCGGGGCCTTCCGCTTCGACGGTGAGTTCGACGCGGCGCTGGACCTGCTCGCCGCCGAGCCCGCGTTCGACGCGCTGGTCGGCGCGGTGGTCCCGGTGCGCGACGCGGAGTCGGCGTTCGAACTGGCCGCGGACCGGAGCCGGTCCTGCAAGGTGCTCATCGACTTCGGGACCGACCCGGCGCTCTGAGGCCCCGGGACGCCCTCCCCCGGATCAGGACGACGCCGCCTTGTCCAGCTGGAACGCCTCGTTGCCCTGCCCGATGCGGGCGTGCCGCTCGGGCGCCCGTGAGCGCAGCAGCAGTCCCTGCACCACTCCGGCGACGGCCGCGAGGCCGATGATGCCGGGCAGCACCCAGCTCAGGGCGGAGCCGGGGCCGGCGCCGACCAGGACGTCGAAGTCCTTGACCGTGTACCCGGCGATCACCAGCAGGGCGACGCCCGCGACGGCGGAGGTGGCCAGCCGCACGCCCTGGGCGCGGGCGGCTCCGCGGCGTACGAAGAAGGCCACCACGGAGAACGAGGCGGTGGCCATCAGCAGGATCACGCCGAGGGCGCCGATGTTGCCGCCCCAGGTGAACAGGTGCAGCACGGGCTGGGTGGGGTCGCCGTTCGGCTTGTCGTCGGCGAGGGCGAACCCGGCCACGACGACGAGGGACACGGCGGTCTGGAGCAGCGAGCCGGTGCCCGGGGCGCCGCTGGAGCCGCTGGTCCGCCCGAAGGCGGCGGGCAGCAGTCCTTCGCGGCCCATCGCGAACGCGTACCGGGCGACGACGTTGTGGAAGCTGAGCAGGGCGGCGAACATGCCGGTCACGAAGAGCACGTGCAGCACGTCGGTGAAGGTGGAGCCGAGCCGCGACTCGGTCAGGAAGAAGAGCAGCCCGGCGCTCTGCTCCTGGGCGGTACCGACGATCCTGTCCGGCCCGGTGGCGACGGTCAGCGCCCAGCTGCTGAGCGCGAAGAAGACGGCGACCCCGCCGACCGCCAGGAACATGACACGCGGGACCAGTACGTGCGGCCGGCTGGTCTCCTCGGCGTACACGGGTGCCTGCTCGAAGCCGAGGAAGGCGGCGATGCAGAAGCACAGGGCGGTGCCGACCCCCGCGCCGGTCAGGGTGTCCGGGTTGAAGGCGTGCAGCGAGAGCCCCTGCGGTCCCGGGTCGGCGACGGCGGCGATGTCGAAGACGACCACCAGGACCACTTCGATGAGCAGCAGCACGCCCAGGACGCGCGCGTTGACGTCGATCTTCAGCCAGCCCAGCGTGCCCACCGCGAGCACGGCCAGCAGCGCCGGGATCCACCAGGCGACGTCCAGGTCGGCGTAGGTGGCCAGGAGCCCGGAGACCTCGAAGCCGAAGATGCCGTAGATGCCGACCTGGAGCGCGTTGTAGGCGACCAGCGCGACCAGGGCGGCACCCGCGCCGGCGGTGCCGCCGAGGCCGCGGGAGATGTACGCGTAGAAGGCGCCCGCGTTGTGGACGTGCCGGCTCATCTCGGCGTACCCGACGCTGAAGAGGATCAGCACCACGCCGAGCAGCACGAAGAGCAGCGGCTGCCCCACGATGCCCATCACGGCGAAGGTGGTGGGCATGACGCCCGCGACCACCATCAGCGGGGCCGTGGCGGCGAGCACGGACAGCAGCAGCCCGCCCGTGCCCAGCCGGTCGGCGCGCAGCGCGCGCTCCTCGCCCTTGAAGGTGCTGATGGCGCCACCGTTCGCGGTTCTGCGCGTGCTCGAACTGCCCGTGGTCATCGGGGGACGTCCTTCTCTCTTCTGCGGGGGGGGGGGTGGTCAGGCCGTACCGAGCGCGCTCGCGCGGGCCGCGCGGAAGGCGGGTAACGGGTCGCGGTCGGGATACGACCAGGGGGCGGGCGTGACGTGCTCGCCGATGCGGTGGAACAGCGCCGCGGCTTCGGCGCCCCGGCCCTCACAGCACTTCGCGTGGGCGAGGAAGTTGAGGTCGATCAGCCGGCGCGGATGGTCGTCCTGTTCCCACTCGAGCCACCAGTCGAAGGCCGCCTTCATCACCAGGCGGGCGCGGCGCCCCACCCAGTGGCCGGCGGCGCGCGGGTCGGTGGGCTCGTGCCCGGCGACGGCGAGCACGCGGTAGCGCTCGGCGTGCGCGACGACCGGGAGGATCGCCAGCGGGGAGTCGGCGGGGGCCTGCTCGGCGGCCCAGTTGGCGAAGTCGTACACCTCGTGCAGCGGGTCGGGGCCGCCGTCGCCGCCGCGCTCGGCGAGTCGGGCGACCATCAGGTGGTGGGCGTGGTGGTGGTCGGCGTACCGCACGCGGACCTCGTCGAAGACCCGGACGACGTCCTCCTCGGCGCCCAGCGAGCGTTCCAGCATGAGGAGCCCGAGCCAGGGCGTGGGGTCGCCGGGCACGAGCGCGGCGGCGTCCCGGCAGGCGTCCCGGGCCCGGGCGGCCTTCTCCTTGCCCCGCAGGGCGCGATGGACCAGGGCGAGGGCGAGCAGCACCGACGCGTCGGCGGAGTCGGGTTCGGCGAGCAGCCACTCACGGGCCCAGGGGGCGCAGTAGGGCTCCTTGGCGAGGACGGCGACCCGATGGCCCCGGCGGTCCCAGTCGTCACCCGTGTGGACCAGCAGGGACCGGGCGGACTGCCAGCGCCCCTGGGCCAACGCCGTTCGGACGGCTACGAGTTCGGCGTCGTCGAGGGCCTCGTCGAACGCCGGGGCCGCGCGTCTGCGGCCGCGGCCGAGCGGAGGCGGGGGTGGGGACACCGCGGGAAACTTCCTCACGCGACGCGGGGGGTCGTCGTAGCCGGACTGCCATGGACTGATCACGCACAGCAAACCGGCCGCCAAGGCTTGACGTCAAGAGGATTCCGTTCGTTACACGCGTCAACTCAGGTGAGGGCAGGGCGACTTGACCGGACCCCACCCCGAATGCCGCACTCGCCCGGCGACCGGCCGCCGCCGACACTAGAGTCGGCCCCGACGCACCCGTGACCCGACTGACGATCGAGGTACGCAGCGTGTCGGTTCTGGTTCTGGTTCTCGCCGTGAGCGCCGCGTGCTGCCTGGGCTTCGGTTTCGTCCTCCAGCAGAACGCCGCGCAGCGCGCTCCGCTGGGCGACTTCCTCTCGCCCCGTCTGCTGCTCGACCTGGTCCGGGTACCTCGCTGGCTGGCGGGCATGGGGCTGATGGTGGCCGGCATGGTGCTGGGCGCGATCGCGCTGGGCGGCGGCGAACTCACCCTCGTCGAACCCCTGCTGGCGACCAACCTCCTCTTCGCCCTCGCGCTGTCGCGCCTCCAGACCCGGCAGCCGCTGGGCCCGCAGGGCTGGGCCGGCCTGACGCTGCTCGCGGGCGGGGTGACGGCGTTCATCCTGGCGGGCGAGCCGCGCGGCGGCAGCGCGGTGAGCGACCCGCTGCGGCACTGGCTGATCATCGGCGTGATGCTGGGAGTGGCCCTCGTGCTCACGGCGTGCGCCGCACGCTTCCGGCTGACCTGGGGCCCGACCCTGCTGGCCCTGGCCGCCGGGCTGCTCTACGGAGTGCAGGACGCGCTGACGCGGGTCAGCGGACGCCGCTTCTCCGCGGGCGGCCTCGCGGAACTGCTGACGGGCTGGCAGCCGTACGTGGTCGTGGTCCTCGGCGTCACCGGCCTGGTACTGGTCCAGAGCGCCTTCGAGACCGCGCCGCTGCGCAGGTCGCTGCCCGCGCTGACGGCCGCCCAGCCGCTCGCGGGCATCGCCTGCGGGGTCGGCTTCCTCGGCGACCGGCTGCGCACCGACACCGCGGCGCTGGCGTGGGAGGCGTGCGGCCTCGCGTCCGTGGTGGCCGGCATCGTGCTGCTGGGCATGCACCCGGCGATGCCGCAGGGGACGGGCGACAGCGGGCGCGAACGGGCCCTGCAGCGGCGCTGACCCGCCGCTGCTTGGATGGTCGGCATGAGCGCTGCTGACGAGATCCTCGACATCGTCGACGAGAACGACCACGTCGTCGGAGAGGCCCGGCGGGGCGACGCGTACGCACGCGGGCTGCGCCACCGCTGCGTGTTCGTGTGGGCCGCGGACGCGGAGGGCCGGGTCTTCGTCCACCGGCGCACGGCGACGAAGCTGGTGTTCCCCTCCCGGTACGACATGTTCGTCGGCGGGGTGGTGGGCGCGGGCGAGTCCTATGACGACGCGGCGCTGCGGGAGGCGGAGGAGGAACTGGGGGTCACCGGGCTGCCGCGCCCGGAGTTCCTCTTCAAGTTCCTGTACGACGACGGCGCCGGGCGGACCTGGTGGTCGGCGGTGTACGAGGTGCGCTGCGAGGGCCCGGTCGCACCGCAGGTGGAGGAGGTGGCCTGGCACGGGTTCCTGCCGGAGGCGGAGCTGGAGCGACGGCTCGGGGAGTGGGAGTGGGTGCCGGACGGATTGTCGGCGTACGCGCGGCTGCGGGCCCGGCGGGGCCACGGGGGCGAGCCGACGGCACCTTGACCGGCACCCGGCGTGGGTGCGGGCGCGGGGGTGGGTGACGCGGGCCGGCGCCGGCCGGGTGCCGCTGCGCCCACCCACGACTGCCCGCAGCCGGGAGGAGAGAGGGGAGAGCCGCGTCCCACCCGTGCGGGCCGCCGCAGGCACCCCGGCAGATAAAGTCCCCACGTGATCGAATTCGTGCGGAACGCCCGGCTCTGGTTCGCGCCCGAGGAGGTCAAGGAAGAGGGGCGTACGCCCGACTACCGCTTCTCGCTCGCGAACGAACGCACCTTCCTGGCCTGGCTGCGCACCGCCATGGCCCTGATCGGCGGCGGTTTCGCGGTGGACCAGTTCCTGCCCGACCTCCACGGGAGCTGGCGCGTCGGCCTCGCGCTCGCGCTGCTCGCCGCCGGTGCGCTGTGCTCGCTGCGCGCGGTGAACCACTGGGTGCGCTGCGAACGCGCCATGCGCCGCGGCGAGGACCTCCCCGTCTCCCGCTTCCCGGCCCTGCTCAGCCTGGTCGTCGCGGTCGTCGCCGTGGCCATGGTCGTCGTGGTCCTCGTCGGCTGGGAGGGCTGACCGGTGACCACGGACCGCGACCCCGGACTCCAGCCCGAGCGCACCCGGCTGGCCTGGCGCCGCACCACCCTCTCCGGCACCGTCGTCGCCGTACTCGCCGCGAAGACCGCGCTGAACGGCGGCGCGACGCCCGCGTCCGTCCTGGCCGCCACCCTGTGCTGCGTCCTGTGGCTGGCCTTCCTCCGTATTGCCCACGGCCGCATCGCCACCCTCGCCTCGACGCACCGCCCCCGGCCCCTCACCCCGTCGCACGCGACGGCGGCGGCCCTGTGCACGGTCGCCGTCGCCGTCTGCGGCGCGCTCCTCGTCCGCTGAGGCACCGATCACGTTCCGCCCGCCCACTGGACGGCATACCGACCGGTCGGCATCATGAGACGCGTACTGTTCACCTGCCCCAGGGAGCGCCGATGACCCCCGACCACCCGCCCGGACTCGATCTCGACCGGTTGCGCGAGCTGCTCGACCGCGAGCGGCCCGGCCTGGTGACCGGCCCGCTGTCCGGCCGGCTGATCGAGGGCGGACGCTCGAACCTCACCTACGCCGTCACGGACGGCACCGCCCGCTGGGTCGTCAGACGCCCCCCGCTCGGCCACGTCCTCGCCACCGCGCACGACATGAAGCGCGAGCACCGCGTCATCAGCGCCCTGCACCCCACGAACGTGCCGGTCCCCCGCCCCCTGCTCCTCTGCGAGGACGACGACGTCGTCGGGGCGCCCTTCTACGTCATGGAGTTCGTCGAGGGCACGCCGTACCGCACCGCCGACCAGCTCGCCCCGCTCGGCCCCGAGCGCACCCGCGCCGCCGTGCTGAACCTCGTCGACACCCTCGTCGAGCTGCACGCGGTGGACCCCGCCGAGGTCGGCCTCGGGGACTTCGGCCGCCCGGAGGGGTTCCTGGACCGCCAGCTCCGCCGCTGGGCCAAGCAGCTCGACGCCTCGCGCAACCGCGACCTGACCGGCATCGACGAACTGCACGCCACGCTCGGCCGGGAACTCCCCCGCTCCCCCGCCGCGACGGTCGTCCACGGCGACTACCGCCTGGACAACGTCCTGATCGGCGGCGAGAACGACGAGATCAACGCGATCCTCGACTGGGAGATGTCGACCCTCGGCGACCCGCTCACCGACCTCGGCCTGCTGGTGATGTACAGCAGCCCGCTCGGCATGCCGGACTCCCCCGTCTCCACCACGGCCCAGGCCCCCGGCCACCCCGCCCCGGCCGAGCTGGTCCAGCGGTACGCCGACCGCTCGGGCCGCGACGTGGGTGCCGTCGCCTGGTACACGGCGTTCGCGTGGTTCAAGCTCGCCGTGATCCTGGAGGGCATCCACTACCGCTACACGCTGGGCCGCACGGTCGGCCCCGGCTTCGATCGCATCGGCGACCTCGTCCCCGTCTTCATCGAGCACGGCCTGACCACCCTTCAGAAGGGCTGACCCGCCATGGACTTCGCCTACGACGCACGCACCGAGGAACTCCGCGCCAGGCTGCTCGCCTTCATGGACGAGCACGTGTACCCCGCCGAGCAGGTCGCCCACGAGCAGCGCGCCCGCCTCGCCTCCCCCTGGGACACCCCGCAGGTCGTGGAGGACCTGAAGGCCGAGGCCCGCCGCCAGGGGCTGTGGAACCTCTTCCTGCCCGACGCCGAGTACGGCGCGGGCCTGACCAACCTCCAGTACGCCCCGCTCGCCGAGATCACCGGACGCAGCCCGCAGCTGGCGCCCACGGCGACCAACTGCGCGGCCCCGGACACCGGGAACATGGAGGTGCTCGCCCAGTTCGCCGACGAGGCGCAGAAGAAGCAGTGGCTCCAGCCGCTGCTGGCCGGCGAGATCCGTTCCGCGTTCGCGATGACCGAGCCGGACGTGGCCTCCTCGGACGCCACGAACATCACCACGCACATCGAGCGGGACGGCGACGAATACGTCATCACGGGCCGCAAGTGGTACATCTCCGGGGCGATGAACCCGGACTGCCAGATCCTCATCGTGATGGGCAAGACCGACCCGGACGGCGCGGACATCCGCCGCCAGCAGTCCATGGTCCTGGTCCCGCGCGACACGCCCGGGGTGAGGGTCGACCGGGCCATGCAGGTCTTCGGCTACGAGGACCACTACCACGGCGGCCACGCCGAGGTGACCTTCGACCACGCGCGCGTGCCGGTGTCGAACCTGATCGGTGAGGAGGGCGGCGGCTTCGCCATCGCCCAGGCCCGCCTCGGCCCCGGCCGCATCCACCACTGCATGCGGCTCATCGGGATGGCCGAGCGCGCGATCGAGCTGATGTGCCGCCGCGCGGTGTCCCGCGAGGCGTTCGGCAAGGCGCTGGCCCAGCAGGGCGTGGTCCACAACTGGATCGCCGACGCCCGGGTCACCGTCGAGCAGTTGCGGCTGCTGGTGCTGAAGACCGCCTGGCTGATGGACACCGTCGGTAACCGGGGCGCGCACACGGAGATCCAGGCCATCAAGATCGCCACGCCGCGCGCGGTGGTCGGCATCCTCGACCGGGCCATCCAGTTGCACGGCGCGGGCGGCGTGAGCCAGGACTTCCCGCTGGCGGAGCTGTACGCGGGCGCCAGGACGCTGATGATCGCCGACGGGCCGGACGAGGTGCACCAGCGTTCGCTGGCCCGCCGGGAGATCAAGAAGTACCTCTGAGCGAGGCCGACCGGGCGAGGAGGCGCCCCCGGAGACCCCGGGGGCCGTCACCTCACGGGCGCAGTGCCCGCAGCAGCAGGTCGGCGAGGTGGTCGGCGACCTCCTGCGGGCCCAGTGGGCCGTCGGGGCGGTACCAGGTGGACAGGTGGTGGACGGAGCCGAAGTGGTAGTCCACCACCAGGTCCGCCGGGGTCTCCTTGGTGAAGACCCCGGCCCGCTGGCCCTCCTCGATGAGCGCGCGGAAGCGCTCGTGGTAGCGGCGCCGCTCGGCCCGCACCTGCTTGTTCTTCTCGGGGCTCAGCTGGTGCATGGAGCGGAAGAAGATCGACGCGTCGTCGAGGTTGTCGATGGTGGTGACGACGACGTCGGCCGCCGCGTCCCGCACCCGCTTCTCGACCGGCTCGTCGGACTCCGCGAAGGCGTCGAGGCGCTCCTGCTGGAGGCGCAGCACGCGCGCGTAGACCTCGTGCAGGAGGTCGTCCTTGGAGCCGAAGTAGTGGTACAGCGCTCCCTTGGTGACGCCCGCCGCCTCCACGATCTCCTGTACCGAGGTGCGGTCGTAGCCCTGCTCCGCGAAGAGCCGGGTGGCGGCGGCCAGGAGCCGCTGCGGCACCGGAGTGCCGTCCCCGTCCGTGGTCCTGGGCACTGCCGTCACCTGCCTTTCCGTTCAACTGTCCGTCTTCACTGTCCGTCGTCGTGCCTACGGGAACGCAGTTCCCGACGGAGGATCTTCCCACTCGCCGTCTTCGGCAGGTCGGGCAGGATCTCCACCTGACGCGGGTATTTGTAGGCGGCCAGTCTCTCCTCGCAGTACGCGGCGAGTGCGTCCGGGGCCGTGTCGGCACCCGGACGGAGGCTGATGTACGCCTTGACCGTCTCCCCCCGGTACCCGTCGGGCACGCCGACGACGGCGGCCTCGCGCACCGCCGGATGGGTGTAGAGCACGTCCTCCACCTCGCGCGGCCAGACCTTGAACCCGGAGGCGTTGATCATGTCCTTCTTGCGGTCGACGACGTAGAGCCACCCCTGGGCGTCCATGAAGCCGATGTCGCCGGTGCGCAGCTCGCCGCCGGGGAAGGTCTCGGCGGTGGCGTCCGGGCGCCGCCAGTAGCCGGGGACGACCTGCGGCCCGCCGACGACGATCTCGCCCTGCTCCCCGAGGGGCACCTCGGCGCCCAGCTCGTCGACGATGCGGACGACGGTCTCGGGGCCCGGCACGCCGACCGCGAGGGTCCCGGAGGCGGGGTCCACCGGGGCCTCCAGGTGCGGCGGGACCGAGGCGCACGGCGCGGTGCACTCGGTGAGTCCGTAGCCGTTGCGGATGTACGGCCCGAAGCCCGCGCGGAACTTCTCCACCAGGGCCGGCGGCAGCGGGGCGCCGCCGGAGGAGATGTTGACGAAGGAGGCGAAGTGGTCGCGGGTGACGGACGGCTGGGCGGCCAGCGCCATGAAGGCGGTGGACGGGCCGACCGTGTAGTGCGGCCGGTGCTCGGCGAACGCGTCCAGCACGACGCCCGGCTCGAAACGGTACGCCAGCACCAGCGTGCCCGCGCTGTTCAGGCAGGCGCCGAACTCGCAGACCATGCCGGTGATGTGGAACAGCGGCGCCAGCGCGAAGTAGACCGGGGCGTCGGGCAGGCCGAGCCCGGTGCGCTGGCGTTCGGCGTTGTACATGATGTTGCGGTGGGTGTTGGTGGCGCCCTTGGGGGTGCCGCTGGTGCCCGAGGTGTAGCTGATGAGCGCGGTGCCGTCCGGCGCCGGGTCGCGTCCCTCGGGCACCGGGTGGCCGGCGCGGGCGGCGGCCGTGAGGTCGTCGGCGTCGTCGGCGTCCGGCAGCCGTTCGAAGGTCAGCACGCGCGCGTCACCGCGGGTCTGGAAGTCCAGCTCGCACGCCGTGAGCACGATCCGCACCGGCGAGCCGGACGCCGTGTCGCGCAGGTACGACTCCCAGGCCCGGTCGGAGCAGACCAGCGCGGCCACCCCGGCGTCCCGCAGGACGTGGCCGACCTCCCCCGACTTGTACATCGGGTTGACCGGCACCACGACCGCGCCCGCCTTCCAGGCGCCCAGGACGGCGAGCACGAAGTGCGGGGAGTTCTGCAGCACGACCGCCACCCGGTCGCCGGGCTCGAGGCCGCGCGCGGCGAGGTGCCCGGCGACGGAGTCGCTCAGCCGGTCGGCCTCGCGGTAGGTGAGGCGGCCGTCGAAGTAGGCGAGGAAGACGCGGTCGGGGGTCTCGGCGGCGACCCGGCGCAGGGCGTGCACCAGGGAGGCATCGGGGTCGAGCGGGGCCTTCTGGGCGTCGGTCAGCAGGTCGAGCCAGGGCTTGGCGGCGTAAGGGGAGCCGGTCATCGGGCGTTCCCCTCCTCCCACTGCCGCTGGAGCCGGTTCATGCCGTGCAGCCAGCGGTCGGGTTCGGCGGCGCGGGCCCGGTAGTACTCGGCGACCTCCGGGTGCGGCAGGATCAGGAAGCGGTCCTCCTCGATGCCCTTGAAGAGGGCGTCGGCCACGTCCTGCGGCTCGATCGCGGTGGGCCGGAGCACCAGTTCGCCCGCGCTGCCGCTCGCGGTGAGCATGTCGGTGCGCACGCCCTGCGGACAGATGGCGTGGACCTTGATCCCGCGGTGGCGGTACGTCAGGGACAGCCACTCGGCGAAGGCGTGGGCGCCGTGCTTGGTGACGCTGTAGGGGGCGGCGCCGATCATGGTGAGCAGTCCGGCGGCCGACACGGTGGAGACGAAGCGGCCGCTGCCGCGTTCCAGCCAGTCCGGGATCAGTTCGTGGGCCGCGCGGACGTGGGCCATCACGTTGACGTCCCAGGCGAGCGCCCAGACGGCCTCCTCGGCCGCCTCGGTCCCTCCGGAGCCGACGCCCGCGTTGGCGCAGTACACGTCGACCGTGCCGCCCAGCGCCGCACGGGCCTCGCCGACGATCGCGGAGGCGTCTCCGGGCACCGCGATGCCGCCGATCTCGTCGGCCACGGCCCTGGCCCGGTCGGCGTCGAGGTCGTTGACGACGACGCGGGCGCCCTCGGCGGCGAAGCGGCGGGCCAGCGCGGCGCCGATACCGCCTCCAGCCCCGGTGACGACGACTCCGGCATCCTGCACGGCTTCCACGATCGGTCTCCTTCGACGCGGCTCGGGCACTGCTGACTCCCGTTGCAGCGCCAGACTAACCAGTCGGTATGTACGACGGAAGGGGCGAAGCGCGGTCTACTCCATTCCGTGCGACCCGAGGTGCGGGTTAGCGTGCGTGCGCATGACACCCGCCGCGATCACGGAGGTCACCGCATGACGCTGTCCAGACGGAATCTGCTCGCCACGACGGCCGCGGTGGCGGCCGGCACCACGGCGGCGGCCGCCGGCCCGGCCCAGGCGGCGCCCGGGGGCCACGGCGGCCGCCGGCTGCGCACGGGCTTCGAGCGCCTCGCCGACGACGGCTACGCCGTGCTCGAGGGCCAGAAGGCCGGCGTGGTCACCAATCCGACCGGCATCACCCGGGACGTCCGCCACATCGTCGACGTCATGCACGCCGACGACCGGGTGAACCTCACCGCCGTCTTCGGCCCCGAGCACGGATTCCGCGGCACCGCGCAGGCGGGCGGCTCCGAGGGCCGCTACGACGACCCGGCGACCGGGCTGCCGGTCTACGACACGTACCTCAAGAGCGGGCAGCCGCTCGCGGACGTCTTCACGGCGTCCGGCGTGGACACCGTGGTCTTCGACATCCAGGACGCCGGCGCGCGCTTCTACACGTACATCTGGACGCTGTTCGACTGCATGGAGGCCGCGCGGCTCGCGGGGAAGCGCTTCGTCGTACTGGACCGGCCCAACCCGGTGACCGGGCGGGCGGCGCTCGGCCCGGTCCTGCACAAGGAGTTCGCCACCTTCGTCGGCCGCCGGCCGATCTCGCAGGCGCACGGCATGACGGTGGCCGAGCTGGCTCACCTCTTCAACCACGAGTTCCTGCCCTCGCCGGTCCCGCTGGAGACGGTGACCATGACGGGCTGGCGGCGCTCGGAGTTCTACGACGCCTCGGGGCTGCCGTGGGTGCCGCCGAGCCCGAACATGCCGACACCCGAGACGGCCCTGGTCTACTCGGGCACCTGCCTGTTCGAGGGCACCAACCTGTCGGAGGGGCGCGGCAGCACCCGCCCGTTCGAACTGCTCGGTGCCGAGGGGATCGACGGCGGCTGGGCCGCCGCCGTCAACGAACTGGACCTGCCCGGCGTGCGCTTCCGGGAGGCGTACTTCGCGCCGACCTTCTCCAAGTTCCAGGGGAAGACCGTCGGGGGCGTCCAGCTGCACGTGCACGACCGGGAGGCCTTCGACCCGGTGCGCACCGGAATCGCGCTCCTGGTGACCGCCAGGCGGACCTGGGACGGTTTCGCCTGGCGGCCGGACAACTGGATCGACAAGCTCACCGGGTCCACGCGGGTGCGCACGATGATCGACGCGGGCGCGGACACCGACGAGGTGGTGGAGGGCTGGGAGAGGGAACTGGCGGCGTTCCGCAGGACGCGCCGCCAGTACCTGATCTACCGCTGAGCCGGGGACCGGCCGGTCACCGGTGGCTCGTGAACTCCACGACCTGCTGGTAGGTCGGCCGGTTCTGCCAGCTGATCCCTCCGTGTTTGATGCCGCCCAGGGTGCGGTGGATGACCGAGTCGGCGCACCACTGGTCGCCCGCCGAGCAGTTGTCGTCGCCCGGGTAGACCTGGGCGGCCGTGCGGCCCGCGGCCTCCTTCAGGGTGGCGACCAGGGTGCCCCGGCAGGCGGCGAGGTCGCCGCCGCCGCAGTACTCCCGCGCGAGCGGGCCCTGGACGGACTCGCCGAGCACCGCTCTGATGTCCTTGTCGACATAGCTCCACCAGCCGTACTGGAAGGCGCTGCCGGCGTGGGCGCCGGTGGGGCCGTGCGCGGCGGACGGGGACTCGTCGACGGGCAGGTTGGCGGCGAAGGCGGTGTACAGGTCGCTGCCGAGGCCGGGTTCGAACTCGGCCTTCACCAGGAGCGGCCACCAGGCGTCCAGGGTGCGGATCGCGTCGGCGTGGGCGTACTGCTTCGAGCCGGCCGAGGTCTCCGTGCGCAGGCCGCCCGCCGCGCGCCAGGCCTTGAGCCGGTCGACGGCCGCCCTGGCGTCCGGGTCGGTGACCGGCGCGGAGTCGATCACCTTCAGCAGGTCGGGCAGCACGCCCTCGGCCCGCAGGTCGGCGAGGCCCGCCTCGGCCATGGCCCGCACCAGTGCGGCGCGGGTGACGCCGCCCTCGGCGACCAGTTTCCCGACGCGGTCGTCGAGGAGGTCGCCGCGGTGGACGGAGCCGTTGCCCCAGGAGGAGGCCGGGTAGTCCTTGGCCTGTTTGTTGTTCCAGGAGACGTAGTAGTCCTGGTCGACCGACTGCGGGTGGGCGGCCGCCTCGGTGTACCGGGCGGTGTTGCCGGCCGCGTCCCAGCCCTGCCACTCGTAGGGTTGCCGCGCCCAGACCGGGAACTCGGCGTCGACGCCGTTCGCCCGGACCGGGTTGTCGCCGCTGTTGTAGTACGCGGTGTGCTCGGAGTCGGCGTAGAACCAGTTGAAGGTGTAGTTGATGTGCTGGACGGCGCTCCGGAAGCGCTCGGGGCTGTCGAGGTAGTCCGGGTCGTTGAGCATCTGGAAGCCGATGATCGAGTCGGCCTCGTGCAGGTAGGAGGAGCGCAGGGTGGTGTAGGCGACCTTCTTGCCGCCGACGGTGGCGCGGTATTCGACCGGGCCGTACTTGGTGCGCCAGACGCGCATCGTGTAGGAGCCGGCCTTGGTGCCGTCGGCGACGGTCGGCTTCCAGGCGTTCTTGCGCTCGATCTTCTCCATCGGGGTGCAGGTGCCGCGGTAGAGGTAGTGGTAGTCGTCCTGGCAGAGTTCGACGGCGTAGGTGTCGATGATGTCCTGGCCCGAGGTGGTCGCGCTCCACGCGTAGTCCTGGCCGCGGCCGAGTTCGACGTACATGCTCAGGCCCGCGAAGGAGGCGCCGCGGGCGCTCAGGCCCGGGCCCTGGATCTCCTGGAGCATGAGGAGCTGGGGCGCGAAGTAGCCGGTCTGCGGTCCGAAGACGGCGACCGGGTGGCCGCTGGCGGTGTGTTCGCCGCTGACGACGAGGGCGTTGGACATGCCGCGCCGGGCCGACGTCACGGCCGCGTCGGCCGCCTTGGTGGAGGCGCCGGTCGCGTTCGCCGTGGCCGCGGTGCCGGTGCGGTCGTGGATCAGGGGTTCCGCCTCGACCGAGCCGGCGTCGGGCAGGGCGCGGCCCTGCGGGTCGTCGGGCCTCGGCAGATAGGGGAAGCTGCCGTCCTGCTGGGTGAGGACGGCCTCGGGGTCGTTGCGCTGGCGGAAGGACTCCCAGACCTCGGTGCCCTCGGCCACGCCGTACTTCTCCTGGGCGGCGAGCAGGGAGCGCGCGTTGCCGACCTCGCCGCCGCCTCCGGCGCCGAAGAGGGAGCCGATGACCGAGGCCAGCGCGATCAGGTCGGTGCGCTTGAAGCGCTCGATGGTGCCGGCGTTGGTGATGGCGTTCTTGTGGCCGGTCAGGACGTACTCGCCGGGGAAGTAGCGGCCCCGGTCGGAGCGGTCGATGTAGGCGTTGATGCCGGCGACGTAGGCGTCCACGTCGGCCAGGGCCAGCTCGCCGCGTTCGCCGGCCTTGGCGGCGGCGCTCTCGATCTGCGCCTCCAGGTCGGCCTCGGTGTAGGGGGCGCTGCGCCAGAACTGCTGTTCCAGGCCCTGGTTGGCGGGGGCGCCGCCGGCGAAGGGGGTCAACTGGCCGCGTCCGACGTGCCGGAAGAGGTCCATCAGCCACAGCCGGTCCTGGGCCGCGGCGTAGCCGGCGCCGAACTCGGTGCCGTAGCGGGTGGTGCCGGTGATGTGCGGCACACCGGTCTTCTTGTCGCGGACGATGGTCACGTCGTCGCGGCCCGCGGGGCGGATGGTCGAGGCGACCTGGCCGGCGGGGACGCCGAAGGAGGCGTCGTTGAAGAAGTCGTCGATCTTGTCGTTGGTGAGGGCGGAGTAGCCCGTGGCGAGGTTGGCGTACGGGCCGAGCTGGTCCTCCGCATGGGCGGGCTGGGTGCCGAATGCCTGGTTGAGGAGGATTTCGGCGAGCGTGGCGTTGCCGTTCTGGCCGGGCGGGAGGATGTCTGAACACTGCCCTCCGCAGTGGTCCTGGGCCGTCGCTTCGACGGGCGCGGCTTCGGAGGATTCCGTGTCGGCGGCCATCGCCGGGGAAAGCGGCGACAAGAGGCCGGCGATGAGGGCGCATACGGAAGCGCCCTTCAGGAACCCGTGGAGGCCGCGGGGAGTTCTCAGTCTGTCGAGGGCGTCGCGTGGGGTGCGTCGTGGCATGGCAGCTCCTCCCGACGGGGGTGTGGCGGGACGTTACCGCCGGTATCCCCGAGTTGGAAGATGAACATGCGTCACTTTTTTCCAGGGGGTGGATCGGCTGATGGGGGGCATCGGAAATCGGATGGAGCCGAATCGGTTGTCGATACGTCTATTCGGCGACGTCCGTACGACGACGCCGAAGTGACCCGAGTACAGGTGCAGGTGTGACGGAGGTGCAGGGCGATGGCCGGTTTCCGAAGTCTGGCGAGACAGGTCCGCGATCCACGGTGCGACCTGGCGCTGCGGCGTTATTCGCTGCGCAAGTGCCTTGAACGTTTTGCCCCTTATGGGCACAGGGCTACCTGGGACCATCTCTGCTCCAGGGCAGGGTTCGGTCCCGAGGACCGCTCTCCGGACCCGGTGCGGCTCGTGGCCGCACTGGAGGAGCTGGAGGAGGCGCGTTCCGTGTGGCTTGCCTATGAGGACGAGTTCGCCGAGCGACGCAGGAAGGAGAAGCACGACGGGCTGCGCAGGCCGGGCAGCGTGGACGACTGGCACCGGCTGACCTGGGGCGGTTTCGGTGTCGCCTGGTGCGACGACCCCCGGGTGCATCCCGACTGGCCGCTCGCGGAAGTACTGCGCCGGCTGATCTCGGCGCTGGAGCGGGAACCGGGCTCCGTCTGCCCGGTGTGCGACGGGGAACGCCTCGTCTGGACCTACGACCTCGACCACGAACCCTCGACGGGGCCCGTCTGCGCGGAGTGCGGGATCCTCGTACCGCGGCCGGTCCTCACCCCCGACGCGCTCGCGGAGGCCCGGCGGGGGCGACGGCTGCTGATGTCGGCGTAGCCGGAGTCGCGGGGGTGTGCCGGGGAGGCCGCACCCCCGACGACCGGCGGCCGACGGGTGTTGTCAGTGGGGCACGGCACCCTGGGGGGATGGTGCAACTGTGTGCGAACGGGGGCCGGGAGGCCGCCGACGGTGCGGTGGTGCCGCTGTCGCCGGAGGCGCTCGCGGACTCCGTGGCGGGAGCGGTCGCCGCCGGGGCGACGGATGTCCACGTCCACCCGAAGACACCCTGTGGCCGGGACACGTTGTCGCCGCGCGTGCTCGCGGCCACGCTGGAGGCGGTGCGCGCGCGGCTGCCGGCCCCGGTTCCGGTCGGCGTCACGACGGGCGCCTGGGCGGAGCCCGACCCGGCCGCCCGGGTGGCGCGGATCCGGAGTTGGACGGTGCTGCCCGACCACGCGTCGGTCAACTGGCACGAGCCGGGCGCCGAGGAGACCGCGGCCGCGCTGCTGGAGCGCGGGGTGGGCGTGGAGGCCGGCATCTGGTCGGGCACGGACGGGGCGGCACGCTTCCTGCGCTCACCGCTGGGACCGAGGGTGTTGCGGGTACTGGCCGAGGTCACGGACACCGGCCGGGCGACCGCGCCTGACACCGCACGAACCCTGCTGTCCACGCTGGGCACCGCCCACGGCCGCCCGGTCCTGCTGCACGGCGAGGACGCGGGCGCCTGGCCGGTACTCCGCCTCGCCGGCCACCTGCGCCTGCCGACCCGGGTCGGCCTGGAGGACACCCTGCTGCTGCCCGACGGCAGCCGTGCCGCCTCCAACGCCGAACTGGTGAGGGCGGGCCTCGAGGAGTGGGCCTCGGCACGGCGGGGCGGGATGTGAATGCCACGCCGGGGCGGCGCAACGCCGCCGCACGAGCGGGTGTCAGGGGCCGCACGGGGTGTGCGGGGGCGGGTCAGTCGCAGTTCGCCGGGGACGGGGCGCAGGTCCGGCCGGCCTGATCCGGGGACTTGCGTTCCACCAGGAGGCGGGAACCCGCCCGGGTTTCTCCGAACGCGTCGTCCGGGTTGGACAGGACGCAGGTGTCCAGGGACAGGCAGCCGCAGCCGATGCAGTCGGTGAGGTGGTCGCGCAAGCGGTTGAGCTGCTTGATGCGCTCGTCCAGTTCGGAGCGCCAGGACGCCGAGAGCCGGGCCCAGTCGTCCCGGGTGGGGGTGCGGCCCTCGGGCAGCTCCGAGAGCGCCTCGCGGATCGTGGCGAGGGGGATGCCGACCCGCTGGGCCGCCCGTACGAAGGCGACGCGGCGCAGCGCGTCACGGCTGAAGCGGCGCTGGTTGCCCGAGGTGCGGCGACTGCTGATCAGGCCCTTGGACTCGTAGAAGTGCAGGGCGGAGACGGCGGCGCCGCTGCGCGCGGCGAGCTGGCCGACGGTGAGCTCATGGATCTTCTCGGGAATCTGAGGCACCCCTCGAACCCTACCCACCCGGCCCCTCACCCGTCCGGTCCGTTGACAGGGGCTTCTCGGGCGACCATGCTAAGCAGTCGCTTAGAGTCGCGTCACACGGGAGGCCGGGAGCATGGCAGAGCCGAGGATCTTCACATCCGTCGACGAGGTGAAGGCGGCGGTGGGCGAGCAGCTGGGACACACCGACTGGCTGGAGGTCGACCAGAAGCGGATCGACCTGTTCGCCGAGGCCACCGGCGACCACCAGTGGATCCACGTCGACCCGGAGAAGGCCGCCGCGGGCCCCTTCGGCACCACCATCGCGCACGGCTATCTGACCCTGTCGCTGCTCCCGCTGTTCGGGCCGCAGCTGATCAGGGTCGAGGGCGTGAAGATGGGCGTCAACTACGGCACCAACAAGGTCCGTTTCCCCTCCCCCGTCCCGGTCGGCTCGCGCCTGCGCGCCACGGCGACGATCACCGGCGTCGAGGACGTCACGGGCGGGATCCAGGTGTCCGTCGCCTTCACGGTGGAGCGCGAGGGCGGCGACAAGCCGGTCTGCGTCGCCGAGTCCGTCTCCCGCTACTACGTCTGAGCGGACCGGTCGGATCCGGACGCCCCGGCCCCGACCATCCGCAGCACGAGGTCGGCGTAGAGCGCGCCGACCTCGTCGGGCGTCCGGGCGCCCTTCACGTTGAACCAGCGGGCCACGTCGATGCAGAGCGACAGCACGGCGAGCGTGGTGCCCTTGACGTCCGGCACGTCGAACTCGCCCGTCGCCACACCGTCTTCGATGATGCCGCGCACGGCGGCGTCGCACTGCCGGCGGAGCGCGAGGATCTCCTCCCGGGCCTCGGGACCCAGCGCGTCCAGCTCGTACTGGACGACCCGCGCGGTCGTGCGCCGGCCGGCGTGCCAGCGGACGAAGGAGCTCACGGCGTCGGCGAGCCGTTCGGTCGCGCTGCCGTCACCCTGGGCCGCGGAGCGCAGGATGGCCACCGCCCGGGTGTGACCGATGCGGCTGATGCGGTGCAGCAGCTCTTCCTTGGTCTTGTAGTGGATGTAGAGCGCGGCCGGGCTCATGCCGGCCCGTCCGGCGATGTCGCGGGTCGTGGTCGCGTGGTACCCGCGCTCGGCGAACGCCTCCACGGCGGCGACCAGGAGCCGCCGGGCCGCGTCAGGCGTGACCTCTTCCCACGGCTCGATGTCGCCGCCCGTCGTCTCGGCCGCCGTACTCATCGCTTGTTCGCCCCTCTCGGTGACAGGAGCCACCACCATACCGCCGATACTGAGCGGGCGCTTAGGCGCGCTGCCCGGCGGAGGGGCCGCCGGGCTTGTGGAACGGGTCGTGCTCCACAAGGATCTTGTCCAGCCGCGCCTGGTCCACACGACTCACGATCTGCCCCACCTCCTGACGGTCTCGGATGATCTTGGCCAGCGTGAAGGCGGAGGTGACGAGGTACAGGACGGCGATGGCCAGGAAGGCGCGCACCCACGCGTCGGCCTGGAGCTGGTAGATGCCGATGGCGGTGGCGGCCATGGCGACCGAGAACGACGCGACGGCCTGCCCGTAGAAGGCCGCCGTGTTCTGCTGCTTGACCGGTGTGTCACTCATGGGCACAAGGATCGGCGGACGTGGTCCGGGCCACATCCGCCGCCGTACTCAGTCGAGGTACTCAGAACCCCCGGCCCTCAGAAGGCCGAAACACCCGTCAGCGCCCGCCCGATGACCAGCTTCTGAATCTGGCTGGTGCCCTCGTACAACGTCATCACGCGGGCGTCGCGCAGCAGTTTGCCGGCCGGGTACTCGTCGATGTAGCCGTAGCCGCCGAAGACCTGGAGGGCATTGTTGGCGGCGCGGACGGCCGCCTCCGAGGCGAACAGCTTGGCCTTGGAGGACTCGACGGTGAAGGGCTGCCCGCGGTCGATCAGGTCGGCGACCCGCCAGGTCAGCAGCCGGGCCGCGTCCACGTCGAGGGCGATGTCGCTGATCAGCTCCTGCACCAGCTGGTGGTGGGCGATGGTCTTCCCGAACTGCTCGCGCTCGCCGGCGTACCGCACGGCCGCGTCCAGCGCGGCCTGGGCGATGCCGACGCAGCCGGCCGCGACCGACATCCGCCCCTTGGCGAGCGCGGACATGGCGACCGAGAAGCCCTTGCCCTCGGGCGCGAGCATCGCGGAGGCCGGGACCCGGACGTCCTCCAGGACCAGTTCGGCGGTGGCCTGGCCGCGCAGCCCGAGCTTGCCGTGGACGGTGCGCCGGGTCAGACCGGGGGTGTCGGTGGGCACCAGGAAGGCGGAGACCCCCTTGTGGCCCGGGGCGTCGGTGGAGCGGGCGAAGAGCAGGACGACGTCGGCCCAGGTGCCGTTGGTGATGAACATCTTGGTGCCGTTGACGACGTAGTCGTCGCCGTCACGGACCGCCCGGGTGGCGAGGTTCCCCGCGTCCGAGCCGGTGCCGGGCTCGGTCAGGCCGAAGCAGCCGACGTACGCGCCGGAGGTGAGCCCCGGCAGCCAGCGCCGCTTCTGCTCCTCGTCGCCCCAGGCGGCGATGGTCTTGGCGACCAGGCCGAGGGAGACGGACACGATGCCGCGCACCGAGCTGTCGCCGCGCCCCAGCTCCTCCGTCACCAGGCAGTACGCGAGGTGGTCGCCGCCGGAGCCGCCGTACTCCTCGTCGACGGTGAGCCCGAGGAAGCCGACCTCGCCGAGCTTCTTCACGACGGACCGGTCCACCTCCTCGGCGCGGTCCCAGGCGACGACGTGCGGGGCGATCTCGCGCTCCACGAAGTCCCGCGCGAGCCGCCGCACGGCGCTCTGCTCCTCGCTGAGCTCCAGATTCATGCCGAGTCACCCCACAGAAGACGGTCCTTGACCGGTGGACTTGAAAGCCGGACTTTTAAATTAGCACTGCTAGTTTAAAGTCGCAGCCCTACTATGTGCGCCATGGCCCGACCGCGCAAGCCCCTGCTCAGCACCGACCGGATCGTCGAGAAAGCCCGCGCTCTGGTGGACGCGGAGGGCCTCGCGGCCGTCTCCACCCGCCGGCTCGCCGCGGAGCTGGGCGTCAGCGGGCCCTCGCTCTACAACCACTTCCGCACCAAGGACGAGATCCTGGAGGCCGTCGCCGACTCGGTGAGCGCGCAGGTGGACCTGTCGATGTTCGAGGACGGCCGGGAGTGGCGGACCGCGCTGCACGACTGGGCCGTCTCCTACCGGGCGGCCCTGCGCGACCACCCCAACATCGTCCCGGTACTGGCGCACGGCCCCGGCCGCCGTCCGGCCGGGCTGCACCTCGCGGACGCCGTCTACGGCGCGATGGTCGCGGCCGGCTGGCCCCCGGCCCAGGCCACGTCCATCGGCGCGCTGATGCGGTACTTCATCATGGGCTCCGCGCTCGGTTCCTTCGCCGGCGGCTTCGTCGACGACGCCGGCGCCTACGACCCCGCCGCCTATCCGCACCTCCAGCAGGCCCACCTCCTGGCCGAGCAGCAGGAGAAGATCGACGAGCGGGCCTTCGAGACCGGGCTGACGGCCCTGCTGGACGGACTGACCCAGCAGTACGCGCAGGTGGCGCGGGGCGTCTGAGGACACTTCGGCGCCCACCGAACCGTGCGGGGCGCATCCTGGACCCATGACCGAGAGGGATGCCGGGGCGCCCGGCCTCGCGCGGCTGGCCGGGCTGATCGCGGACGAGACGCGCGCCGCCTGTCTGCTGGCGCTGCTGGACGGACGGGCCTGGACCGCCGGTGAGCTGGCCCGGCACGCGGGCGTCGCCGCGTCCACGGTCAGCGAGCACCTGGGCAAGCTCGTCGCGGGCGGGCTGCTCACCGAGGAGCGCCAGGGACGGCACCGGTACGTCCGGCTGGCCGACGAGCGGGTCGCGCAGCTGGTCGAGGACCTGGCAGCGCAGGTCGCGCCGCAGGCCGCCGCCCGGCGACCGCGCACCCTGCGGGCGGCGGGCGCCGGGTCGGCGATGGCCCGGGGGCGCACCTGCTACGACCATCTCGCCGGGCGGCTGGGCATCTCGATGACCGACGCCCTCACCGGGCGCGGGCTGCTGCGCCAGGACACCGGTTTCGCGCTCACCGACGCGGGGCTCGGCTGGTTCGACGCGGCCGGGATCGCGCTGACGCCCACGGGCCGCCGTCCGCTGGCGCGGGCCTGCCTCGACTGGACCGAACGCCGTCCGCACCTCGCGGGCGTGGCCGGCGCGGCCCTGTGCCGGCACGCCCTGGACTCCGGCTGGTGCGTGCGCATCGGCTCGGAACGGGCGGTGAAGGTCACGCCGGCGGGCGAGGCCGCACTCTTCGACCTGCTGGGCATCGATCCGGTGGCGCTGCGCTGAGCCGCGCGGCACCGCCTCCCCGTCCGAAATCCGCGAGACCACGCGGCCGTCGCGCCCTAACGTCTGGAGCATGATGAGCACCGCCCGCACGTCCCCCTCCGCCCCCTCCCGCCGTCCGCAGCTGCTCGCGGCCGGCGCGGCCACCGTGACCGTCGTCCTGTGGGCCTCCGCCTTCGTCTCCATCCGCAGCGCGGGCGAGGCCTACTCGCCGGGTGCGCTGGCCCTCGGGCGGCTGCTGTCCGGCGCCGTGACCCTCGCCCTGATCTGCCTGGTGCGGCGGGAAGGACTGCCGCCCCGGCCGGCCTGGCGGGGGATCGCGATATCGGGGCTGCTGTGGTTCGGCTTCTACATGGTGGTACTGAACTGGGGCGAGCAGCAGGTGGACGCCGGTACGGCCGCGCTGGTGGTGAACGTCGGCCCGATCCTCATCGCACTGCTCGGCGCCCGCCTGCTCGGCGACGCGCTGCCGCCGCGGCTGCTGGCGGGGATGGCGGTGTCGTTCGCCGGAGCGGTGACCGTGGGCCTGTCGATGTCCGGCGAGGGCGGTTCCTCGCTGTTCGGGGTGGTGCTGTGCCTGCTGGCCGCGGTGGCGTACGCGGGCGGGGTGGTCGCGCAGAAGCCCGCGCTGGGGCACGCCAGCGCGCTCCAGGTGACGACGTTCGGCTGCCTGGTCGGTGCGGTGCTCTGCCTGCCGTTCACGGGGCAGCTGGTGCACGAGGCGGCCGACGCGCCCGCCTCCGCGACGCTGAACATGGTGTACCTGGGCGTGTTCCCGACCGCGCTGGCGTTCACCACCTGGGCGTACGCGCTGGCCCGGACGACCGCCGGGCGCATGGGCGCCACCACCTACGCCGTGCCCGCCCTGGTGGTCCTTATGTCGTGGCTGGCGCTCGGCGAGGTGCCGGGGCTGCTCACCCTGGCGGGCGGCGCGCTCTGCCTGGCGGGGGTGGCGGTGTCGCGGTCCCGGAGGCGCCCTCGGGCCGCGACCCCGGACGAGCCGGTGGGGTCGCGGCCCGAGGGCGCTTCGCGGTCAGCGTGAACGCGCCCTGCCGGCCAGCACCTTGATGGACACCAGGGCGATCACCGACAGGGCGATGATGTAGCCGGAGACGGCCATCGAGGTACCCGTGGCCTCCAGGAGCAGCACCATGACGAAGGGCGCGAGCCCGCCCCCGCCGACGGCGGCGATCTGGTAGCCGAGGGAGGCGCCGGTGTAGCGCATCTCCGGCGTGAACAGCTCGGCGAAGAGGGCGGCCTGGGGCCCGTACATGATGCTGAGGAAGCAGCTGGCGACGAAGGTGCCGACCGCCAGCCACACCAGTGAGCCGGTGTCGATGAGCAGGAACAGCGGGACGGCCCACACGGCGATGCCGACCGCACCGACGGTGTAGACCCTGATGCGGCCGAACTTGTCGGACAGGGCGGCGGCGCCCGGGATCAGCACCAGCTGGGTGAGGCTGACGCAGAGCGAGACGGCGAGCACCGCGCCGTGGTCCATGTCCAGTTCGCGCGTCGTGTAGTCGAGGACGCCGGTGATGAGGATGTAGAACGTCGCGGTGTTCACGGCGAAGGAGCCGCCGGCCAGCAGGACCGTGCCGAGGTGCTCGCGCATGATCGTACGCAGCGGGGAGGACTGCTCGCCCTGCTCCTGCTCGGCCAGCGCCCGCTCGGCCTCCCGGAACTCCGGGGTCTCCTCGACGCGGGTGTGGATGTACCAGGCGAGCCCCAGGACGAGCAGGCCGACCACGAACGGCACCCGCCAGCCCCAGGACTCGAAGGCCGACTCGGAGGTGAACGCCCCGGCCAGCAGGAAGACGGTGTTGGCGGTGACCACGCCGATGGGGACGCCGAGCTGGACGACACTGCCGTAGATGCCGCGCTTGCCCTCGGGGGCGTACTCGGTGGCCAGCAGCATCGCGCCGCCCCACTGGGCGCCGACGGCCACTCCCTGGGCGATGCGGAGCAGGACGAGCAGGATCGGGGCGGCGACGCCGATGGTCTCGTACGTGGGCAGCAGGCCGATGCCGGTGGTGGCCACGCCCATCAGGGTGAGCGCGATGACCAGCATCGGCTTGCGGCCCTTCTTGTCGCCGAGCTGGCCGGCGACGATGCCGCCGATCGGGCGGGCGAGGAAGCCGACCGCGAAGGTGGCGAAGGCGGCCAGGACACCGGCGGTGGAGCTGCCGGCCGGGAAGTACAGGTCGCCCAGGACGAGGGCGGCGGCGATGCCGAAGACGAAGTAGTCGTACCACTCGACGGCCGACGCGAGGGCCGCGGCGGTGGCCACGCGGCGGCGGTTGGGGGCGGCGGCCTCGGCGGTGGCGGCCAGGGGCTGAGCGGAGGGGGTGGTGTCCATACGGGCACGCTCCGGTGGGTGCGGGGGGGGGAGTGGGGCGTGGGGGAACGCAGGGGGAAGGGCGGGGAGGGGGTGGGGAGGGGACGTTGGGGAAACGTTTCGGGGAACGTACTGACCGGACGGTATGCGGTCAACAGTCGTGCCGGATGTTTGTCGCACCGCGACCGTGGCGCTACGCGGGGACGCGCGGCGCGCGCGGGCACGCGGAACGGGGCGCCGGGGCGGACCCGGCACCCTCGTGAACGCGCGCGGCGCGGTGCGGCGGCCTAGAACACCACCAGCGCCCGGCCGCCCTTGCCCGCCAGCATGTTCTCGAACGCCGCCGGGATGCCGTCCAGCGCGATGCGTTCCGTGACCAGGGCCCCGAGGTCGAGGCGTCCGGCCCGGACGTGTTCCGCGAGGACGGGGAGGTCGCGGGCCGGGTCGGCGTTGCCGTAGACGCAGCCGGAGAGGGTGCGGCCCCAGTGGAAGATCTCCAGGGCGTTGAAGGTGACCTGCTGGTCCTTGCCGCCGATGCCGACGACCGTGGTGCGCCCGCCGCGCCGGGTGGACTCCCAGGCGGTGCGGATGGTGGTCGCGCGGCCGACGCACTCGACGGCGACGTCGACGCCCTGCTTGCCGGTGAGGGCGCGGATCTCGCGGGCGGTGGTGTCGGAGGCGATGAGGTAGTCGGTGGCGCCGGCCGCGCGGGCCAGCTCCTCCTTCTCCGGGGACACGTCGACGGCGACGATCTTCGACGCGCCCGCGATCCGGGCCGACTGGAGGGCGGCGAGCCCCACTCCCCCGGCGCCGAAGACCGCGACGGTCTCGCCCTCGCGGACCTTCGCCGAGTGGTGGACGGCGCCGTAGCCGGTGAGGACGGCGCAGCCGAGCAGCGCCGCGTCGGTGAGCGGGATGCCGTCCGGGGCGGGCAGCACGCAGCCGGCGTCCACCACCGTCTCCTCGGCGAACGCGGCGACGTTCAGACCGGGGTGCAGGTCGGTGCCGTCGTCGGCGCGGCGGGCGTGCACGTGCGCGGCGCCGGCCAGGGCGTTCGCGCACAGCCAGACCTCGCCGAGCGCGCAGGCGTGGCAGGCGCCGCAGGACGGGGCCCAGTTGAGGACCACGGCGTCGCCGGGCGCGACGTGGGTGACGTCCTCGCCGACGGACAGGACGGTGCCGGCGCCCTCGTGGCCGAGGACCGCGGGGAGCGGCACGCGCATGGTGCCGTTGGACAGGGACAGATCGGAGTGGCAGACCCCGGCGGCGGCGAGCCGCACCCGCACCCGGCCGGGGCCCGGTGCGGGGAGTTCGATCCCGGTGACCTCCAGCGGGGCGCCTACGGCGGGTACGACGGCGGCACGGACAGCGGAACGGACGGCCATGGCGTGGGCAACTCCCCTGGCTAGAACTGGAGGGACTTGGTCTGGAGGTACTCGGTGAGGCCGTGCGCCCCCAGTTCGCGGCCCACGCCGGACTGCTTGTAGCCGCCGAAGGGTGCCAGCGGGTTGAACCGTCCGCCGTTGATGTCGACCTGCCCGGTCTCCATCCGCCGGGCGAAGGCGACGGCCTCGGCCTCGTCCCCGGCCCAGACGGCGCCTGCGAGGCCGTACACCGTGCCGTTGGCGATCCGCAGGGCGTCCTCCTCGTCCTCGTAGCGCAGGACGGACAGGACGGGGCCGAAGATCTCCTCCTGGGCGACCGTCATGTCCTCGGTGACGTCGGCGAGGACCGTCGGGGAGACGTAGTACCCCTGCTCGTGCGAGGTTTCGGGGCCGCCCGCGACGATCCGCGCGCCCTCGGCGACGCCCTTCTCGATGTATCCGCGCACGCGCTCCTGCTGCTTGGCGTTGACGACCGGGCCGATCCGGTCGCCGTACTTGGCGGCGGCCTGGGCGGCCAGCTCCACCGCCTCGTCGTACTGGTCGCGGTGGACGAGCATGCGGGTCCAGGCGCTGCACGTCTGACCGGAGTTGGACATGACGTTGGCGACGCCGACGTTCACGGCCTTGGCCAGGTCGGCGCTGGGCAGGATGACGTTGGCGGACTTGCCGCCGAGTTCGAGGGCGACGTTCTTGACGGCGGCGCCGGCGAGGGCGCCGATCCGGCGGCCCACCGCCGTCGAGCCGGTGAAGGAGACCAGGTCGACGCCGGGGTGCTCGGCGAGGGCCTGGCCGGCGACCGGGCCGAGGCCGGTGACCAGGTTGAAGACGCCCGCGGGGAGGCCCGCCTCGTGCACCGCCTCGGCGAAGAGCTGCGCGGTGAGCGGGGTGTCCTCGGCGGGCTTGAGCACGATCGTGCAGCCGGCCGCGAGCGCCGGGGCGACCTTGGCGACGATCTGGTGCAGCGGGTAGTTCCAGGGGGTGATGGCGCCGACCACGCCGACCGGCTCGTGGTGGACGACGGAGTTGCCGACCCTCTCCTCGAAGGCGTACGTCGCCGCCAGCTCGGCGTAGGAGCCCGCGACCGCGATCGGGGCGGCGGCGTGCACGGCCTGCGAGAACTTCAGCGGGGAGCCCAGTTCGGCGGTGACCGTCTCGGCGACCTCGTCCTTGCGGGCGACCAGGACGTCCCGCAGGGCGGCCAGGCGGGCGGCGCGCTCGGCGGGCGGGGTGGCGGCCCAGCCGGGCAGGGCGGCGCGGGCCGCGCGTACGGCGGTGTCGACGTCCAGGGCGGTGCCGGCGGGGACCGTGCCGATCACCCGCTCGTCGACCGGGTTCACGACGTCGATCGTGTCCCGGCCGTCGGCGGACCGCCAGGCCCCGTCGATGTACATGCCGTCGTGTGCCTTCATCGCGTTCCCTCCGGGCGGTCCTTGTCGTCCGGCCCCAAACTAGCGCCGATAGTTTTACGGCACCAGGGGCTCCCCCGATGGTGGCGCGGGTCACCCTCTCCGGGGACGCGGTCCCGGCGGGTTCACTCCTCCAGGTCCGGCAGCCGGGCGGGGGCGGGGCAGATGCGGTCGCCGTGCTGGTCGAAGACGAACAGGTGGGCGAGGTCGACGAGCAGCGGCACCTGCATGCCGTGGCGCAGGTCGATGTCGGGGGTGGTGCGGACGATCAGGTCGCCGGGGAGGCGGCCGTCGGGAGCGGTGACGGCGGGGCTCCGCCCCTGCGCCTCCTCCGCTTCGTCCATGACCACCAGCGGCCCGGCGCGCAGGGTGCCCGCCCGTTCCCTCAGCCGGTCGAGGACGGTGCCGTCGCGGCGGCGGCGCCGGACGGGGCGGGTGGCGGGCCGCGGGGCCTCCAGATCGGGCACGACGGCGGGCCGCGACCCGGTGTCGAGGTGGACGAGGATCTCGTGGCCCTGGAACTCGACGTGCTCCACCAGGCCGGTGAGCAGTACCTCGCCGGGACGGGCGGACGCGGGCTTCGCGATCCGGACGGCCTCCGAACGCAGGCCCACGATCACCTCCCGGCCCTGCTGGACGCGGAGCAACTGGTGGTCCAGGCAGAGCGGTTCGGGCAGGCGCAGGAACTGCTTGCCCAGGCTGATCGTCATCGCGCCGTCCAGCGGGGCGCGCACGATCCCCCGCAGCAGGTTGATGCGCGGGGTGCCGATGAAGGCGGCGACGAAGACGTTGCGGGGCAGGGCGTACACGGCGCGCGGGGTGTCCACCTGCTGGAGCACGCCGCCGCGCAGGACCGCGACCCGGTCGCCGAGGGACATGGCCTCGGACTGGTCGTGGGTGACGTAGATCGTGGTGACGCCCAGTTCCCGGGTCAGCCGGGTGATCTCGGCGCGCAGGTGGTTGCGGAGCTTGGCGTCCAGGTTGGACAGCGGCTCGTCCATCAGGAAGGCGGTGGGGTGGCGGGCGATGGCCCGGCCCATGGCGACGCGCTGGCGTTCGCCGCCGGAGAGCTGGCCGGGCAGGCGGTCGAGGAGGTCCTCGATGCCCAGCATGCGGGCGGTGGCGTCGACGCGGGGCCCGGGGTCGGTCTGGGGGTCCTCGACGCGCAGCGGGAAGCCGATGTTCCCACGGGTCGTCATGTTGGGGTACAGGGCGAAGTTCTGGAAGACCATCGCCATCCGCCGCTCGGCGGGGAGCAGGTCGTTGGCGTACTCGCCGTCCAGCAGCACCTCGCCCTCGGTGACCTCCTCCAGGCCGGCGATCATGCGCAGCACGGTCGACTTGCCGCAGCCGGAGGGGCCGAGCAGGACGAGGAACTCGCCCGGCGCGATGTCCAGCGACAGCCGGTCCACCACGCGGACGCCTCGCGCGAAGGTCTTGCTCACGTCGTGCAGGGAGATGGCGCGTGTCATGGAGGTGCCCCCGGGGGCTCACTGGGCGCTGGTGCTCCGCGGTCGGACGCCCTCGTGCGGGTCGTACGGGGCGTGTGAGTCACGGAAGTTAACGGACAGTGCGCGGCCGGGGGAAGACGCCGGACCGGATCCCCCTCCGTCGTCCACCTGGTGAGAAAGCGGACGATCTGGTTCCCTCAGCCGTCCGCGCCGCCGTCGCCGCTGCTCCCGCTCCCGCTCCGGCGCGAACTACGGTTCGACGCACGCAGCAGTTCCCCCGCCAGCAGGGTCGCCCTCGAGACCCCCCGCGTCCAGCGCGGGCCGCCCCTGGCCGCCCACACGACGCAGACACAGCCGCCCACGGCCAGGAGGAGGACTGCGGACAGAAAGATGAGGATCACGCTCATCCCTTCGCTTCCCGACACGGCCGGTCGCTGCCGGCCCGGTCCGTGTCATCCTGCCCGATCCCCGCACGCCGACGGTCGCCCGTACCCGCCGACGGGGAGCGCAGGGCAACCCCCGACGAGAGCAGGAGCAGCGCGCCGAGCATCACGAAGGGCGCGGCGACGCCCGCGACGCCCGCGATCAGTCCCGCCGCGGCGGGCGCGGCGACCTGGCCGAGGCGGTTGCCGGTCAGCCGCAGGGCGAGGGCCGTCGAACGGGCCTCGTCGGGGGCGGCCTGGACGACCGTCGTCATGGACAGCGGCTGGCCGACGCCGAGGCAGAAGCCGAGCACGACCAGCATCAGCGCGAGCGCCCACACCGGCACCGGCAGCGCGACCCCGGCGCACAGCACGGCGGCCAGCAGACAGGTCACCGTGAGCAGCACGGTGCGGCCGAGCAGCCGCAGCAGGGGGGTCAGCACGAGCCGGCAGGCGATGGTGGCCGCCGCGCGCAGGCTGAGCAGGACGCCGATCACGGCCGGGGAGATGCCGCGGTGCTCGCCGACCACCGGCAGATAGGCGGTGAGGATGTCGGTCGCGGACAGCACCGACAGACTGATCAGGATGCCCGCCGGGACACCCCGGGCCCGCAGGATGCTGCCCACGGGGACGCGCGCGCCCCGCTCCTTGCCTGCCCCGGCGGTCCTCGGATGCTCTATGCGCCACAGGGAAGTGAAGGCGACCGCCGCGCCCGCGCCCGCCACCACCAGGGCCAGCGCGCTGCTGCCGGCCATGTCGGGGCCCCCGATCAGCGCGCCCGCGGCGATGGGGCCGATCAGCTGGCCGAGCGAGGCGCCGATGGTGAAGTGCCCGAAGTTGCGGTCCTGTTCGTGCGGCGCGGACTGGCGGGCGACCAGCGACTGGGCGCCGATGACGAAGCAGAGGTGGCCGAGGCCCATGACGCCGCTCCACAGGGCCATCGCCCACAGGGACCCGGCGACACCGCTGAGCGCGCAGCCGCCGGCGATGAGCACCACGCCGACGGGCAGCAGGGGAGCGCAGCGGCCGTGGTCGGTACGGCGGCCGAGCGGGACGGCGGCGAACAGCGGCAGCAGCGCGTACACACCGGCGATGACGCCGACCGCCCGTTCGTCCGCGCCCAGCGCGAGGGCCCGGTAGGAGACGGCGGGCCGTGCCATCGACACCGCCCCCTGCGCGAAGCCGAAGGCGATGACGAGGCGGAGCAGCCAGCCGCGGTTCCCACCGGGCCCCATGATCGTGTCCTTCCTGTACGACTCGCCGCGCAGCGGCCGCGGAAGCCGCTGCGATGATCAGATGATGCCGAACAGGATGCCCGCCGCGAGAATCACCAGGCTGGTCAGGACCGCCCACTTCACGACGAACCGCGTGTGGTCGCCGAACTCGACCTTCGCCATGCCGACCAGGACGTACACGGCCGGGACGAGCGGGCTGGACATGTGCAGCGGCTGGCCGACGATCGAGGCGCGGGCGATCTCCAGCGTCGACACGCCGTGCGCCTGCCCCGCCTCGGCGAGCACGGGCAGGACGCCGAAGTAGAAGCCGTCGTTGGACATGAAGTAGGTGAGCGGCAGGCTCAGCAGGCCGGTGACCAGGCCCATGTGCGGGCCCATCCCCTCGGGGATGGTGTCCACGAGCCAGTTGGCCATGTGGTCGACCATGCCGGTGCCGGTGAGGACGCCGGTGAAGACGGCGGCGGCGAAGACCATGCCGGAGACGTTGAGCACGTTGTCGGCGTGGGCGGCGATCCGGGCCTTCTGGTCCGGGATGTGCGGGAAGTTCACGGTGAGCGCCAGCGCGGCGCCGAGCAGGAAGAGCACCGGGATCGGCAGCAGCTCCATGATCATGGCGGTGAGCAGCGCGACCGTGAGGAGCGCGTTGAACCAGTACAGCTTGGGGCGCAGGGTGGGGCGGTTCGGGTCGAGGCCCTTGAAGTCGTCGTCCGGCGCCTCGTCCGCCGCGCCGGAGCCGCCGGAGCCGGCGGAACCCTGGGAGCGGTCCGCTCCGCCCGCGCCGCCACGACCGGCACCGGCCTTGGCACCCGCACCCGCACCCGCACCCGCACCGACCAGCACCGTCTCGGTCTCCGGCGCCGGTTCGCGCACCAGCGCCTCGTCCAGCGTCAGCGTACCCACGCGGCGGCGCTCGCGCAGACCGAGCACGTACGACAGGGCGACGACCGCGAGCAGTCCGACGGCCAGGGCCGGGATCATCGGGACGAAGATGTCGGTGGCGTCGACCTTGAGCGCGGTGGCGGCACGGGCGGTGGGGCCGCCCCAGGGCAGCGTGTTCATCACGCCGTTGGCCATCGCGGCGACGCCCGTCATCACGACCAGGCTCATCTTCAGCCGCTTGTACAGCGGATACATGGCCGAGACCGTGATCATGAAGGTGGTGGAGCCGTCGCCGTCGAGCGAGACGATCGCGGCGAGCAGTGCCGTACCGACGACGACGCGCATCGGGTCGGCCTTGCAGAACTTCAGGATGGCCCGGACGATCGGGTCGAAGAGCCCGACGTCGATCATCACCCCGAAGTAGACGATCGCGAACATGAGCATCGCCGCGGTGGGGGCGAGGCTGGACACGCCGTCGATGACGTAGTCGCCGAGGTGGGCGCCCTTGCCGACGAACACGCAGAACAGCGCGGGAATCAGCACGAGCGCCGCGATCGGCGACATCTTCTTCATCATGATCAGGACCAGGAAGGTCGCGATCATGGCGAAGCCGAGGATGGTCAGCATGTGTGAGTACCTAACGTTCGCCCTTGAACATTCCACCGGGGCAGGCGGTGCGAGCGACGTTAGGTGCCGTGAAGTCGCGTTAACAAGACGTTGACATGCGAGCAATAAGCGCAAAACTCCAGGTCAAGGCTTTGCTCAGGTCAGCGGGCGGTCACCGGGGTGAGCTTGACCGGTACGCCGTTGAGGACCGCGTTGCCGGAGAGCGGGTCGAGGAGACTGCCGTCGAGGAGCTGGTTGACGTTGACGCCGGGCTCGGTGGCGGCGTGGGCCTGGCGGGTGCCGGGGCGGTCGTGGCCCCAGCCGTGCGGGAGGCTGACCACGCCGGGCCGGACGGTGTCGGTGACCTCGGCGGGGACGGTCACCTCTCCCCCGGGGCCCTGGACGCGCACGGGCTGCGCGCCGCTTACGCCGAGCCGTCCGGCGTCGTCGGGATGCACGTGCAGGGTGCAGCGGTTGGAGCCGCCGGTGAGGGCCGGGATGTTGTGCATCCAGCTGTTGTTGGACCGGAGGTGGCGGCGGCCGACGAGGACGAGCCCGGCGGGGCGCTCGGCCAGGGCGTGCCGCAGGCGGGGCAGGTCGCCTGCGATCGGCTCCGGCAGCAGCTCCACCTTGCCGCTGCGGGTCTTCAGCGGCTGCGGCAGGCGGGGGCGCAGCGGGCCGAGGTCGATGCCGTGCGGGTGGGCGAGCAGGCGCTCCAGGGTCAGCCCGTCGGGCCGTGCGCCGAAGCCGTCGCCGTAGGGGCCGAGGCGCAGCATCAGGTCGAGCCGTCGCTCGGGGCCGTTCTCGCCGGTGAGCCGGGCGGTCAGGTCGCCGGGGTCGCGGCCGTGCACGGGTGAGTGCGGGTCGCGGACGGACTTGCCGAGGGTCTGCTCGATCACCATGGCGTCGACGGCGGCCGGGTCGGCGCCGTGCCTGCCGCTGACGGCCAGGGTCAGCCGGGCCAGGATCTCGGTCTCCGCCATGCGGCCGGGCTCCAGCGGGACGGCGGGGCGGGTGTAGCGGACCTGGTTGCGCACGGCGAGGGTGTTGAAGGCGAAGTCGTGGTGCGGGCTCTGCGCGGGCGGGGGCGGCGGCAGGACGACGTCGGCGTGGCGGGAGGTCTCGTTGAGGTAGGGGTCGACGCTGACCATGAAGTCGAGCGAGTCGAGCGCCTTGTCGAGCCGGTCGCCGTCGGGGGCGGACAGTACGGGGTTGGCGGCGATGGTGATCAGCGCGCGGACCGGCTCGCCGGCGGCGGCGTCGGCGGCGGGCGCGTCCGTGGCGGTGTCCGTGTCGGCGTCGGTGGCGGTGTCCGTGTCGGCGTCGGTGGCGGTGTCCGTGTCGGCGCCGGTGACGGTGTCCGTGTCGGCGCCGGTGACGGTGTCCGTGTCGGCGCCGGTGACGGTGTCGGTGGCGGTGTCGATCTCCTCCGCGAGGGCGGACAGCGGCAGTTCGCCCTTGGCCTCGGGGTGTCCGCTCACCCGGGAGCGCCAGCGGCCGAGCGCGAATCCGCGGCCGGGTCCGGCGGGGCGCGGGGTCCGGTCGGTGGCGGCCTGCGGGAAGAGGGCGCCGCCGGGCCGGTCGAGGTTGCCGGTGAGGATGTTGAGGACGTCCACGAGCCAGCTGGCGAGGGTGCCGTGCGGGACGGTGCAGCTGCCGATGCGGCCGTAGACGGCGCCGGTGCGGGCGGCGGCGAGTTCGCGGGCGAGGGCACGTGTCACACCGGCGTCCACGTCGCAGGCCGCGGCGACGGCCTCGGGAGTGAAGTCGCGTACGGCGTCGCGGACCTCGTCGGCCCCGATCACGTGCGGGGCGAGGTCGCCGAGGTCGACGAGGTCCTCTTCGTACAGGACGCGGGCCATCGCGGCGAGCAGCAGGGCGTCGGTGCCGGGCCGGATCGCCACGTGGCGGTCGGCGAGTTTCGCGGTGCGGGTGCGGCGCGGGTCGACGACGGTGAGGGTGCCGCCGCGGGCGCGCAGGGCCTTGAGCCGGCCGGGGAAGTCGGGGGCGGTGCACAGACTGCCGTTGGACTCCAGCGGGTTGGCGCCGATCAGCAGGAGGTGGTCGGTGTGGTCGAGGTCGGGCACCGGGATGGCGTTGGCGTCGCCGAAGAGCAGCCCGCTGGAGACGTGCTTGGGCATCTGGTCGACCGTGGAGGCGGTGAAGAGGCTGCGGGTGCCGAGGGCGGCGAGCAGGACGGGCGGGTAGAGGGCGCCGGCCACGGTGTGCACGTTGGGGTTGCCGAGGACGACGCCGACGGAGTGCGGTCCGTGCCGCTCGGCGACGGTGCGGATCCCGCCGGCGACGGCGTCGAAGGCCTCCTCCCAGGTGGCCTCGCGCAGTTCGCCGTCCCTGCGCACCAGGGGCGTGCGCAGCCGGTCGGGGTCGGAGTCGACGGCCCCGAAGGCGGCGCCCTTGGGGCAGATGAAGCCGTGGCTGAAGACGTCGTCGCGGTCGCCGCGGGCGGCGGTGACCTCGGTGCCGTCGATGGTGAGGGCCAGGCCGCAGGTGGCCTCGCACAGGGGGCAGATACGCAGGGCGGTGCGGGGCACGGGTCCTCCCGGAGGGCGGCGTCGCTCTTGCCGCGAGCATACCGACCGGTAGGCATGTTGGGGAGCCCTCTCGCGCACGGCCGCACGGCGCCGGTGCGGCCGGTGCGGCCGGTGCGTCAGTCCAGGACGCGCCCCAGATACGCCCGGAGCAGCTCCCGCGCCTCCTCGATGATCTTCGCGTCCCCGTCCGGCGCGACCCGGAAGGCGAGTTGGACGAGGGTGTCGGCGGTCTCCACGGCGACGAGGAAGACGCGGCGCAGATCGTCGTCGGGGCGGCGGCCGAGGTAGCCGGAGAGCAGCTCGGTGAGCCGCTCGGCGACGCGGTGGTTGGGGACGGTGGCCCGGTCGCCGACCGGGATCTGGTTGCCGAAGTCGATCAGGGAGAAGCCCGGGGCGGTCCGCTTCATCGCCAGGTACTCGTCGAGCACCGCGTCCAGGGCGCAGCGCCAACCGCCGTCGCCGGTCTCCGTGAGCCGTTCGGTCACGCGTTCCGCGTAGCGCTCCAGGTTGCGCTGGGCCAGCGCGTCGGCCATCTGCCGCTTGTTGCCGAAGAAGCGGTACACCGACCCGATGGGGACGTCCGCGCGCAGCGCCACGGCCCGGGTGCTCAGGGCGTCGTAGCCCACCTCGTCGAGGAGGTCGGCGCAGGCGTCGAGGATCCTGGTCAGCCGTTCGGCGCTGCGCCGCTGCACGGGGGCGCGGCGGAGCGGGGTCGCGTGGGACACGGTCCTCATGATGCCCTCACCGTGCCGTCGCGCGGGTGGGAACGGTCCGGCCCTCGATCTCCTCGGGCTCCGTCGCCTCCGTCGGCTCGGTGTCCGACGCCGTGATGTCCGCCGTGCTCTCGACGGGCTCGCCGTCGACGGCCCAGACGGTGTCGTCGTCGGCGTACAGCCGGACCGTGACCTGGTGGGTGCCGCGCGGGACCAGGTCTGCGGTGAGCCGGTACTCCGGGCCGCGCAGGCGGGTGAGGAGGTCGCCGTCGAGGAAGAGGTGGGCGACGCCGCGGCCGGGCACCGCCTCGGCCCCGGTGCCGTCCGGCGAGAACCTGAAGCCGCGGACGGTCAGGCGTACGTCCCAGCTGTCGTCGCTCTCGGGCTGCACCTCGATGCCGACCTCGGGGGCCCGTTCGGCGTCCACCTCGCGGTAGCGCCGGCCCTGCTCGTCGGTGGCGTCGAGCAGCCTGCCCGCCGAAGCGGCCGACTCCCCGGCCTCCGGTTCTCCGTCGTCTCCCGAGCCGCAGCCCGCGGACCCGGTCAACAACAGGACGCAGACCGCGAGCACGGCGAGCACTCCCCGCGTCCACGACATGACGCGAGACTAGAACACGGGTCCGACAGTCCGGATCCCCCGGGGGCCTGGTTCCGGTCATCCTTCAGGGGGAGGCGCGCGCCGGACGGGGAAGAACCGGGACGCACCGGGAAGACCCGCACGCCCTCTTGCGCAAGGGAAACCGCAATCCTACGGTGTGCCATAGGAATCGGGTTGCGAGGGAGCGATCAATGAGCGGGGACGCGCGGAAGACCGCGGAGGGGCTTGCCTATCTGTCCGGTTTCGGCAACGAGCACAGCTCGGAGGCGGTCGCGGGCGCACTGCCCGCGGGCCGGAACTCACCGCAGCGGGCGCCGCTCGGGCTGTACGCGGAGCAGTTGAGCGGTACGGCGTTCACCGAGCCCCGCGCCCACAACCGGCGTTCGTGGCTGTACCGGATCCGCCCCTCGGCCGCCCACCCGGCGTTCACCCGCGCGGGCAACGGCGCGATCCGCACGGCGCCCTTCGCCCAGGCCGTGCCGGACCCGAACCGGCTGCGCTGGAACCCGCTGCCGGAGCCGCCGGCCGGGACGGACTTCGTCGCGGGCCTGTGGACGCTCGGCGGCAACGGCGACGCGACCCAGCGCACCGGCATGGCGGTGCACCTGTACCACGCGACCGCCTCCATGGAGCGCGTGTTCAGCGACTCCGACGGCGAGCTGCTGATCGTCCCGGAGCGCGGCGGCCTGCTGCTGCGCACCGAGTTCGGGCTGCTGCACGCCGAGCCGGGCCACGTGGCGCTGATCCCGCGCGGGGTGCGTTTCCGGGTGGAGCTGCTGGACGCCGACGCCCGCGGCTACGTCTGCGAGAACTACGGCGCACCCTTCCAGCTGCCGGACCTCGGCCCGATCGGCGCCAACGGCCTGGCGAACGCGCGGGACTTCATGGCGCCGGTCGCCGCCTACGAGGACGACGGGGACACGCCGGGCCCGGTGGAGGTGGTGAACAAGTTCTGCGGCAACCTCTGGACGGCCGAGTACGACCACTCCCCCCTGGACGTCGTCGCCTGGCACGGCAACCACGTGCCGTACGTCTACGACCTGCGCCGCTTCAACGTCATCGGCACCATCTCGTACGACCACCCGGACCCGTCCATCTTCACTGTGCTCACCTCCCCGTCGGACACCCCGGGCCTCGCGGGCGTCGACTTCGTGGTCTTCGCGCCGCGCTGGCTGGTGGGCGAGGACACCTTCCGGCCGCCGTACTTCCACCGGAACGTGATGAGCGAGTACATGGGCCTGATCGAGGGCGCCTACGACGCGAAGGCGGAGGGCTTCGTGCCGGGCGGCGGTTCGCTGCACAACATGATGTCGGCGCACGGTCCGGACCGGGAGACCTTCGACCGGGCGAGCGCCGCCGAGCTGAAGCCGCAGCGCATCGACGACGGCCTGGCGTTCATGTTCGAGACCAGGTGGCCGGTGACCCTCACCCCCCAGGCGGCCCGCGCCGAGCACCTGCAGGCCCGCTACGACGACGTCTGGCAGGGCCTGGAGCGTCACTTCCGCCCCTTGCACTGAGGTTTCCCTACCGGTACGGATGGCCCGTGACCTCCTTCGCCCCGGACTCCATCGTCCTGAACCGCAAGCTGCCGCTGTGGTACCAGGTGTCGCAGTCGCTGCGCGCCTCGATACTCGGCCGCTCGCCCCGGGACCCGCTGCGGCTGCCCACCGAGGAGCAGTTGGCCGGTCACTACGGGGTGAGCGTGCTGACCATGCGGCAGGCGCTGAAGGAGCTGGAGGACGAGGGGCTGATCACCCGGCACCGCCGGCGCGGCACCTTCATCGAGCCGGACGCCCGGCGGGGCGCCCCGGTGCGGCTGCTGGGCTCGGTGGACGCGATCGTGGCGCAGCAGTCCGGCATGAAGGCCGAACTGCTGGGCCACGGCACGGTGCCGGTGCCGCCCGAGGTCGCGGAGTACTTCCCCGAGTCCGTGGAGGTGGGGACGTACCACCGGCTGCGCTGCGACGAGACGACGGGCGAGCCCACCAACCACGCCCGCAACTACGTCCGCCCCGAGCTGGCCGCCCGCATCGACGTGGACGACCTCGCCCGATGGCCGATGACCAAGGTGCTGCGGGACGTGGTGGGGATGGACATCAGCCGGATCACGGACACCGTGGAGGCCCGGCTCGCGGACCCGGAGACGGCCCGGCTGCTCGAAGTCCCGCTGCTCAGCCCGATCCTGCACTACACGGGCATCACCTACGACACCACGGGCAGGGTGCTGGACGTGGCGGTCATCCACTACCGGGGCGACCGGTTCTCCTTCACGGTCACCCTGGACGCCACATGAGGCCGCGCCCTCCCGTCGTACGATGCCGGGCGTGACGCACGACGACGCTCCGCCGCTGGCGGACCTCATGCCGTGGTCCGTCGCACCGCCACGGCTCGGCCGGGGGTGGCCGACGGCGCCCGACGCGGCGTCCCTGAAGGCCCGCTGGGACGCGCTGGTGAAGGCCGAGGGAGCCGACCGCGAGGCCCTGTTCGAGCCGACCCGCTCCCGTACCCCGCGCACGGCGGTCGGGCGGCTGCCCGGCGGCGCCGGGGGCACCGAGCGGCTGGCGCGTGCCTCGGGGCCGTGCCCGGAGCCGCTGCGGGTGCTGCGCGCGCCCTTCGACGAGCAGTGGCTGATTCCCGACCACCGGCTGATCGACGCGGCCCGCCCGGAGCTGTGGCGGGTGGCGGACGAGCGGCAGGTGTTCGTCGTGGAGGTGCCCGAGGCCGCCGGCCCGCCGCTGCTGCTCGCCGGCTCCCGGCTGCCGCTGTTCGGCCCCGCCCGGATCCGTCCGCTGTACCGCAGGCCCGGCGGCGCCGAGCCCAACCTGGCCCCCGGCCTCCTGGACTACCTCGCCGCCCGGCTCGGGCGGCCGGTCGCGCCGCCGGACGTGCTGGCCTGGTCGGTCGCGGCCGTGCGGCCCGGCGGGAGGGTCCCGTTCACCGCGGACCCCGAGCTGTGGGAGCGGGGCGTCGACCTGGGGCGGCGCGCGCTGTGGCTGATGCTGCGCGACGGCGAACGCCCCAAGCTCCCCGGCGGCCGCCGCCCGTACGTCCGCGCCCCGCTGCCGGCGCGCCCGCTGACCCTGCGCTACGACCCCGACGACGAGGTCCTGCACCTGGACGAGGGCCGCGTCTCCCCCGTACCGCCCGGCGCCTGGGAGTTCGAGGTGGGCGGGGTCCGGGTGCTGGAGCAGTGGTTCGCGGCCCGCACCGCCGAGGGCGAGCCGGGCACGCTGGCGGCGATCCGCCCGGCCACCTGGCCGCAGACCTGGACGTCCGAGCTGCTGGAGCTGATCACGGTCCTCGCGCTGCTCGCCGAAGTGCGCTCCGGGTACGCGGAGTCGGCGGTGACGGCGGAGATCACCGGGGCGGAGCTGCGCGAGGCGGGCGTGCTGCCGGTGCCTCCGACGGCCCGCCGGCCGGCCTCCGTGCTGGACGGTCCGGAGGAGGGCCCGGAGGGACAGCTGGCGCTGCTGTAGCACGCCCGGTGGCGAGCGGCGAGCGCGCCGGTGGACGCCACCGTCGGGCGGGGAGACGGCGGACCGAGGGCCAGGAACTCGACGGGGCTGCGGGTCTACGGGTCTACGGGTCTACGGGTCTACGGGTCAGGCGTACGGGAGACGCCCGCGCTCGGGAACACACCGGGGCGCCGCTGCGTGCCGTGGGGACGACGGACGAGTGCGCGGCGCCGCGCCGGGGCGGTGTGGCCTCCGGAGCGCGGGCCTCAGTTGCCGCCGAACAGCGAGCGGCGCAGTCGGCGCAGTGGCGCGAACAGCGAGACCCGGCGCACCCTGGCGCCCCTGCTGCTGCGCTTGTGCGCGGGCTCACGCGCGGTCAGCTCACGCATCAGCGACGTCGCCTCGACGGTCTCCCGCTGTGGGAGGGCAGGCCCTCCGAGCACCGCGAGATGGCGGTCGAGACGCGAGCTGCTCGCGCTGCTCTTGCAGGTGATCGCAGGCACCCTTGCCCTGCTGCGCACCGTTATCTGTTCCATGTCACTCCCCACCCGTACGAGTCCACCCGGCCCGGGCAGGGTAACCCTATCGCCCCGGTACGGGATGCGTGTATCGCGGTCACAGGATTCACCTTCCCCGTAAGGGGGTTGACGATTACTCTCCGAATCCGACAGATTCCAGGGTGAGTTGGACAACAGGGCTGCTCGTCGGCCGGGCCGACCCCCCTCCGGGCTCGACGGTCACCGCGAGTGACGTCGCGGACCGGTTCAGACCGGACGCGATCAGGGGCGTGTCGCCGTCCAGAAGCCCGAGGGAGCGCGGCCCGGCGCCGGGGCGCATGAGCCACAGTTGGTGCACGCGGTCGCCCGACGGCTCGCCGTATCCGCTCAGGGTGACCACCGCGCGCCCCTCGGCGGCGGAGGCGACCACTCCGATGCCGCGGCCGCGGTCGTCCCTGTCGCTCGCCGCGCGGGCGTCCGGAGCCGCGAGAACGTGGGCGATCTCACGTGCCCGGTCCCGCGCCGTGTCCAGCTCGTCCCGGGTCCGGTCGGCCTGCACGGCGAAGAGCGAGGCGACCACGAGCGCCGCGGCGGCCGTCACCGTGGCGAACGGCACCAGCAGGGGACGCGGCCGGACCGCACGGGACCGCTGCGGCGTCCGGCCCCCCTCCCAAACATGGGCGGGCAGCCGGAGCGCGGGGCCGCGTCCGGCCGCGGGCTCCTGCGGGGTGGTGCGTACGGCGGCCAGGACCCGTTCGCGCAGGGCGGCCGGTGCCGGGGCGGCCGTGGACCAGGCCAGCCGGACGGCGTCCTCGGACAGGGCACGCACCTCGGCGGCGCAGTGGCCGCAGCCCTCCAAGTGCCTTTCGAAGCGGACCCGTTCGGCGCCCTCCAGGGCGTCCAGGGCGTAGGGGGCGGCGAGGGAGTGCAGGTCGCCGCGGCGGAACAGCCGGCCCAGGACGCTCACGCGGTACCTCCGAGGCAGTCGCGCAGGCGGCCCAGTCCGTCCCGCATCCGCGTCTTCACCGTGCCCAGCGGCAGGGAGAGGCGTTCGGCCACCTCCCGGTAGGTGTAGCCGTCGTAGTAGGCGAGGGTGACCGACTGGCGTTGCAGGGCGGTCAGCCGGTCGAGGCAGCGGCGCACCCACTCGCGTTCGAGACCCGCCTCGACCTCCTCGGAGACCTGGTCGAAGGCGGGGTGGTGGGCGCGCCGGGCCTCGCGCCGCTCGCGTTCGCCGGCCGCGCGGGCGCTGCGCACCCGGTCGACGGCTCGGCGGTGGGCGACGGTGAGGATCCACGACAGGGCGCTGCCACGGCGCGGGTCGAACCGCGCCGCGGACCGCCAGAGTTCGAGCAGCACCTCCTGCGCCACCTCCTCCGACTGCGCGGGGTCGCGCACCACCCGCCGTACGAGTCCGAAGACCGGGCCCGAGACCAGCCCGTACAGCTCCTCGAAGGCCTTCTGGTCGCCGTCCGCCACGAGCGTCAGCAGCTCGTCCGCCTCCACCCCGTCCCCCTCTCCGCGGGCCGTTCCCGGCCCGCCCGCGTCAGCGAGGGCGCGCACGGCGGCACGCCCTTCGCAGGGGTTACGGATCCGCGGCCCGAAATCGCCAGTCGACCGGGGAGGCAATCAATTCTGGGGCCGTACCAATCCTTCCCCGGGGGTGCTCCGAATGCCGGTGCGTCAGGTAACCAGGCACTCAGGCACAGAGGACGGACCGCATGACACCTCTCTCCGGATTCTCAGGTATCCCAGGAAGCGGCTCGGGTCGCCGGCGCCTGGCCACGCTGGTCTGCGGCGCGCTGGCCGCCGGGGGGCTCACCGCGGCCGGCGTGACCGCGCTGGAACCGCGTGCGGCGTCCGCCTCCAGCCACCGGGAGGCCCCGCTGGTGTCGGGGACCCCGCAGTACGACAACACGGATCTGTACGCCTTCGTGAGCCCGGACCGGCCGGACACCACGACGCTCGTCGCGAACTGGATCCCGTTCGAGGAACCGGCCGGCGGGCCGAACTTCTTCACCTTCGCCGAGGACGCCCAGTACGACCTGCACGTCGACAAGGACGGCGACGCGCTCGGCGACCTGCTGTTCCGGTACACGTTCACCACGCACACGAAGAACGACAAGTCGTTCCTCTACAACACGGGCACCGTCACCAGCCTCGACGACCCGGACCTCAACATCACGCAGACCTACGACATCGAGCTGATCGAGCTGCACGGCGGAAAGGAGTCGTCCCGGAAGACGATCGCGCACGACGTGCCGGTGGCGCCGTCGAACGTCGGCAAGGCGTCGATGCCGGACTACGGCGCCCTGCGCGACCAGGCCGTCCACGAACTGGACGACGGGACGAAGACGTTCGCCGGTCAGGCCGACGACCCCTTCTTCCTGGACCTCAGGGTCTTCGACCTGCTGTACGGCGGGAACCTGTCGGAGGTCGGCAACGACACCCTCAAGGGCTACAACGTCAACTCGATCGCCCTCCAGGTCCCGACCGACATGATCGTGGAGTCGGCGGAGCAGCCGGTGGTCGGCATCTGGTCGACGACCCGGCGCGAGAACGCCCAGGGCGAGTTCACGCAGGTGTCCCGGCTCGGGAACCCCCTGGTGAACGAGGTGGTCAATCCGCTGAAGGACAAGGACACCTTCAACGCGTCCGCGCCCGCGGACGACGCGCAGTTCCTCCAGAACGTCACCAACCCCGAACTGCCGAAGCTCATCGAGGCGATCTACGACATCAAGGCCCCGGCCGAGCCCCGCGACGACCTCGTGGACGTGTTCCTCAAGGGCGTGCCGGATCTCAACCAGCCGCCCCACGTCACGCCCTCGGAGCAACTGCGCCTCAACACCTCGGTCGAACCGGCCGCCGACCCCAAGCGCCTCGGTGTCCTCGACGGCGACAATGCGGGCTTCCCCAACGGACGCCGGCTGACCGACGACGTGATCGACGCCGCGCTCCAGGTCGTCGAGGGCGAGCTGGTGGGTGCCGCGAACGACCTGGGCGACGCGGTCGACGCCAACGACAAGGAGTTCGGGGCCGCGTTCCCGTACGTGGCGAACCCGACGGAGGGCTCGCGCGGTCCGCTCGCCGACGGCACGGGCGGCGGCAACGACGTGCGCAACCAGCTCGGTGACGCGCTGCGCCCGGCCGGCTCCGGCGACACGACCCTCATCGCCGCCTCGGCGGGGGTCGGAGCCGTCGGGATTCTGCTGATCGGCGGCGCGGTGGCGTGGTGGCGCCGCATGCGCGGCCGCGCGTACTGACCGGCCGCACCGCTGCTCCCACCCTTCACTCAGACCCCCGACCTACCGCTGCTCGCACCTTCACGCAGACCGCCCGACCTGAGGAGAGGCATGTCCTCGCACGGCAACGACAACGAGCCACGGAGCGAGCCGCCCGGCCCGGCCGCCACCACCCCACGCCCGCCCGACGCCGACCCGGCTCCCGGCCTTGGGGACGTACCGCCCGGTGCCGGAGGGGACGCGGCGCGGATCGTCGCCGTGCGGCGGTTCGCGGCGGCGGCACGCAGGTGGCGGGGGCTCCAGGTCACCGGGTGCGCCGTCCTGCTGGCCGTGGCGCTCAGCGCGGGGGCCGTCGCGGTCGGCGGCGCCCGGGAGGGAGCCGGCGCCGTGCCGGGCGGCGCACCCGCGGGCCGGCCGGGAGCGGCGCGCGAGGCCGGGCCCGACGTGGGGATCCCCGCGCTGGAGGCCCGGCTCCGGGACCAGCCCCGCGACTTCGAGGGCTGGGCGGCCCTGGGGCTGGCCCACATCGAGCTGGCCCGCACCGACGGCGACCCCTCGCGCTATCCGCGGGCCGAGCGGGCGCTGAAGCGGTCCCTGGAGCTGAAGCCGGGCAACGACCAAGCGCTGGCGGGGCGCGCCGCTCTCGCCGCCGCCCGGCACGACTTCGGCACGGCGCTGGCGTACGCCGACCGCGCGCTGGCGGCGAACCCCTACAACGAGCGGGCCCTGTGCTCCCGTGTCGACGCCCTCGTCGAACTGGGCCGCTACGACGACGCGGCCCGCGCCGCCGACACCGCCGACACCCGGCGCCCGGGCGTCCCCGTCTTCACCCGGTACGCGTACGTCCGCGAACTGCGCGGCGAGACGGACACCGCGCGGAAGGTGCTGGAGCGGGCGCTCTCCGCCGCCTCCGCCCCGGCCGACGTGGCCTACGTCGCCACGCAGCTGGGCCACCTCGCCCGCAGGCAGGGCGACCGGCCGGCCGCCTTGCGCCACTACGCCCGCGCCCTCGCCGCCGACGACACGTACCTGCCCGCTCTGGAGGGCCGGGCCAGGGCCAGGGCCGCGAGCGGCGACCGGGACGGTGCGGTCGGCGACCTGGAGCGCGTGGTCGCCCGCGCCCCGCTGCCGGGTCCGCTCGTCGCGCTCGGCGAGCTGTACGAGGCGCGCGGCGAACCGGCGAAGGCGCGCGAGCAGTACGCCCTCGTCGACGCGTGGACGGCGCTCGCCCGGGCCGGCGGTGTCGAGGCCGGCCTGGACACCGCCCTCGCCGCCGCCGACCACGGCGACCGGAAGGCCGCCCTGCGCGCGGCCCGCGCCGAGTGGGACCGCCGCCGCACCGTGCACACGGCCGACGCCGTGGCCTGGGCGCTGCACGTCAACGGCCTCGACCGGGAGGCCCTGCCGTACGCCCGCCGGGCCGTCGCCACGGGGTACCGCGACGCCTCGTTCCTCTACCACTTGGGCGTGATCGAGCGCGCGGTGGGACGGGACGGGGACGCGCGCCGCCATCTCTCGGCGGCGCTCGGCCTCGACCCGGGCTTCTCGCCGCTCGGCGCCCGGGAGGCGCGCAGGGCGCTGAAGGAACTGGAGGCGGCTCGTTGACGCCCCGCGGTCTCCTCACGCGCGGCGCCGCCGCCCTCACCGCCGCGTGCGCCCTGGTCCTCCTCGCCCCGGCGGGCGCGAGCGCGCATCCGCTCGGCAACTTCACCGTCAACCGCTACGACGGTCTGGTCGCCGCCCCCGGTCAGCTCCGCGTCGACCACGTCGAGGACCTCGCCGAGATCCCGGCGACCCAGGCGGGCCCCGACCTCGAGCGGCTCGGTCCGGCCGAGTGGGCCCGGCGGCGCTGCGAGCGGGCGGGCCTCGACAGCCGCCTCACCGTGGACGGCCGCGGCGTCGCCCTCACCACCCGGCACAGCGGCGTGCGCGTGCGGCCCGGGCAGGCCGGGCTCGACACCCTGCGGCTGGAGTGCCGGTTCACGGCACCGCTGCCCGACTCCGGTCCGGTGAGCGTCGGCTTCCGTGCGGCCGGCGCCTCGGCGGGCCCCGGCTGGCGGGAGATCACCGCGCGCGGCGACCGCACGACGCTCACCGCGTCGGACGTGCCGCGGGAGTCGGCCTCACGCGAACTGACCCGCTATCCGCGGGAGTCACTGTCCTCCCCGGCCGACACGGCGAGCGCGTCGCTGCGGGTCCGGCCCGGCGGTCCCGCTCTGGACCGGGACCGGCAGGACGCCCCCGCCGCCTCCGTCCTGCCCCGCGGCGCGGACCGGTGGACCCGCGCGCTGGACTCCCTGGTCGCCCGCCGGCACCTCACCCTCGGCTTCGCCGCCCTCGCCCTGGTCGTCGCGGTAGCCCTCGGCGCCGGGCACGCGCTCGCACCGGGCCACGGCAAGACGCTGATGGCGGCGACGGCGGCCGCTCGGGGTGGCGGGGCCCGGCTGAAGGACGTCCTCCCGATGGCGGCCTCGGTCACGGTCACCCACACCCTGGGCGTGGTCGCCCTCGGCGCCCTGGTCACCGCGGGTTCCGCGGCCACGCCGTCGGTCGTCGCGTGGCTCGGTGTCGCCGGCGGCGTCCTGGTCACGCTGGCGGGCGCGAGCCTCGTACGCCGCGCACTGCGCAACCGGGCGCACGGCCGTACGCACGCGCACGCGGACCACCACCGTCACGACCACGGTCACGGTCACGACAGCCACAGCCACGGGCACGGGCACCATCACCCCCACGAACACGGCCCGCACACCCACACCCACCCCGTCTCCCCCACCCTGCGCGGCACGATCCTCCTCGGCTTCGCGGGCGGGCTCGTGCCCAGTCCGTCCGCCGTGGTGGTGCTCGTGGGCGCGGCCGCCGTCGGCCACGCCTGGTTCGGGCTGCTGCTCGTGGTCGCGTACGGCCTCGGGCTCGCCCTCACCCTGACCGCCGCCGGGGTCGCGGTCGTCCGGCTCGGCGGCGGCCTGAGCCGGCTGCTGACGCGGCGCCCGCGGTGGACGTCCGGCCCGCTGGCGGGCATGGTGCGCCGGGCCACCCCGCTCGGATCGGCGTGCCTGGTGGTGGTCATCGGGGCCGGATTGGTGTTCAGGGGGGCGGCATCCGCACTCGGCTGAGCTACTTTGGGAGGTACGCGGCGGACAGCCGGGCCCGTTCCCGGGACGTGTCCGCGCGAGACGTCTATAGGGGGCGCCGGTGTTCGAGGAACCCGGCGGTGAGCGCGTGATCGCCGGCCGCTACCGCCTCCTGTCCCCTCTCGGCGAGGGCGGCATGGGCACGGTGTGGCGCGCCCGCGACGAGGTACTGAACCGCGAGGTCGCCGTCAAGGAGGTGCGCGCCCCCTCCGGGCTGCCGGAGAGCGACGTGCGGCGGATGTACGCCCGGCTGGAGCGCGAGGCGTGGGCCGCGGCCCGCGTCGCCCACCACAACGTCGTCACGGTGTACGACGTGGCCACCGACGGCGACCGGCCCTGGATCGTGATGGAGCTGGTCCGCGGGCTGTCCCTGGCCGACCTGCTGGACGCCGAGGGTCCGTTGGAGCCGGGGCGGGCCGCGCAGATCGGTGCCGAGGTGCTGGCCGCGCTGCGGGCCGCGCACGCGGCCGGGGTGCTGCACCGGGACGTGAAGCCGGCCAACGTGCTGCTGTCGAACGACGGCCGGGTGGTGCTCACCGACTTCGGCATCGCCCGGGTCGAGGGCAGCTCCGCGCTGACCATGACCGGCGAGGTCATCGGCTCGCCCGAGTTCCTCGCCCCGGAACGGGCGCTGGGCCGCACCCCCGGTCCCGAGTCCGACCTGTGGTCGCTGGGCGTGCTGCTGTACGCGGCGGTCGAGGGCGCCTCGCCGTTCCGCCAGGACACTCCGCTGAGCACCCTGCGCGCCATCGTGGACGAGGAGTTGCCGCCGCCGTACCGGGCGGGTGCGCTCGGGCCCGTCATCGAGGGGCTGCTGCGCAAGGACCCGGCCGAGCGGCTCCCGGCGGAACGCGCCGAGCGGGAACTGCGGCTGGTGGGCGCCGGGGGCACCCCCGCGTCGGATCAGGCCGCGTACGGCGCCGCGCCGGCGGACGGGTACGCCACGACCGTCGCGGGGCGCCAGGACGCGGGGGCCGCTCCGACTCCCCCGCTGCCGGGACCGGCGACGGCGGGCACGACCGGAACGAGCCCGTCCGCGGACCGGAACCGGCGCGCGCGTGCCGTACTGATCGCCGGAGTGGCCGTGCTCGCGCTGGCGGCGGCCGGGCTGACGTACGGGCTGCTCAACCGCTCGGACGGCGGTGACGGGACGGAGGGCTCGGACGGCGGCGGGGGCTCTTCGGCCAGTGCCCCCGCGACGGGACCGGGCGAGAGTGCCGAGCCGAGCCCGTCGCAGTCGTCGGAGTCGGAGTCGGATTCGGAGTCGGAGGACGACGGTTCGGAGAGCGGTACGCCCCCGCAGTCGGTGAAGGTGTCCGTGGCGGGCTCGCACCCCGACTACTCGGGCACCTGTCCCCCGCCGCGCGACCGGGCGCCCGCCTTCACGGCGACGTTCACGGTGGGGCGGCTGCCCGCGGAGGTCGGCTACCGCTGGGTCACGGACGACGGTTCGGTCTCCGACCCGGGGTGGCGGACGCTGTCCTTCCCCGCGGACGGCGACCGCTCGGGCGAGGACACCGTCGTGGTGACGACGCGCGAGGACAGCGGTGCGTTCGAGGGCGCCGTGCGGGTGGAGGTGCGCTCCCCGGTGCGGGCCACGTCGAACGCCGTGGCGTTCTCCGTGACCTGCGAGACCGGGACGGAGACGGAGACCCCGCCGGACGGGGCCTCCCCCTCCTCTTCCGCTTCGGGTCAGGCGGCGCCGTTGAGGACCGGCAGGTAACCGCCCGACTGACCGGCCGCGGTCGGGTGGTACGACTCGCCGATGTTCAGCCAGTTGACGCTGTGCAGCCACGAGGCGCCGGAGCACAGCTCGTGACCGGTGAAGGTGGTGCGGACGTCGCCGAAGGTGAAGCCGTGGTCGGCGGCGCGCTTGGCGATGGCGGTGTTGAGGTAGTCGGAGGCTTCGTTGATCGCCTTCCGCTTGGTCTCGGAGAGGCCGATGCAGGAGGTACCGAGCTTGTAGAAGCGCGGGTAGCCGATGACGACGACGTCGGCGTTGGGGGCCTTGGCGCTGATCGCCGAGTAGACGCTGTCGAGGTTGCCGGGCAGCGTCGAGTCGACGTAGGCCTTCGCGGTGGCGATCCGCGAGAGGCAGGTGCTGTCGGACTGGAGCACGCAGGTCGTCATGACGTCGGCGAAGCCCGCGTCGTTGCCGCCGATGCTGATCGAGACGAGGCCGGTGGCCGTGGAGAGCGGGCCGAGTTGTCCGGAGAGAACTTCACTCGTTCGGGCGCCCGAGCAGGCCGTGAAGTCGAAGGTCGTGGGGGAGTTGGCGGCCGCCCAGAGGTACGGGTGGGCCTTGGTGCTGCGCTTGCAGTCGCCGCTGGAGCTGATGTAGCTGCCCGCTCCGACCCCGGAGGAGTAGGAGTCGCCGAGGGCCACATAGCCCCCGGCCGCGGTGGGTTGGGCCGCCTGGGCGGTCGCGGCCCCGATGAGGGCGGCGCCGGCGGCGAGGAGGACGGAACTCAGGAAGCCGACAAGTCGGAGACGTCTCATGGAACCTCCTTTAGCAGGATCTCTGCCGTAACCGTCGTAACAGTGACGCGCGTTGACTGGAAGTGTTCATGCCAAGAAATGGCTGACAGTCATTCAAAATCGGACGAAAGCCAGTGGGAACGTCAGTGCGCCCTTGACGCTCCGAGCCGGGCTGGGCCAGATTGAGGCGCGAAGAACAGATGACGGCAAAACAACAAAAACGTGAGACCTGCTTCCAGGTCTTGCCATACGGTTTCAACCGTCAATAACGTCATACATCTCCCGCATCGGTACGTCGGCAAGCGGCTCAGGGGAGGGCTCGAGGCCGCGGCGCACCGGGGCGGGATGCGCGGTAGGGGGGTGCCGTGCTCGGTGACCGCATCGGTGACCGGGCCGTGCCGCGCGGTCGGCTGCCGTTTTTCTCGCGGCGCCGACAAGCTTTGCCAGCTCATCTGGCACGCACGGAGTAGCACTTCGTCGCGCGCCGGCTGGGCGAGAACCCCCCTTTCGAACCGGATACAGAGCCGGACCGCCCCTGGGGCGGGCGGTCCGCCGGACGAGAGGGACCAGACTCATGAGCTCAGTTCTGCAGCCGGCTTCGACGGGCAACGATCCGTCGGCCGACCCGACACCAGCCGGAAAGTACCGGCCCGTCTCCTCGCACCTGGCGATAGCGCCGCCGGTGAGCGTGGTCATACCCGCCATGAACGAGGCGGAGAACCTTCCCTACGTCTTCAAGACGCTGCCCGACTGGGTCCACGAGGTCGTCCTCGTGGACGGCAATTCCACCGACAACACCATCGAGGTCGCCCGGGAGCTGTGGCCGGACGTCAAGGTCGTCGAGCAGCGCGGCAAGGGCAAGGGGGACGCGCTGATCACCGGCTTCAAGGCGTGCACCGGAGACATCATCGTGATGGTCGACGCCGACGGCTCGGCCGACGGCCAGGAGATCGTCTCCTACGTCTCCGCGCTCGTCTCCGGCGCCGACTTCGCCAAGGGCTCCCGCTTCGCCAACGGCGGTGGCACCGACGACATGACCTTCATCCGCAAGCTCGGCAACCGCGCCCTGTGCGCGGTGGTCAACCGGAAGTTCGGCGCCCGCTACACCGACCTCTGCTACGGCTACAACGCGTTCTGGCGGCACTGCCTGGACAAGATCGACCTCGACTGCACCGGCTTCGAGGTGGAGACCCTGATGAACATCAGGGTGGTCAAGGCCGGCCTGAAGGTCCAGGAGATTCCCAGCCACGAGTACCTGCGCATCCACGGCGTCAGCAACCTGCGCGCGGTGCGGGACGGGTTGCGGGTGCTCAGAGTCATCCTCGACGAGCGCTCCAACCGCCGTGCGCTGCGCGGCCGTACGCGCTCGGCGAGGCTCGGCCCGGTCGGTTCCGTCACCGCCGTCGCTCCGGCGACCCCCGTGAGCCCGGTGGCACCCGCCCGCGGGAAGGCGTCTTGAGCGGTAGCCGCGCCTCGCTCACGGTCTCCGTGGTGATCTGCGTCTACACCGAGGACCGCTGGGAGGACATCCTCGCGGCGGTCGGCTCGGTGCGGGCGCAGTCCCACCCGGCCCGGGAGACGCTGCTGGTCGTCGACCACAACGAGGCGCTCCGGGACCGGCTGCTCAAGGAATACGAGGAGTACACGGAACGACGGGAGGTGCGGGTGCTCGCCAACGCGGGCCCCCGCGGCCTGTCCGCCGGGCGCAACACCGGCATCGCCGCCTCGTGCGGCGAGGTGATCGCCTTCCTCGACGACGACGCCGTGGCCGAACGCGACTGGCTGCGGCACCTCGCCGAGGGGTACGCCGACCCGGCGGTCGTCGCCGTCGGCGGGCGCACGGTGCCGATCTGGGCGTCGGGGCGCCGGCCGGTCTGGTTCCCCGAGGAGTTCGACTGGGTGGTGGGCTGCACGTACCGCGGCCTGCCGCCCGGCCGGGTCCGGGTGCGCAACGTGCTGGGCGGCAACGCCTCCTTCCGGCGCGAGGCGTTCGACGCGGCGGGCGGCTTCGCCACCGGCATCGGACGGGACGGCGACAAGCGCCCGCTGGGCTGCGAGGAGACCGAGCTGTGCATCCGGCTCTCCCGCGCCCGGCCCGACGCCGTCCTGCTGATCGACGACCGGGCGGTGATCCACCACCGGGTGCCCGCGGCTCGCGAGCACTTCGGCTACTTCCGCACCCGCGCCTACGCCGAGGGCCTGTCCAAGGCCCTGGTGGCGCGCAGCGTCGGCGCGGACAAGGGCCTGGAGTCCGAACGCCGGTACACCACCCGGGTACTGCCGGCCGGGGTGGCGCGCGGGCTGCGCGACGCCGTGCTGGCCCGGCCGGGCGGCGCGGGCCGGGCGGGCGCGATCGTCGCCGGCCTGCTCACGGCGGCGGGCGGTTACGTGGTGGGGAGCCTGCGCGCCCGCCGGGGCGGGGCCACGTTCTCGGTGGCGCCGCTCGCTCCCGCCGAGGGGGGCGCGCATGGCTGAGGACGCGGACGCGCGCGTACCGGTGCTCATGTACCACGCGGTCGCCGCCGAACCCAACGACGCCACCCGCGCCCTGTCGGTGACCCCGGAGGCCTTCGCGGAGCAGATGGCGGCGATCGCCGACCGGGGCCTGACCCCCATCGGCACGGCGGAGCTGGCCGCCGCCTGGCGCTCGGGGCGTCCGCTACCGCGACGGCCCGTCCTGATCACCTTCGACGACGGCTACGAGGGCGTCCACCGGCACGCCCTGCCCGCCCTGGCCAAGCACGGCTTCCCGGCCACCCTGTTCGTCTCCACCGGCTGGCTGCGCGGCCCGTACGACGCCGGGGGCGCCCTGGACACCATGCTCGACTGGGACCAGGTCCGCGAACTGGCCGCGGCCGGCGTGGAGATCGGAGGGCACAGCCACACGCATCCGCAGCTCGACCAGCTCGGCGAGGAGCGGCTGCGGTTCGAGCTGATCCACTGCAAGGAGATCGTCGCCGACCAACTGGGCACCGTACCGGCCTCGTTCGCCTACCCGTACGGGTACTCGGACCGCCGGGTGCGGCGGGCGGTGCGGGAGACGGGGTACGCGCAGGCGCTCGCCGTCGGCAACGGCCTGGCCCGCCGCGCCCAGGGGCCGTACGCCCTGCGGCGGGTCACCGTGCGCCGCCGCACGGGGCTCGACGAGTTCGCCCGGCTGGTCGAGGGCCGCGAGATCGCCCGGACCTTCGCCGGGGACCGCGTCCTCACCAAGGGGTACGCCGTGCTCCGCAGGACGCGGCAGGCGCGCGGGCGGGTGCTGGGGGCCGGTGCCTGAACCACCGACCGCCCGCACGGCCGACCGTCCGCACCGCCGGACGGCCGGCGCGTGCCGTCCGTACCGCGTGTGCCCGGGAAACCGGGTGCACGCGGCGGCCGGGTGCCCGATCATGGCGGCATGTCCGTGAACCCGCACGACGCCCTGCCGATCCGGCTCAACGTAGACGACAGCGACTCCCCGTCCGACGTCGTCGACGCGCTGTTCCTCGGCCGCTTCGCGACGGGCGAGCAGCCGTACTCGCACGCGACGAACATCGACCGCGTGCGGTCCGCCGCCACGCTGCTGCCACAGGGCGCGCGGGTGCTGCGGACCGCCCGCGACGACGACCGCAGCGCGACGCTGGCGGAGGGCGACGGCTGGACGCTGCTCGTCTCGCGGTGGAACCGGGGCGCCGACGTCACGGTGACGGCGACCAGCGCCGAACTGGCGGAGAAGGTGCTCGGCGAGGCGACGGACGGCGCGGCGGACGAGCCCGAACCGCAGCCGGAGAACGTCACGATGGGCTTCTGGTACGTCTCACCTCGCCGTGGCCCGCACCGCACCACCCGGCAGATCTCCGCGGGCACCTGGGAGGAGGTCCGCGCCAACTACACGGCGCCGGTCGCGGACGCGATGGACGGCCTGATGAAGACGGGCCCCGAGGACATCGCGGGCCGCCTGCTGCTCCTGCACGGGCCGCCCGGCACCGGCAAGACCTCGGCGCTGCGCACGCTCGCCCGGTCCTGGCGGGACTGGTGCCAGGTGGACTGCGTCCTCGACCCCGAGCGGCTCTTCTCCGACGTCGGCTATCTGATGGACATCGCCATCGGCGAGGAGGACGCGGCGGGCAAGGGCCGCTGGCGGCTGCTGCTCCTGGAGGACTGCGACGAACTGATCCGCGGCGAGGCAAAGCACACCGCGGGGCAGGCGCTGTCGCGGCTGCTGAACCTCACGGACGGTCTCCTCGGCCAGGGCCGCAACGTCCTCGTCGGCGTCACGACCAACGAGGACCTCGAACGCCTCCACCCCGCCGTCGTCCGCCCCGGCCGCTGCCTGGCCCGCATCGAGGTCGGCCCGCTGACCCGCCGGGAGGCGGTCGGCTGGCTCGGCGACGAGGCCGCGGGCCGGGAGGAAGCAGTGGGCCGCGAGGGCGCCACCCTGGCGGAGCTGTACGCGCTGCGCCGGGGCACCTCGCCCACCGCGCTGCCGGAGCCGCGGTCCGGTTCGGAGGCCGGGCTCTACCTGTAGCCGCTCCAGCTGCTCCGGCTGCTTTGATGGGGGTATGACCCTGTTCGTCGGCACGTCGGGCTGGCAGTACCGGGACTGGCGGGAGGCCTTCTACCCGCCCGGTCTGCCGGTGCGGCTCTGGCTGGAGCGGTATGCGGACGTCTTCCCGACGGTCGAGATCAACAACGCCTTCTACCGGCTGCCGGCGCGCGAGACCTTCGAGGCGTGGCGGGAGCGGGTGCCGCCGGGCTTCGTGGTCGCGGTCAAGGCGAGCCGCTACCTGACGCACATCAGACGACTGCGCGACCCGGCCGAGCCGGTCGAGCGCCTCATGACCCACGCGGCGGGCCTGGGCGACCGACTCGGCCCGGTTTTGCTCCAGCTCCCGCCGACCCTGCGTGCCGACCCGGCCCTCCTGGACACCTGCCTCGCCCGCTTCCCGCCCGGCACACGGGTCGCGGTGGAACCCCGGCACGACTCCTGGTGGACGCCCGAGGTCCGGGAGGTCCTGACCTCCCGGGGCGCGGCCCTGTGCTGGGCGGACGTCCGGGCCCGCCCGGTCACCCCGCTGTGGCGCACCACGGACTGGGGCTACGTCCGCTTCCACGAGGGCCGAGCCACCCCGTGGCCCCACTACGGCCGCCGCTCCCTGTCGACATGGCTCGACCGCATCACCACGACCTGGCCCCCCGGCCAGGACGTCTACGCGTACTTCAACAACGACCAGAACGCGGCAGCGGTGAAGAACGCACAGCTATTCGCAAGGCTGGCGAAACGCGCCCCGTAAGGGGCGCGGGGAACTGCGCGACAAGCCACGACGCACCCGCTGACAGGAGCGCACCGGGACCAGAACGGCGCTCATTCCCCGAAGGCCGCCCGCAGCGCATCCCGCACGGCGGCCAAGGCCTGCGCCTCCGTCAGCCCCAGCCGTCGAGCCCGCTCGGCATAGAGCCCCGCGGCGGACGCGACCTCCCGCTCCGCCGCCGAGCCCGCGGCAGCGACGAACGTCCCGTTGCGCCCCCGCGTCTCGATCACCCCGTCCCCCTCCAGCGCCCGGTACGCCTTGGCGACGGTGTTCGCGGCGAGCCCCAGGGACTCGGCCAGTCCGCGTACGGTCGGCAGCCGGTAGCCGACGGGCAGGGCGCCCGAGCGGGCCTGGTCGGAGATCTGCGCGCGCACCTGCTCGTAGGGCGGCGCGCCGTCGTCGATGTGGATCTTCAAGGTCACGGGGTGATTGTCCCGTATCCCCGCGAAAATGAGAGGCACCCGACGGCCCACCCGCCGTAGCGTGCGCCCACATGACCGTTCTTGTGCGCGACCTGCGCAGCGATGATCCGGCCGATGTCGCGGCCTTCGCCCATGTCCGCCATCTCGCGGTGCCGTTCATCCTGTGGACGCCGGAGGCCGTCGTCCACCGGCTTCTCCACACCCACCCCGACGCCCGGAGCCGCTCCCTGGTCGCGGAGGAGGACGGTGCGGTGATCGGCACGGCGCAGATCGGGCTGGTGCACGACAGCCCGGAGCCCGGCCAGGCCTTCCTCAACGTCTACGTCCACCCGGAGAGGTTCCGGCGCGGGGCCGGCGGGCTGCTGGTGCGCACGGCCGAGGAGTACCTGGCCGGGGAGGGCGCGACGAAGCTGTACTCCTGGGTGCTGGACGGGCCCGCCAACCTGGCCTTCGCCGAGCGGCACGGCTACGAGCGGCGGCGCGCCGCGTACTTCCTCCGGCTGGACCTGGCGGACGCCGCGCTCCCGCCCCTGTGGACCCCTCCCCCGGGCGTCGAACTGCGCACCGCCGCCGACTTCGCGGACGATCCCCGCCCGATGTTCGAGCTGGACGCGGAGACGGTGGCGGACGAACCGAGCGACGTCGACGTCGAGTTCACGGACTACGAGGCGTGGCTCGCGGACACCTGGCGGAACCCGCTGCTGAACCGCGAACTGACGACGGTCGCGGTCGTCGACGGACGTCCCGCCGCCTTCAGCGTCGCCTACACCGACGGCACCCGGTACGCGACCGCGATGACGGGCACGGTCCGCGCGCAGCGCGGCCGGGGCCTGGCCAAGCTCACCAAGACCGCCTCCCTGCACCGGGCCCGCGCCGCCGGCTGCACGGTGGCCTTCACGGGCAACGACACCGACAACGGCCCGATGCTCGCCATCAACAAGTGGCTCGGATACGAGGTCTGCGCGACGGAGGTGCGCCATGTCCGCGAACTCGGCTGAGCCGCCCGCCCGGGTGGACGTCGTCCTGGTCAAGGCGGGCCGTACGAAGATCCGGTACCCGAGTGAGCTGCTGCACGACGACGGCACCCGCCTCGCCGTCCGCGCGCCCTGGGCCGGTGACGGCGTCCGCGACTTCGGCTTCGTGCGCTTCGAGGCCGGCGACGTCTTCACCGAGTACTACTGGCGCGACCGCTGGTACTCGGTGAAGGAGGTACGCACGGCCGCCGGGGCACTGAAGGGCTGGTACTGCGACATCACCCGCCCCGCCGTCCTGACCGGCACGGAGCTGGTCGTCGAGGACCTCGACCTGGACCTGTGGCGCTCCGCCGACGGCACGGACGTACGACGTCTGGACGAGGACGAGTTCACCGCGAGCGGCCTGCCGGACCGCGACCCGCACGCGGCAGCGGCGGCGACGGCCGCACTGGACGAACTGGAACACCTGGCCCGCGGAAACGACTTCACGGACCTGCTGGCGTAGGGCGGTCGTTCGGATCTTGCCGGGGTCGCGCCTCACCCGGGCAACGCGACCACCGCGTAGCGCTCGTCCGTCACCTCCCGCCCCCACAGCGCGGGGTCGTCCGACAGCCGCTCCACGCGCACGCGCCCGGCGAGCGGGGTGAGGAGGGCGGTGAGCAGGTCCGCGGATATGCCGACCGGGGAGACGGTCCCCCACACGCCCTCGACCAGGACCAGCCGACCCCCGGGGCGCAGCAGGTGCCACCAGCGGCTCAGGGCCCGGCCGGGGTCGGGCAGGGCCCACAGGACGTGCCGGACCAGTACGGCGTCGAAGCGCTGCTCGCCCACGGGTGGTGCCGCGGCGTCACCCTCGAGGAACACCGCGTCACGACCGGCGAGTTTGGTCCGGGCCAGCTTCACCATGGCCGGGGACCGGTCGACGCCGGTGACGCGGTGTCCCTGCTCCGCCGCGAGGAGCGACAGGCTGCCGGTGCCGCAGCCCAGGTCGAGGAGGTCGCCGGGCCGTGCGGGCAGCCAAGACGCCAACCGGTCGGCCCAGGCCCGGCGTACGTCCGGATCGCGCAGGCCGTGGTCCGGCTCGTCGTCGAAGTCCGCGGCTTCCGCGTCCCAGTCGACACTCGATGTGGTCGTATCGTCACGGTTGTCGCCCATGCACCCAGCGTGACACCCGCCACTGACAACGGAGTCGGGGCGGGGCGACGTGACAACCGCCACTGACAGGGATGCATCGATGAGTGAGTCTCGGGGAAAGGGTCTACCTCCGTGACAACGCGGAACCCGGTGGATCCGTAAGGAGGCAGCCATGCGCCGTCTGACCGTGCAGAAGCCCCTGAAGAAGAGCGACGCCCGCCGAGTCCGCGAGGAGGCCGACGAGCGGCCCGCGGGGCGGCCGGAGGTGCGCAAGGACATCGCGCGGACCTGGTGGCCGGAGAGCTGACCGGGCGGGCGTGTCATGAGACGCAGAGGCCTCAGGGCAGCCGCTTGCGGTAGTGGACGCGGTCGTAGGGCCCGTCCACCCGGCGCTCCACGAGCTCGTACCCGTACTTCGGGTAGATCTCCTGGTTCTCCCACATCATCGCGTTCGTGTAGAGCCTGACCTCGGGCAGGCCCAGCGCACGCGCGTGCGCGTCCACGAACCGCAGCAGCCGCCGCCCCACACCCCTTCCGTGGGCGTCGGGGTGGACGGCGATGCTGTCGAGGAAGAGATGGCCGGGGCGGACCTCCAGGACGACGAGGCCCACCGGGTTGCCTCCGGGTCCGCAGGCGACGAAGACCCTTCCCGCGGCCACGTTCGCCGCGTGGTCCGCCTCCATGGGCTGCGGCACCACCCCGATGCGCTCGATGTAGGGCCGGTAGGCGGCGTCGGTGACCGCCTTCACCGCGGGTACGTCGCCGGTGACCGCCTGCCGAACCTGTTCTTCTTCCATACCTCGGACGGTAGCGAACCGCGGCTACCTCAGCTCAGCCTGAGCACTCCCTTAACGCGACCATAAGGATCTCCATCACCCGTCTCCAGCAGGCGATTTCACGGTTTCTTGGGGCTAGTTTGCTGATCACCCCACGGGCTCCGGCCCACGTCCCCACGTCCACCGTGACCGTCTCCAGGAGATCCCCATGCCCGCACCCTCCGCGTCCCGCAGGGCCGCCGCCGTCGCCGTCGCCGGTCTCGCCCCGCTCGCCCTGACCACGCTGGCCGCCGCGCCCGCGTCGGCGCACGGCTCGATGGGCGACCCGGTCAGCCGGGTGTCGCAGTGCCACGCCGAGGGCCCCGAGAACCCGCAGTCCGCCGCGTGCAAGGCCGCCGTCGCGGCCGGCGGCACGCAGGCCCTCTACGACTGGAACGGCATCCGCATCGGCAACGCCGCCGGGAAGCACCAGGAGCTGATCCCGGACGGCAAGCTGTGCAGCGCCAACGACCCCGCATTCAAGGGCATGGACCTGGCGCGGGCGGACTGGCCCACGACCAGCGTGAGCAGCGGCTCGTACACCTTCAAGTACCGCGTGACGGCCCCGCACAAGGGCACGTTCAAGGTGTACATCACCAAGCCCGGCTACGACCCGGCGAAGCCGCTGGGCTGGGGCGACCTGGATCTGTCCGCCCCGGTCGCCACGGCCACCGACCCGGCCGCCTCGGGCGGTTTCTACACCTTCTCCGGCAAGCTGCCCGAGCGTTCCGGCAAGCACCTGCTGTACGCGGTGTGGCAGCGTTCCGACAGCCCGGAGGCGTTCTACTCCTGCTCCGACGTCTCGTTCGGCGGCGGCGGTGCCGCGGGCGAGGAGGCGGCGGCCGGCGAGAGCGCGGACGGCGGGAACGCCGGCGGCGAGAGCGCCTCCGGCACCGCCCCGGCGCCCGAGGCCTCCGCGCCCACCGACGAACAGCTCGCCGCCGCGGCCGACAAGTCGACGATCGAGCACCAGGGGCACGGCGACCAGGACGCCGAGACCACCACCGATCCCACGGACCCGGCCACCGCCCCCGACACTCCGGACACCGCGGCCGCCGCGGAGCCCAACCAGGTCAAGGCCGCCGGCGGGGGCACCGAGAACCTCGCCGAGACCGGCGGGGACAGCGGCACGCCCTACATCGCCGTCGGCGGCGCCGCCGCCCTGGCCCTCGGCGCGGCCGCGCTGTTCGCCTCGGTCCGCCGCCGGGCGGTGACGACCGGGGGCCGGCACGGCCGCTGACCGGCGGCACCGGGACACGGGGGGGGACGCGGGGTCCGTACGGCGGCTCAGGCCGGACGGACCCCGCGCGACGTCCCGGACGCCCCGGTCAGCCGAGGACCGAGGCGCAGGTGGTGGGCTTCGCGCGGGCCGGGTCCAGGGCGTTGGCCACCTCGTGGAAGGCGATGCGGTCGAACAGCCCGATCGCCAGGTGCTCGGAGAGGTCGAGGGGGCACAGGTCCTGCAGCAGGACGTTGCGCACCCCGGGACCGCTCAGGTACTGGCTGCGGTACGGAGTGACCACCTCGTCGTACTTCGTGGCGAGGACGGTGTAGCGCACGCCGGGCACCGTGTCGCCGCCCGCGTTCAGCTTGGTCAGGACGTCGGAGCCGACGACCTGGTCGGCGAGGGCGGGGGTGTGCTCGTTGAGCAGGTCCCCGACGCCGGGGAAGTACGGCAGCAGGTTGGTGAGGCCCAGGAGCGTGGTGCCGTGGTTGCTGGGCGCGATCCCGACCAGGGCGTTCACCTCGGCCGCTCCGCCGAGGAACTTCAGGTAGTAGCGGGGCATCATGCCGCCCTGCGAGTGGCCGACGATGTCGGTCTCCGCGGCGCCGGTCGCGGCGAGCACCCTGTCGACGTAGGCGTCCAGTTGCTCCGCCGACTTCTCGACCGGACCGAGGCCGTGGAAGAAAGGGACGCCGGGCAGTTGGCCGTAGTCGAGGGAGAAGACGCAGTAGCCGCGGTTCTTCAGGTAGGGCGCGAGGCCGAGCCAGTTGTCGACGGAGTTCCCGAAGGTGCCGTGGACCAGGACGACGGGGCGGGGATGGGCGGCGGAGGGCTTGCAGCCGTAGTCGTTCCAGCCGGCGCTGGGGCGGGCGTCGGCGGCGTGGGCGGCGGTGGCGGCGGGGAAGAGGGCGACCGCGGCGGTCAGCAGCAGCGCGGTCAGCGGTCTGAGCAATCGTCTCCAGGGCAGCATCAGGTGATCTCCTTGCGGCTCATGGGGGTGCGACAGGGAGGCGCGACGACAGGACGCCCTGTGATCCGGATCACGGGATGCTGTTCACCCGTCAAGTTACGGGCGAGTAGTGCAGGTGTGAAGTTACGCGTCAGTAAAAACTTCCAGTGATAACCCGCGCGCGATGCGCCGCAGGTGATAAAGGGTCACCAGAGACGGGTCACCAGATGGGCCGGACGGGCCCTCCCGGCGCGACGCGCAGCAGACGGTCCCGCAGGGCGCGGACCTCGTCCTCGCCGAGCACCTCGACCCACGCCCCCACGGCCTCCGCCGCCGCCTCCTCCGCGGCGCGCGTGCAGGCCCACCCCGCCCCGGTCAGCACCACCAGCCGGGCGCGCGCGTCGACGGGGTGCGGCCGGCGCTCCGCGTACCCCTTGCGGACCAGCTCGTCGACGAGCTGACTGGCGGCCTGCTTGGTCATCCCGAGGTGCGCGGCGAGGTCGGTGACGGTCGCGCCGTCCGGGGCGAGCCGGGTGAACGCGAAGCCGTGCGCGGGCCGCAGCCCCTCGAAGCCGCGCGCGACGACCCCCTCGTGGATGCGCTGCGTGAGCCCGCCGGCCGCGGCGAGCAGGGCGGCGGAGAGGGCCATGGCGTCGGAGTTCTGCACGGGTGCATTGAAACACCCTTGACGTATTGGTCAAGCGGCTTGACCATAGGGCGAGTGGAATAGTCAAGCAGGTTGACCATTTCGCTTCCACCGGCCGTCGGCCGCGGGCAGTCGGTGGCTGGTCGCGCGGTTCCCCGCGCCCCTTGAGGGGCGTCGACTGGACGCCGGTAAGGGGCGCGGGGAACCGCGCGAGCAACCACGACGCACCCGCGGCCGACAACGCACCTCAAGCCCCCTCACCCGTCCAGGAGCCCCCCCGTGCCCGTCATCCGCTCGTCCGAAGGCGTCACCCACGAGATCCACGGCGCCCGCTTCGTCTCGTACGCCACCCCCCGCACCGGCAGCAGTCAGCTCTGCGCCTGGCGGGGCGAGATCCCGGCGGGGACGCGGGCACCCGCGCACACCGTCGACCGGGAGGAGATCCTCCACCTGCTCACCGGCGAACTGCTGATCGTCCTCGACGGCCGCACCGAGCGCGTCGCGGCGGGCGACACCGTGATCATCGGCCCGGGGGCGACCCTCGCCGTGGAGAATCCCACCGACCGGACGGCGACGACCTGGGTCACCACCTCCGTCGGCCTGACGGCCGAACTGGCCGACGGCACCCGGCTCACCCCGCCGTGGGCCAACTGACCCGCGAGGGACTCAAGCCACCGCCAGGGACCCCGGCATCACCGCACGCGGCCCGAACTTCGCCCGCGCGCGGTCCGCGACCTCCTCGATCCGGCGGACCTTCTCGTCCACGGGGTCGAAGGTGAGCTGGTGAGAGGCCTGTTCGGCGGGGGCGAGGCCCTCGGCGCGCAGGACGACCGACCGGACCCGGGCGCGCTGGAGCCCGAGCGCCTCGTACATGCCGTACGCGGCCCGCGTCAGCGCCGCCGAGTGCGCGGTCGGCTCCTTCAGGGTGCGGCTGCGCGTGGTGGCCGACCGGTCGGCGTAGCGCACGGTGAGGGTGAGGGTGCGGCACACCTTCTCCACGGCGCGCAGCCGGGCGCCCAGTTCCTCGGCGGCCGAGAGCAGGGCGCGGCGGTGCCGGCCGGGGTCAAGCTCGTCGCGGTCGAAGGGGCGTTCGGCGGCAAGGGAGCGGGAGATCCCGTTGGGGACGACCCGGCCGCGGTCGATGCCGTTGGCCTTCTCGTGCAGCTCGCGGCCCGTCCGCGCGCCGAGCAGGCGCTGGAGCGTGGACAGGGGCGCGGCGGCGACCCGGCCGAGGGTGTCGAGGCCGTACTCGCACAGCGTGCGGGCGGTCGCGGTGCCGACGCCGGGCAGCGCGGCGACGGGCTTGCCGGCGAGGAACTCCCGCACCCCGCCCTCGGGTACCGCGCGGGTCAGCCCCGGCCGGGCGTCCCGCAGGGCCATGCGGGCCGGCATCGGGCCCGGCCCGGCGCCGATCAGGCAGTCGACGCCGTACAGCGCGAGGGCGCGGACGCGGATCACCGCGGCCAGCTCAACGGCGTCGCGCCCGAAGTAGCGCTCGGCGCCGCGCAGGTCGGCCAGCGCGCCGTCGGGTGGCAACGCCTCGACGACCGGCGTGAACTCCTCCAGGAGCCCCAGCAGCTGGGGCAGGGCCGCCTCGTGCATCGGCGGCAGCTGGAAACGCACGCAGAGAATGGTCATCCCGCACTCCCCGGACTCTGGTGCCACAACTTCCTTCCCACCGCGGGCCCTTCGCCCGCGGGGCGCAGATCGGCCCAGGGGTGCATCTCGTACCCCGTGGACATGCGGATCCTCCGCTGCCCCCCGTCGCCGTCGGCCGCCTCGGGACCCGCCCCGGGGGCCTCGGCGAGCCGGGCCGCGACGCCCTCCAGGCCCTCCGCGGCCCGCACCTCGAGCAGGTCGGCGAGGTTCCAGGCGGCGGAGCCGACCACGCTGAGGCTGCGCGGGCCGCGCCGCTGCACCACCCCGCGCACCAGCAGCAGCCAGGAGTGGAAGACGGTGTGCGCGCAGGCGTCGTGGGAGTCGTCGAAGAAGGCGAGGTCGACCAGGCCGGTGCCGTCGTCGAGGGTGGAGAAGATGACCCGGCGCCCGGAGCGGATCGGCGGTGTCTGCGTGGCCGCCTTGGCGCCGGCGACCAGCACCGTCTCCCCGTGCCGCGCCTCGCGCAGCCGCTTGGCCGACACCACGCCCAGCTCGCGCAGGAAGGTGCGGTGGTCGTCCATCAGGTTGCGCGAGGCGTCCATGGACAGCACGCCCAGTTCGGCGCTGAGCCGCTCCGCCGAGGTGAGGTCGGGCAGTCCGGCGGACGCGGTCTTCCGGCCGCCGGCCAGGGGCAGTTGGTCGCCGCGTCCGGCCCGGGCGCCGCGGTGCAGTTCGGTCAGGTGCAGTTGCAGGTCGCGGCGGTTGGCGCCGAACGCGTCCAGCGCGCCGACCTGGGCGAGCCGTCCGGCCAGCGGCCTGCTGGGGCGGGCCCGTTCCCAGAAGTCGAGCAGGGAGGCGTACGGCTGCCCGGCGGCGGCCCGTTCCGCCTCGGCCTCGCTGATGCCGTGCACGTCGGAGAGGGCGAGGCGCAGGCCCCACACGGGCTCCCGCCGCTTACCTTCGGACACCAGTTCGATCCTGTGGGCGACCCCGGACTTGTTCACGTCCAACGGCAGGATCGGCACCCCGCGCCGCCGCGCGTCCGCCAGCAGCAGCCGCTTGGGGTACATGCCGGGGTCGTGGGTGAGCAGGCCCGCGTAGAAGGCGGCCGGGTGGTGGGCCTTCAGCCACGCCGACTGGTACGTCGGCACCGCGAAGGCGACCGCGTGCGCCTTGCAGAAGCCGTACGAGCCGAAGGCCTCGATGATCTCCCAGGTGCGCTGAATCGTTTCCGCGTCGTACCCGTGCTCGGCCGCGTGCTGGGCGAACCACACCTTGATCCGCCCCTGCGACTCCGGGTCGGAGAGCCCGCGCCGCACCCGGTCCGCCTCGCCGCGTCCGCAGCCGGTCATGATGTCGACGATGTCGATGATCTGCTCGTGGAAGACGACGACCCCGTACGTCCCCTCCAGCGGCTCCGCCAGGTCCTCGTGCGGGTAGCGCACCGGCGCCCGCCCGTGCCGGGCCTCGATGAACGGCCGCACCATGTCGGCGGCGACCGGACCTGGGCGGAAGAGCGAGATGTCGACCACGAGGTCGTGGAAGGTGGCCGGCTGGAGCCTGCCGACCAGGTCCCGCTGCCCCGGCGACTCGATCTGGAAGCAGCCCAGCGTCTCGGCGGAGCGGATCATCCGGTACGTCGCCGGGTCGCCCTCCGGTACCGCGTCCAGATCGATCTCGGTGCCCGCGGCCCGCTTCACCTCGGCGACCGCGTGCGCCATCGCCGACTGCATCCGCACGCCGAGCACGTCCAGCTTGAGCAGCCCGAGATCCTCGACGTCGTCCTTGTCGAACTGCGCCATCGGGAAGCCCTCGCCGCTGGTCGGCATGACCGGCGTACGGGAGAGCAGGGAGGCGTCGGACAGCAGGACGCCGCAGGGGTGCATGGCGATGCCGCGCGGGAGGGCGTCGAGGCCCTCGACCAGCTCCCAGAACGTGCCGAACCTCCCTCCCCCGTCCCGGCGGGACTCCTCCGCCAGCTCCCTCAGCTCGGGCAGCTCCTCCAGCGCGGCGCGGGCGTCGCGGGCGCGGATGTGCGGGAAGGACTTGGCGACGCGGTCGATCTCGGCCGGGTCCATGGACAGGGCGGCGCCGACGTCGCGGACGGCATGGCGCACCCGGTACGTCTCCGGCATCGCGACCGTGGCGACCCGCTCGGTGCCGAACCGGCCGATGATCGCGCGGTAGACCTCCAGCCGGCGCGCGGACTCCACGTCGATGTCGATGTCGGGCAGCACCACCCGCTCCCTGGACAGGAACCGCTCCATCAGCAGCCCGTGCTCGACCGGGTCGGCGTGCGCGATGCCGAGGAGGTGGTTGACGAGCGAGCCCGCGCCGGAGCCGCGCGCGGCGACCCGGATGCCCATGTGCCGTACGTCGTCCACGACCTGGGCGACGGTGAGGAAGTACGAGGCGAAGCCGTGGTGGGCGATGATGTCCAGCTCGTGGTGCATCCGCTCCCAGTACTCCCGGTGGTCGCGCCGCCGGTCGTAGCCGCGCTGCACCATGCCGGCCACCGCCCGGGAGGCGAGCGCCCGCTGGGCGGTGCGGCGGCCGGCGCCCACGAGGTGGGGTTCGGGGAAGTGGACGGCGCCCATGCCGAGGTCGTCCTCGGGGTCGACCAGGCACTCGGCGGCCGTGGCGCGGGTCTGCTCCAGCAGGCGGTCGGCGGTGTCGCGCCGGAAGCCCGCGGACTCGACGATCCGCTCGGCGGCTTGCCGCATGGCGGCGGCGTCCTTTAGCCAGGCCTCGCCGGAGTCCAGCTCCTTGGTGGCGTCGATGGGGACGAGGCGGCGGGCGGCGTCGAGGACGTCGGCGACCCGGCCCTGCCCGGGGTCGGCGTACCTGACGGCGTTGCTGAGCACCGGCCGGACACCCTGCTCGGCGGCGAGGCCGACGGTACGGGCGGCCAGCCGCAGGGAGCCGGGGCCGGTCCCCTCGCGGCCGTGCCAGACGGCCTCCAGGCGCAGGGCGTCGCCGTAGACCTCCCGCCAGGGGACGAGGAGTTTCGCCGCGCGGTCGGGGCGGCCGGCGGCGAGGGCGCGACCGACGTCGGAGCCGGGGCCGAGCAGGACGGTCAGGCCGTCGGCGTGATTGTCGGCCCAGGCGAGCCGCGGGGTCTCCTCGGCGGTGTGGACGGCGGAGACGAGGCGGCACAGGTCCGCCCAGCCGCGGGCGCCGTCACGGGCGAGAAAGGTGACCCGCGGGGCCGACTCGTCGACGAAGGCGCCGCCGCGCACGGGGACGCGGCGCCGGTCCCGGCGTACGGAGGTCTCCGTGCGGCCGGCCCCGGACTCGGGGGCGGCCACCGCCAGGTCCGCGCCGAACAGCGGGCGGACACCCGCCTTCGCGCAGGCCTTGGCGAAGCGGACCGTGCCCGCGAGGGTGTCGCGGTCGGTGAGGGCGAGGGCGTCCATGCCCCGCTCCGAGGCGCGCTCGGCCAGCCGCTCCGGGTGGGAGGCGCCGTAGCGGGCGGAGAACCCGGAGACGGTGTGCAGATGCGTGAAACCCGGCACACGCACCTCCCGATCTCATGAACCGACGTCCTGGGCCCTACGCCTATCGAACGCCTGTTCCCAACTACCTCACCCCCACCATAGACCAATTTTCGAATGTGTGTACGACATCCGTTCGGCCCCGTCCCACCTGCGCAAACACCCTCAGGACCGGACCGTGAGGACATGTCACACACACCGGGCGACCCCGGCACGCGAAGCAGCTCCTTCCTCTCCGAGGTGAAGGACGCCGTCACCCCGCGGGCCACCCTGCTCGTGCTCGGCGTGATCGCGCTCCAGCTGCTCTTCATCGCCTCCTACGTGGGTGCGCTGCACGACCCGAAGCCGAGGGACGTGCCCTTCGGGGTGGTCGCGCCCCCGGCGGCCGCCGACCGGACGGTGGGCGCGCTGGAGGCGCTGCCCGGGTCGCCGCTGGACCCGCGGCCGGTGGCCGACGCGGCGAGCGCCCGCAGGCAGATCGAGAACCGGGACATCGACGGCGCCCTGGTCGTCGGGGGCTCCGGCCGCACCGACACCCTGCTGGTCGCCTCCGGCGGCGGCACCGTCCTCGCCACCACCCTGGAGGGGCTGGTCGCCGAGGTGGAGCGGAGCCAGGACCGCGCGGTACGCACCGTCGACGTGGCCCCCGCCTCGGCCCAGGACTTCGACGGGCTGTCGTCGTTCTACCTGGTGGTGGGCTGGTGTGTCGGCGGCTATCTGTGCGCCTCGATCCTGGCGATCAGCACCGGCGCCCGGCCGGCCAACCCGCGCCGCGCGGGGATCCGGCTGATCGTGATGGCTCTGGTGTCGATCGCCGGCGGACTCGGCGGCGCGGTGATCGTCGGTCCGATCCTGGGCGCGCTGCCCGGCAGTGTGGTGGACCTGTGGGGGCTCGGCGCGCTGATCACCTTCGCGGTGGGCGCCGCCACGCTCGCCCTCCAGGGGGTCTTCGGGATCGTCGGGATCGGGCTGGCGATCCTGCTGGTGGTGATCGCGGGCAATCCGAGTGCGGGCGGGGCCTTCCCGCTGCCGATGCTGCCGCCGTTCTGGCAGGCGATCGGACCGGCGCTGCCGCCGGGCGCGGGCACCTGGGCGGCGCGTTCGATCGCGTACTTCGAGGCGAACGACGTGACCGAGTCCCTGCTGGTGCTGTGGGCGTGGGCGGTCGCGGGAACGGTCATCGCGATGCTGGCGTCCGTACTGCGCCGCGAACGCCGGGAGCCGGAGCTGCCCACGCGGGCCGGCTGACCCACGGCCTCGCACACACGGGGACGTACACGCACGGACGCACACACGCGGAAGTCCCGCCCCACAAGGGACGGGACTCCTGCGTGCCGTGTACCGCGCGTGCTCAACCGATCTGCGTACCGGTGGCCGACAGGGCCTCCGTCACCGGCTGGAAGAAGGTCTCGCCGCCGGAGGTGCAGTCGCCGCTGCCGCCGGAGGTGAGGCCGACCGCCTTGTCGCCCGAGAAGAGCGAGCCGCCGCTGTCGCCGGGCTCGGCGCAGACGTCGGTCTGGATCAGGCCGTTGACGACGTCGCCGTTGCCGTAGTTGACGGTGGCGTCCAGGCCGGTCACCTTGCCGTCGTGCACCTGGGTGGTGGAGCCGCTGCGGGTGACCTCCATGCCGACGGTGGCGTCGGCGGCGCCCGAGATGGCCTGGGTGGAACCGTTGTAGAGGTTCACCTCGCTCGGGTGGTCCACGTCGCCGCTGTACTTGACGAGGCCGTAGTCGTTGTCCGGGAAGCTGGACGTCACGTTCTCGCCGAGCTGGTTGCCCGAGGAGTCCTGCCAGCTGGTGATGCCCTCGGTGCAGTGCCCGGCGGTCAGGAAGTGCGGCTCGCCGCCCTTGGTGACGTTGAAGCCGAGCGAGCAGCGCCCGCTGCCGTCGGTGATGGCGTCGCCGCCCGCGATGAAGGGCTTGTACTCACCCTTGGTGCGCTTGAGTTCGGCCTTGGCGCCGAGCCCGTCGACCACCTTGGTCAGCTTGGTCAGCTCGGCCTTGGAGACCGTGCGGTCCGCGGTGACGACGACCTTGTTGGTGGTCGGGTCGGTCGCCCAGGACGTGCCCGGGATGGCCGCGTCCTCGGTGAGCGTGGTGCGCGCGCTCTTCAGCTCGGCGAGCGAGTTCTCCACGACTCTCGCCTTGGCGCCGGCCTCCTCGACGGTCTGCGCGGCGGCGTTGTCGAGCACGTTGACCACGAGGCTCTTCGCCTGTGCGTCGTAGTACGTGCCCGCGGCGTCGGTGCCGAGGTCGCCGAGGAGCGTGGAGGCGAGCTTTCCGGCCGCTGCGACCGAGAGGGTCTCGGGGGCGGCGGCCTGCGGGGCCTCACTGGCGTTCGCACTCTGGAAGGTGACGCCGGCCGCGACCAGCGCGGTGATGCCCGCGCCTACGACTGCGGCCCGTCGCCTGGGTATGCGTCGGTGCTTCAACTCATGTCCTCCTGTGGGGGGTCGGCCCGGGAGGTTGTGGGGACCTCGCGAACCGGAAGGCTGGTTGACGAGCGCTAACTCTTCCGATTCCACAGGGAGCACACAAGGTCGACTTCGAGACGTGCGCACGACAACTTCAGCGTGGTCACACGACCTTCACCATTCATGTCCCTTCCAGCAGGATTCACGGAGCGAACGCACCAGCAAACGCTACGGGCGAGTAACCGAAGACCGGCCGAACCGTGCCCACCCTGTCCGAAAGTCACCTCTTGCTTTCCGGGCATCGAATGTGCGTCTACACGCGGTGGTCGCGCGGAGCCGTCCGGACCCGGGCACGGGAGAGCCCCCGCACACCGGTTGGTGTACGGGGGCTCGTCGCGCTGCCGACCGGGCCGGACTAGTAGACGCTGACGCCGTAGGCGCTCAGGGCCTCCGTGACCGGCTGGAAGAACGTCGTACCGCCGGAGGAGCAGTTGCCGCTGCCGCCGGAGGTCAGACCGTACGCGGTGCCGTTGCTGCCGTAGAGCGAGCCGCCGGAGTCGCCGGGCTCGGCACAGACCGTGGTCTGGATCAGCCCGCCGACGACGTCGCCGCCGCCGTAGTTGACGGTGGCGTTCAGGGCGGTGACCCGGCCGCTGTGGGTGCCGGTCGTGGAACCGTCGCGGATGACGGTGGTGCCCACGCTCGGGGTGGCGGCGCGGGTGATGTCCACGCCGTTCGCGGTACCGGGCCGCGAGACCGAGCCCTGGTACCGCACGATGCCGTAGTCGTTGCCCGGGAAGCTGGAGCCCGCCGTCTGTCCGATGACGGTGCCGCCGGAGCTGGAGCGCCAGGCGCCGGCGCCGTCGGTGCAGTGACCGGCGGTCAGGAAGTACTCGGTGCCGTTGGAGGCGCGGACGTTGAAGCCGAGGGAGCAGCGCCAGCTGCTCGCGTAGATGGCGTCACCGCCCTGGATGAGCTTGTTGAACGTGCCGGGGGTGCGCTTGACCGTGAGCGCGCCGGCCTTGTCGCCGGCCTGCTCCTTGATCTTCGCGATCTCGGCCTGGGAGACGGTGCTGTCGACGGTGAGCAGCACCCGGCCGGACTTGCTGTCGACGGCCCAGGCGGTGCCGGGGACGTCGGCCTTGAGCACCGCGCCGCTGGCACTGCTGAGTTCGGCGGCGCTGAAGGTGACCGGGGCGGGTGCCGCGGTCGCGCTGGGGATCGCGACGGCGGCCGCGGCCACGAGGCCGGTGGTTACGGCGATCAGCCGGGTCCGTCTCGTGATGCCGCTGCGGGGGGTGGTGCGCTTGATCCTCACTTTTCGTTCCTCCACATGGGAAGTCGGGGGCCCTCGTGTGGGGTTGGGCCCGTGAGGCGCAGCCAGGGACGGACCTCCGGGTTCCGGATACGTCGTGCCCCTGACAAGCGCTGAGGTTGGAGTATTCGGCCGAACGACCGGTCGGCACAAGGGCGCCTTTCGGCCGTTGATCTTTGAACGACCTTTACCAACCCCCGCTGAACCTCAGCGCAGTTCCCGCTCTCCGGCCTCGACGCGGACCGCCAGCGTGTTCCCCGGCGGCGGGAAGGGACAGACGAAGTGGTCGGCGAACGCGCACGGCGGCAGCAGCGCGCGGTTGAGGTCGACCGTCGTACGGCCCTCGGCGTCCGGCGCGGCCGGGCGCAGGAAGCGGAAGCGGTAACTGGTGCTTCCGCTGGTGCCGTCGGCGAAGACCGCCCACAGCGAACCGTCGTCCTCGACGCTCACCTGGAGCGTGTGCTCCCGCCCGCCCAGGGCGAAGGCCAGCTCCCCGCCGAGGGCCAGGCCGCGCTCCCTGCCGTCCGCGTTCGGCACCCGCACGCTGCGCCGCCCGGTTCCGTACGGTGTGAAGCGCCCCGGTACCGACCAGCGCGGATCGTACGGGGTGGCCGCGATGCCGCGGAACGCCCGCCGCGGGCCGGCCGCCGGGTCGAAGTCGCGCACGCCCCACAGGTCCTCGCGGACCAGCACGACCAGCCGCCGCTCCCCGAGCGCCACCCGGGCCGCACCGGCCGGCCCCGCGTCGGCGGTGAGCCGCACCTCACCGTCGAGGGGCCGCCCGTCCACGGTGAGCCCGTCGGCACCGGCGGCCGTCAGCAGCACCGCGTCGCCGTCCGCCGCCCACCGCCCGGGGATGTCCGGAAGTTGCCCGTCCGGATGGTCCGCCAGCCAGTGCGTGCCGGTGAGGGCGAGCGGCCCGTAGGGCGCCGACACCGTCGCCACACGGTGTTCGTGCCACCGCTTCCACTCGTCGGATGCCTCCGTCGTCATGGGATCAACCCTCCCACACCGGTTCGCCCAGACCCAGGTGGGAGCGGAGGGTGGCGCCCTCGTACGCGGTACGGAAGACGCCGCGCTCCTGCAGCAACGGGACCACCCGGTCCACGAACTCGTCCAGCCCGCCCGGGGCCGGGTGCGGCACGAGGACGAAGCCGTCGGCGGCGTCCCGCGCCACGAACTCCGTCAGCTCGGCGGCGACCTGCTCGGGGGTGCGGGCCCCGGCACCGGTCTCCCCGAGGACCACGGTGACACCGGACATGATCCTGAGGTCGTCCGGGTCGCGGCCGTACGCCGCCAGGCGCCGCTTCACGTCGGCGTAGCAGGCCCGGCCGGCCTCCAGGGTGGCGTGCCGTGCGAGGAGCACGTCGGCCGAGGACGCGGCGAGCTCCCGGCCCTCCTCGGAGTCGTCCGCCTGGATCACCACCGGGTGCCCCTGCGGGGAGCGGGGCAGGGTGAACTCGCCCGCGATGTCGAAGTGCCGCCCGTGGTGGGCGAAGGGACGAGGGGTGCCGTCGGGGGTCCAGGAGTCCCACAGTTCCCGCGCGGTGGACACGAACTCGGCGGCACGTACGTACCGCTCGGACCGGTCGAGGTGGCCGCGGCGCCGGAAGTTCTCGCCGGTGGAGGCGTCGGAGGAGGTCGCCACGTGCCAGGCCGCCCGGCCGCCGCTGAGGTGGTCCAGGGTGGCGAGCCGTCGGGCGAGTTCGAAGGGCTCGTTGAAGGTGGCGTCGGCGGTGGCCGCAAGCCCGAGACGCTCGGTGACGGCGGCGAGGGCGTTCAGCACGGTCAGGGGCTCGGGGCGGCCGGCCGCGTCCAAGTCGTGGACGCGGCCCTCGCGCCCGCCCGGCCGCGGCTCCTCCGCGAGGAGGAAGAAGTCGAACAGGCCGCGCTCGGCGGTACGGGCGAGGTGCTCGAAGGAGGCGAACTCGATCTGCGGGCCCGAACAGGTACCGGCCCGGACGGTCGTGGGGCCGGCGCCCGGGAAGTGCGCGGCCAGGTGCATCCTCTTGGGTCCGGTCATGACGCTCCCCGCGCGACGGCGTACTGGTTGGCGGGCCGGGCCAGGCCCAGGTGCTCCCGGAGTGTGCCGCCCGGGTAGAAGGTGCGGAACAGCCCCCGGTGCCGGAGCAGGGAGACGGTGCCGTTGACGAGGCGTTCCAGGTCGCGGCCCGGCTCGACCGGCCTCAGATGGAAGCCGTCGACGGTGCCGTCCCGGTGCCAGGCGGCGATCAGTTCGGCCAGGTCGACGGGGCCGCCGCGGTAGAGCGGGCCGCGCGGGGTGGGCCGGGGGCCGCCTCCGCCGTGGCCGGGGGCCGCCGCGTACTCGCCGGACCCGAGGTCGATGTCCAGGGCCGCGAGGACCCGCAGATCGTCGGGGTCCCGGCCGTACGCCGCCGCGGACGCCCGCAGTTCGGCCCGCGCGACGGCGGCGCGACCGGGGTCCGCGGTGCGGACGAGGGCCACGTCCGCGTACCGGGCGGCTACCGCGCGGGCCGGCCCGCCGGTGGCGTCCACCACGCGCACGGGGTGCCCCTGCGGGGGCCGCGGCACGGGCGAGGGACCCCGGACCGAGAAGGCGGAGCCGGTGAAGTCGACGTGGTGCGGCGTGTCCCGGTCGGCGAAGCGGCCGGTGCCCGTGCCCCGGATCTCGGCGTCGCCCTGCCGGCTGTCCCACAGGCGGGCCGCCACGTCGGCGACCTCGCCGGCCTCCTGCCACAGCGCGTCGGCGGGCGCGGCGTGCCGACGGCCGAAGAGACGGGCTTCGCCCTCGGTGGTGGACACCTCGATCCGCCAGCCGGCCCGGCCGCGGCTGACCCAGTCGAGGGTCGCCACGGCGGCCTGGACGTGAAAGGGCTCGGTGTGGGTGGTGGTGAGGGTGGGGACCAGGCCGACCCGCCGTGTGGCGGGCGCCACCCGGGCCAGGACGGCCGAAGCGTCGGGGCCGGGGCGGGCGAGGCCGTCGTCCAGCGTCACGAAGTCGAGCGTGCCGCGTTCGGCGAGGCGCGCCGCCGCCAGGTACTCGCCGGCGTCGTACACGGACCGCCGGTCGAGGGCTGCGGCCAGGTGCAACCGGCGCGGGACATGGGAGGAGGACATGCGAAGGCTCCGTGACATCGAGTCAGTCGGACACGGTGGATGGTGCCTTCACACGGCCGAGCCCCTCAGCAGGACCGTCCGCCGAGAGTACGGCGGTGTTTCGGTCGACTGTCAAGAGCGTCCACACTGTGAGCAGCGCGTCTCAATTCGTTGACGCGGAACCGGATGCCTGTTCCACTTGGCCCATGCATCCACAGCAGTGGCCGGTCACGCGCTCCCGCATCGACTTCGGTCGAGTGTGGTCCTGTTCCTGTTGAGCCGACCCCCTGCCCAGCCCCGGCCTCCCGGACCCGCCGGATCCTGACCGGGCCTGACGTTCCGTCTCCCGCCTTCACCCACGCGTGCCCCTCCCCTCGCCGTACTCAGCAGCTGCACCCGCAGTCGCAGCCGTCGCACCCGCACCCGTCGCCGTCACAGCAGTTGCTGCAGCAGTCGCAGCAGCTGCAGCATCCGTCGCACCCGCCGCAGTCGCAGTTGGTGCACGAGCCCTCCTTGCGTTCCCCGCTCCACGGGTCGTGGTAGGTGCCGCAGCACATCTGGCACGTGCAGGCCAGCCCCACCCACACGGCGCATCCCGCGAGCAGCCCCCGCCGATCGCGCCGGGGCGGCTCCGGCGGCGTCGGCCCACCGGGGCCACCGGGTGCGCCCGGGGTGCCGGGAGGGGCGTACGGATGGCCGCCGTGGGCGCACGACACGGTGCCGAACGCCCGGTCGACGGAGTTGCCCAACTCGTGCACGAGCAGCCGGTGCACGAGCCGCCCGTCGCCGAACTCCGCCTCGCGCAGGGCCAGCCGCACCCCGTGCACCGCGTCGTCGGCGAGCCGCCGGGCCTCGGCGAGCGGGGTCCCGGTCGCGGTGAGCGGGTTCCAGGCGCCGGACGCGGCATCGCCCTCCCGGTCCTCCACGGCGTCCAGGAGGTGGGCGAGCCGGCCGAAGAGGCGCCCGGCCTCGGCGAGCGGCTCGGCGTTGTGCGGGCGGCCGGCGAGGTGCGCGGTGTGCGCGAAGGCGGCGGCGGTGGCGGTCTCGGTCGGCTCGGTCACGGTGAGCAGCGGTGTGCCGGGCCCGGCGAGGGCCTCGATGCCGCCCTGCCGGTCCACGGCGTCGACCAGGACGGCGGTGTCGAACCCGACGGCACTGCCGCCGCGCGCGCCCGCGGCGTCCCAGCCGGTGGCGACCCGGCGGGCGGCGAGGGCCACCGGACGGCGCGCCAGCAGCCCGTCCCCGTCGGCGACATGGTCGCGCACCTTGGCCGAGGCCAGCACCAGCGAGACGGCCGCCGCGAGGCGGGCCCCCTCGCCGTGCGCGACGGACGCGGTACGCATCCCGCGCAGCGGACAGGGCCCTGCGGTGCGCCGCCCCGCTCCCGCACCACCGCTTCCGGCCTGAGCCTCCGTCAAAACCGATATGAGAAGCCCGTCATAGTTCGTCACGATCCGCGCGAACTGTCCGTGGTCCTTGCGCAGAGCGAGACACAATCCGCACAGATGCGCCATCCACTGGCTCGTGAGGCTCTCTCCGAGCCGGTGCCTACAGGGCCTGACGATTCCGAACACAACACTCCCCCGTGGTTGGTACGACGCTGAGCTGCGGCATCGTACCGAGCCCTCGTTCACCCGTACGCACCCCGCCTCACCCGTCCGCCGCGAAGAATCATATTTCACTCACAGTCAGCAGCCGTTTGGGAAAGGACCCTTGGGACACAAGGACTCTCGACGGATTCGCTGTGCACCAGTACCGTCACAAACCCCCCGGGCGGCGTCTATCCACTTGGCGCGACGTCCGCATCATGGATGACCATAGGGATGCGGAAGCACGAAAGACCGCTGTGAGAGGAGGCGTCCATGGGATCGGTACGCAAGGCGAGTGCGTGGCTCGGCCTCGTCGACGACAACGATGACGAGCGCTACTACGACGACGACTACTCCGAGGGCACCGACTCCGGGGACGCCTGGGTCACGGACCCGCGGGTGAAGGTGGCCTCGGACGTGGCCGAGGAGAAGGGCCGCCGCATCGCGACCGTCACCCCGGACAGCTTCCGGGACGCACGGTCCATCGGCGAGCTGTTCCGGGAGGGGGTCCCGGTCATCATGAACCTGACGGCCATGGAGGCGACCGACGCCAAGCGCGTCGTCGACTTCGCCGCCGGGCTCATCTTCGGCCTGCGCGGTTCGATCGAGCGGGTGTCCACCCGGGTGTTCCTGCTCAGCCCGGCCGACACCCAGGTCATCAGCGGCGAGCCCGCCGCGCACCGTTCCGACGGTTTCTTCAACCAGAGCTGAGGCGGGGCCGTTCACCACGGCCCCGCCCGCCCCACGCCGGACTCCGCCGGGACCTGACCCGTCCTACCGGAAGGCGTCGAGTCCGGTGAGCGCCTTGCCCAGCACCAGCTGGTGCATCTCGACGGTGCCCTCGTAGGTGAGCACCGATTCCAGGTTCGTCGCGTGCCGCATGACGGGGTATTCGAGGGAGATCCCGTTGGCACCGAGGATCGTGCGGGCCGTGCGGCAGATGTCGATGGCCTCGCGCACGTTGTTGAGCTTGCCGAAGCTGACCTGCTCGGGACGCAGGCGGCCGGCGTCCATGCGCCGCCCGAGGTGGTGGGCGAGCAGGATCCCCTTGTGCAGTTCGACCGCCATGTCGGCGAGCTTGGCCTGGGTCAGCTGGAAGCCACCGATGGGCCGTCCGAACTGCTCCCGCGACTTCGCGTACTCCACGGCCGCCTCGAAGGAGCTGCGGGCCGCGCCCATCGAACCCCACACGATGCCGTAGCGGGCGTGGGTGAGACAGCCGAGCGGTCCGCGCAGCCCGGTGACCTCCGGCAGTACGGCGTCGGCGGGCAGCCGTACGTCGTCCAGGACCAGCTCGCTGGTGACGCTGGCACGCAGGGACCACTTGTGCTTGATCTCGGGGGCGGAGAAGCCGGGGCTGTCGGCCGGCACCACGAAACCCCGGATGCCCTCCTCGGTCTGCGCCCAGACGACGGCCACGCCGGCCACCGACCCGTTCGTGATCCACATCTTGCGGCCGTTGAGGATCCAGTCCCCGCCGCCGTCCCGCTTGGCGTGGGTGCGCATGTTGGCCGGGTCGGACCCGTGATCGGGCTCGGTCAGCCCGAAGCACCCGATGACGTCACCGGCGGCCATGCGCGGCAGCCATGCCTGCTTCTGGTCCTCGCTGCCGAAGCGGTGGACGGCGTACATGGCGAGGGAGCCCTGCACGGAGACCAGGGAGCGGATGCCGGAGTCGGCCGCCTCCAGCTCCAGGCAGGCGAGGCCGTACTGCACGGCCGTGGCGCCGGCGCAGCCGTAGCCCTCCAGCGACATGCCGAGCGCGCCGATCCCGCCGAGTTCGCGGGCGAGTTCCCGGATGCCGGGCAGCTCGCCCCGCTCGTACCAGTCGGCGACGTACGGCAGCACGCGGTCGGCGGCCCAGTCCCGCACGGTGTCCCGGATCGCCAGGTCCTCCGGGTCCAGGAGGTCGTCGATACCGAGGGGGTCGACGGGGTCGAAGGCGGGCAACTTGGGGGACGAGGCCATGGGACACCTTCCGGGACGATAAAACTAGCAGTGCTAGTTACGGCTCGACGTCGACGTTACGCGGCAGTGTGGCGCACGTCCACCCTGTCTCCCACCCACGCACCACCCGTTCACCGCCAACAGAGGAGTGGACGTCGCCCGTGGGAGTGCGGCGTCGTCGGCGGCTTGCGGTGGGTGGGTGGTTCCTGTCCACCCGCGGCCGCCGATGGCGGTGCACCCCCACGGGCGACGTTCACCTTGCTTCTGGCAGTGAACGGGTGGTGCGTGGGTGGGAGACGGTTCGCGGTCACACCGAGACGCGTGACTCCACCGCGTCCCGCGGCGCGGGCACCGACACCGGCTCCTCGCACTGCATCACCCGCGGCAACCGCAACGCCATCACCGCCCCCAGCAGCAACAACCCCGCACTCACCACCAACGTCACATGCAGCCCGTGCACGAACGCATCCCCCGCGGCCCGCCGCAGCGCGACCCCCGCCGACCCACCCAGCTGCGCGGCGACCTCGTACGCCTCCCCCAGCGAATGCCCCGCTGCCGAGGACGCCGACGACGGCACCCCCGGCACACCCCCCGTCACCCCGGGCCCGTACGCCGCGTTCATCACGCTCCCCAGCAGCGCGATCCCGATCCCGGCCCCGAGCTGGTACGACGTCTCGCCGATCGCCGCCGCCCCGCCCGCCTGCTCCTGCGGCGCCTCACTCAGCATCGACTCGTACGCCCCGAACAGCGTGGTCTCCAGACCGAACCCGAGCAGCACGAACCCGGACAGCATCAGCGCGCAGTTGTCGCTCCGCCCCAGCGCCGTCAGCAGCACCACCGCGAAGGCGGTCAGACAGAACCCCGCACACACCATCCGCCGCGGGCCGAACCGCCGCAGCATCCGCGCGCCCGCCAGCCCCGCCGCCATCGCCGCGAAGGTCAGCGGCAGCAGTCGCAGCCCGGTCTCCAGCGGCGACAGCCCGAGCACCAGCTGCAGGTACTGCGCCGCGATCAGCTCCAGACCCACCAGCGCCAGCATCGCCAGCACGATGCACCCCACCGACGTACTGAAGGCCGGCCTCCGGAACATCTCCAGGTCAACCAGCGGATGCGTACGCCGACGCTGCCGCCGTACGAACCCGACCAGCAGGGCCGCACCCAGCACCAGCGGCACCACGGTGAACAGGCTCGCCACCGGTTCGCCGCCGCCCAGCCGCTTCACGCCCAGGACGACGCCGAAGAGACCGGCCGCCGCCATCAGCGCCCCGACCACGTCCCAGGGCCCGCGCCCGTCGCCCTTCGACTCGGGCAGCAGCAGCCGCCCCACCGGCAGGCTGACCAGCATCAGCGGGATGTTGACGAGGAAGACCGAGCCCCACCAGAAGTGCTCCAGGAGGAACCCGCCGAGCAGCGGCCCGACCGCCGCGCCGACCGCGGCCACCGCGCTCCAGATGCCGATGGCCAACGCCCGCTCGCGCCGGTCGGGAAAGACCTGGCGCAGGATCGACAGCGTCGCGGGCATGATCATCGCGCCGCCGACCCCGAGCAGCGCTCGGGCCATGATCAGGACCTGGGCGCTGTCGGCGAGGGCCGCCAGCGCGGAGGCGACGCCGAAGAGCGCGTACCCGAGCAGCAGGATCCGTCTGCGGCCCACCCGGTCACCCAGCGTGCCGAAGAGGATCAGCAGCGAGGCGCAGACCAGCGGATAGATGTCGACGATCCAGAGCAGCTCGATCGCACCGGGCCTGAGGTCCTCGGTGACGGCGGGGACCGCCACGTGGAGGACCGTGGCGTCCACGGCGACGAGCAGCAGGCTGACGCAGAGGACGACCAGGACCACCCAGCGGTTGGCACCGGCCCCGGCAGCCCGACGGCGCAGCTCGGCGGCGGCCGTGGTCGTACCGGACATGTACGTACCTCCATGTTCCCTCGCGTCCGGCGGGCTGCGCGGGGTGGGGACTCCCCTGCGGGTCGCCGGAGAGGAGCGGAGGTCTCCGGGCCGTGCAACGGAACGCGAGTGACTGGCCAGATTACGCGAGAGCGCGCAGCGCACCTGTGGCGGGCCTCACACATCCCGCGTGACCTGCGCGGCATGGCCGCCGCGGCCACGGTTCCGCCCGCCCCGGCCGACGGGCCGCCGCCCCGCCCGGCTGATAATCGAGCCCGTGACCGATCTTGACACGCACTCGGCGGACCGCTCCGGTGCCCTGCGCCGGGCCGCCCCGGCGCTCCTGGGCTACGCGGCCGTACGCGCCCTCGGCCTGCTCGCCCTGGCCCTGTGGAGCGCCGCCCGCGACAAGAGCGCGTACACGCTGCTGACGGCCCGCTGGGACTCCCTCTGGTACACGAGGGTCGCCGAGCTGGGGTACGGCTACGAGGTGCGGCTGCCCAACGGGGACGTCCACTCCAACCTGGCGTTCTTCCCGCTGCTGCCGTGGCTGGAGCGGCTCGGGGCGGCGGTGACGCCCCTGTCGTACGCGGATGCCGGGTTCGTCGTGAGCCTGCTCGCCTCGCTCGCCGCGGCCTGGGGGATCTTCGCGGTGGCGGAGCACCTCCACAGCCGCCGCGCCGGAGTCTGCGCCGTGCTGCTGTGGGCGGTGCTGCCGGTCGCGGTCGTGCAGTCGATGGCGTACAGCGAGTCCCTGTTCACGGCGCTGGCCGCCTGGTCGCTGTACGCGGTGCTGACCGGGCGCTGGGTGACGGCGGGGACGCTGGCCGCGCTGGCCGGGCTGACCCGCCCGGTGGGGCTCGCGGTGACGGCGGCGGTGTGGGTGGCCGCGGTCGCGGCATTCGTGCGAATCCGGAGCGACGCCGTCCCGGACGGCGCCCACCGGCCGGAGCGCGCCCCCGGCGACGGCGCACGGCGCGTGCTCGGCATACTCCTCGCGCCCCTGGGCGCCGCCGGCTACGTGCTGTGGGTCGGCCACCGCACCGGCGGGGGCCCGCTCGGCTATCTCGACGTGCAGGCCGGCTGGCGCAACGGCTTCGACGGGGGCGCGGCCTTCGCCCGCTTCGTCGCCGGGAAGTTCACGTCGTTCCCGGGGGCCCTTGCGGGCGTGGGGCTGATCGTCGGGGTCGCACTGCTGGTCTGGCTGTACGTGGTGTGCGTACGGCGGCGCCAGCCGCTCGCACTGCTGGTGTACACGGGCCTCGTCGTGGTGCTCGCCCTGTGCGCGTCGAGCTACTTCGGATCCAAACCACGGCTGCTGCTGCCCGCCTTCCCTCTGCTGCTGCCCCTCGCCGTGGCCCTGGCCAGGCTGCGAACGACCAGGTCAGCGCTTGTCGTGGGGGGCCTCGCGGTGGTGTCGGCGGTGTACGGGGCGTTCTGGCTGAACGGGTCGGGACCGCCCTGACCGGCCGCGGGCGCCCGGTGGCCGCCGGGAGAATTCCGTACCAGCATTCGGTTAACTAATTCATAAGCACGATAAAACCGCCGACCGGACCGATCAAAGGAATTGAAGCCCACGCCCCTCAGGGATTGCACATTCACTGAGAATAGGGCGCTGCCTGAGAGGAATCCCACATCACATCGTCATCACAAACCCGTTGATTCGGCCGGGATCACTCCTCACTCGCTGTAACGTCGATTGGGTGCGTACCGAACGGAAGCTCACCCGTCTGGACCGGGTGTTCGCGAGACTGGACCGGGAGCCGGAACGACCGGCGCTCCTGGCCGTGCCGGAGATGAGCCGGCACAGGATCGCGCTGTTCGCCGGAACCCTCGCGTTCTACCTCGCGATCGTGTGGGCCGTGCTGATCAGCTCGTGGCTGGTCCGGCTCGACTGGCAGGTCATGTTCTTCCGGCCCTACCAGCAGTGGCCGGAGATCCACGCCTTCGTCGACTACTACGTCGTACTGGGCCAGCGCGGCCCCACCGCCGTGATGGTCGCGGCCTGGCTGGGCTGGCGCTCCTGGCGGCAGCACACCCTGCGCCCGCTGATCGCGCTCGGTGCCTCCCTGCTCCTGCTGAACGTCACGGTCGGTGCCGCCAAGTACGGCATGGGCCGGCTGGGACCGCACTACGCGACCACGATCGGCTCCAACGAGATGTGGCTCGGCGGCGATATATTTCCGAGCGGTCACACCGCGAACGCCGTCGTGACCTGGGGCATCCTGGCCTATCTGGCCTCGACGCCGAGGGCGCGGCGCTGGCTGTCGGCCCTGATGGCGGTCACCTCGCTCGGGGTGGGCATGTCCACCGTCTACCTCGGTACGCACTGGCTGAGCGACGTGCTCCTCGGTTGGGCGGCCGGACTGCTGATCCTGCTGGCGCTGCCCTGGTTCGAACCGCTGATCACCCGCGCCGAGGCCTGGATCCTCGGCCTGCGCGACCGCTTGTTCGCACGCCGCGGCAGCGAGGACGCCACGAGCCGGCCGGCCGGCCCGCCCGTGGTCCTCACTCCGCCGGTCCCCGGGCGGGAGGACGCGCCGTCCCGCGAGCCGGTGGCCTCGCCCCGCACCACCCGCGCCCCGGCGCATCTGGCTCCGGGCCCGCACACGGCGCGCTCGGACCGTACGCCGGTCACCCCCGCGGGCAGCCGGCGTCCGCCGCACGCCGACCGGCACCCGCGCAACACGGCCCCGGCCGCACGCCCCCTGTCGGGCGGCTGAGCGCGCCTCAGCCCTTCCAGGACCGGGCCACGCGGCCGTCCTTCACCTCGAAGTTGAGGCGGCCCACCCGGTACTCCATGGTGATGATCGTGCCCGGTGCCAGGGACCGCACCGTCGACCAGCCGCGCTCGCGCGCCAGCCGCTCGGCCTCGTCGGAATCGAGGCCGACGTAGCCGTCCGGGCTGTCCTGGGGTTCGGCCGGGGGTGTCGGAATCGGTGCCATGCGGCCACGCTATGCCCTGCCCACGGACCGGGGAAGCCCAGGCCGCCGGCACAGTGCGGGGATGCACCTACGGTCACATTTCTGTCACAGGATCACAGTGCGCGTTTTACGGGAACTCCGTCACACGGACGGACGGTTTTGTACGCCTTTCGCGAGCGGGTGAGGTGAATTACCGCGTGTCGCGACGGACCGCCGAATAGGCGGACGCAATTGGCCCGCATTGCACCCCGGGGCCCGGCCCGCATTCCGCCCCCGAACACCCCCGAACGGACGTGCGGGCGACTTCGAAATCACTTACGCGGACCGAACATGGGGCACAGGAAAGCCACCCCTCGCTCACAGGTTCTCCCCATCTCCCTGGCGAGGGTCAGGGGCCCAGCGGGACGACGGAGAGCGACAGGTCGTTGTCGTCCGTGTAGTACGGCCCGGCCTCCACGGGGCCGTCCGGGGTGAGCACGCGCTCGGAGGGATAGGTGAGGACCGGGTGCTTGTCGGCGACGTCGTCCAGCAGCCGCGCCAGGCGCACCACCGGGCCGGACTCACCGGCGGGCCGCAGCCACAGGTCCCAGTCGCCCGGCGCCAGGGTGTCGTAGCGCACCGTGAAGCCGAAGTCGGCCCGCTCGGTGACGACGTCCACCCGCCGCACCGCGCCCCCGTCCCCGTCGGTGGCGGTCCTGGCCCGCAGCTCGGCGTGGGCGCCGGAGGTCAGCTGCGTGCCGTACACCCGCCCGCGCACCGTCAGGCCGCCGCTCACCAGCCCCAGCTCCGCCGACTCCGCGTGCGGGGCGCGCAGCCAGCTGCGGACGGTGAGGTTGCCCTGGCGGGTGGCGTACGGGATGCGGACGGCGACGTGGCCGAGCAGCCCGCCGGGGATCCGGGCGGCGAGGGAGCGCAGGTCGGTGACGCCGGGCACCAGGCGCCGGGGCTCGCCGTCGGACAGGGCGGCGTAGGCGTCCCAGCGGCCCTCGGGCAGGGAGACGCTGCTGGGCAGCGCGGCACGCAGCAGGCCCTCGGCGGCCGGCGCCAGCGGCAGGCTGACGGTCTCCTCGGCGTCGGTGTCGCGGCGGCGCAGGATGAGCAGGGCCGCCCCGGTGTTCCCGCGCGCGGCGACGTCGAAGGTCAGCCCGCCCGCGGAGTCGCCGACGCAGTCGGCGCGCAACGGAGCGGCCGGTGGGTTCGGCGGCGTCATGCGATGCGGTTCCTCCCTGGGCTTCTCGTCGTCCGGTTAGACCCGGAACCCTGCCTTCTGGTTGTTCGTGTCCGATTGCGATGTGGTCACGACCGGAGTATCGGCCGGACCCACGGCCATTTCCAGTCACCCAATTCATTCACTGATTTCATGATTTGTCGACTTCCAGCGGTGGCGATCACGGTCTGCGTCCGGGCTCAACCCCCCTTTCACCGCAGGTCACTTGGGTGTATCACCGCGCCGGCGGCCGGGGGACGATCACGTGCGTCGCACGGTTCGATTCCGTTGGCCATGGGGCGTGACTCCCGCCACAGATCACCCGTTGTCTTTGCATGAGCCGGGGACCCGCCCGGACCACGGACCAGGAGCCACCCGGTCCGGTCACGCACCGCATCCCGAGGGAGCCCCCGTGCCGCGCATGCTCGACGTCAGCGACGACGTACGCGCCGAGATCGGCGACGAAGAAGCCGACCGCCTGCTCGCCGGGGAGTCCGCCCCGGGCAGCTACGACTGCACGTCCTGTCGCACCCCGGGCGACTGCGAGCAGGAGCGCACCAGCACCGTTCTCTTCATCGGCGACGAGACGGCGGTCCTCGCCTTCGCTCACGCCGGCTGCCTGCCCTCGCAGGTCGTCAAGGTCACCGAGGAGCAGCTCCAGGGCGCCGTGCGGTCCATCAACGCCGACCAGGCCGCCCGGCCCGAGCAGCAGCGGCCGGCGCCGCCCGAGCAGGCACCCGAGCAGGCGGTGCTCGGCGTGACCAGCGGTCTGATCCTCATCGCCGGGGAACTGCACCCGGCGCTCGTGGTGGAGCCGACCGCGCCGATCGCGCGGCCCGGGACGGCCGGCGCAGGGGACGACTTCCTGCCGCTGCTGATCGAACAGGGCTTCATGCCGGTCACCGAGCTGGCAGCCACCCCCTCCGTGCTGCACGGCTGGTCGGTGCTGCTCGCGATGGGCCAGCTGCACGCGGTGCTGCAGCCCGGCGCGGACGGCGGCCGGCCGGTGGCCTGGTGGCAGGCGCACCAGCCCCTCCAGGTCACCGAGGGCTGGCGCACGGCGGCCAACAAGCACCAGCAGGTACTGATGTTCGCGGCGCCGGTGGGCTCGATCGGCCGGCAGCCGCGCGAGGACCTGCTGCGGGACGCCCTGGACAAGGCGGCGGCGGGCGGACAGCTGGTCGCGGCGGCGCTGCCGCTGGCGGGAACCTGACCGGAGATTCACGCGGGTGCCGGGCGGCCGCCACCTGGGCCGCATCCCTTCCAGCGTGAGGTCGTTTGGACATACGTGTACGCATACGACGCCTTCCACCGCCATGGCGGCCCCTCCGCCACGCCGATCTACGACGCGCTCTACGCCGAGTACGTCAGGTCCTTCCGATCGCTGCCGGGCGATCGCAGCGGTGAGGAGGAGCTGGGGTTCACCGCCTTCCGGAGCATCCCGTGCGGCAGAGGCTCGTACAGCGCCTACAGCGCGGGGGCCCAGAGCGCCCGCGTCGGCCAGCAGTCGGTGTGGCAGCGGGTCGGGACCCAGCACGTCCCGGCGGCGCTGCCACCGGCCCCGCGCAGGGGTGCCTGACGGCCACCGGCAGGACGCGAGAGAGGGAGACCCCCGGCCGGGGGTCTCCCTCTCTCGCGTCCTGTGACCGCTACTTCTTCTTCGCGCCGCGCTTCTCGCGCACCCGCACCGAGATATGGATCGGCGTCCCGTCGAAGCCGAACTCCTCGCGCAGCCGGCGCTCGATGAACCGCCGGTAGCCCGCCTCGATGAAGCCGGAGGCGAAGAGCACGAACCGCGGCGGCTTGGTGCCGGCCTGCGTGCCGAAGAGGATGCGGGGCTGCTTGCCGCCGCGCACCGGGTGCGGGTGCGAGGCGACCAGCTCGCCGAGGAAGGCGTTGAGACGGCCCGTGGGGACGCGGGTCTCCCAGCCGGCCAGCGCGGTCTCGATGGCGGGGACCAGCTTCTCCATGTGGCGGCCGGTCTGCGCCGAGACGTTGACCCGGGGCGCCCACGCCACCTGGCCCAGCTCGGTCTCGATCTCCCGCTCCAGGTAGTAGCGGCGCTCCTCGTCGAGGGTGTCCCACTTGTTGTAGGCGACGACGACCGCACGGCCCGCCTCGACGGCCATCGTGACGATCCGCTGGTCCTGGACCGAGATCGACTCGGAGGCGTCGATGAGGATGACGGCGACCTCCGCCTTCTCGACGGCGGCGGCGGTGCGCAGCGAGGCGTAGTAGTCGGCGCCCTGCTGGAGGTGGACGCGCTTGCGGATGCCCGCGGTGTCGACGAACTTCCAGGTCACGCCGCCGAGTTCGATCAGCTCGTCGACCGGGTCGCGGGTGGTGCCGGCCAGTTCGTTGACGACGACGCGCTCCTCGCCGGCCACCTTGTTCAGCAGCGAGGACTTGCCGACGTTCGGGCGGCCGATCAGGGCGATGCGCCGGGGGCCGCCGATGACACCGCCGAAGGACTCGCGGGGCGCCTCGGGCAGGGCCTCCAGGACCTGGTCCAGCATGTCGCCGGTGCCGCGGCCGTGCAGCGCGGAGACCGGGTGCGGCTCGCCCAGGCCCAGCGACCACAGGTAGGCGGCGTCGGCCTCTCCGCTCGGGCCGTCCACCTTGTTGGCGCACAGCACGACGGGCTTGCCGGCCTTGCGCAGCAGCCGGACGACCGCCTCGTCGGTGTCGGTGGCGCCGACCTTGGCGTCCACGACGAAGACGACCGCGTCGGCGGCCTCGATGGCGTACTCGGCCTGCGCGGCGACGGAGGCGTCGATGCCGAGGACGTCCTGCTCCCAGCCGCCGGTGTCGACGACCTTGAAGCGGCGGCCGGCCCACTCGGCCTCGTAGGTGACGCGGTCGCGGGTGACGCCCGGCTTGTCCTCGACGACGGCCTCGCGGCGGCCGATGATGCGGTTCACGAGGGTCGACTTGCCGACGTTGGGGCGGCCGACGACGGCGAGGACGGGCAGCGGGCCGTGCCCGGCCTCCTCGATCGCGCCCTCGACATCCTCGACGTCGAAGCCCTCGTCGGTGGCCAGCTCCATGAACTGCGCGTACTCGGCGTCGCCGAGCGCCCCGTGGTCGTGCTCCTCGCCCGAGCCCTCGGAGTGGATGTGGTCGTTCATGAAGTCCGTACCTCGTTCATCGTGGTGATCGGTGGAACACCCCTGTACTGGGTGATCCACTACTCAAGTGTCGCCTAGCGGGTGGTGAGCCGCCTGGCGTTCTCCAGGTGCGCGGTCAGCTGCTTCTGGATGCGTTCGGTCGCCTCGTCCAGCGCCTTGCGGGTGCGGCGTCCGCTGCCGTCGCCCGCGTCGAACGGGTCGCCGAAGACGACGTCGACCCGCGCGCGCAGGGGAGGCAGCGCCTTTATCAACCGTCCGGGACGGTGGGTGCTTCCCAGCACCGCGACCGGGACGATCGGGGCGCCGCTGCGGAGGGCGAAGTAGGCGAGCCCGGCGCGCAGCGAGGCGAAGTCGCCGACACCCCGCGTGCCCTCCGGGAAGATGCCCAGCACGCCGCCGTCCTCCAGCACGCCGAGCGCCTGCGCGATGGCCGTGCGGTCGGTGGAGTGGCGGTCCACCTTCAGCTGGCCGATGCCGGTCAGGAAGCGTCCGAGCGGGCCGATGAACGCCTCCTTCTTGATCAGGAAGTGCGTCGGCCTGGGCGCGACGCCCATGACCATCGGGCCGTCGATGTTGTGCGAGTGGTTGACGGCGTAGATCACCGGGCCGCTGGCGGGGACCCGCCAGGCGCCCAGCACGCGCGGCTTCCACAGCCCGTACATCAGGCCGACGCCGATGCGCCGGCCGACCTCGGCGCCCCGCGCCGAAGGGACCTCGGTCACTTCCCCGCCCGCTTCTCCTCGACGAGGGTGACGACACACTCGATGACCTGGGGCAGGGTGAGGGCGGTGGTGTCCACCTCGACCGCGTCGCCGGCCTTGGCCAGCGGAGAGGTCTTCCGGGTGGAGTCGGCCGCGTCCCGCTTGATCAGGGCCTCGCGGGTGGCGTTGACGTCGGCGCCCTTCAGCTCGCCGCTGCGGCGGGCGGCGCGGGCCTCGGCGGAGGCGGTGAGGAAGATCTTCAGGTCGGCGTCCGGCAGCACGGTCGTGCCGATGTCGCGGCCCTCGACGACGATGCCCAGCGGCGCGGCGGCGGCGATGGAGCGCTGCAGCTCGGTGATCCGGGTACGCACCTCGGGGACGGCGCTGACCGCGCTGACCTTGGAGGTGACCTCCTGGGTGCGGATCGGGCCGGACACGTCCACGCCGTCCACGGTGATGGCCGGGCCCAGCGGGTCGGTGCCGGAGACGATCTCGGGCTTGCCGGCCGCGGCGGCGATCGCGTGCGGGTCGTCGGTGTCGATGCCGTTGGTCACCATCCACCACGTGATCGCCCGGTACTGGGCGCCGGTGTCCAGGTAGCTCAGGCCGAGCTGCGCGGCCACGGCCTTCGACGTGCTCGACTTGCCTGTGCCGGAGGGGCCGTCGATGGCGACAATCACGGCCGGGACGGTCGGGGCGGCGCCGTTTTCCACGAGGGGACACCTTCCTGGTGCGGTGCGGTGGGTGGTGTGCGGGACGCGAGCGCGTCCCGCACAAGGTTACTGGGTCCCCGGAGCCCCTCTTACAGCCGTACGAGCTACCGGATCACTGCCGGATGGCCCAGCCCCGGTCCTTGAGGGCAGCCGTGAGGACGACGGCCGCCCTCGGCTCCACCATGAGCTGCACCAGACCCGCCTGCTGGCCGGTCGCGTGCTCGATGCGTACGTCCTCGATGTTGACGCCGGCCACCCCCGCGTCCGCGAAGATGCGGGCCAGCTGGCCGGGCTGGTCGTCGATGAGGACGGCGACGGTCTCGTAGGCCCGCGGGGCGGAGCCGTGCTTGCCGGGGACGCGGACCTGTCCGGCGTTGCCGCGCCGCAGCACCGAGGCGATACCGGTGCCGCCCTCCAGGCGCTTGTCCTCGTCGGAGGACTGCAGGGCGCGCAGGGCCCGTACGGTCTCCTCCAGGTCGGCGGCGACGTCGGTGAGCAGGTCGGCGACCGGGCCCGGGTTCGCCGAGAGGATGTCGATCCACATCCGGGGGTCGGAGGCGGCGATCCGGGTGACGTCGCGGATGCCCTGGCCGCACAGCCGTACGGCGGCCTCCTCGGCGTGCTCCAGGCGGGCGGCGACCATGCTGGAGACCAGGTGAGGCATGTGTGAGACGAGGGCCACGGCGCGGTCGTGGGCGTCCGCGTCCATCACCACCGGCACCGCGCGGCAGTGCGAGATCAGCTCCAGGGCGAGGTTCAGCACCTCGGTGTCGGTGTCCCGGGTCGGGGTCAGCACCCAGGGGCGGCCCTCGAAGAGGTCGCCGGTGGCGGCCAGCGGGCCGGACTTCTCGCGGCCGGACATGGGGTGCGTGCCGATGTACGACGACAGGTCGAGGCCGCGGGCCTCCAGCTCCCGCCGGGGGCCGCCCTTGACGCTGGCCACGTCGATGTACCCGCGGGCGGCGCCGCGTCCCATGGCGTCGGCGAGGACGTCGGCGACGAGGGCGGGCGGGGCGGCGACGATCGCCAGGTCGACGGGGCCCTCGGGCGCCTCGTCGGTGCCGGCGCCGAGCGCGGTGGCGGTGCGGGCCTGCTCGGGGTCGTGGTCGGAGAGGTGGACGGTGACGCCGCGCTGGGTCAGCGCGAGGGCGGCGGAGGTGCCGATGAGGCCGGTGCCGATGACGAGTGCGGTTCTCACTGGGCGATGTCCTTGCGCAGGGCCGCGGCGGCGCCGAGGTAGACGTGGGCGATCTCGGCGCGGGGCCGGTCGGACTCGATGTGGGCGAGGACCCGGACGACGCGGGGCATGGCGCCCTCGATGTCCAGCTCCTGGGCGCAGATCAGCGGCACGTCGGTGATGCCGAGCCCGCGGGCGGCGGCGGCCGGGAAGTCGCTGTGCAGATCGGGGGTGGCCGTGAACCACAGGCTGATCAGGCTGTCGGCCGACAGGCCGTTGCGCTCCATGATGGCGGTCAGCAGGGCGGCGACCTGCTCGTCCATGTGCCCGGCCTCGTCCCGTTCCAGTTGGACGGCGCCCCGGACCGCTCGTACCGCCACGGCGATGCTCCTTGCTGACGTTGCTGACGCGGGTATCGGTTCTTGGTCCGTCCAGCCTAGTCAGCCCGCCGGGTACCGGCCCCGGGCGCCCGCCCCCTGAGACGCTGGTCCCGATCGGCATCTCCTCCCCCACGCCTCCGGAGTGACCCATGAATCACGGCCCGACGCGCCGTACGGCCCTCGTCTCGGCGGGCGCGGCGGCGTTCGCCGTCGGCTGCGGCGGCGGCGACGACTCCGGGGGCGCCGAGACCTCCCCGGGCCGGGAGCTCACGACGACGGACGGCATCCCGGTGCGCGGCGGCAGGGTCCTGGCGGAGCAGAAGATCGTGGTGACCCAGCCGGAACCGGGCGACTTCAGGGCGTTCTCGGCGGTCTGCACCCATCAGGGCTGCATCGTGTCGGACGTGCGCGACGGCACCATCGACTGCGCCTGCCACAACAGCCGGTTCAGTGTCGCGGACGGCTCGGTGGAGCAGGGACCGGCGACCGAACCGCTGCCCGGGAAGCGGATCACGGTGGAGGGAAATTCGGTCCGCCTGGCGTGAGGCGCCCGCGTACGCTCCCCGGCATGGACCCCGAGCTGCTGGTGCGCGACCACACGATCTACGCCTGTGTCATGGGTTCGCGCGCCTTCGGTCTGGCGACGGAGGACAGCGACACCGACCGCCGGGGCGTCTTCCTCGCCCCCACGCCCCTCTTCTGGCGCTTCGAGAAGCCGCCGGCGCATGTGGACGGTCCGGCCGACGAGCAGTTCTCCTGGGAGCTGGAGCGCTTCTGCGAGCTGGCCCTGCGCGCGAACCCCAACGTCCTGGAGTGCCTGCACTCGCCGCTCGTGGAGTACGCCGACGCCACCGGCCGTGAACTGCTGTCCCTGCGCGACGCGTTCCTCTCCCGCCGCGCCCACGAGACGTTCACCCGCTACGCGCACGGCCAGCGCCGCAAACTCGACGCCGACGTCCGCACACACGGCGCCCCGCGCTGGAAGCACGCCATGCACCTCCTGCGCCTCCTGGAGTCCGCCCGCGACCTGCTGCGCACGGGCACGCTCACCATCGACGTCGGCGACCGGCGCGAGTCGCTGCTCGCCGTGAAGCGCGGCGAGGTCCCCTGGCCGGAGGTGGAGGCCCGGATGACCCGCCTGGCCCGGGAGGGCGACGAGGCCGCCCACCACACCCCGCTCCCCGCCGAACCGGACCGCCGCCGCGTCGAGAACTTCCTCGTCCGAGCCCGCCACGCCTCAGCCCTCCAGCCGAACCCTCACGACGAAGTCGTGCAGGGCGTCGTACCCGGCGGGGGCACCGGGCAGCGCTGACCCCGCCTGCGCCTCGTCCAGCACCCCGTGCAGCCGCTCCACGTCGGCCCGCACCCGCTCGTGGTCGACGTCGGCCTCACCGTGCTCGCGCTCCGTCTTGGCGGCGACGAGGTCGGGCAGGTACGCCGGGGCCGCGCCCACCTCTCCGACCAAGGTGGGCAGATGGGGCTGGACCTCGCCCGACCGCATCAGGTGGATGCCGGTGAGCAGCACCCGGAAGGTGTACAGCAGCGGCTTCAGCTCGCCGGTCTTCTCGAACAGCCGCCACTGGGTCTGCGCGAACCCCCGGTAGTGATGGGCGTGATGGCCGGTGAGGACGTCCGGGGCGAGCGCGGCCAACTGCCGGTGCGGCTCGGTGGTGTGCACGACCAGCGGCGACAGCAACTGCTCCAGCACGTAGCCGTTGCGCCGGAGCATCAGCCGTACGAACTTGCGCAGGTCGTGCGTGACCAGGTCCATCTCGACGCCGTCCCGGTCCCACATCCGGGACCGGGTCTCCTCCGGCTCGCGCAGCCCCACCAGGTCGGCGGCGGGCAGCAGGTGCACGCCGCGCAGGTCGACGTCCGAGTCGCGGGACGGGAAACCGTAGAGGTGGGCGCCGGAGACCGTGGCGAACAACACCGGGAAGGGCTGTTCGGCCACCACCGGGGCCAGGTCGATGTCCAGGGCGTCGATCATGGGCTCAAGCGTCCCAGAGCGCGCCGAGGGACAGCAGGTCGCCCCGGTACTCGATGCGGTCGGCCCAGGCGGTGGGCCAGGCGTCGGCGCCCAGGTGGGCGCCGGCGAACGCGCCCGCGAGGCAGGCGATGGAGTCGGAGTCGCCGGAGGTGCAGGCGCCGCGGCGCAGGGCGGTCAGCGGCTCGTCGACGAAGAGCAGGAAGCAGAGCAGCCCGGCCGCCATGGCCTCCTCCGCGATCCAGCCCTCGCCGACGGACAGGCAGGGGTCGGTCTCGGGCGAGGAGGTGCGCACGGCCTGCTGGAGACGGTCCAGGATCGCCAGGCACTCGTCCCAGCCGCGGGCGATGAAGTGCTCGGGCGTGGGGTCCTGGGCGCGGCTCCACAAGTCGCCGAGCCAGCGCTCGTGGTAGCGGCCGCGGTTGTCGTAGGCGTACGAGCGCAGCAGCCCGACCAGTCCGGTCGGCTCCGCTCCCTCGGCGAGCAGCCGTACGGCGTGCGCGGTCAGGTCGGAGGCGGCAAGCGCGGTGGGGTGGCCGTGGGTGAGCGCGGACTGCAACTGGGCGGCGCCCGCGCGCTGTTCGTCGCTCAGACCGGGGACGAGGCCTATGGGCGCGACGCGCATGTTGGCGCCGCAGCCCTTGGAGTGGATCTGGCTGGCGTCCTGCCAGGGGCGGTCGGGGGTCTTGAGGAGGTGGCAGGCTTTGAGGCAGGTGTTGCCCGGCGCCCGGTTGTTCTCCGGCGACTGGTACCAGTCGACGAACTCCTCACGCACTGGCCGTTCCATGCGCTTGGGCCCGAGCAGGCCGCGGTCCATCGCCGTGCGCAGCCCCCGTCCCAGCGCCAGCGTCATCTGGGTGTCGTCGGTCACCATCGCGGGCCGGGGCAGGTCCATCTTCCGCCACGGTCCGCACTTGGCGAGGATCGACGGCACGTCGTTGAACTCGGTCGGGAAGCCCAGCGCGTCGCCGAGGGCGAGGCCGGTGAGCGCTCCGGTGGCGGCGCGCTTGGTGACGGTGTTCGTGGTCATGCGGGGCGTCCTTCCCGAGGGGTGCGGAGCAGGGGCGGGTGCAGGGTGGTGGCGGGGCCCGCGCGGTACAGCGCGGCGGGCTTGCCGCGTCCGCCGGTCAGCCGGGCGGCGCCGGGGACGGGCTCCACGAATCCCGGGGTGGCGAGGACCTTGCGGCGGAAGTTGGGCCGGTCGAGAGGAGCGCCCCACACGGTCTCGTAGACCTGTTGCAGCTCGCCCAGCGTGAACTCGGGCGGGCAGAAGGCGGTGGCCAGGCAGGTGTACTCCAGCCGGCCGCCGACGCGGGTCCGGGCGTCGGCCAGGATCCGGTCGTGGTCGAAGGCGAGGCCGCGGGCCTCGTCGTACGGCATCCAGCGGGCCTCGGCGGCGTCGGTGCCGGCGTGCGGCTCGGGAGGGTCGGGCAGCAGCGCGGCGAAGGCGACGGAGACGACGCGCATCCGGGGGTCGCGGCCGGGCTCGCTGTAGGTCCGCAGCTGCTCCAGGTGCAGCCCCGTCACGTCCGCCAGGCCGGTCTCCTCCGCCAGCTCACGCCGGGCGGCCGTCTCCGCCGACTCGTCCGGCAGCAGGAAGCCGCCGGGCAGCGCCCACCGGCCCGCGTACGGCTCCTGGCCGCGCTCGACGAGCAGCACGTGCAGGGCGCCCGCGCGCAGCGTGAGGACCGCGAGATCGACGGTGACGGCGAAGGGCTCGAAGGCGTGCTTGTCGTAGCCGTGCAGAACGGCCCACCCCCTTTAATAGTCACTAGGACTATAAAGAGGGTGGGCCGGTCAGGACAACCCCGAGGGGACGCCCAGGACGCTCAGAGCTCGACCTCCGCCATCAGCATCCCGACCTCCGTGTTGGACAGCCGCCGCAGCCAGCCCGACTTCTGGTCGCCCAGCGTGATCGGGCCGAAGGCGGTGCGCACCAGCTTGTCGACGGGGAAGCCCGCCTCGGCCAGCATGCGGCGGACGATGTGCTTGCGGCCCTCGTGGAGGGTGACCTCGACCAGGTAGTTCTTGCCGGTCTGCTCCACGACCCGGAAGTGGTCCGCGCGCGCGTATCCGTCCTCCAGCTGGATGCCGTCCTTGAGGCGCTTGCCGAGGTCCCGCGGGATCGGCCCCACGATGTGCGCGAGGTAGGTCTTCTTCACGCCGTACCGGGGGTGGGTCAGCCGGTGCGCCAGCTCGCCGTGGTTGGTGAGCAGGATGACACCCTCGGTCTCGGTGTCGAGCCGGCCCACGTGGAAGAGGCGGGTCTCACGGTTGGTGACGTAGTCGCCGAGGGACTGGCGGCCCTCCGGGTCCTCCATGGTGGAGACGACGCCGGCGGGCTTGTTGAGCGAGAAGAACTGGTACGACTGCGTGGCGACGGTGAGGCCGTCGACCTTGACCTCGTCCTTCTCCGGGTCGACGCGGCGGCCCTGCTCCAGCACGATCTCGCCGTTGATCTCGACCCTGGCCTGCTCGATCAGCTCCTCGCAGGCGCGCCGGGAGCCGTAGCCCGCGCGTGCGAGGACCTTCTGCAGCCGCTCGCCCTCCTGCTCGGCGCCGGGGAAGGTCTTCGGGAGCTTGACGTCCTTCTTGCCCGCGTACCGCTCGCGGTTGCGCTCCTCGGCCCGCGTCTCGTACTCGCGGGACGTGGCCGGAGCCGAGCGGCCACGCTGCTGGGGCCGCTTGGGGCCGCCCTTGGCGCCGCCGCGGGCCGCGCCGCCGCGCCCGGACTTGGGGCCCTCGGGAGAGGCTCCGGGACCCACGTCGTACCGGCGCTCCTCCGGGCGCGGCTTCTTCGGCCGGCCGCCCGGCTTGTCGTCGCGGTTGTTACCGGCGCCGCGGTAGTTACCGCGGCCACCACTGCTCCCGCCGCGGCCGCCGCTGTTGCCACCACGGCTCCCGCCGTTGTTTCCGCTGCTGTTCCTGCCGCTGCTGCTTCGCATCAAAGTTCCGTCTTGTCGTCTGCGTCCTCGGAATCCGGGGCGTCCGGATCGAACGACGGGACCCCTTCCAGCGTCTCGGCCTCGATCGCCGCCGCCTCCGGGAGGAAGGGCGCGAGCTCCGGGAGCTCGTCCAGGCCCCGCAGGCCCATCCGCTCCAGGAAGTAGTTCGTCGTCACGTACAGGATCGCACCTGTTTCGGGTTCCGTGCCCGCCTCCTCGACCAGACCCCGCTGCAGGAGGGTCCGCATCACACCGTCGCAGTTCACGCCGCGCACCGCGGAGACGCGGCTGCGGCTGACCGGCTGGCGGTATGCGACGACGGCGAGGGTCTCCAGCGCGGCCTGGGTGAGGCGGGCGTGCTGGCCGTCCAGGACGAAGCCCTCGACGGCCGCGGCGTACTCGGGGCGGGTGTAGAAGCGCCAGCCGCCGGCGATCAGGCGCAGCTCGAAGCCGCGGCCCTGGACGGTGTACTCGTCGGCCAGCTCCCGCAGGGCGTCCGCGATCTGCCGCCGGGGGCGTTGCAGTATCTTCGCCAGCTGCTCCTCGGTCGCGGGCTCGTCGACGACCATGAGGACGGCCTCGAGCGCGGGCTTGAGATCGAGGTCGGCGACACCGTCCGGTGCGCGCACGGCCTCCGTGGTCTGCTCACTCACGCCTTCCGCTCCTCCTCGGTCTTCTCCGGCGGCCGGTCGAACTCGTCGGTCACCACCGGTGCGGCGTCCTCGTCACCGCCGGTCCAGCGCACCAGCAGGTCGCCGAGCGCGGTCTCCTGGTCCAGCTCGACGGCCTTCTCCCGGTACAGCTCCAGCAGGGCCAGGAAGCGGGCCACGACGGTCAGTGTGTCCGCGGTGTCCTGCACCAGCACTCGGAAGCTGGCCTCGCCCAGCTCCCGGAGCCGGGCCACCACGATCCCGGCCTGCTCCTGGACGCTGACCAGGGGCGCGTGGATGTGCTCGACGTAGACCTGCGGCTTGGGCTTGGGCTGCATGGCCTTCACGGCGAGCCTGGCGAAGCCCTCGGGGCCGATGCTGATGACGACCTCGGGCAGCAGCTCGGCGTGGTGGGGTTCCAGGCCGACGGTACGGGGGTAGCGGCGGGCCTCGGACTCCAGCCGCTCGTTGAAGATCTCGGCGATCTGTTTGTACGCGCGGTACTGGAGCAGCCGCGCGAAGAGCAGGTCGCGGGCCTCGAGAAGTGCCAGGTCGGCCTCGTCCTCGACCTCGGCGGCGGGCAGCAGCCGGGCCGCCTTCAGGTCGAGCAGGGTGGCGGCGACCACCAGGAACTCGGTGGTCTCGTCGAGGTCCCAGTCGGACCCCATCGCCCGGATGTGCGCCATGAACTCGTCGGTCACCTTGGACAGCGCGACCTCGGTGACGTCCATCTTGTGCTTGGAGATCAGCTGAAGGAGCAGATCGAACGGCCCCTCGAAGTTGGCGAGCCGGACCTTGAAGACACCATCGGCGTCACCGTCGCCGTCCGCGCCCCGCGCAGGGGAGGCGTCGGCCGGGGCGGGAGGCGAGACCTCGGGGTACGCGTTCTCCGGCGGGGCCTCGGCGGGGACGGCTTGCGGCAGGGGCTCCGGCTGTGCCTCGGCGGCGTCCGCCTCATCGGGCGCCGTGAGGGGCGACGGCTCGGTCTCCGGACCGTGCGGGCGGGAGGCTTCGGCCGGGGCGGTCGCGGCGGGAAGCAGGGCCTCGGCGGGCACGCCCTCCGGCGGGGCCTCGGCGGGGGCGGCTTGCGGCAGGGGCTCCGGCTGTGCCTCGGCGGCGTCCGCCTCATCGGGCGCCATGAAGGGCGACGGCCCGGTCTCCGGACCGTGCGGGCGGGAGGCTTCGGCCGGGGCGGTCACGGCGGGAAGCAGGGCCTCGGCGGGCACGCCCTCCGGCGGGACCCCGGCGGGGGCGGCTTGCGGCAGGGGCTCCGGCGGCGGCTCGACGACGTCCGCCTCATCGGGCGCCATGAAGGGCGACGGCTCGATCTCCGGACCGTGCGGGCGGGAGGCTTCGGCCGGGGCGGTCACGGCGGGAAGCAGGGCCTCGGCGGGCACGCCCTCCGGCGGGACCCCGGCGGGG
>NZ_JBIDAU010000014.1:130817-157036 GCF_043202655.1 Streptomyces sp. NPDC048171
GCGGCTTCCGGCGGCGGCTCGACGGCGACCGGCGCGGGCGCCGCGCGGGGCGGTGCCTCCTCCTCGGAGGCCGTCGCGGGCCCCTGGGTTTCTCCCGGCCCCCGCCCCAGCGCGCGCCGACGGCCGGCGCGGGGGCCGGGGCTGGAGGCGTCGTTCGAGGTCATGGCCCCCGCAGGCTACCGCTACCGCCCGCGCAACCGTCGTACGAGGATGCTGGCGTCCCCGCGGCTCTCCAGGTCGGCGAGGACCACGGCGACCGCCTCGCGGACGATGCGGCCCCGGTCGACGGCGAGGCCGTGCTCGCCGCGGAGCACCAGGCGGGCGTGCTCCAGGTCCATCAGCTCCTCGGCGGAGACGTACACGGTGATCTTCTCGTCGTGGCGCTCACGGCCGCTGGGGCGGCGTGCGGCCGCCCTGCCGCCGCGCTTGCGGGGCTGGGCGGTGGCAGAACCTTCCTGCGCGCCCGCGCCCGGCACGGAGGGCCGCGCGGAGCGCTCCGCGCCCCGGCTGCGCGACTCGCCCGCCGAGCCCGGTTCCGCGTCCGCCGCCGCGTGCTCGGCGCCCTCGCCGTCGCCGCCCTGCGCGGGCACCGACTGCGGCGCGTCCTCGGCGGCGGCCTGGTCGCTCTCCCCCGCCGGCGCCGGCACGCGTGCCTCGCCGTTGGCCGGCCGCCGCGGGGTGGACGCCTGGAGCGCCATCCCCCCTGTCGTACGGAAGAGTTCGTCGGCCCCCGGCAGACTCACTCGGCGTGACACCGGGCGAGCACCTCCCTGGCGAGCTGGCGGTAGGCGGCGGCACCGACGGAGTTGGACGCGTACGTGGTGATCGGCTCACCGGCGACCGTGGTCTCCGGGAAGCGGACGGTGCGCCCGATGACCGTGTGGTAGACGTGGTCGTCGAACGCCTCGACGACACGCGCGAGCACCTCACGGCTGTGCACCGTGCGCGAGTCGTACATCGTGGCGAGGATGCCGTCGAGCTCCAGGTCGGGGTTGAGCCGCTCCTGGACCTTCTCGATCGTCTCGGTCAGCAGGGCCACACCGCGCAGCGCGAAGAACTCGCACTCCAGCGGCACGATCACCTTGTGCGCGGCGGTCAGGGCGTTGACCGTGAGCAGGCCGAGCGAGGGCTGGCAGTCGATCACGATGTAGTCGTAGTCGTCCATCAGCGGCTTCAGCGCGCGCTGCAGCGTGGACTCGCGCGCGACCTCGCTCACCAGCTGCACCTCGGCCGCCGACAGGTCGATGTTGCTGGGCAGCAGGTCCATGTTGGGGACCGCCGTCTTCAGCAGCACCTCGTCGGCCGCCATGCCCCGCTCCATGAGCAGGTTGTAGACGGTGAGGTCGAGCTCCATCGGGTTGACGCCGAGCCCGACCGACAGCGCGCCCTGCGGGTCGAAGTCGACGAGCAGCACCCGGCGCCCGTACTCGGCGAGCGCGGCACCCAGGTTGATGGTCGACGTGGTCTTGCCCACGCCGCCCTTCTGGTTGCACATCGCGATGATCTTCGCGGGGCCGTGATCGGTCAGCGGGCCCGGGATCGGGAAGTACGGCAGCGGGCGTCCGGTCGGACCGATGCGCTCACGGCGCTGGCGGGCCGCGTCGGGCGCGAGCGTGGCGGCGTACTCGGGATCCGGCTCGTACTCCGCGTCCGGGTCGTAGAAGTGCCCCTCGGGCAGTTCGTCGTAGTCGGCGAAGTGGTTGCGGGGCGCGCCACTTCCGTCGCCGGCCATGGCGTTCACGTGTTGGCCATCCATACTCATGTGTGCTGTCAGAGTTGCCTGCGGACTCTGGTGGGCGGCTTCGAAGGTACGTACGGCGACGGAGCCGACAGCCTCGAGACGCCCCGGGCTGTGGGCCCGTGCAGGCATTCCTGGTTGACCACCCCCGGGAGTAAATGTCGACTCATTCACAAGTCGTCTTACCTCCTTGGTGACCAGGGAACTTCTAGACAGGTCAGCGTGGCACCATGCCGACGTTCGGCGACTCTATGGCGTGTCGGCCGTCCGCAGCAACACAATCCGCCGGACCCGGCCCGATGTGTCGGCAATGAAACATCCCTCTGTCAAGGGCGTACGGCCGTCGCACAGCAGGTTTCACCGGTGCGCGAATCGGTTGAAGCGTTACGTTCGAGGCGAGTTGACCGAGAATCGCAAAGTGACCATACACACACCCGGCCGGACCTTGTCGGGCAAGGTCCGGCCGGGTGTGTGGGGTTGACGGCACTTGTTGACGTATCGCCTTTGCGGGTTGCCGACTTAGCCGAGCAGCGTGCTCGGATCCACGTACTCCAGACCGTGGGCGTCGGCGACCTCGCGGTAAACGACCTTGCCGTCATGCGTGTTGAGACCCCGGGCCAGCGCGGGGTCACGGCGCAGCGCCTCGACCCAGCCGCGGTTGGCCAGCTCCACGATGTACGGCAGCGTGGCGTTGGTGAGGGCGTTGGTGGAGGTGTTGGACACCGCGCCCGGCATGTTGGCGACGCAGTAGAAGACCGAGTTGTGGACCGGGAAGGTCGGCTCGGCGTGCGTGGTGGGACGCGAGTCCTCGAAGCAGCCGCCCTGGTCGATCGCGATGTCGACAAGAACACTTCCGGGCTTCATCCGGGAGACCAGCTCGTTGGTGACGAGCTTCGGGGCCTTGGCGCCCGGGATGAGGACCGCGCCGATGACCAGGTCCGCGTCGAGGACGGCCTTCTCCAGCTCGAAGGAGTTGGACATGACGGCCTTGACCTTGGTGCCGAAGATCTTGTCGGCCTCGCGCAGCTTGTTGATGTCGCGGTCGAGCAGGGTCACGTCGAAGCCCATGCCGACGGCGATCTGGGTGGCGTTCCAGCCGGAGACGCCACCGCCGATGACGACGGCCTTGGCCGGGATCACGCCGGGCACGCCGCCCGGAAGCACACCGCGGCCGCCGTTGGAGGCCATCAGGTGGTAGGCGCCGACCTGCGGGGCCAGCCGGCCCGCGACCTCGGACATCGGGGCCAGCAGCGGCAGGGCGCGGCTGGGCAGCTCGACCGTCTCGTAGGCGATCGCGGTGGTGCCGGACTCGACGAGGGCGTCCGTGCACGCCTTGGACGCGGCCAGGTGCAGGTAGGTGAAGAGCGTCTGGTCCTTGCGGAGGCGGTGGTACTCCTCCGCGATCGGCTCCTTGACCTTCAGCACCAGGTCGGCGGCGGCCCAGACCTCGTCGGCGGTGTCCAGCATCCGGGCACCGGCGGCGACGTACTCGGCGTCCGGGATCGAGGAGCCGACGCCGGCCTCGCGCTCGATGACCACCTGGTGGCCGTGGCGCACCAGCTCGTGCACGCCGGCGGGGGTGATGGCCACCCGGAACTCGTTGTTCTTGACCTCGCGGGGGATGCCGACCTTCACGGGGATCACGGTCCTTGGCTCAGAGAATGGGCTATTACAAGACATACCCGCTCAAGCGCGGGCACACCTGGAGAGACCGCAGGAGAATGTGCGGCAGAGCCAGTCTAATGAAGGTGTTCCCGCTGTCTAGCCTTTCAAAGCATCAATCTTCAGACGATGCGCTACGGATTTCGCAGGCGTCTTCGGGATCTTCCCTCAACATGCGGTCTGCGGTACTCCGCTCCAGGCCCGCCGCGACGGGGTCGCCGAGCCGGTCGAGGGTGTCGGCGAGCCGCAGGTGCAGGGCGGCCTGGAGCCGGACGTCCTCGGCCCTGCGGGCCCACTCGACGGCCTCCTGGCACGTGCGCAGCGACTCCTCGGGCCGTCCCGCGTACTCCTGGACCCGGGCCAGCTCCGACAGCGCCCGCGCCTGCGCGGCCACGTCCCCGCCCTTGCGGTACCCGGCGACCGCCGCGCGCCAGGAGCGCACCGCCTCGCCGTAGCGGCCCGCGTAGGTGTGGGCGGTGGCGATGCGGCCGTAGATCCGTGCGGCGTCGGCGCGCTCGTCGCGGGCCAGCCGCTGGGCCAGGGCCCGGCCGAACCAGTCGGCGGCCCGGTCGTAGTCCCCGAGCTCCAGGTGGGCGCCGCCCACGGATTCCATCGCGCGGCCGGTGGCGTACGGGTCGTTCGCCTCGCGTCCGGCGTCCAGCGCGGCCCGGTAGCGCGTCAGGGCCTCGGCGGTGCGGCCGGTGCGGGCGTCGAGGTCGGCCAGGTTCAGCAGGGCCGCGGCCCTTTCTCGGGGCAGTTCGCGGCGCTCCGCGACGTCGAGCACGAGGCGGTGGATGCCGTACAGGTCGGGGGCCGCGGCCTGGGTGCCGAAGTGCGCCACCATGGCCCGGACCAGCTGGGACATGAGCCGGCGGGCCAGGGTGTCCAGTTCCCCGTCGGCGACCGCGAGGCGGGCCGAGGCGAGCAGGGCGGGGCGCCGGGCGCGCAGCCAGTCGGCGGCCGCCCTCGGCGTGGGGAAGCGCAGGTCGCGCGGCATGCCCACGAGCTTCTCGCGGGCCTGCGGACTGTCCGTCTCGGTGACCGCCCGGCAGGACTGGAGCAGCCGCACCGTCCGCTCCAGCATCCGGGCGCGGGCCAGCTGCAGCTCGGCCGGCCGGTCCTGGGTCTCGGCGAGGCGGGTCAGCCGGGCGTGCAGGCAGTCGGGGACCTCGTACCCGGGCGGAGTGGAGCCGACCGCGCGCAGCAGGCCGAGGCCGACGAAGTCGTCGAGGGTGGTGCGGGCGCCGCTCACCGAGCACCCGGCGAGCGCGGAGGCGGTGTGCGGGTCGACCAGGCCGGCCGGGGCGAGGGAGAGCAGGCGCAGCATCCGGGCGGCGGTGCTGGGCAGTGAGGCGTAGACGAGGCGGAAGACGCGGCTGAGCGCGGTACCCTCGTCGCCCTCCGCGTGCACGTGTCTGGCCAGGTCGGCGACGGCCGCCTGGGGCCGGGCCGCGAGCCAGCCGCCGGCCAGGGTGAGTGCCGCGGGCTGGGCCTGGCAGACCTCGACCAGTTGCTCGGCGGCCCGGGGGTCGACGGTGATGCGGACCGAGCCGGTGTACCCGGACAGCAGTTCCATGGCCGACTTGGTGTCGAGGCCGCCCAGCGTGCACGGGCGGACGTCCGCGATGCCGGTCAGCGGCCCCTCGGCGACCACCACGGCCAGGCAGTCCGGGGTGTCCGGCAGCAGGGCGTCGACCTGTTCGGCATCGGCGGCGTCGTCGAGCAGCAGCAGGGCCCGGCGGTCGGCCAGGGCGGTGCGCAGCGCCTCGGTGAGGTCGTCCTCGCCGGCGCCGGGCGGGGTGGGACGGTCCAGGTCGGTGAGGAGTTCGCGGGCGATCCGTGCGACCGGCACGCGCGTGCCGTCCGGTTCGCTGAGCCGGGCCCGCAGCACGCCGTCGGGGTAGTCGTCCGCGACCTGGGCGGCCAGTTCCCCGGCGAGCGCGGTGCGGCCCGAGCCGGGGCGGCCGGCGATGAGCAGTACGCGCGCGCGAGGGGCCTTGCGTCCGGAGAGGGTGTCAAGGCCCGCGCGCTCGATGTCGGCGCGCAGCTCCTTCAACTCCCGGTTGCGGCCCAGGAACCGACTCTCCTCGACAGGGTCTTCCGACAGCCGTTCGCCGTCCGTGTCCACCGCCTGATCCGTCACGGGCCACACTCCCGATCCCACCGCACCGGCGCCCGCCGGAACCCCGGTTCGGGCGTTTCCAGAGCCTAGTTCACGCTCTGCGACGATCCCGGCGGAGCGCGGCGGGCAGGTCCCTCGATCGGATCAACAGATGGTCACACTGGCAGCGGACGCCGGGTGGCCCGGCGTCGGCCGATCAGGCCTCGAAGGGGCGGGCCGGCCACGGCGCACCGGCCGGACGGAGCGCGTCGAGTCCGTCGCCCCGCTCCGCGGCGATCAGCGAGAGCACGCCCACGACCAGGCAGTTGTTGTGCAGGTCGCCCGCGAGCACCCCGCGCACCAGGTCCGCGACCGGCACTCGGGCCAGCTCCATGTCGGCCTCTTCGTCCTCGACCTCGAAGCGCTCGCCCTCGGCCTCGGAGAGGTTCCGGGCGAGGAAGATCCGCACGGCCTCGTCGCAGCCGCCGGGGGTGGTGTAGACGTCGGTCAGCACCCGCCAGTCCTCGGCCTTGACGTGCGCCTCCTCGTAGAGCTCGCGCTGGGCGGCGTGCAGCGGGTTCTCGCCGGGGACGTCGAGGAGTCCGGCGGGGATCTCCCACAGCTTCTCGCGCACGGGGTGCCGGTACTGGCGGATGACCAGCACCCGGCCCTCGCCGTCAAGGGCGAGGACGGCCACCGAGCCGGGGTGGACCTGGTAGTCGCGGGTCACCACGGAGCCGTCGGGCATGACGACGTCGTCCGTGCGGACCGAGGTCTTCTTGCCGCGGAAGGGCGTCGCGGTGCCCCGGACCTCCCACTCCTCGGGGGTGTCCTTGATCGTACTGCCCGTCATGCCTGACCTGCCCTTTCAGACGTACGCGAAAGCCGGGGCCCGCGCCGTTGAGTGCGCGTGCCCCGGCCACCGTACAACTGGTGTGCTACTTCGACGTCTTCCGCTCGACCGCGGCCTTGACCAGCCCGGCGAAGAGCGGGTGCGGGCGGGTCGGGCGCGAGCGCAGCTCCGGGTGCGCCTGCGTGGCGACCAGGTACGGGTGGACGTCGCGCGGGTACTCGACGTACTCGACGAGCTTGCCGTCCGGGGAGGTGCCCGAGAAGACGATGCCGGCCTTCTTCTCCAGCTCCGCGCGGTAGGCGTTGTTCACCTCGTAGCGGTGACGGTGCCGCTCCTCGACGTACTCCTTGCCGTCGTACACCTCGCGCACGATGGAGCCCTCGGCCAGCTTCGCCGGGTACATGCCCAGCCGCATGGTGCCGCCCATGTCGCCCTCGCCGGCCACGATGTCCAGCTGCTCGGCCATGGTGGAGATGACCGGGTGGCCGGTGGCCGGGTCGAACTCGGTGGAGTTGGCGTCCGCGATGCCGGCCAGGTTGCGCGCGGCCTCGACCACGATGCACTGCAGGCCCAGGCAGAGGCCGAGCAGCGGGATCCGGTTCTCGCGGGCGTACTGGATGGCGCCGACCTTGCCGAGCACACCGCGGTCGCCGAAGCCGCCCGGGATGCAGATCGCGTCGACGCCGCCGAGCTGCGCCGCCGCGCCCGCCGCGGTCTTGCAGTCGTCGGACGTGACCCACTTGATCTTCACGCGCGCCTTGTTGGCGAAGCCGCCGGCGCGCAGCGCCTCGGTGACCGAGAGGTAGGCGTCGGGCAGGTCGATGTACTTGCCGACCAGGGCCATGGTGATCTCGTGGTCGGGCTTGTGGACGCGGTCGAGCAGGTCGTCCCAGGTCGTCCAGTCCACGTCGCGGAACGGCAGGTCCAGCTTGCGGACGACGTAGGCGTCCAGGCCCTCGGTGTGGACGACCTTCGGGATGTCGTAGATCGACCGGGCGTCGGGGCACGCCACCACGGCGGCCTCGTCGACGTCGCACATCAGGGAGATCTTGCGCTTGATCGCGGTCGGGACCTCGCGGTCGCAGCGCAGCACGATGGCGTCCGGCTGGATACCGATGTTGCGCAGCGCCGCGACCGAGTGCTGGGTCGGCTTGGTCTTCAGCTCACCCGAAGGGCCGATGTAGGGCAGGAGGGAGATGTGGACCACGAACACGTTGTCCCGGCCGACCTCGTGCCGGACCTGGCGGACGGTCTCCAGGAACGGCAGCGACTCGATGTCGCCGACCGTGCCGCCGACCTCGGTGATCACGACGTCGACCTCGTCCGTCGCCATGCGGCGGATGCGGTGCTTGATCTCGTTGGTGATGTGCGGGATGACCTGGACCGTGTCGCCCAGGTACTCGCCGCGCCGCTCCTTGGCGATCACCGTGTTGTAGACCTGGCCGGTGGTGACGTTGGCGGAACCGTCGAGGTCGCGGTCGAGGAAGCGCTCGTAGTGGCCGATGTCCAGGTCGGTCTCGGCGCCGTCGTTGGTGACGAACACCTCACCGTGCTGGAAGGGGTTCATCGTGCCCGGGTCGACGTTCAGGTAGGGGTCGAGCTTCTGCATCACGACGCGCAGACCCCGGGCCTTGAGCAGCATGCCGAGGCTGGAGGCGGTCAGCCCCTTGCCGAGCGAGGAGGCGACACCCCCGGTGACGAAGATGTGCTTGGTCGTCGAGGCTGTGCTGTTTCGAAAAACGCTGGGCGGCATGGCCAAGAGGGGGCTCCCGTGGTCGCGGTCTGGGGTGCGGTGCGCTCGCCCTCCGCCCCCGTCGTCCGGGGGTGTCGGCGGTGGCGCCGTCGCTGCGGTTCCGGGGTTTTTCTCCCACCGGTCCACGGGCTACCAGCGTATCAGCGCCTCGGGGCGGCGGCTTCCGGCCACCCTCCGCGCACACCCGGACACGCAGGTGGAGGCGTCACACTTTCCTCACCCGGTGGTCACCCGTTCGGCGGACCCGGGTTGCCCGGAGCGGCACACAGATCATCTACGTGCGTCGTATCCTGCTCGGACGTTCGCTGCCGAGCCGGCCCCGGCGACGCGGCACCACCCCTCGCCCGTCACCGCCGGAACAACGAGAGCTCGTCAGTTGGTTGAGCGACAATTGTCGTTTGCGGCACAGCGTTTGGCTTGACGGCCGGACGACTGCTTTGCTTCATGGCTCAACGACGCATGACATACACCCTGACCCCACCCTTGACCGCACTAGCGACCGCCCCCATCGCGGGGTGACGTGGCCGTTCGACTGGAGTTGCACGTGGCCGGGCGCATCGAAGACTACGCACTCATCGGAGACATGCAGACCGCCGCACTGGTCTGCCGGGACGGCACAGTCGACTGGCTGTGCCTGCCCCGCTTCGACTCGCATGCCATCTTCGCCGGTCTGCTGGGCACCGGGGAACACGGCTTCTGGCGGATCGGACCCGCCTGCGCCCCGGGCGCGGAGCCGCCCAGTGCGGCCCGGCGGACCTACCGCGGCGACTCGCTGGTCCTGGAGTCCGAGTGGGACACCGGCCGCGGCACGGTCCGGGTGACCGATTTCATGCCGCCGCGCGACGGCGCGCCGCAGCTGATCCGGATCGTGGAGGGCGTCTCCGGCCGGGTGCCGATGCGCTCGGAGCTGCGGATGCGGTTCAGCTACGGCCGGGTGGTCCCCTGGGTGCACAAGCACGAGGGCCGCACGGTGGCCGTCGCGGGGCCCGACTCGGTGTGGTTCGACACGGATGTCGAGACCTACGGCAAGGCGCTCACCACGTACGCGGACTTCACCGTCGCTCCGGGTGACCGGATCGCGTTCACCATCTCGTGGGAGCCCTCGCACAAGGAGCCGCCCCCGCTGCCCGAGCCCGAGCAGTCCCTGGTGGCCACCGAGGACTTCTGGCGCGACTGGGTCGATCACTGTACGTACCACGGCCCCTACCGGGAGGCCGTGGTCCGCTCCCTGATCACGCTGAAGGCCCTGACGTACGCCCCCACCGGCGGCATCGTCGCCGCGCCCACCACCTCCCTCCCGGAGGAGATCGGTGGCGTCCGCAACTGGGACTACCGCTACACCTGGCTGCGGGACGCGGCGATCACCCTGTCCTCACTGCTGCGCACCGGCTACCGCGAGGAGGCCCGCGCATGGCGCGAGTGGCTGCTGCGCGCGGTCGCGGGCGACCCGGAGAACCTCCAGATCATGTACGGCATCGCCGGTGAGCGGGAGCTGGGCGAGGCGGAGCTGGACTGGCTGCCGGGCTACGAGAACTCCACCCCCGTGCGGGTCGGCAACGGCGCGGCGCACCAGCTCCAGCTGGACGTCTACGGCGAGGTCACCGAGGCCCTGCACCTGGCCCACATGACCGGCCTGGCCCGCAACGACTACGCGTCGGTGCTCCAGCTGAAGCTGATCCGCTACCTGGAGGACCACTGGCAGGAGCCGGACGAGGGCATCTGGGAGGTGCGCGGCCCGCGCCGCCACTTCGTGCACTCCAAGGTGATGGCCTGGGTCGCCGTCGACCGCACCATCAAGCTGATCGAGTCCGGCGACGCGGACGGCCCGCTGGAGCGCTGGAAGCAGCTGCGCGACGACATCCACCGGGACGTGTGCGAGAAGGGCTACGACAAGGAACGCAACACGTTCACGCAGTCCTACGGCTCCCAGGAACTGGACGCCTCACTGCTGCTGATCCCGCAGATGGGCTTCCTGCCGCCGGACGACAAGCGGGTCATCGGCACCATCGAGGCCATCCAGCGTGAGCTGTCCACGTCGGACGGATTCATCCTGCGCTACCCGACGGACGGCAAGGACGAGGGCGTCGACGGCCTCCCGGGCGACGAGGGCGCCTTCCTCGCCTGCTCGTTCTGGATGGCGGACGACCTGGCGATGATCGGCCGCGTGGACGAGGCCCGCAAGCTCTTCGAGAAGCTGCTCTCCCTGCGCAACGACCTCGGCCTGCTCGCCGAGGAGTGGGACCCGCGCCTGCAACGCCAGGTCGGCAACTTCCCGCAGGCCTTCAGCCACGTGCCGTTGATCGACACCGCACTGCGGCTGACAGCGAGCGGGGCGTACGGGGGCTAGCGGGGCGTACGGGGCCGACGGGCCCACCGAGACCGACGACGGCGCCCGCGGGCCGGACCGGGTGGTTCGGCCCGCGGATGTCCCGGGGGTGCCCCGGCGGGTAGCGTCCGGCACATGGACAGCGGCAGGAACAGCGGATTCGACACCCAGGGCGCCGGGATCACCGTGCAGCGGGCACTGGAGCTGCCCGGGCTGCGCAGCGGCCTGCCGGAGATCCTGGCGGGCGCCGACCGGCTGCAGCGCACCGTGCGCTGGGTGCACGCCGGCGAGGTCCCGAATATCGCCTCGCTGCTCAAGGGCGGCGAGCTGCTGCTGACCACGGGCTACGGCCTGGGCACCCGCCCCGCCGAGCAGCGGGCGTTCGTCCGCACGCTGGCCGAGCGCGGCATCGCGGCCCTCGTCGTCGAACTGGGCCCGCGCTTCGCCCGGCTGCCCGCGGCCCTCGTCGACACCGCCCGGGCGGCCGGGCTGCCGCTGGTCCAGCTGCACCGCGAGGTGCCGTTCGTGACGGTCACCGAGGAGATCCACACCGAGATCGTCAACGGCCACTACGCGCTGCTGCAGCGGGCCGAGGAGGTGCACAGCCGGTGTACCCGGGCCCTGCTGGGCGGCGGCGGAGTCCCCCAGGTGCTGGGCATCCTGGCCGACTTCGGCGACAACCCGGTCTTCCTGGAGACCACCGACGGCCGCCTGCTGTACGCCGCCGGGTCCGGGCCGGAGGGCGCCGACCCGCTCCAGGTGTGGGAGGGGCTGCGCGGCCCGCACAAGGACGCGCCGCCCCCGGCCGGCTCGGTCCTGGTGGACGTGCCCGGCGGCGGGCCCGGCGCCGGGTCGGTGCGGGCGCGGCTGGTGCTGCTGCCGGTGCGCTCGCCGCTGGCGCCGGTGCACCGGATGGCGGCGGAGCGGGCGGCTGGCAGCCTCGCCGTGGTGCTGATGCAGGCGCGGCAGGAGGAGGAGCTGGCGGCGCGCGGGCGCGGCGACTTCCTCAGCGACCTCGCCGAGGGCCGGGTCACGGCGGAGGACGCCCCGGCCCAGGCGCGCGTCCTGGGCTTCAAACCGGGCGACGGTCCGCTGCTCCCGGTGGTGATGCGGCTCGGCGACGCCCTGTCCCCGGCCGGGGGCGGCTGGGCGGTGCTAGCCCGCGCCGTCGCCGAGGAGCTGGCGTCGGTCGGGGTGCCGGTGCTGCTGGGCGTACGGCCGGTGGAGGGCCGGGTGCCGCTGCTCCTCGGGCTGCGTTCGGAGTCGGAGCGGGCGGCGGTCGCGGACCGGGTCGCGGCGGCGCTGCGGGCGGGCGTGGAGCGGGCCGGGATGCAGCGGCCGGGGGCGCAGCCGCCCGTCGTGGTCGTCGGAGTGGCCGGCGGCTGGGCGGCGGCGTCGGCGAGCCTGCGGCACGCGGCGGAGACGGCGACCGCGGCGCAGGGGCTGACCGACCGGCCCTGGTACGACGCGCGGCGCCTCGACATCGACCTGCTGCTGTGGCGGCTGCGCGACCATCCGGACCTCGCGGCGTTCGTGGACCGGGCGATCGGCCCGCTGCGCGACCACGACGACCGCTCGAAGCCGCCCCTGCTGCCCACGCTCCAGACGTACCTGGCGCACGCCGGCCGCAAGGCGGAGACCGCGCGCGAACTCCACCTCAACCGGCAGACGCTCTACAACCGGCTGGCGCGGATCGGGGAGTTGCTGGGCACGGACCTGGACGACCCGCAGACCGTGCTGGCCCTGAGCCTGGCCCTGCGCGCCCGCCGGCACGTGACCTAGAGCAGCGGTGTGGGCTGGGTCAGCTCGTCGTAGACGCTGAGGACCTGGGCGACGGTCTCGTCCTCGGTCGGCCAGGTGGCCGCCTGCCTCACACCCCGCGCCCGGAGTTCGTCCCGTCGGCCGGGGTCGCCGAGCAGGCGGACGACGGCGTCGGCGAGCCCTTGCGCGTCCCCGGCCGGGACGAGTTCGGCGGCGTCGCCGACGAGTTCGGGGATGCTGCCCACCTGGGCGGCGACGAGCGGCACGCACGCGTGGAGCGCCTCCTGGGCGAGCACGGAGCGTCCCGTCTCCCGGCGGGCCGGCAGCAGCGCGAGGTCGGCGGCCGCCAGCAGGTCCGGGACGTCGTCGCGGCGGCCGGCGAGCAGCACCGGCAGCCCTTCGCTCTCGATCCGCCCCTGCAGCTCCGCGCGCAGCGGCCCCTCCCCCGCGACGACGACCAGCGGTGCGGGATCCAGACGGCGCCACACCCGCGCGGCGTCCAGCAGGACGTCGTACCCCCGGTGGCGCTCCAGGGAACCGACCGCGACCAGCAAGGGCCTTTCCACCGCGCCGAGTTCGGCCCTCAGCTTCGGGCGCAGCCGGTCGGGGTCCTCGGGCCCGGCCGGGCTTCCCGGTCGGACGGGGAGCGCCACGGGACCGAGCCGGGCGTCCCGCGCTCCGGTCCCCCGGGCCCCGTCGACCAGCGCCGAGGTGGTGCCGAGGACGACGGTGGCCGCCTTCATCACCCGTCGTTCCAGCGCCCGCAGCAGGTGGGCGCGCGCGCCCTCGGCGTACGCGCGGTCGTGCCAGGTGACGACGAGCGGCGTACGCACCCGTCGCCCGCCCAGAGCCAGCACCGCGCGGAAGGAGGCGTGCAGTCCGTGCGCGTGCACCAGGTCGGCGTCCGCGCACACCGCCCGCAGCGCGGCCACCGAGACGGGATCGCTGCTGCGCGGCACGTGCACGTGCTCGGCTCCGGTGCCCGTGAAGTCGTAGGTGCACTCCGCATCGGAGGGGGCGCACACAGTGACTTTCACGCCCCTGGCGACGAGCCCCGCGGCCAGTGAACGCACGTGCGCGCTGCTGCCGGCGTTGCCGCCGCCCAGCACCTGCACGGTGCGCAGCGGAGACTGGCCGTGCGGTGAGTGGCTGCTCACGGGGGTCACCTGGCCGGGGCTCCTGGTTCGGCGGGGGTGGGACACGAAGAACGTACAGAACGATGGTGCGGAGGGTGTGCGCCGCGCGTCGGGCCGCGCGTCACTCCGTCAAGGATGCCAGGCCGTACGGGTGTTCCGGGAACGACGGCCGCCGCGGGAGGTCGACCACCGGGGCAACGGAACGGCACCGGTTCACTCACACGAGTGAACGACGCGGGCCGGCCGCCAGCTCACCGCCGACCGCCGCGGCCACCAGCGCGACCGCGTGCGCGGCGACCACGGCCCGCCCGCCCGCGGCCACCACCGCGACCCCGAGCGCCGCGCCCAGCGCGTGCGCTCCCGTGTCCCCGAGCATGGTGCGCTCGGCGACGTCGTCGGGCAGCACGGCCGCCGCCGCTCCCATCGCGACGGCCGCCGTCTCCGCCCCGGGACCCGAGCGCAGCAGCCCCGGCGCCCCGAGCGCCAGGACCGCCGCACCGGCCCGCCCCGGGCGTACGTCCAGGAGGTTGACCAAGTGCGCGGCCCCGGCGATGACGACACCGGCCAGCAGCCGGTCCAGCGGCCGGTCCTTCAGCACCGCCCCCGCGGCGAGCGCGGCCCCGGAGACGCCGAACAGCTTGACCGCCCCGGCGGTGACCTCGCCGTCCCGCAACGCCGTCAGATGCGCCCGGAACCCGCGCCGGGCGTCGCCCGCGCCCGCCACGTCGTCGTAGGCCCCGCAGGCACCCGCCGCGAGCACGGCGAGCCCGGCGGCGGGCCGCACCCTCGCCGTGCCGACCGCCGCCGCCAGGGCGCAGGCGGGCCCGGCGTACAGATCCACCGTCCGACCCGCGTGGTTCTCGCGCTCCCAGCGTTCCCGGCCGCCCGGCGCCACGGCGCGCAGCGCGGTCAGGCCGGTCCGGGCGAGACCGGCGGCGAGGGCGAAGGAGGCGGTGCGGCCACGGCGGTTGATCATCCGGACACCCTACGGGCGTCCGGAACCCTGCCTCTACGCGTCCGCACGAGCCGTTTCGAGCAGTTCCTCCGCATGTGCCCGGGCCGTCTCGGAGTCCTCCTGGCCGGCCAGCATCCGGGACAGTTCACGGATCCGCTCCTCGCCCTCCAGGACCTTCACGCCGGAGCGGGTCACGGACCCGTCGTTCGTCTTCTCCACCAGCAGCTGCCGGTCGGCGAACGCGGCCACCTGCGGCAGATGGGTGACGACCACGACCTGCGCGCTCTTCGCCAGCCGCGCGAGCCGGCGGCCGATCTCCACCGCCGCCTTGCCGCCGACACCGGCGTCGACCTCGTCGAAGAGGTAGGTCGGTACCGGGTCCGTGCCCGCGAACACGACCTCCACGGCCAGCATCACGCGCGACAGCTCACCCCCGGACGCGCCCTTGGCGATCGGCCGCGGCGGCGCCCCCGGGTGCGGGGCGAGCAGCAGCTCGACCTCGTCGGCACCCGACGGCCCGTAGGCGACCGCGCGACCGCCGACCTCGACGCCCTCCGGGTCCTCGGTCTGCCGGATCTCGAACGACACGCGCGCGTGGGGCATGGCGAGCGAGGCCAGCTCGGCGGTCACCGCGGCGGCGAACCGCTCGGCGGCCTCCGTCCGCGCGTCCGACAGCGCCTGGGCCAGTCCGCTCAGTTCCGCCCGCAGCGCGTCCCGTTCGGCGGTCAGTTCACCGATCCGCTCGTCGTCGCCGTCCAGCTCGGTCAGCCGCGCGGCACTCTGCTCGGACCACGCGAGCACGGTGGCGACGTCCTCGCCGTACTTCCGGGTCAGCGCGGTGAGCGCGGCCCGCCGCTCCTCGACCGCGGCCAGCCGCAGCGGATCGGCGTCCAGGTCGTCCGCGTACCCCGCCAGTTCCCCGGCCACGTCCCGCAGCAGGATGCCGACCTCGCCGATCCGCTCGGCCAGCGCGGCCAGCGCCGGGTCGTGCGACCGTACGGCGTCCAGGGCCCGCTGCGCGCCCGCGACGAGGGTCGCCGCGTCGACGCCCTCGGGGTCCTCGGGGTTGCCGGCCAGGGCGGCGTGTGCGGCCGTGGCGGCCGAGGCGAGCGCCTCGGCGTGTCCCAGCCGCTCGGCCTCCTCCGCCAGCTCGACGTCCTCACCGGCGCGCGGTTCCACGGCGGCGACCTCGTCGAGGCCGTAGCGCAGCAGGTCGGCCTCCTGGGCGCGCTCACGCGCGCGGGTGGTGATCTCGTCCAGTTCGGTGGCGACGGCCCGCAGCCGCCGGTAGGCCCCGGCGTACTTGTCGAGGGGCCCGGCGACCGCGTCGCCCGCGTACCGGTCGAGGGCCTGCCGTTGCCGGGACAGTTTGAGCAGTCCCTGCTGGTCGGTCTGCCCGTGCACGGCCACCAGTTCGTCGGCCAGCTCGGCGAGCATCCCCACGGGCACGGACCGCCCGCCCAGATGGGCCCGCGAGCGCCCCTCGGCGGAGACGGTACGGCTGATCAGCAGCGCCCCGTCGTCCAGCTCGGCCCCGGCCTCCTCGGCCCGGACCGCGGCGGCGGCACCCCCGGGCACGGCGATCCGTCCCTCGACGACCGCGCTCTTCGCCCCGATCCGCACCAGCGCGGCGTCCGCGCGTCCGCCCAGCAGCAGCCCGAGGCTGGTGACCACCATGGTCTTACCGGCGCCCGTCTCACCGGTGACAGCGGTGAACCCGGGCGACAACTCGACCACGGCGTCGTCGATGACTCCGAGCGACCGTATCCGCATCTCCTCAAGCACGGACACGACCTTACGAGGTCGAGGGCGGGGAACGCACACAGGCCGCTCATGTGACGCCGGGCAGGGTGTGCCGCTCGGGGGCGCGGGGAACTGCGTGACCAGCCACGGACGACCCGCGGCCGGGGCACAACAGATCCACCCCTTCGAGACCGCTAGTGCGGCGCCCCGCGCCACCCGGACACGGGCAACGCGAACTTCGCCACCAGCCGGTCGGTGAACGACGCATGGTGCAGCCGGGCCAGCCGCACCGGCACCGCCCCCCGCCGAACCTCCACGCGCGCCCCCGGCGGCAACTCCACCGTCCGCCGCCCGTCACACCACAGCACCCCCGGCGGGATGTGCGGCAGCACCTCCACCGCGAGCACGGAATCCGGCGAGGTCACCAACGGCTTCGCGAACAGCGCGTGCGCACTGATCGGCACCATCAGCAGCGCCTCCACCTCGGGCCACACCACCGGCCCGCCGGCGGAGAAGGCGTACGCCGTCGACCCGGTCGGCGTCGACAGCACGATGCCGTCGCAGCCGAACCCGGTCACCGGCCGTCCGTCGATCTCCAGCACGACTTCCAGCAGCTTCTCGGCGCCCGCCTTCTGCACGGCCGCCTCGTTCAGCGCCCAGTCGGTGTGCACGATGTCGCCGTTGCGGTGCACGACGACGTCGACGGTCATCCGCTCCTCGACCTCGTAGGCCCGGCTCACCACCCGGTCGACGACCTTGTCGAGGTCGTCCCGCTCGGCCTCGGCGAGGAAGCCGACCCGCCCGAGGTTGACCCCGAGCATCGGCACGCCGGAGGCGCGGGCGAACTCGGCGCCGCGCAGCAGCGTGCCGTCGCCGCCGAGGACGATCAGCAGCTCGCACCCGTCGAGGCACTGCGGAGTGGCCTCGCCGACCAGCTGCACCTCGCTCGGCAGCGGCAGGTCCCGCGCCTCCGCCTCCAGGACCCGTACGCCGATCCCGGCCCGCAGCAGCCCCTTGACCACCAGCTCCGCGCTGCGGATGGCGGCGGGACGCCCGGTGTGGGCGAGCAGGAAAACAGTACGAGCTCGGTTCTGTGTCAACGCGGCCCCTCCGCCACTGCACGGTCAACGTCGGCCGGGTCCAGTGCGCCGGCCCCGGCCCGCAGCCACAGAAAGTACTCGACGTTCCCGGAGGGACCCGGCAGCGGACTGGCGGTGACCCCCTTCACACCGAGCCCCAGTTCCCAGGCCTTGTGGGCGACTCCCCGCACGGCCTCGGCCCGCAGCTGCGCACTGCGTACCACTCCCCCGCTGCCCAGCCGCTCCTTGCCCACCTCGAACTGCGGCTTCACCATCATCACCAGGTCGGCGTCCGGCCGGGTGCACCGCGCCAGGGCGGGCAGCACCAGTCCGAGCGGGATGAAGGACAGATCCCCCACGACAAGATCCACGGGCTCCCCATCGATCGCTTCGAGCGTCAACTCGCGTACGTTCGTACGGTCCTTGACGGTGACGCGTTCATCCTGCCGGAGGCTCCAGGCGAGTTGTCCGTATCCCACGTCCACGGCGACGACTTGCGCGGCGCCCGCCCGCAGCAGTACGTCGGTGAAGCCGCCGGTGGAGGCGCCGGCGTCCAGCGCCCGGCGGCCCTCGACGACGAGGCCCCGCGGCCCGAACGCCGCGAGGGCGCCCGCGAGCTTGTGGCCGCCGCGCGAGACGTAGTCGGGATCGCCGTCGTCGTCGGTCACCACGATCGCGGCGGCCGTCTCCACCTGCGTGGCGGGCTTGGTCGCGACGGTCTTGCCGACGGAGACCCGCCCGGCGGCGATCAGCTGGCTGGCGTGCTCGCGCGAGCGCGCCAGTCTGCGGCGGACCAGCTCCGCGTCGAGACGGCGGCGTGCGACTCCTGCCACGTTCGGTTCAGCTCCTGCGGTCGTACGGTGATGGCGGCGACGGGGGCGCCGGGGGGCCCTGGGGTCCCGGGCGGGCGTCGAGCGCGGTGAGCGCGTCGCGCAGCCCCCGGTGTACATCCTCGTACACCTCGACATGTCCGTCCGTGGCCAGGTGGTCTGCGTCGGCCAGCCGGGCCAGCCCGGCGTCGACCTCGGCGTTGCCGGTCGGGGTGCGGGGGACGCCCAGCGGGGCGGGGGCCGCGGGCTCGTACCCGGACTCCGCCTCCCGGGGCTCCGGCCCGGCCCCGTTCTCCTGGACCGCCGGCTCCGGTACTGCGTCGCTCATGCCCCGACGCTACCGCGTACCGCTGGGGTACGGTTCGTCCCGATGGCGACGACTGAGGAGTGCCGTGCAGCACTCGACAAGCTCTCGGACAACATGCGGGGCGCCGAAGGGGACGTGCGGTCGGCCGCCGCGCTGGACCGCTCGGTGAGCTGCCACATCACCGACCTGGACGTCACCTTCGCCGGACGCATGGCGGACGGCGGGATCGACGTGCGCGAGACCCTGGCGGGCCCCCCGCGCGAGAAGGCCGAGATCAGGCTGGCGATGACCGGCGACGACCTGGTGGCGCTGGTCGCCGGCGAACTGAACTTCGCCAAGGCCTGGGGCTCGGGCCGGGTGCGGCTGGAGGCGGGCCTGCGCGACCTGTTCCGGCTCAGGAAGCTTCTGTAGCCGCCACCTTCCGGACCGCCTTGCCGAGCTGGGTGCCGCCCGCGCCCCGAGCCCTGCGCGCGGCCGGCACCACCAGCGGCGTCCCCGTCTCCGGGTCGTCGATGACCTGGCAGCGCAGCCCGAAGACCCGCTCGACGAGGTCGGCCGTGACGATGTCCCGCGGCGCGCCCTCGGCGATGATCTCCCCCTCGCGCAGCGCGATGAGGTGGGTGGCGTACCGGGCGGCGTGGTTGAGGTCGTGCAGGACCGCCACGAGCGTGCGGCCCTGCTCCTCGTGGAGTTCGGCGCACAGGTCGAGGACATCGATCTGGTGCTGGATGTCCAGGTATGTCGTCGGCTCGTCGAGGAGCAGCAACGGGGTCTGCTGGGCGAGCGCCATGGCGATCCACACCCGCTGGCGCTGACCGCCGGAGAGTTCGTCGACATAGCGCTCGGCGAGCTCGGAGATGCCGGTCTGCGCCATGGACTCCTGGACCACCCGCTCGTCCTCGGCCGACCACTGCCGCAGCAGCCCCTGGTGCGGGTAGCGGCCGCGGCCGACGAGGTCGCCGACGGTGATCCCGTCGGGCGCGATGGAGGACTGGGGCAGCAGGCCGAGGGTCCGCGCGACCTGCTTGGCGGGCATCGACTGGATGACCGACCCGTCGAGGAGCACCCGGCCCTGGGTGGGCTTGAGCATCCGCGACAGGGCTCGCAGCAGGGTCGACTTGCCGCACGCGTTCGGGCCGACGATCACCGTGAAGGAGTTGTCGGGTATCTCCACCGACAGCTGCTCCGCGATGACCCGCTGGTCGTAGGCGAGGGTGACGTTCTCGGCGGTCAGGCGGTTCACGTTGCTCCTTTGGTTGTTCGGCCCACTGCGGCCACCGGTGCCGGCGCTCATATCCGGCCCGCCTTGCGCTCGGTGACCAGCAGCCACAGCAGATAGACGCCGCCGAGAACGCCGGTGACCACGCCCACGGGAAGCTGGTCCGCGCCGAAGGTCCGCTGCGAGATCCAGTCGGCGCTCACCAGCAGTGCGGCGCCCATGCACAGGGAGGGCAGCAGGTTGGGACCCGGCGAACGGGTCAGCCGCCGGGCCAGCTGCGGCGCGGTGAGCGCCACGAAGCTGACCGGGCCGGCGGCGGCCGTGGCGGCGGCGGTCAGCAGCACGGCGGCCACCATCAGCAGCGCGCGCACCCGCTCGACGCGCACCCCGAGGGCGTACGAGACGTCGTCGCCCATCTCCATCATCCGCAGCGCCCGTCCGTTGCCGAGCACGAGCGGCACGAGCAGGGCGCACAGCGCGAGCAGCGGCCAGACCTGGTCCCAGTCGCGGCCGTTGAGGGAGCCGGTCATCCAGACGACGGCGCGGGAGGCGTCGACGATGTCGGCCCGGGTGAGGAGGTAGCCGTTGACCGCCGTGACGATCGCGGACACGCCGATGCCCACCAGGACCAGCCGGTACCCGTGCACGCCGCGCTTCCAGGCGAGCAGATAGATGGCGGTGCCGGTCACCAGGCCGCCGGCGAGCGCGCCGAAGGTGACCTGGGCGGAGCTGCCGGAGAACAGGACGATCATGGTGAGCGCGCCGGCCGTCGCGCCCTGTCCGAGGCCGAGTACGTCCGGACTGCCGAGCGGGTTGCGGGAGATGGCCTGGAACAGCGCGCCGCCGACGCCGAGCGCGGCGCCGACCAGCAGTCCGACCAGGACCCGCGGCAGACGCAGTTCGTTGACGATGAACTCCTGGCCGGCGTTGCCCTCGCCGGCCAGGGTCCGCAGCACGTCGGCGGCCGGTATCCCGAAGTCGCCGGTGCCGATCAGCACCACGCTCGCGGCGAGCGCGACGACCAGCAGCAGGGCGACGACGACCACGGCCCGCACGTCGAGGCGGAACGACAGGCCACCGGGCCCGCGAACGGCTCGGCTGCTCTTCAGGGCCTTGGCCTTCTCGGCGCTCTTGACCTTCTTGGCGTTCCTGGGGGTCTTCACAGTCCTCACGGTCTTCGCGGTCCTCACAGCTGGGCCGTCCTCCGCCGTCGTACGAGATAGATGAAGACCGGCCCGCCGAGGACGGCGGTGACGATGCCCACCTGGAGCTCCGCGGGCCGTGCGACGATCCGGCCGAGGACGTCCGCGCCCAGCAGCAGCACGGGTGACAGGATCGCGGCGTACGGCAGGATCCAGCGCAGGTCGGGACCGGTGAAGGAGCGGACGATGTGCGGGACCATCAGGCCGACGAACACGATCGGCCCGCAGGCCGCGGTCGCCGCCCCGCACAGCACGGTCGCGGCGAGCATGGCCAGCGCCCGGGTGCGGTTCAGATTGGCGCCGAGGGCCTTGGCGGTGTCGTCGCCCATCTCCATGGCGTTGAGCGGCCGGGCGAGCGCGAGCGCGAGGATCGTGCCCACGCCGAAGAACGGCAGCACTTCCATGATGGTGCTGTCGGTCGCCGAGGCGAGCGAACCCACCGTCCAGAAGCGCATCCTGCCCAGCGCCGCGTCGTCCATGATCATCACGGCCTGGAGGTAGCCGAACAGCGCGGCGCTGATCGCGGTGCCGGCCAGGACCAGCCGCACCGGCGTGGCCCCCCGGCTGCCGCCCAGGAACCAGACCAGCGCGCCGACCCCGGCGGCACCGGCGAAGGCGAACCAGACGTATCCGGTCAGCGAGGTGACGCCGAAGAAGGTGATGGCCGTGACGACCGCGGCCGAGGCTCCGGCGTTGATGCCGAGCAGTCCCGGGTCGGCCAGTGGATTGCGGGTGAGCGCCTGGAGCACCGCGCCCGCGAGGCCGAGCGCGGCGCCGGCCAGCAGACCGAGGACGGTCCGCGACAGACGTTCGCCGACCACGACGTCGCCGTAGGTGCCCGAGTCGTGGAACAGACCGTGCCAGACCTGCGCCAGGGACAGGTCCTTCGCACCGATCGCGATGCTCGCCAGCACGACGGACACCAGCACGGCCACGGACACGGGCAGCCCCGCGGCACGCAGGACGCGGCGCTTGGCGGGCGGCGCGGGGGCGGTCTCCGCGCGCTGTTCGGGGGGACTCTCGACCAACACGCTGGTTAGGCTAGCCTACCCTGCCAAACGATCACGATCCCGTGGCGTGCGGCCGCCGCCCGCCCCGGTGGCTCACAGCCCCAGCCGCGCCAGCGCCTTCCCCGAGTCCAGGCCGCACCCTTCCTCCCCGCCGGCCGTCCAGGCCGCCGCGCACAAGGCACGCAGAGCGTCCAGCGCCTCGCCGTCGCCCTCCAGTTCCAGCCGGTCCTCGCCCGCCGTCGCCGTCCAGCCACCGCAGCGGAATCCGTCGTCCGCGCCACCGGTGACCTCCGGCTGCCCGGTGAGCAGTCCGCGCAGATCCGCGTCGACGTACGTCGGCCGGTGCCGCGGCGGCGCGGACAGCAACTGCGCGCCGTCGGTCACACCGGTCAGGACGAGCAGCGAGTCGACCTCGCCGCTGAACGCGCCCTCGATGTCCGTGTCCAGGCGGTCCCCGACCACCAACGGCCGCCGTGCGCCGGTGCGCAGGATCGTCTCCCGGTGCATGGGAGGCAACGGCTTCCCCGCGACCTGCGGCTCGGCGCCGGTCGCGATCCGCACCACCTCCACCGCCGCGCCGTTGCCCGGGGCGATTCCCCGGGCGCCCGGAATGGTGAGGTCCGTGTTGGACGCGTACCAGGGCAGGCCCCGCGCGATGGCATAGCACGCCTCGGCGAACCGCCCCCACGGCAGCTCGGGCCCGCCGTACCCCTGCACCACGGCCGCCGGGTCGTCCTCGGCGGACTCCACCGGCTCGAGGCCGCGTTCACGCAGTGCCACGCGCAGTCCCTCGCCCCCGATGACCAGCACCCGCGACCCCGCCGGCAGCTGGTCGGCGATCAGCCGGGCCACCGCCTGGGCGGACGTGATGACGTCGGCGGCGTCCGTCGCGATCCCCAACTCGGTCAGGTGCCCGGCCACCGCGTCCGGCGTCCGCAGGGCGTTGTTCGTCACGTACGCGAGGTGCATGCCGCCGTCGCGGGCCACGGCGAGCGAGTCGACCGCGTGCGCGATCGCGTTCCCCCCGGCGTACACCACGCCGTCCAGGTCGAGCAGCGCCGTGTCGTACGCCTCGCTCAGGTGCCGCCCACTGCCCGCGGGCCTCGTCCTGACGCTCCGGCTCATTGCACATCGCTCCTCGTTCGACGCCTTTCCCCCGATCATCCCCCATGCCACCGACAGACGTACGATGCCGGGATGAACACTGCAGGTCACCCGGAAGCAACGGCGCACCGGGGCCTGGAACTCACCCCGTTCCGAGGCCTCCGCTACGACCCCGACCGGGTCGGCAGCCTGGCCGCCGTGACGTCCCCGCCCTACGACGTCGTGGTCCGCCCCGACGGCCTGCTGCACCTGGAGTCCGCCGACCCGCACAACATCGTCCGGCTGATCCTGCCCCAGGCCCCCACCCCGGAGGCGCGCCACGAACAGGCCGCCCGGACCCTGCGGCGCTGGCTGGCCGAGGGCGTCCTGACCACCGACCCCGAACCGGGCCTGTACGTCTACGAACAGCGCGCCGGCGACGGCCTCCTGCAACGCGGCATCATCGGCGCCCTGCGCGTGTCGGACCCCGCCGAGCGTGTCGTCCTGCCGCACGAGGACGTCATGCCGCACGTCGTCGCCGACCGCGCGGCGCTCATGCGCGCCACCTGGACGAACCTCGAACCCCTGCTGCTGACCTACCGCGGCGACGACACCACGTCCGCCACCACCGCCCTCGTGGAACGCACCGCCCAACAGCCACCGCTGCTCGCGACGACCACGGAGGACGGCTACCGCCACCGACTGTGGTCGGTCACCGACCCCGACGCGGTGGCCCGGGTCCGCGGCGAACTGGCACGGCACCAGGCCCTCATCGCGGACGGCCACCACCGCTGGGCGACCTACCGCACCCTCCGCGCGGAGCACCCCTCCCCCAGCCCGTGGGACCACGGCCTGGTCCTCCTGGTCGACACGGTCCGCTATCCGCTGCGGGTCCGCGCCATCCACCGCCTGCTGCACGACCTCCCGGTGCGGGACGCCGTCGCCGCCCTGGACGGCCACTTCCAAGTCCGCCGCCTGGACACGCCGCTGGCCGAGTCCCTGGACACCCTGGCGAAGGCCGCCGACGCGGGCAACGCCTTCCTGCTCGCCGGCGACGGCGCCTTCCACCTCGTGGACCGCCCCGAACCCGCTCTGCTGGCCCGCACCGTCCCCACCGACCGGCCCGAGGCCTGGCGCACGCTGGACGCCACCGTCCTGCACACCACACTCCTCGCCCACGTCTGGCACATCCCCGACGACTCGGCGGCCCACGTCTCCTACATCCACGACACGGCGGCCACGGTCGAGAAGGCGGAACGCGACGGCGGTACGGCGGTGCTGATGCACCCGGTCCGCGAGGAGGTCGTCCGCGAACTGGCCCGGCAGGGCGTCACGATGCCCCGCAAGTCGACGTCCTTCGGCCCGAAGCCGGCCTCCGGTCTGGTGCTGCGCGCACTCGACGCGTAACGCGAAAGGGGCGGGACCGTAACGTACGGTCCCGCCCCTTAGACGTCGCGTCAGTCCTTGTCGCCGTCCTCGGCCTCGTCCTGAACGGCCGTGCTCTCCCCGGCGTCCTCCGCACCTTCGTCGAGGGCGTCCACGAAGTCCACGCCGTCCAGCTCGGCCAGCCGGTCGGAGGCGTCCGTGCTGCCGTCCCGGTCGGACTCCACGGCCTTCGCGAACCACTCCCGCGCCTCCTGCTCACGGCCCGCGGCCAGCAGCGCGTCGGCGTAGGCGTAACGCAGCCGCGCGGTCCACGGCTGCACGGAGTTGGAGGCCAGCTCGGGGCTCTGCAGCGTCACGATGGCCGCGTCCAGCTGCCCCATGTCGCGCCGGGCGCCGGCCGCCACGAGACGCATCTCGACCTGACCGGCCTTGTCCAGCTTGTGCACCTCGGGGGTGCCGGCCATGTCCAGCGCCTTCTCCGGACGGCCCAGCCCACGCTCGCAGTCGGCCATCACCGGCCACAGCTCCACGGAACCGGTCATCCGCCGCGCGGCACGGAACTCCGCCAGCGCCTCGCTGTACTTCTGGTTGGCGTACGCCGCGAAACCGGCGGCCTCCCGTACGGCGGCGACACGGGACGCCAGCCGCAGGGCCACCCTGGAGTAGCCGTACGCCCCCTCCGGGTCCTCGTCCAGCAGCCTGGCGACCATCACCAGGTTCCTGGCGACGTCCTCCGCGAGCGTCTTGGGCAGGCTCTGCAGCTCCTGCCGCACGTCCTTGTCGATCTCGTCGCCGGTGACCTCCTCGGGGATCGGCAGGCGCTTGATCGGCTCCCGGTCCCGGTCGCGGTCACGGTCCCGCTCGTCACGGAAGCGTCCACCGCCACCGTGCCGGTCGTCGCGCCCCCGGAAGCCTCCGGGCCGGCCACCGCGGTCGTCCCGACGGGGCCCACGCCCACCGCGGTCGTCCCGGCCACGGAATCCACCGCGGTCACCCCCACGGTTGTCGTCCCGCCGGAAGCCACCCCGGTCGCCCCGGTCGTCGCGACGATCATCGCGCCGGTCGTCCCGACGGTAGGCGGGACGGTCACCACGGTCACCGCGGTCACCGCGGTCGTCACGACGGAACGGAGGACGCTCGTCACGGCGGTCGTCGCGCCGGTCGTCGCGTCGATCATCCCGACGGTAGGACGGACGCTCACGACGGTCGTCGCGGCGGTCGTCCTGACGGTATGAGGGGCGCTCGTCGCGACGGTACGAGGGACGGTCGTCGCGCCGGTCATCGCGACGGAACGAAGGACGGTCATCACGACGGTCATCACGACGGAACGAAGGACGATCACCGCGGTCGTCACGACGCGGTCCACGGTCACGGTCGTCCCGACGCCCGTACCCGCCACCTCGGTTGTCATCGCGACGGAACGAGGGACGGTCATCGCGACGCTCGTCACGGCGGAAGCCACCCCGCTGGTCGCCCCGGTCGTCACGACGGAACGAGGGACGGTCGCCCCGATCGTCACGTCGATCATCTCGACGGTCGTCACGTCGATCATCTCGGCGGAAGGCAGCGCGATCGCCACGGTCACCGCGGTCGTCGCGGCGGTCGTCGCGACGGAACGAGGGACGGTCGTCGCGACGGAACCCGCGGTCACCGCCCCGATCGCGGTCATCGCGACGCGGCCCGCGGTCACGGTCGTCACGGCGGAATCCGCCGCCACGCTGCCCGCCGCGGTCACGGTCGTTGTCGCGACGGAAGCCGCCACGGTCTCCGCGCTGACCCCCACGGTCGCCGCGGTCACCACTGTCCCGGCGCCGCTGATCGCGCTCCGGTCGGTCGTCGGGAGAGTTGGTGGACATCGGGTGACTCCTGTCTTCGGTACCGCAAGTCATTCTCGCGCAGCCGGGTACCCGGTGCGCCCTGAAAAAACGAAAGGACCCCTGGTCCCCAGCTGAACGCTGGGGACCAGGGGTCCTTCCCAAAGATTGTTCGGCGGCGTCCTACTCTCCCACAGGGTCCCCCCTGCAGTACCATCGGCGCTGTAAGGCTTAGCTTCCGGGTTCGGAATGTAACCGGGC
>NZ_JBIDAU010000015.1:0-150532 GCF_043202655.1 Streptomyces sp. NPDC048171
CCCGCACCAGCCCACCGCAGCCCTCCGCCCAGCCCGCCCGGCGGCGCCCGCAGCCGCCCGCCCCGCCCCCCCCCCCCGCCCCCCCCCCCCCCCCCCCGCCGGCGCCCCCCCCCCCCCCCCCCCCCCCCCCCCCCCCCCCCCCACCCCGTGTGACGCGTGGCTCGCACGGATCCGGACACCATGTGATGGCCGCGGGTGACGCCTCCCCGGCGCGAAGCGGCCCGAGAGGGAGTACGCAAAGGTGGTAGCACCTAAAAAGGGAAAGAATGCGAGCGCTCCGAGTAGGCCCGGGCGCTCGCTGGCCCTGATTCTGATCGCCATCGTGGCGCTCACCGGAGGCATGTTCGCCTCCGGACACACGACTCCGCGTCTCGGTATCGACCTGGCCGGCGGCACCAGTATCACTCTCCGGGCGGTCCCGGAAGCGGGCCAGGAGTCCGCGATCAACAAGACCAACATGGACACCGCGGTCGACATCATGGAGCGCCGTGTCAATGGTCTGGGTGTCTCCGAGGCCGAGGTCCAGACCCAGGGCGACCGGAACATCATCGTCAACATCCCCAAGGGGACGAATTCCGAGGAAGCCCGCCAGCAGGTCGGCACCACCGCCAAGCTGTACTTCCGCCCGGTCGTAGCCACCGAGCTCTCCGGTGCGAACGCGACGGGCAGCCCGTCGCCGAGCGCCACCGGCGACCCCTCGGACAAGGCGAGCGACAAGGCCACCGACAAGGCCACCGACGGGCAGGACAAGGCGACCGACAAGGACGGCGCGAGCTCCACGCCCTCCGACTCCGCCTCGGCGAGCGCCACCGGCCAGGGCCGCGCCGCGTCCGACGCCCTCAAGGCCGACCCCAGCCCGTCCGCCAAGACCTCCGACGGCGCCTCCCCGTCCCCGAGCGGCAGCCCCTCCGGCGACGAAGCCAACGCCAAGCTCCAGCAGCAGTACGCGGCGCTGGACTGCACGAAGGCGGCCGACCGCGCCAAGGCCGGCGAGGGCTCCAAGCCGGGCGACTCGATCGTGGCCTGCGGCCAGAACTCGCAGGGCCAGTGGCAGAAGTACGTCCTCGGCCCCGCGTCGGTCGACGGCACCGACATCGACAAGTCCGAGGCCGTCCTCAACACCCAGACCGGCGCCGGCTGGACCGTGACGATGAAGTTCACGGACGACGGCGGCAAGAAGTTCGCGGACATCACCGGCAAGCTGGCGAAGAACCAGTCCCCGCAGAACCAGTTCGCCATCGTCCTGGACAACGAGGTCGTCTCCGACCCGTACGTCAGCCAGGCGCTCACCGGCGGCAGCGCGGAGATCTCCGGCAACTTCGACCAGGAAGAGGCCCAGGGCCTCGCCAACATGCTCTCCTACGGTGCGCTGCCGCTGACCTTCAAGGAGGACAGCGTCACCACCGTCACCGCCGCGCTCGGCGGTGAGCAGCTCAAGGCCGGTCTGATCGCGGGTGCCATCGGCCTCGTCCTGGTCGTCCTCTACCTGCTGGTCTACTACCGCGGCCTGTCGTTCATCGCCGTCACCTCGCTGCTGGTCTCCGCGGGCCTGACGTACGTGATCATGTCGCTGCTCGGCCCGACCATCGGCTTCGCGCTGAACCTGCCGGCCGTCTGCGGAGCCATCGTCGCCATCGGCATCACGGCGGACTCGTTCATCGTCTACTTCGAACGGGTCCGTGACGAGATCAGGGAGGGCCGCACGCTGCGTCCCGCCGTCGAGCGGGCCTGGCCGCGCGCCCGGCGCACCATCCTGGTCTCCGACTTCGTGTCGTTCCTCGCCGCCGCGGTGCTCTTCATCGTCACCGTCGGCAAGGTGCAGGGCTTCGCGTTCACGCTGGGTCTGACCACCCTCCTCGACGTGGTGGTGGTGTTCCTCTTCACCAAGCCGCTGCTCACGCTGATGGCCCGCCGCAAGTTCTTCGCCAGTGGCCACAAGTGGTCCGGCCTCGACCCGAAGAGCCTGGGCGCCAAGCCGCCGCTGCGCCGCACCCGCCGTACGTCCCGTCCCGCCGGCCCCGTCGACCCGAAGGAGGCGTGAGATGGGAAAGCTCGGCAACCTCGGCGCCCGACTGCACCACGGCGAGGTCGGCTACGACTTCGTCAAGAACCGCAAGCTCTGGTACGGCATCTCGATCCTCATCACCATCACGGCCATCGTCGGCCTGGCGGTGCGGGGCCTGCACATGGGCATCGAGTTCCAGGGCGGCGCGGTCTTCACCACCCCGAAGAACATGAGCGCCTCGGTCTCCCAGGCGGAGACCTACGCGGAGGACGCCTCCGGGCACGACGCGATCGTCCAGAAGCTCGGCGACGGCAGCCTCCGCATCCAGATCGCGGGCACCGACACCGGGGCGTCGGACCAGATCAAGCAGCAGCTCGCCAAGGACCTGGACACCCCCGCCGAGAAGATCAACGCCGATCTGGTCGGCCCCAGCTGGGGTGACCAGATCGCCAACAAGGCCTGGCAGGGCCTGGGGATCTTCATGGTCCTGGTGGTGATCTACCTGGCGATCGCGTTCGAGTGGCGGATGGCACTCGCCGCGTTCGTCGCGCTGATCCACGACATCACCATCACCGTCGGCATCTACGCCCTCGTCGGCTTCGAGGTCACACCGGGCACGGTGATCGGTCTGCTGACCATTCTCGGCTACTCGCTCTACGACACCGTCGTCGTCTTCGACAGTCTCAAGGAGCAGACGAGGGACATCACCAAACAGACCCGCTGGACCTACGGCGAGATCGCCAACCGCTCGATCAACAGCACCCTGGTCCGCTCCATCAACACCACGGTGGTCGCGCTGCTGCCGGTGGGCGGTCTGCTGTTCATCGGCGGCGGTGTCCTCGGCGCCGGCATGCTCAACGACATCTCGCTGTCGCTGTTCGTCGGTCTCGCCGCGGGCGCCTACTCGTCGATCTTCATCGCCACGCCGCTCGTCGCCGACCTCAAGGAGGCCGAGCCGCAGATGAAGGCCCTCAAGAAGCGCGTCCTGGCCAAGCGCGCCCAGGCCGCCGCCAAGGGCGAGCCCGCGCAGTCCGCCGACGACGGGGAGTCCTACGAGGACGAGGAACCCGACGACGCGGCCGCCGCGGTCGTCGGCCCCCGCAGCCGGCCCGCCTCTCGCGGCCGGGGCCGCGGCCGTCCTTCGGGGAAGCGCCGATGACCGGCACGACCGACATCACGGAGCTGCTGCTCAGCCGCATCCGGGACGTGGCCGACTACCCGGAGCCGGGCGTGGTGTTCAAGGACATCACCCCGCTCCTGGCCGACCCCGCGGCCTTCACGGTCCTGACCGACGCGCTCGCCGAGGTCGCCGGGCAGACCGGCGCCACCAAGGTCGTCGGCCTGGAGGCCCGCGGCTTCATCCTGGGCGCCCCGGTGGCCCTGCGGGCGGGCCTCGGCTTCATCCCCGTACGCAAGGCGGGCAAGCTCCCCGGAGCCACCCTCGGCCAGGCGTACGACCTGGAGTACGGCTCCGCCGAGATCGAGGTGCACGCCGAGGACCTGGACGCGGGCGACCGCGTGCTGGTCGTCGACGACGTCCTCGCCACCGGCGGCACCGCCGAGGCGTCCCTGGAGCTGATCCGCCGGGCCGGCGCCCAGGTCGCCGGCCTCGCCGTCCTCATGGAGCTGGGCTTCCTCGGCGGCCGGGCCCGCCTGGAGCCGGCCCTGGCGGGGGCGCCGCTTAAGGCGCTGCTCACCGTCTGACCGCGCACACCGCGCACCTGGGGCGGGCCCGGAGGAATCCGGCGCCCGCCCCAGGCGTTTCCCGGGTTGACGGCCCTCACATTGGCCTGAAGGCGATCCCCGGGGGCAGGATCGCTACCATGGGATCTCCGGAGCCTGACCGGGGGACCCGGATCGCGCACGAGGAGTCCTCTTGCCAGACGAGGCCCAGCCACTGACCGCCGCAAAGCCCGAGTCCGCCTCGGCGTCCGCGGCGAAGCCCGCGCCCAGCGCGCCCCAGGCGAAGAACGACACGCGTGGGCCGATCAGGCACGCCTCGTCCGGGCCGGTCGACAAGCCCGCCGAGCGGCAGCCGCACCCGAAGCCGCTGCCGCCGGAGCGCCCGCAGAACGCGCCGGTGGTCCGCGCCCCCGCGGGCCAGACCGCCCGCTCCGGTTCCTCCAACCGCGTCCGCGCCCGCCTGGCCCGGCTCGGCGTCCAGCGCGCCAACCCGTACAACCCGGTCCTGGAGCCCCTGCTGCGCATAGTGCGCGGCAACGACCCCAAGATCGAGACGGCCACCCTGCGCCAGATCGAGCGCGCCTACCAGGTCGCCGAACGCTGGCACCGGGGGCAGAAGCGCAAGAGCGGCGACCCGTACATCACGCACCCGCTCGCCGTCACCACCATCCTCGCCGAGCTGGGCATGGACCCGGCCACGCTGATGGCCGGCCTGCTGCACGACACCGTCGAGGACACCGAGTACGGCCTGGAGGACCTGCGCCGTGACTTCGGCGACGTGGTCACCCTGCTCGTCGACGGCGTCACCAAGCTGGACAAGGTCAAGTTCGGCGAGGCCGCGCAGGCCGAGACCGTGCGCAAGATGGTCGTCGCCATGGCCAAGGACCCGCGCGTCCTGGTCATCAAGCTCGCCGACCGCCTGCACAACATGCGCACCATGCGCTACCTCAAGCGCGAGAAGCAGGAGAAGAAGGCGCGCGAGACCCTGGAGATCTACGCGCCGCTCGCCCACCGGCTGGGCATGAACACCATCAAGTGGGAGCTGGAGGACCTCGCCTTCGCGATCCTCTACCCCAAGATGTACGACGAGATCGTCCGCCTGGTCGCCGAGCGCGCCCCCAAGCGCGACGAGTACCTCGCCGTCGTCACCGACGAGGTCCAGCAGGACCTGCGCGCGGCCCGCATCAAGGCGACCGTCACCGGCCGCCCCAAGCACTACTACAGCGTCTACCAGAAGATGATCGTCCGCGGCCGTGACTTCGCGGAGATCTACGACCTGGTGGGCATCCGCGTCCTGGTGGACACCGTCCGCGACTGCTACGCGGCGCTGGGCACGGTCCACGCCCGCTGGAACCCGGTTCCGGGGCGGTTCAAGGACTACATCGCGATGCCCAAGTTCAACATGTACCAGTCGCTGCACACGACGGTCATCGGCCCCGGCGGCAAGCCCGTCGAGCTGCAGATCCGCACCTTCGACATGCACCGCCGCGCGGAGTACGGCATCGCCGCGCACTGGAAGTACAAGCAGGAGGCCGTCGCCGGCGCCTCCAAGGTGCGCAGCGACGCGCCCAAGTCGTCCGGCAAGGGCAAGGACGACCACCTCAACGACATGGCGTGGCTGCGCCAGCTCCTCGACTGGCAGAAGGAGACCGAGGACCCGGGCGAGTTCCTGGAGTCCCTGCGCTTCGACCTCTCCCGCAACGAGGTCTTCGTCTTCACCCCCAAGGGCGACGTCATAGCGCTCCCGGCGAGCGCCACCCCCGTGGACTTCGCCTACGCCGTCCACACCGAGGTCGGTCACCGCACCATAGGGGCACGGGTCAACGGCCGGCTCGTCCCGCTGGAGTCCACCCTGGACAACGGCGACCTGGTGGAGGTCTTCACCTCCAAGGCGGCCGGCGCGGGCCCCTCCCGGGACTGGCTCGGCTTCGTGAAGTCGCCGCGTGCCCGCAACAAGATCCGCGCCTGGTTCTCCAAGGAGCGCCGCGACGAGGCGATCGAGCAGGGCAAGGACGCCATCGTCCGCGCCATGCGCAAGCAGAACCTGCCGATCCAGCGGATCCTGACCGGCGACTCCCTGGTCACCCTCGCCCACGAGATGCGCTACTCGGACATCTCCGCGCTGTACGCGGCGATCGGCGAGGGCCATGTCTCCGCGCAGAACATCGTGCAGAAGCTCGTCCAGGCGCTCGGGGGCGAGGAAGCCGCGACCGAGGAGATCGACGAGTCGATCCCGCCGGCCCACGGTCGCGGCCGCAAGCGCCGGACCAGCGCCGACCCGGGCGTCGTCGTCAAGGGCGTCGAGGACGTGTGGGTCAAGCTGGCCCGCTGCTGTACGCCCGTACCCGGCGACCCCATCATCGGCTTCGTCACCCGGGGCAGCGGCGTCTCGGTCCACCGCAGTGACTGTGTGAACGTGGACTCGCTCTCCCGCGAGCCCGAGCGCATCCTCGAGGTCGAGTGGGCGCCCACCCAGTCCTCCGTCTTCCTGGTCGCCATCCAGGTCGAGGCCCTGGACCGCTCCCGGCTGCTGTCGGACGTCACACGCGTGCTGTCCGACCAGCACGTCAACATCCTCTCCGCGGCGGTCCAGACCTCCCGCGACCGGGTGGCCACCTCCCGCTTCACCTTCGAGATGGGCGACCCGAAGCACCTCGGGCACGTCCTGAAGGCCGTACGCGGCGTGGAGGGCGTCTACGACGTGTACAGGGTGACGTCGGCGCGCAGGCCGTCCTAGCGGCCCGTACAGGCCCGTACGACACAGACGAGAGGGGCTCCCGTACGCACCGTACGGGAGCCCCTCTCGTCTGCGCGGGTGTGTCAGCCGCCGAACTCGTGCAGGCCCTTCAGCGCCTGGTCCAGCAGCGCCTGCCGGCCCTCCAGCTCACGCTCCAGCTTGTCGGCCTTGGCGTTGTTGCCCTGGGCACGCGCCTGGTCGATCTGGGAGCGCAGCTTGTCGACGGCGGCCTGCAGCTGTCCGGTCAGCCCCTCGGCACGCGCGCGTGCCTCCGGGTTGGTCCGGCGCCACTCGGTCTCCTCGGCGTCCTGGAGCGCCCGCTCGACCGCGTGCATCCGCCCCTCGACCTTCGGGCGGGCGTCGCGCGGGACGTGGCCGATGGCCTCCCAGCGCTCGTTGACCGAGCGGAAGGCGGCCCGGGCCGCCTTCAGGTCCTTGACCGGGACGAGCTTCTCGGCCTCCTCGACCAGCTCCTCCTTGAGCTTCAGGTTCTCCGCCTGCTCGGCGTCCCGCTCGGCGAAGACCGAGCCGCGGGCGGCGAAGAAGACGTCCTGGGCGCCGCGGAAGCGGTTCCACAGGTCGTCCTCGTGCTCGCGCTGCGCACGGCCGGCGGCCTTCCACTCGGACATGAGGTCGCGGTAGCGCGCGGCCGTCGGCCCCCAGTCCGTGGAGTTCGACAGCGCCTCGGCCTCGGAGACCAGCCGTTCCTTGGTCTGCCGGGCCTCCTCGCGCTGCGCGTCGAGCTGGGCGAAGTGCTGCTTGCGGCGCTTGGAGAACGCCGAGCGCGCGTGCGAGAAGCGGTGCCACAGCTCGTCGTCGGACTTGCGGTCCAGGCGCGGCAGGCCCTTCCAGGTGTCCACCAGGGCGCGCAGCCGTTCACCGGCCACCCGCCACTGGTCGGAGCGCGCCAGTTCCTCCGCCTCGGCGACCAGCGCCTCCTTGGCGCCGCGCGCCTCGTCGGACTGCTTCGCCCGCTGGGCCTTGCGCTCCTCGCGCCGTGTCTCCACGAGGCCGACGAGCTTGTCCAGCCGGGCCCGCAGCGCGTCCAGGTCGCCGACCGCGTGGTGCGCGTCCACCTGCTCGCGCAGGTGGTCGACGGCGGTCTGGGCGTCCTTCGCCGACAGGTCGGTGGTCTTCACCCGCTTTTCGAGGAGGCCGATCTCGACAACCAGGCCTTCGTACTTGCGTTCGAAATAGGCCAGCGCCTCCTCGGGGGAGCCCGCCTGCCAGGATCCGACGACCTGCTCGCCGTCGGCCGTACGCACGTACACGGTGCCCGTCTCGTCGACGCGGCCCCACGGGTCGCTGCTCACAGCGCCTCCTCCACATGATGCCGACGGAGGGATTCGCTTCCCCCGGGCATCGTCCACAGTTTCGTCACGGCCAAGATAGGCGACCGGCGGGTGGCCTGTCCGCATCCCGCGCGACCGAACTTTCGCTGATGAGGGTCAGGATTTCGAGACGGTGGCCTTGTCGATCACGACCGTCGCGTTGGGCGCTCCGTCACCCGCGCCGGTGCTCTCGCCGGCCGCCGCGATCTTCTTGAGCACGGTCATGCCGTCCTCGGAGATCGTGCCGAACGGCGTGTAGCTGGGCGGCAGCGGACTGTCCTGGTACACGAGGAAGAACTGGCTGCCGCCGGAGTTCGGCTGCCCGGTGTTCGCCATCGCGATCGTGCCCGCCGGGTACGTGTTCTTCTTGAGGCTCTTGTCCTTCAGGTTCTCGTCCGGGATGTTGTAGCCCGGACCACCGTTGCCCTGGCCCGTCGGGTCGCCGCACTGGAGCACGAAGATCCCGTTGGTGGTGAGGCGGTGGCACGGGGTGTGGTCGAAGAACCCCTTCCCCGCGAGGAAGTTGAACGAGTTGACGGTGTGCGGCGCCGCCGACGTCTTCAGGTCGATCCCTATGTCACCGCAGGTCGTCGACAGCTTCATCGCGTACTTCGCCGACTTGTCGATGGTCATCGCAGGTTCCTTCTTCCAGGTCTGCGTCTTGACCTTGCCCTCGGCGGGCTTGTCGCACGGGTCCTCGGCCTTCTTGCTCGCCGAAGGGCTCGGCGTCACCTCCGCGTTGGCGTTCGTCTTGTCGTCGTCGTCCTTGAGGACCACTCCGGTCGTGTACAGCGCGACGCTGCCGATCAGAATCACGCCGAGCACCGACGCGATCGCCGCGTTGCGGGTGCGCGCCTTGCGCCGCGCGGAGGTACGTCGCTGCTGCTGCCGCAAGAACTTCTCCCGGGCGAGCTGACGCCGCCGCTGCTCCTGGCTGACCACCGGTTTCTCTCCTCATGCGTCTTCGTGTGCCGACCGGTACGCGTGGGTGCGATGAGCCGACCGTGGGCGTGTAGCCCCGTACCGTATATGGGTTCGCTGAGGAAACGGCACCGCCGGTAGGCTCTGACCATGGGCGCGGCCCGTTCGCAAGCCCACCCGTACCGACACAAACGAAGGACGATCGTGCTCATTGCCGGGTTCCCCGCCGGGGCCTGGGGGACGAACTGTTATCTCGTCGCCCCCGCCGCCGGTGAGGAGTGCGTGATCATCGACCCGGGCCATCAGGCGGCCCCCGGAGTCGAGGAAGCGATCAGGAAGCATCGGCTCAAGCCCGTCGCCGTCGTCCTCACCCACGGCCACATCGACCACGTCGCCTCGGTCGTCCCGGTGTGCGGCGCGCACGACGTGCCCGCCTGGATCCACCCCGAGGACCGGTACATGATGAGCGACCCCGAGAAGGGCATCGGCCGCACCATCGGCATGCCGCTCATGGGCGAGCTGACGGTCGGGGAGCCGGACGACGTCAAGGAGCTGACCGACGGCGCCGAGCTGGAGCTGGCGGGCCTGGAGCTGACCGTCGCGCACGCACCGGGCCATACGAAGGGGTCGGTGACCTTCGGCCTGCCCGAGTCGGCGGACATCCCGCCGGTCCTGTTCTCGGGCGACCTGCTGTTCTCCGGCTCCATCGGACGCACCGACCTCCCCGGTGGCTCCATGGACGACATGCTCGAGTCCCTGGCCCGCGTGGTCCTGCCGCTCGACGACGCCACCGTGGTGCTGCCCGGTCACAACGAATACACGACCATCGGCCAGGAGCGCGCCACCAACCCGTATCTGCGGCAGGTGGCGGCCGGCCAGGGCGCCTTCGACGCGCCCCGACGAGGAATGTGACGAGATACCTCCCGTGAGCACCTTCAAGGCCCCCAAGGGCACGTACGACCTGCTGCCCCCCGACTCCGCCAAGTTCCTGGCGGTCCGCGAGGCGATCGCGGCCCCGCTGCGCAACTCCGGCTACGGCTACATCGAGACGCCCGGCTTCGAGAACGTCGAGCTGTTCGCGCGCGGGGTCGGCGAGTCCACCGACATCGTGACCAAGGAGATGTACGTCTTCGAGACCAAGGGCGGCGACCGGCTCGCCCTGCGCCCGGAGACGACCGCCCCCGTGCTGCGCGCGGTCCTGGAGGCCAACCTGCACAAGGCGGGCAACCTCCCGGTCAAGGTCTGGTACTCGGGCTCGCAGTACCGCTACGAGCGCCCCCAGAAGGGCCGTTACCGTCACTTCTCCCAGGTCGGCGCCGAGGCGATCGGTGCCGAGGACCCGGCCCTGGACGCCGAGCTGATCATCCTGGCCGACCAGTCGTACCGCGCGCTGGGCCTGCGGAACTTCCGCATCCTGCTCAACAGCCTGGGCGACCAGGAGTGCCGCCCCGTCTACCGGGCCGCGCTCCAGGACTTCCTGCGCGGCCTCGACCTGGACGAGGACACCCTGCGCCGGGCCGAGATCAACCCGCTGCGCGTGCTGGACGACAAGCGCCCCGACGTCCAGAAGCAGCTCACCGACGCCCCGCTGCTGCGCGACTACCTGTGCGACGCCTGCAAGGCGTACCACGAGGAGGTGCGCGACCTGATCACGGCGGCGGGCGTCGTCTTCGAGGACGACCCGAAGCTGGTGCGCGGCCTGGACTACTACACGCGCACCACGTTCGAGTTCGTCCACGACGGGCTCGGCTCCCAGTCCGCGGTGGGCGGCGGCGGACGGTACGACGGACTCTCCGAGATGATCGGCGGCCCGTCCCTGCCGTCCGTGGGCTGGGCCCTCGGCGTCGACCGCACCGTCCTCGCCCTGGAGGCGGAGGGCATCGAACTGGACATTCCGTCCGCCACCTCCGTCTACGCGGTGCCGCTGGGCGAGGAGGCCCGCCGGATCCTCTTCGCCAAGGTCACCGAGCTGCGCAAGAACGGCGTAGCCGCCGACTTCTCCTACGGCGGCAAGGGCCTCAAGGCCGCGATGAAGGCGGCCAACCGCTCGGGCGCCCGCTACGCCCTGGTCCTGGGCGAGCGCGACCTGGCCGACGGCGTCGTCCAGCTCAAGGACATGGAGTCCGGCGAGCAGACCGCGATCGGCGTCAACGAGATCGTGGCCGAGCTGGAGTCCAGGCTCGGCTAGCGCGCCGGTACGTCCGGTCACCCCAGGGGCGCGCGTGTTCGTCCGCGCGTGCCCCCGGGGAACGGGTGTTGGCCGGAACGAGCCGCTCCGGGGTGATCGCCGGACCGTTCATATGTTCATCGAACGGTGGCCATACAGGGTGGTGCGGCACAATGGCCCTGCCCGAAGCAGGTCCGACTCACCAGTGACGGAATCGGCGTGATGAGCAAGACGACAGTGAAGGACGTCTCCACCGTGGCGGAGCCCGCGCCGGAACCCGCATCCGGAACACCGCGCACCGAGGGCGGCAGCCGCGCCTTCGCGCTGCTGCTGGTGATCACCGGCGCGGCCGGACTGCTCGCCGCGTGGGTCATCACGCTCGACAAGTTCAAGCTGCTCGAGGCCAAGGTCGCCGGGACGACCTTCACCCCCGGGTGCAGTCTCAACCCCGTCGTCTCCTGCGGCAGCGTCATGGAGAGCGACCAGGCGGCCGTCTTCGGCTTCCCCAACCCGATGCTCGGCCTGGTGACCTACGGCATCGTCGTCGCCGTCGGCGTCAGCCTGCTCGCCCGCGCCCGCTTCCCGCGCTGGTACTGGCTCACCTTCAACGCCGGCACGCTCTTCGGAGTGGGCTTCTGCACCTGGCTGCAGTTCCAGTCCCTGTACCGGATCAACGCGCTGTGCCTGTGGTGCTGCCTCGCCTGGGTCGCCACGATCCTGATGTTCTGGTACGTGACGTCGTTCAACGTCCGCAAGGGCTTCCTGCCCGCGCCGGCCTGGCTGCGCGGCTTCTTCGGCGAGTTCACCTGGGTCCTGCCCGTGCTGCACGTAGGCATCATCGGCATGATGATCCTTACGCGCTGGTGGGACTTCTGGACCAGCTGACCTGCCCCGGCGCAATGTCAGTGCCGTGATTTAGGGTTCAGAGCGTGGAGCCCGACCTGTTCACCGCCGCAGCAGAAGAACGCCAGGAGAAGGACCCGACCGGCAGCCCCCTCGCCGTGCGGATGCGTCCGCGCACCCTCGACGAGGTCGTCGGCCAGCAGCACCTGCTCAAGCCCGGATCCCCCTTGCGCCGCCTGGTCGGCGAGGGCGGCTCCGGCCCCGCCGGTCCCTCCTCCGTCATCCTCTGGGGCCCGCCGGGCACCGGCAAGACCACCCTGGCGTACGTCGTCTCCAAGGCCACCAACAAGCGCTTCGTGGAGCTGTCCGCGATCACCGCGGGCGTCAAGGAGGTCCGCGCGGTCATCGACGGCGCCCGCCGCGCGGTCGGCGGGTACGGCAAGGAGACCGTCCTCTTCCTCGACGAGATCCACCGCTTCAGCAAGGCCCAGCAGGACTCCCTGCTCCCGGCCGTCGAGAACCGCTGGGTCACCCTGATCGCCGCCACCACCGAGAACCCGTACTTCTCGGTGATCTCCCCGCTGCTCTCCCGCTCCCTGCTGCTCACCCTGGAACCCCTCACCGACGACGACGTGCGGGGCCTGATCCGCCGAGCCCTGACCGACGAGCGCGGTCTCAAGGAGGCGGTGGGGCTGCCCGAGGACACCGAGCAGCACCTCCTGCGCATCGCGGGCGGCGACGCCCGCCGCGCCCTGACCGCCCTGGAGGCCGCCGCCGGGGCCGCGCTCGACAAGGGCGAGTCCGAGGTCTCCCTGACCACCCTGGAGGAGACGGTCGACCGGGCCGCGGTGAAGTACGACCGCGACGGCGACCAGCACTACGACGTCGCCAGCGCCCTGATCAAGTCCATCCGCGGCTCCGACGTGGACGCCGCGCTGCACTACCTGGCCCGGATGATCGAGGCCGGCGAGGACCCCCGCTTCATCGCCCGCCGCCTGATGATCTCCGCCAGCGAGGACATCGGCCTGGCCGACCCGAACGCACTGCCGGTCGCCGTCGCCGCCGCCCAGGCCGTCGCCATGATCGGCTTCCCGGAGGCCGCCCTCACCCTCAGCCACGCCACCATCGCCCTGGCCCTCGCCCCCAAGTCCAACGCCGCGACCACCGCCATCGGCGCCGCCCTGGACGACGTACGCAAGGGGCACGCCGGACCGGTCCCCGCGCATCTGCGGGACAGCCACTACAAGGGCGCGGGCAAGCTCGGCCACGGGCAGGGGTACGTGTACCCGCACGACCTGCCGGAGGGCATCGCCGCCCAGCAGTACGCCCCGGACGAACTGAAGGACCGGACGTACTACGAGCCCACCCGGCACGGCGCCGAGGCCCGCTACGCGGACGCCGTGGAGTGGACCCGCGGACACCTCGGTCGCAAGCGGTCCTGAGCAGCCTGTAGAATCACCCGAAGCGCTGAGTCCCGTGCCGTCAGAACGGGACAACCAGCCGGAACCCCTCGGGGTTCCAGGAGCGTCGCGCACCGTCGATAGGTGTCGCGGGCAGCCCACCACCACCCGGAGTCCCGGGAGCGGCCGGTGGGCCACTCGCGTGCTGCACGTATGTGCCCAGACCAGGGAGCGGCTGCCCGGCAGGTCCCGCGAGGGACCGGACGGGTTTCCCCGGCTGCGGATTGCGACCTCCCTCAACCCTGACAAGCCGGAAAACCAGGAAAGAGACACAGACAGTGGCGAACCAGTCCCGCCCCAAGGTCAAGAAGTCGCGTGCCCTCGGCATCGCGCTGACCCCGAAGGCCGTCAAGTACTTCGAGGCCCGCCCCTACCCGCCGGGCGAGCACGGCCGCGGCCGCAAGCAGAACTCGGACTACAAGGTCCGTCTGCTGGAGAAGCAGCGTCTGCGCGCGCAGTACGACCTCAGCGAGCGCCAGCTCGTCCGCGCCTACGAGCGTGCCTCCAAGACCAACATGAAGACCGGCGAGGCCCTGGTCATCGAGCTCGAGCGCCGTCTCGACGCGCTGGTCCTGCGTTCGGGCATCGCCCGCACGATCTACCAGGCTCGCCAGATGGTCGTCCACGGCCACATCCAGGTCAACGGCCAGAAGGTCGACAAGCCGTCCTTCCGCGTCCGCCCGGACGACGTCGTGCAGGTCCGCGACCGCTCCAAGGAGAAGACGCTCTTCACCATCGCCCGCGAGGGTGGCTTCGCCCCCGACGGCGAGACCCCGCGCTACCTCCAGGTGAACCTCAAGGCCCTGGCGTTCCGCCTGGACCGTGAGCCGAACCGCAAGGAGATCCCGGTGATCTGCGACGAGCAGCTCGTCGTCGAGTACTACGCCCGCTGATCCCAGCCCCGGCGCAGTACCACCAGCGGTACCTCGGCCCGCCGTCTCCCCACCCCTACGGGTGGGCGGGGCGGCGGGCTTCGCCGTCCGCACCCGGCGCGGCCCGAGGCCCCGCCCCGCGCGGTGCCGGCAGCGAGGCCGGCACCCCGGGCCTGCGCAGCGCCCGCGACACCGCCTCCGGGCGGCCGAGCCGCGCCCCGTGCCCGACGCACTCCTCGTACCGCTCGTCGCCCAACTGCTCCCGGGCGGCCGTCTCGCACAGCTCGTGCGGCGCGTTGTAGTGGGCCGAGCCGAACAACCGCAGCCCCACCGACGGCCACATCCGGCCCGCGGCGCCCTGGAGCACCGCGGCCTCCGCCGGGTCGCCCTCCGCCACCGTGACCAGCGCCAGCAGCTCCACCGCCAGCACCGAGCCCAGCTGGTCCCGGAATCCGTGGGCGCCGCTCAGACAGTCCGCCAGCAGCTCGCGGGCGCGCACCGGGTCGCCCTCGCTCCAGGCCGCGTACGCCAGCACGTACAGGGCGTAGCCCCGGGCCCAGCGCTCGCCGTGGTCCTCGCACACCCGGCGCACGTCCTCGCACAGCCGCACCGCGTCCTCCAGGTCGCCCTGGAACGCCCGGGTCATCGCCAGCTCCACCTGGCCCATCAGGACGTTGCTGTTGAGTTCGCCGATCTCCTGGTAGCGCTCCAGCGCCGAGCGCAGCAGCCGCTCCGCGCGCGGCATGTCGTCGGTCACCAGCGCCAGACAGCCGGTGCGGTGCTCCGCGTACGCCACCGCCGTGGGGTTCGCCGACCGCTCCGCCTCCTCGCGGCACTCCTGGAGCGCCGCCAGCGCGGGCACCGTGTCGCCCTGGAGGATCGCCACGTACGCGAGCACCCACAGCGCCTTCAGCCGGGACTGCTCGCCCGCCGTGGGCTCCGCGTCGAGCCGCACCGCCTGCTCCAGCCAGCGCCGGCCCTCCGACAGCCGCCCGCAGCCCACCCAGTGGAACCACAGCGCACCGGCCAGGTACTGGCCCAGGTGCGCCGCGTCCGGCTCGGTCAGGCAGTGCTCCAGGGCGCTGCGCAGATTCGGCAGCTCCGCGTCCACCCGCGCCGCGACCTCGCCCTGGCGCGGCGAGAACCACTCCAGCTCGCACCAGGTCGCCAGGCCCACGTACCAGTCCCGGTGCCGCCGCCGCAGCCGGGCCGCGTCGCCCATCGCCTCCAGCCAGCCGCTGCCGTACGCCCGGACCGTGTCGAGCATCCGGTAGCGCACCCCCGCCGGGGTCTCCTCGCGGGCCAGCACGGACTGCGCGAGCAGCGCCGAGAGCACGTCGAGGACGTCCCCGGCGGGCAGCCCGTCGCCGCTGCACACGTACTCGGCGGCCTCCAGGTCGAACGCCCCGGTGAACACCGACAGCCGCGCCCACAGCAGGCGTTCCTGAGGCGTGCACAGCTCATGGCTCCAGCCGATCGCCGTGCGCAGCGTCCGGTGCCGGGGGAGGGCGCTGCGGTCGCCGCCGGTCAGCAGCCGGAAGCGGTCGTCCAGCCGTTGCAGCACCTGCCCCGGCGACAGGGCGCCGAGCCGCCCCGCCGCCAGCTCGATCGCCAGCGGGATCCCGTCCAGGCGCCGGCACAGCTCACGCATCTCGCCCCGGTCCCCGTGGTCGCCGCCCGCCGGCCGGCGCGGCACGTTCCGCTGCCGGACCCGGACCGTCAGCAGTTCCAGGGCCTCCTCAGCGCCCAGCGGCGCCAGCGGAACCAGCAGCTCCCCGGCGACGCCCAGCGGCCGGCGCCCCACCGCCAGCACCCGCAGCCCCGGGGCGCGGCCCAGCAGGTCGGTCACCAGCGCGGCACAGGCGTCGACCACGTGCTCGACCCCGTCCAGGAGCAGCAGCAGGTCCCGCTCGGCGAGGTACGTGAACAGGGTCTCGCGCGGCAGCCTTGTCGTGTGGTCGGTGAGGCCGAGCGCCTCCACGACCGCGTAGTCGACGAACTCCGCGTCCCGCACCGGTGCCAGCTCGACCCGCCACACCCCGTCCCGCGGTGTGCGCCCGGCGCCCGCCCGCGCGGCGAGCCGTGACTTGCCGACCCCGCCGGCGCCGGTGACGGTCACCAGCCGCCCGGCGTCCAGCGCCCGGCCCAGCTGCGCGAGTTCCCTCCCTCGCCCCACGAAACTGTCGAGTTCCAGCGGGAGATTGCCGTGCGGGACGCCGTCGCGCCGATGGTCTCGCATAAGACACGGAGCGTACTGAACCGTATTCACTCCGTACAATCGCTTCGCGCAACTCGACCGGATCGCGCCGCGCGCGGACGGAATCCGGTACGGAGCGCCGCGTGCGGCGCGATAGGCTCGGTGCACGACTTTCCCGATGTTCAGGCACGTCTTTCAGGGAGCGGGTGCACACAGTGTCCGGTGGCGAGGTGGCCGGGATCCTGGTGGCGGTCTTCTGGGCGATCCTGGTCTCCTTCCTCGCCGTCGCGCTGGCGAGGCTGGCCCAGACGCTCAGGGCGACCACCAAGCTGGTGGCGGACGTGACCGACCAGGCCGTCCCGCTGCTGTCCGACGCCTCGTCGGCGGTGCGCTCCGCGCAGACCCAGATCGACCGGGTCGACGCGATCGCCTCCGACGTCCAGGAGGTCACGTCGAACGCCTCCGCGCTGTCCACCACCGTGGCCTCCACCTTCGGCGGCCCGCTGGTCAAGGTCGCGGCGTTCGGATACGGCGTGCGCCGGGCACTCGGCGGTCGCAAGGACGACCTGCCCGCCGGGCCGGCCAGGGAGCGGCGCACCGTGATCGTGGGCCGTACGATTCCGGCCGCGCGGCGGACGAAGCGGAAGAAGGACTGATCCAGCGATGTTCCGCCGTACCTTCTGGTTCGGCACCGGCATGGCCGCCGGTGTCTGGGCCACCACCAAGGTCAACCGGAAGCTCAAGCAGCTGACCCCCGACAGCCTCGCCGCGACCGCGGCCAACAAGGCGCTCGACGCGGGCACCCGGCTCAAGGACCGCGCGGTCGGCTTCGCCCTCGACGTCCGCGACAACATGGCCCAGCGGGAGGCCGAACTGGACGACGCGCTCGGGCTGAACGCCCCCGTCGACCGCGAACTCCCCGCACCCCGGCGCCGCAACGCCATCGAGAACAACCCGACGTACGTCGACAGGACGACGTACTCGTACAACCGGAATGAGGACCACTGATGGAGTCGGCCGAGATTCGTCGCCGCTGGTTGAGCTTCTTCGAGGAGCGCGGTCACACCGTGGTCCCTTCGGCGTCGCTCATCGCGGACGACCCGACTCTGCTGCTGGTCCCGGCCGGCATGGTGCCGTTCAAGCCCTACTTCCTCGGTGAGGTCAAGCCGCCCTTCGACCGCGCCACGAGCGTGCAGAAGTGCGTGCGCACGCCCGACATCGAAGAGGTCGGCAAGACCACCCGGCACGGCACGTTCTTCCAGATGTGCGGCAACTTCTCCTTCGGCGACTACTTCAAGGAAGGCGCCATCAAGTACGCCTGGGAGCTGCTCACCAGCCCCCAGGACAAGGGCGGTTACGGCCTCGACCCCGAGCGCCTGTGGATCACCGTCTACAAGGACGACGACGAGGCCGAGCGCATCTGGCACGACGTCGTGGGCGTGCCGGCCGAGCGCATCCAGCGCCTCGGCAAGAAGGACAACTACTGGTCCATGGGCGTCCCCGGCCCCTGCGGCCCCTGCTCCGAGATCAACTACGACCGCGGTCCCGAGTTCGGCGTCGAGGGCGGCCCCGCCGTCAACGACGAGCGGTACGTGGAGATCTGGAACCTCGTCTTCATGCAGTACGAGCGGGGCGAGGGGATCGGCAAGGAGGAGTTCGAGATCCTCGGCGAGCTGCCGAGCAAGAACATCGACACGGGCCTCGGCCTGGAGCGCCTCGCCATGATTCTGCAGGGCGTGCAGAACATGTACGAGATCGACACCTCCATGGCGGTCATCAACAAGGCCACCGAACTGACGGGCGTGGCCTACGGCGACGCCCACGACTCGGACGTCTCCCTGCGCGTGGTCACCGACCACATGCGCACGTCCGTGATGCTCATCGGTGACGGCGTCACTCCCGGCAACGAGGGCCGCGGCTACGTGCTGCGCCGCATCATGCGCCGCGCCATCCGCAACATGCGGCTGCTCGGCGCCACCGGCCCGGTCGTCAGGGATCTGATCGACGTCGTGATCGCCATGATGGGGCAGCAGTACCCCGAGCTGATCACCGACCGGGAGCGGATCGAGAAGGTCGCGCTCGCCGAGGAGAACGCCTTCCTCAAGACGCTGAAGGCCGGCACCAACATCCTCGACACCGCCGTGAGCGACACCAAGGCCGGCGGTGGCACGGTGCTCGCCGGCGACAAGGCCTTCCTGCTCCACGACACCTGGGGCTTCCCGATCGACCTCACCCTGGAGATGGCCGCCGAGCAGGGCCTCTCCGTGGACGAGGACGGCTTCCGCCGCCTGATGAAGGAGCAGCGGGAGCGCGCCAAGGCCGACGCCCAGGCCAAGAAGACCGGGCACGCCGGCGCCGGCGCCTACCGGGCCATCGCCGACCAGGCCGGAGCCACCGACTTCGTCGGCTACAGCCACACCGAGAGCGAGTCCACGATCGTCGGCATCCTCGTCGACGGCGCCTCCTCCCCGGCCGCCACCGAGGGCGACGAGGTCGAGGTCGTGCTGGACCGCACCCCGTTCTACGCCGAGGGCGGCGGCCAGATCGGCGACACCGGCCGGATCCGGGTCGACACCGGCGCCGTCATCGAGGTCCGGGACTGCCAGAAGCCGGTCCCGGGCGTGTACGTCCACAAGGGCGTCGTCCAGGTCGGCGAGGTCACCGTCGGTGCCAAGGCCCACGCCTCCATCGACGACCGGCGCCGTCACGCCATCGCCCGCGCGCACTCGGCCACCCACCTGACCCACCAGGCCCTGCGCGACGCCCTCGGCCCGACGGCCGCCCAGGCCGGTTCCGAGAACCAGCCCGGCCGCTTCCGCTTCGACTTCGGCTCGCCCTCCGCCGTGCCGACGGCGGTGATGACCGACGTCGAGCAGAAGATCAACGAGGTGCTCTCGCGCGATCTCGACGTGCAGGCCGAGGTCATGGGGATCGACGAGGCCAAGAAGCAGGGCGCCATCGCCGAGTTCGGCGAGAAGTACGGCGAGCGGGTGCGGGTCGTCACCATCGGCGACTTCTCCAAGGAGCTGTGCGGCGGCACCCACGTGCACAACACCGCCCAGCTCGGCCTGGTCAAGCTGCTCGGCGAGTCGTCCATCGGCTCGGGCGTGCGCCGCATCGAGGCCCTGGTCGGCGTGGACGCCTACAACTTCCTCGCCCGTGAGCACACGGTCGTCGCCCAGCTCCAGGAGCTGATCAAGGGCCGTCCGGAGGAACTGCCGGAGAAGGTCTCCGCGATGCTCGGCAAGCTCAAGGACGCCGAGAAGGAGATCGAGAAGTTCCGCGCGGAGAAGGTCCTCCAGGCCGCCGCCGGACTCGCCGAGTCCGCCAAGGACGTACGCGGCGTGGCCCTGGTGACCGGGCAGGTCCCGGACGGCACCACCGCCGACGACCTGCGCAAGCTGGTCCTCGACGTGCGCGGTCGCATCCAGGGCGGCCGGGCCGCGGTCGTGGCCCTGTTCACGACCGTCAACGGCAAGCCGCTGACGGTCATCGCCACCAACGACGCCGCCCGCGAGCGCGGCCTCAAGGCGGGCGACCTGGTGCGCACCGCCGCCAAGACCCTCGGCGGCGGCGGTGGCGGCAAGCCGGACGTCGCCCAGGGCGGCGGCCAGAACCCGGCCGCCATCGGCGACGCAGTGGACGCCGTGGAGCGCCTCGTGGCGGACACCGCCAAGTGAACGGTCCGGAGCACCCTCAGCCGGGGGACCAGGCGGAGGGCCCGGCCATGCGCCGCGGCCGCCGCCTGGCCGTCGACGTCGGGGACGCCCGGATCGGGGTCGCCTCCTGCGACCCCGACGGGATCCTCGCCACACCGGTGGAGACCGTCCCCGGACGCGATGTGCCCGCCGCGCACCGCAGGCTCAGACTGCTGGTGGAGGAGTACGAGCCGATCGAGGTCGTCGTCGGGCTCCCGCGCTCCCTCAAGGGGGGCGAGGGCCCGGCCGCGGCCAAGGTGCGGCGCTTCACGCAGGAACTGGCCCGGGGCATCGCGCCGGTGCCGGTCAGGCTCGTCGACGAGCGCATGACCACGGTGACCGCGAGTCAGGGGCTGCGCGCCTCGGGCGTGAAGTCCAAGAAGGGCCGGTCGGTCATCGACCAGGCCGCCGCCGTGATCATCCTCCAGCAGGCGCTGGAATCCGAACGGGTGTCAGGCAGGCCACCCGGCGAGGGCGTCGAAGTGGTCATCTGATCGCGGTACGGTAACGTTCCGCGCGATGCGGAGGCATTCGAACAGCCACCGCACAGCAAGAGGCGGAACGGAAGCAGGCCCTCCATCACAGGCCCCGCCCCCCGTCCCCTCGCGGCTCTAGGGGATCGATGACTGACTATGGCCGGGGCCCAGGCTCCGAACCGTGGCATCCGGAGGACCCGTTGTACGGGGACGGCGGATGGGGAGGACAGCAGGCCCACGCGGGCGGGCAGTCCCCCTACGGCGGCCAGCCACAGTATCCGGAGCAGCAGCAGGCCCAGCAGCAGTACGGCGACTGGAGCAACGGCGGCCAGTCCGCGTACGGCAACCAGCCGCAGTACGACGAGTACGGGCGGCAGCACCCCGAGCCGCAGTACGACCAGTACGGTCAGCCGCGGTACGACCAGCGGCAGTACGACCAGCAGCAGTACGAGCAGCAGTACGCGCCCCAGGGGCACCCGCAGCAGGGATACGACAACGGCAACTGGGACACCGGCGCGCATCCCCACGCGCAGTACCCGGCCGACCCGTCGGATCCCTACGGCCGGCCTCCCGCCGGCTACCCGGCCGAACAGCCCGACTTCTACGGCACGCCGGAGGCGTACCCGCCGCCGGAGCCGCCCGGCCGCCGGCGCACCGACCCCGAGCCGCAGCGCACCGACTGGGACCCCGGACCCGACGAGGGCGAACACGCGTTCTTCGCCGGCCGGGAGGCCGACGGCGACGACGACCCGGCGGACGACGGCCGCGGCGACCGCAGGAGCCGTGGCGGCAAGCCGAAGAAACGTCGCAGCGGATGTGCCTGCCTGGTGGTCTGTCTGGTGCTGGGCGGCGGTGTGGCGGGCGTCGGGTATTTCGGCTACCAGTTCTACCAGGACCGTTTCGGCGCCGCCCCGAACTTCGCGGGCGACGGCAACGGCGAGGAAGTCACCGTCACCATCCCCAAGGGCGCGGGCGGCTCCACGATCGGCCAGGAGCTGAAGAAGCAGGGCGTGGTGAAGAGCGTCGACGCCTTCATCGCCGCCCAGCAGAGCAATCCCCGGGGCAAGAGCATCCAGGACGGCGTGTACACGCTGCAGAAGGAGATGTCCGCCGAGAGCGCGGTCGAACTCCTGCTCAGCCCCGGCAGCCGCAGCAACCTGATCATCGCCGAGGGCAGGCGCAACGTCGACGTCTACAAGACGATCGACAAGCGTCTCGGGGTGAAGGAAGGCACCACCGCCAAGGTCGCCAAGACCGAGGCGGACAGCCTGGGCCTGCCCGACTGGGCGCTGAACCACAAGAACGTCAAGGACCCCCTGGAGGGCTTCCTCTACCCGTCCAGCTACTCGGCGGCCAAGGGCCAGAAGCCCGAGGACGTGCTGAAGCAGATGGTGTCCCGGGCCAACGAGCAGTACCAGCGGATCGGCCTGGAGGAGAAGGCGGAGGGCCTGGGGCTCAAGAATCCGTGGGAGCTGCTCACGGTCGCCAGCCTCCTGCAGGCGGAGGGCAAGACCCACGACGACTTCCGCAAGATGTCCGAGGTCATCTACAACCGGCTCAAACCCACCAACACCGAGACGAACCAGAAGCTCCAGTTCGACTCGTCCTTCAACTACCTCAAGGGCCAGAGCAACATCAACATCAGCGAGTCCGAGATCAACAGCAACACGGACCCGTACAACACCTACACCAACAAGGGATTGCCGCCCGGCCCCATCGGCAATCCCGGCGAAGAGGCCCTGCAAGCCGCCCTGAACCCCACGAAGGACGGCTGGATCTACTTCGTGGCCACGGACGGCGTGGCCAAGACCGAGTTCGCCAAGACGCACGACGAGTTCTTGAAGCTGAAGGAAAAGTTCGATGCCAGCTCCGGCAACTGACCGTCGCCGCGCCGCCGTTCTCGGCTCCCCGATCGCCCACTCGCTCTCGCCGGTACTGCACCGCACCGCCTACGCGGAGCTGGGGCTCGCGGACTGGACGTACGAGAGCTTCGACGTCGACGAGGCCGCGCTGCCCGGCTTCCTCGACCAGATGGGGCCCGAGTGGGCGGGGCTGTCGCTGACGATGCCGCTCAAGCGGGCGGTGATCCCGCTGCTCGACGGCATCAGCGACACGGCGGCCTCCGTGGACGCGGTCAACACCGTCGTCCTCACCGACGACGGCCGCAGGACCGGCGACAACACCGACATCCCCGGCATGGTCGCCGCCCTGCGCGAGCACGGCATCGAGAAGGTCGAGAGCGCGGCGGTCCTGGGCGCCGGCGCCACCGCCTCCTCCGCGCTCGCCGCACTGGCCAGGATCTGCACCGGCGAGATCACCGTCTACGTCCGCAGCGCGGCGCGCGCCGCCGAGATGCGCGGCTGGGCGGAACGCCTCGACGTCGGTGTGCGCGTCGCGGACTGGGCGGACGCCGAGGAGGCGCTGCGCGCCCCGCTGGTCGTGGCCACCACCCCGGCCGGCACCACCGACGCCCTCGCCGCGGCCGTCCCCGAGATGCCGGCCACCCTCTTCGACGTGCTCTACGACCCCTGGCCCACCGCCCTGGCCGCCCGCTGGTCGCTGTCCGGCGGCGCCGTCGTCAGTGGCCTCGACCTGCTCGTCCACCAGGCGGTCCTCCAGGTGGAGCGGATGACGGGCCGCGCCCCCGCCCCCCTCGCCGCGATGCGAAAAGCGGGAGAACGCGCGCTCGCGGACCGTTAGGATCCGTCCGGTTCCGCAGGGGGCGGAACGGGAGGGGAAGAACGAACCATGGACACCGGTGTGCCGCTGGCCTCCGTCAAGACCCAGATCTTCGACGCCGTACTGGGCTTCCTGCCCGACTGGGTGCAGATCACGGTGCTCGCACTGATCGTGCTCGCCGTCGTCGCGAGCTGGGTGATCAAACTCAAGCGCAGGATCGACCGGCGCCGCGCGCCGAGCCCGGCGCACCCCGTCACCGCGCCGGAACCGTACGCCCAGGGCAGCGGCGCCGACCACCTGGGGCCGTACGCGCCGCCGCAGCGGCGGGAGAGCGGTGCCGACTTCCTCGGCTCCTACGCCCCGGCACGGGGGCAGGGGGACGGCACCGCCTGACCGGCCCGCGTCCGGTCCATGGACCGGCGGGCGGTCCGGGCCGCCGGACGTGGGAGGATCGAAGGTGGCGGACCGGGGCCGCGCACCCGGTCGAGCCGTCGCCTACGCGGAGAAGGCGCGTAAGCAGGCATACCGGGGCGCGAGCACTGAGGAGCACCGTTGAGCAGGTTGCGCTGGCTGACCGCGGGGGAGTCCCACGGGCCCGCACTCGTCGCGACGCTGGAGGGACTGCCCGCCGGCGTGCCGATCACCACGGACATGGTGGCGGACCATCTGGCGCGGCGTCGGCTCGGCTATGGACGCGGTGCCCGGATGAAGTTCGAGCGCGACGAGGTCACCTTCCTCGGCGGCGTCCGGCACGGCCTGACGATGGGTTCGCCGGTCGCCGTGATGGTGGGCAACACCGAGTGGCCCAAGTGGGAACAGGTCATGGCGGCCGACCCGGTCGACCCTGAGGTGCTGGCCGGCCTGGCGCGCAACGCCCCGCTGACCCGGCCCCGCCCCGGCCACGCCGACCTCGCGGGCATGCAGAAGTACGGCTTCGACGAGGCCCGCCCGATCCTGGAGCGTGCCTCCGCGCGGGAGACGGCCGCCCGTGTGGCGCTCGGCGCCGTGGCGCGGTCGTACCTCAAGGAGACCACCGGCGTCGAGATCGTCAGCCACGTCGTCGAGCTGGCCGCGGCGAAGGCGCCCCACGGCGTGTACCCGACGCCGGCCGACGTCGAGAAGCTGGACGCCGACCCGGTGCGCTGCCTGGACGCGGACGCCTCGAAGGCGATGGTCGCCGAGATCGACCAGGCCCACAAGGACGGCGACACCCTCGGCGGCGTCGTCGAGATCCTCGCCTACGGCGTGCCGGTGGGCCTCGGCTCCCACGTCCACTGGGACCGCAAGCTCGACGCCCGGCTCGCGGGCGCGCTCATGGGCATCCAGGCCATCAAGGGCGTCGAGATCGGCGACGGCTTCGAGCTGGCCCGCGTGCCCGGCTCCCAGGCCCACGACGAGATCGTGAACACGCCCGAGGGCCTGCGCCGCGTCTCCGGCCGCTCCGGCGGTACCGAGGGCGGACTCACCACCGGTGAGCTGCTGCGGGTGCGCGCCGCGATGAAGCCGATCGCGACCGTGCCGCGCGCCCTGAAGACCGTGGACGTGACCACCGGCGAGGCCACGCAGGCGCACCACCAGCGCTCCGACGTGTCCGCCGTGCCGGCCGCCGGAATCGTCGCCGAGGCCATGGTGGCCCTCGTGCTCGCTGACGCCGTCGCGGAGAAGTTCGGCGGCGACTCGGTCGCCGAGACCCGCCGCAACGTGACCTCGTACCTCGACGCCCTGGCCATCCGGTGAGCGGGGCCCCGCTGGTCGTCCTCGTCGGCCCGATGGGCGTGGGCAAGTCCACCGTCGGACAGCTGCTGGCCGAGCGGCTCGGCGTGGGCTACCGGGACACCGACGAGGACATCGTCTCCGCCCAGGGGCGCAGCATCGCCGAGATCTTCGTGGACGAGGGCGAGCCCGTCTTCCGGGAGCTGGAGAAGAACGCCGTGCGCACGGCGCTCACCGGGCACGACGGCGTGCTCGCCCTGGGCGGCGGCGCGATCCTGGACGCGGACACGCGTGCCCTGCTCGCCGGGCAGCGGGTCGTCTACCTCTCCATGGCCGTCGACGAGGCCGTCAAACGGACCGGCCTCAACGCCGCGCGTCCCCTGCTGGCGGTCAACCCGCGCAAGCAGTGGCGCGAACTGATGGAGGCCCGTCGGCACCTGTACGAGGAGGCGGCCACGGTGGTCGTGGCCACCGACGGCCGCACGCCCGAGGAAGTCACCCAAGCCGCGCTGGACGCACTGGAGTTGAAGGAAGCATGAGCGAGGCAGTCACCCGGATCCGGATCGACGGCACCGCGGGGTCCGACCCCTACGAGGTCTTGGTGGGCCGTCAGCTCCTGGGCGAGCTGGGCGGCCTGATCGGCGACCGGGCCAAGCGGGTCGCGGTGATCCACCCCGAGGCGCTCGCCGAGACCGGCGACGCCCTGCGCGCCGACCTCGCCGAGCAGGGCTACGAGGCGGTCGCCATCCAGGTGCCCAACGCCGAGGAGGCCAAGACCGCGGAGGTCGCCGCCTACTGCTGGAAGGCGCTCGGCCAGTCCGGGTTCACCCGCACCGACGTCATCATCGGTGTCGGCGGCGGCGCCAGCACCGACCTCGCCGGGTTCGTGGCCGCGACCTGGCTGCGCGGGGTCCGCTGGATCGCGGTCCCCACCACCGTGCTGGCCATGGTGGACGCGGCCGTCGGCGGCAAGACCGGCATCAACACCGCCGAGGGCAAGAACCTCGTCGGCTCCTTCCACCCGCCGGCCGGCGTCCTGTGCGACCTGGCCGCCCTGGACTCGCTGCCGGTCAACGACTACGTCTCCGGTCTTGCCGAGGTCATCAAGGCCGGCTTCATCGCCGACCCGGTGATCCTGGACCTGATCGAGTCCGACCCGCAGGCCGCGCGCACCCCGGCCGGACCGCACACCGCCGAGCTGATCGTGCGGTCCATCAAGGTCAAGGCCGAGGTCGTCTCCTCCGACCTGAAGGAGGCCGGCCTCCGGGAGATCCTCAACTACGGTCACACGCTCGGCCACGCCATCGAGAAGAACGAGCGCTACAAGTGGCGGCACGGCGCCGCCGTCGCGGTCGGCATGCACTTCGCCGCCGAACTGGGGCGCCTCGCGGGCCGCCTGGACGACGCCACCGCCGACCGGCACCGCACGATCCTCGAAGCGGTCGGCCTGCCGCTGCACTACCGCCACGACCAGTGGCCCAAGCTCGTCGAGAACATGAGGGTCGACAAGAAGTCGCGCGGCGACCTGCTCCGCTTCATCGTCCTGGACGGACTCGCCAAGCCCACCGTGCTGGAGGGCCCCGACCCGGCCGTCCTGCTCGCCGCCTACGGCGAGGTGGGTGAGTAGTACCCCGGTGCACCATCCGTCCGATTCGCCGCCCGCGACGGGCACTTAGTGCCGCCCCCGGCCGTTCACCAAAGGACGGCCGGGGGCGGTACCGTTCGGTAGCACGCGGGGCCCCCGTCCCGCTGTCAGCGCTCATCACCTGTACGAGACGGAGTGGCACCGGATGCAGCACCCCGTGGGTTCGCCGCTGCCGCCGCCCCACCAGCCGGGGCACGGACCGGTCGCCGGCTGGTCCCCGGCCGCACACCACCCGGGCCCGCACCAGGGACCCGCGCCCGTGCCGCCGCCTCAGGCGCCGGAGTACCCGATGCGGGCCCCCGGTCCCGCGGCCCCGCCGCAGACGGCGGCGCCGCACCCGGCCCCCGGACCGGCAGCGGGTGGGCACCAGCCGGCCCCGGCCCCGCCCGTGCCGGACACCACCGGCCACGTACGGCTGCCGCCCGGCGGCCCCGTCGCCGTGCCCAGCGTGCCCCCCGCGACGGCCGCCGCACCCGACTCCACCACGACCACCCTGGCGGTACTGCTCATCGGCCCCGCCGGTGCCGGCAAGACCAGCGTCGCCAAGTACTGGGCGGACCACCGCCGGGTCCCCACCGCGCACATCAGCCTCGACGACGTCCGCGAATGGGTCCGCTCCGGCTTCGCCGACCCCCAGACCGGGTGGAACGAGCACTCGGAGGCGCAGTACCGCCTCGCCCGCCGCACCTGTGGCTTCTCCGCGCGCAACTTCCTCGCCAACGGCATCTCCTGCATCCTCGACGACGCGGTCTTCCCGGACCGCCCGGTCGTCGGCCTCGGCGGCTGGAAGCGGCACGTGGGTCCCGGCCTGCTCCCGGTCGTCCTGCTGCCGGGCCTGGACATCGTCCTGGAACGCAACGCCGAACGCAGCGGCAACAGGCGCCTCACCGACGAGGAGGTCGCCCGCATCCACGGCCGCATGGCCGGCTGGTACGGCTCCGGCCTCCCCATCATCGACAACTCCCAACTCGACGTCCCCGAAACCGCCCAGGTCCTGAACGAGGTCCTGTCCCGCTCGATAGCGAGCCCGCCGGCCTGGTAGGCGCCGCGCCCCGAAGGGGCGCGGGGAACCGCGCGAGAAGCCCCACCGGCCCGCAGCCGCCACACGACAGCACCCACACCCCCCTAGGCGCACCCCCGCATCCCCACTCGGCCTCTCCCAGGCGGCGCCCCCGCAGCGGAGCCCATACGCTCGGGGCATGTCAGAGGTGTACGCGGCCCGCCGGACGCGCCTACGGGAACGCTGCAACGCGGGCGGCAGCGCGGCGGCGCTCGTCTCCCGGCCCGCCAACGTGCGCTATCTCGCGGGCGCCGCCCCGCACGGCGCCGTGCTGCTCCTCGGCAAGACCGAGGACCTGCTGGTCTGCTCCGGCCCGCTGGACGACCGGCCGGCCCAGGCCAGGCCGGACGAGTCGCTCCCGGTGCGGGCGCTGCCGGGACCCGGCGGCGACGCCGCCGTCGCGGCGACCGGCTTCGCCGCGACCCAGGGCGCCGAGTCCCTCGCCACCGAGGACCACCACCTCACCGTCGTCCGGCACCGCGCCATGCGCTCCGTCGCACCCCTGCTGCGCCTGACCGACCTGGGCCAGGCGGTCGAACAGCTCCGGGTGGTCAAGGACGAGGAGGAGATCTCCTGCCTGCGCATCGGCGCCGAGATCGCCGACCAGGCCCTCGGTGAACTCCTGGAGTCCATCCTGGTCGGCCGCACCGAACGGCATCTCGCCCTGGAGCTGGAGCGCCGCCTGGTCGACCACGGCGCCGACGGCCCCGCCTTCCCCACCTCCGTGGGCACCGGACCGAACTCGGGGCGCCGCGGCCACCGCCCCACCGACCGGCGCGTGGAGGAGGGTGACTTCCTCTCGGTCTGCCTGGGTGCGACCTACCGCGGCTACCGCTGCGAGATCGGGCGTACGTTCGTCATCGGCACCTCGCCGGCCGACTGGCAGATCGAGTTGTACGACCTCGTCTTCTCCGCCCAGCGGGCCGGACGGGAGGCGCTCGCACCCGGTGCCGCCTGCCGTGACGTGGACCGGGCCGCCCGCCAGGCGCTGGACTCGGCGGGGTACGGTGAACACCTCCCGGCGCTCACCGGTCACGGCGTCGGACTCGAAATCGACGAGGACCCGCAGTTGGCTCCTGCGGCCATGGGTAAACTGGACGCTTGTGTGCCGGTCACCGTCGAACCCGGGGTCCACCTCCCGGGCCGGGGCGGGGTCCGGATCGATGACACGCTCGTCGTGCGCCCCGAGGCGGACGGCGGACCCGAGCTACTCACCATCACGACCAAGGAGCTGCTCGCGCTCTAGCCTCGCGCTCGTGCGTACGCTCCGGGGTCGTCCACGTCAGTCCAGTCCAGGAGATTCCGCAACCGTGGCTTCCACGAACGACCTCAAGAACGGCATGGTGCTCAAGCTCGAAGGCGGCCAGCTCTGGTCCGTCGTCGAGTTCCAGCACGTCAAGCCCGGCAAGGGCCCGGCCTTCGTGCGCACCAAGCTCAAGAACGTGCTTTCCGGCAAGGTCGTCGACAAGACCTTCAACGCCGGCGTCAAGGTCGAGACGGCCACTGTCGACAAGCGTGACATGCAGTTCTCGTACATGGACGGCGACTACTTCGTCTTCATGGACATGGAGACCTACGACCAGCTGCACGTCGACCGCAAGGCCGTCGGCGACGCCGCCAACTTCCTGGTGGAGGGCTTCACCGCCACCGTCGCGCAGCACGAGGGCGAGGTGCTCTTCGTCGAGCTGCCCGCCGCCGTCGAGCTGACCATCCAGGAGACCGAGCCGGGCGTCCAGGGCGACCGCTCCACCGGCGGCACCAAGCCCGCCATCCTGGAGACCGGTCACCAGATCAACGTCCCGCTCTTCATCACCACCGGTGAGAAGATCAAGGTCGACACCCGTTCCAGTGACTACCTCGGCCGGGTGAACAGCTAACCGTGGCTGCTCGCAACACGGCCCGCAAGCGCGCGTTCCAGATCCTCTTCGAGGGCGATCAGCGCGGCGCCGACGTCCTGACGGTGCTCGCCGACTGGGTCCGGCACTCCCGGTCCGACACCCGGCAGCCGCCGGTGAGCGAGTTCACGATGGAGCTGGTCGAGGGCTACGCCGCCCACGCCGAGCGCATCGACGAGCTGATCGCGCAGTACGCGGTCGGCTGGACGCTCGACCGGATGCCCGTCGTCGACCGCAACATCCTGCGCCTGGGCGCGTACGAGCTGGTCTGGGTCGACGCGACTCCGGACGCCGTCGTCCTGGACGAGATGGTGCAGCTGGCGAAGGAGTTCTCTACGGACGACTCGCCCGCGTTCGTCAACGGCCTGCTCGGCCGGCTGAAGGACCTGAAGCCCTCGCTGCGCCGTGACTCCGCAGGTGGCGCGTAGGACGCGGCGCCGTAGGGGTGCTGGGAGGGGCGGCTGCGGGTAGTCCGTGGCTGATCACGCCCACGCGGCGGTGGCCGCAGGGTCGACCCAGCCCCGCGCCCCTGGGTGTGCTGAGCTTCCGGACGTGAAAACGCCGCCGGGGTGGCCAGGACCATTCGGTTCCGGCCACCCCGGCGGCACGTTTCTGCTGAGGTGTGTGGGGCTCAGAGTTCGTCGTGGGACGCCACCGCGCGGCGCGCGTCCGCGTCCAGGACGCCCCAGCTGATCAGCTGCTCGGTCAGGACCGAGGGCGACTGGTCGTAGATGACGGCGAGTGTGCGCAGGTCGTCCTGGCGGATGGAGAGCACCTTGCCGTTGTAGTCACCGCGCTGCGACTGGATCGTGGCCGCGTACCGCTGGAGGGGGCCCGCCTTCTCGGCCGGCACCGTGGCCAGCCGCTCCAGGTCCAGGACCAGCTTCGGCGGCGGCTCGGCGGCACCGCCCGGGGTGGTGCCCGGCAGCAGCTCCTGTACGGGAACGCCGTAGAAGTCCGCCAACTCGGCGAGGCGCTGCACGGTCACGGCACGGTCGCCGCGCTCGTACGAGCCGACCACGACGGCCTTCCAGCGGCCCTGGGACTTCTCCTCGACACCGTGGAGGGAAAGGCCCTGCTGGGTGCGGATGGCCCGGAGCTTGGCCCCGAGCTGTTTGGCGTATTCGCTGGACATATGGCTCCCCGGACAAGGTGTCGACGCGGCAGGCTCTGTCTGCCGGCTCGCGCGGCTGGTAACTCACTGTGAGGTTACGCAGCGTTACTCTGCTGCGTCAAGCCGAATGGGCCGCACCGACTCTTCCGTGGTATCCGCCATCCATTGCTCCGAGCGGGTGACACGGATGCGGCAGAAGAGTGACAGGGGGGTGTCGGGGGTGCCGCCTACGCGGTCATGTGTGCCTGCTACCGTAGGTGGCGCATATCCGACGTCCTTTAAGATCCGTCCCGTGAGGCGGAGAAGGGGGTCCGTTTCCCATGGACAAGCAGGACACGCAGGACGCGCAGCCGTACGCACGGCCCGTCCTGGAGGGACCCGACATCGCACGGGTCCTGACCCGCATCGCCCACGAGATCGTCGAGCGCGCCAAGGGCGCCGACGACGTGGTGCTCCTCGGCATCCCGACCAGAGGCGTCTTCCTCGCCCGGCGGCTCGCCGACAAGCTGGAGCACATCACCGAACGCAAGATGCCGGTCGGCTCGCTCGACATCACCATGTACCGCGACGACCTGCGCATGCACCCGCCGCGCGCCCTGGCCCGCACCGACATCCCCGGTGACGGCATCGACGGCCGCCTGGTCGTCCTCGTCGACGACGTGCTCTTCTCCGGCCGCACCATCCGGGCCGCCCTCGACGCGCTGGGCGACATCGGCCGCCCGCGCGCGGTGCAGCTCGCGGTCCTCGTCGACCGGGGCCACCGCGAACTGCCCATCCGCGCCGACTACGTCGGCAAGAACCTCCCGACGTCGCTGCGGGAGACGGTCAAGGTCCAGCTCGCCGAGGAGGACGGTCGCGACACCGTGCTGCTCGGTGCCAAGCCGGCCGCCCCGGGCGCCCACCCCTAGCGCTGCGCGTACGCACCCCCGTGCCGTACGCCCCGTCGGCGCGCCCCCGCGCGTGCCTGGCCGCCCGAATTATCCCGCTCTTCCGCTTGACTCGCCCTACGGAGCCTGACAGATGCAGCGTCATCTCATCTCGGCCGCCGACCTCACCCGCGACGACGCCGTCCTGATCCTCGACACCGCCGAGGAGATGGCCCGGGTCGCGGACCGGCCGATCAAGAAACTGCCGACCCTGCGCGGCCGGACCGTCGTCAACCTCTTCTTCGAGGACTCCACCCGGACCCGGATCTCCTTCGAGGCCGCCGAGAAGCGCCTGTCCGCGGACGTCATCAACTTCACCGCCAAGGGGTCCAGCGTCTCCAAGGGCGAGTCCCTCAAGGACACCGCCCAGACCCTGGAGGCCATGGGCGTCGACGCGGTCGTCATCCGGCACGGCGCCTCCGGCGCCCCGTACCGGCTGGCCACCTCCGGCTGGATCGACGCGGCCGTGGTCAACGCCGGCGACGGCACCCACCAGCACCCCACCCAGGCCCTCCTCGACGCCTTCACGATGCGCCGCCGCCTGGTCGGCCGCGACGCCGGCCTCGGCAAGGACCTGAACGGCCGCCGGATCACCCTGGTCGGCGACATCCTGCACAGCAGGGTCGCCCGCTCCAACGTCGACCTGCTGCACACCCTCGGCGCCGAGGTCACCCTCGTCGCCCCGCCCACCCTGCTGCCGGTCGGCGTCGAGACCTGGCCCTGCGAGGTCTCCTACGACCTCGACTCGACGCTCCCCAAGTCCGACGCGGTGATGCTGCTGCGCGTGCAGCGCGAGCGCATGAACGCCGCGTTCTTCCCGACCGAGCGCGAGTACTCCCGCCGCTACGGCCTCGACGGCGAACGCATGGCGAAGATGCCCGACCACGCCATCGTGATGCACCCCGGCCCGATGGTCCGCGGCATGGAGATCACCGCCGACGTCGCCGACTCCGACCGCTGCACCGTCGTCGAGCAGGTCGCCAACGGCGTCTCCATCCGGATGGCCGTCCTGTACCTGCTGCTGGGCGGCAACGAGCCCGCCGTCACCCACGCCCGCACCACCGAGGAGAAGTAAGACACATGAGCAAGATCCTGATCCGCGGTGCGAAGGTGCTCGGCGGCGAGCCGCAGGACGTGCTGATCGACGGCGCGACGATCGCCGAGGTCGGTACGGGGCTGAGCGCCGAGGGCGCCGAGGTCGTCGAAGCCGGCGGGAAGGTGCTGCTGCCCGGCCTGGTCGACCTCCACACCCACCTGCGCGAGCCCGGGCGCGAGGACTCCGAGACCGTCCTGACCGGCACCCGGGCGGCGGCCAGTGGCGGCTACACCAACGTCTTCGCCATGGCCAACACCTTCCCGGTCGCCGACACCGCAGGCGTCGTCGAGCAGGTCTGGCGGCTCGGCCAGGAATCCGGCTACTGCGACGTGCAGCCCATCGGCGCCGTGACCGTCGGCCTGGAGGGCGCCAAGCTCGCCGAGCTGGGCGCCATGCACGAGTCCGCGGCCGGCGTCACCGTCTTCTCCGACGACGGCAAGTGCGTCCACGACGCCGTGATCATGCGCCGCGCCCTGGAGTACGTGAAGGCCTTCAACGGCGTCGTCGCCCAGCACGCCCAGGAGCCCCGCCTCACCGAGGGCGCGCAGATGAACGAGGGCGTCGTCTCCGCCGAGCTGGGCCTCGGCGGCTGGCCGGCGGTGGCCGAGGAGTCGGTCATCGCGCGGGACGTGCTGCTCGCCGAGCACGTCGGCTCCCGCGTCCACATCTGCCACCTGTCGACCGCCGGGTCCGTCGAGATCGTCCGCTGGGCCAAGTCCCGAGGCATCGACGTCACCGCCGAGGTCACCCCGCACCACCTGCTCCTCACCGACGAGCTGGTCCGGTCGTACAACCCGGTCTACAAGGTCAACCCGCCGCTGCGCACCGAGCGTGACGTCCTGGCGCTGCGCGAGGCGCTCGCCGACGGCACGATCGACATCGTCGCCACCGACCACGCCCCGCACCCGCACGAGGACAAGGACTGCGAGTGGGCCGCCGCCGCCATGGGGATGGTGGGCCTGGAGACCGCGCTGTCGGTGGTCCAGGAGACCATGGTGGACACGGGCCTGCTGGACTGGGCCGGCGTCGCCGACCGGATGTCCGTCAAGCCCGCGCAGATCGGACAGGCCACCGGACACGGCCGTCCCGTCTCGGCTGGTGAGCCCGCCAACCTCACTCTCGTCGACACGGAATACCGTGGCCAGGTGGACCCCGCGGGCTTCGCCTCGCGCAGCCGCAACACCCCGTACGAGGGTCGTGAGCTGCCGGGCCGTGTGACGCACACGTGGCTGCGGGGCAAGGCCACGCTCGTCGACGGGAAGCTCACGTGACACCTGTAATCCTGCTGGCCGCCGAGAAGGAATCGGCGCAAGTGACCGACTGGGCCGCCCGCATCGGCTGGGTCGTCGGCCTCGGACTGTTCGTCGCGCTCGTCTACTGGCTGATGCGCGAGGGCTGGAAGTGGCGTGGCACCCTCCAGGGCGACCTGCCCGAGCTGCCCAGCGCGCCGGACGACCCCGGCCCGGCGAGACTGGTACTGAGCGGCCGCTACCACGGCTCCACCACCGCCGGGCAGTGGCTGGACCGCATCGTGGCGCACGGCCTGGGCACCCGCAGCCGGGTCGAGCTCACCCTGACGGAGACGGGACTGGACGTCGTACGCCCCGGCGCGGCCGACTTCTTCGTCCCCGTCGCCGCACTGCGCGAGGCCCGGCTCGACAAGGGCATCGCGGGCAAGGTCCTCACCGAGGGCGGACTGCTCGTCGTCACCTGGGCGCACGGCGACAAGCTGATCGACTCCGGCTTCCGCTCCGACCACGCGGCCGAGCACAACGAGTGGGTCGAAACACTGAACGACATGATCAACAAGACGGAAACGGAAGGCGCACGATGACGACCTCCACCAGGGGAGTTGACAGGACTCCCGCCGTACTCGTCCTGGAGGACGGCCGGACCTTCCGCGGCCGCGCCTACGGGGCCGTGGGGGCCACCTTCGGCGAAGCCGTGTTCTCCACCGGAATGACCGGCTACCAGGAGACCCTCACCGACCCGTCGTACCACCGCCAGGTCGTCGTCATGACCGCCCCGCACGTCGGGAACACCGGGGTCAACGACGAGGACATGGAGTCGAAGAAGATCTGGGTCGCCGGCTACGTCGTCCGCGACCCCGCGCGTGTGCCCTCCAACTGGCGCTCCACCCGTTCCCTCGACGAGGAGCTGGCCGCCCAGGGAGTCGTCGGCATCTCCGGCATCGACACCCGCGCCCTCACCCGCCACCTGCGCGAACGCGGCGCCATGCGGGTCGGCATCTTCTCCGGCCACGCGCTGCCCGACGAGGGCACCATGCTCGCCGAGGTCCGCCAGGCCCCCGAGATGAGCGGCGCCGACCTCTCCGCCGAGGTCGCCACCACCGAGGCGTACGTCGTCCCCGCGATCGGCGAGAAGAAGTACACCGTCGCCGCCATCGACCTCGGCATCAAGGGCATGACCCCGCACCGCATGGCCGAGCGCGGCATCGAGGTGCACGTGCTGCCCGCCACGGCCACCGTCGAGGACGTCTACGCCGTCGAGCCGGACGGCGTCTTCTTCTCCAACGGACCCGGCGACCCGGCCACCGCCGACCACCCGGTCTCCGTCATGCGGGGCGTCCTGGAGCGCGGCACCCCCCTCTTCGGCATCTGCTTCGGCAACCAGATCCTGGGCCGCGCGCTCGGCTTCGGCACCTTCAAGCTGAAGTACGGCCACCGCGGCATCAACCAGCCGGTGCAGGACCGTACGACCGGCAAGGTCGAGGTCACCGCGCACAACCACGGCTTCGCCGTCGACGCCCCGCTCGACCGGGTCTCCGACACCCCCTACGGCCGCGCCGAGGTCTCCCACGTCTGCCTCAACGACAACGTGGTGGAGGGCCTCCAGCTCCTCGACCGGCCGGCCTTCAGCGTCCAGTACCACCCCGAGGCGGCCGCCGGCCCGCACGACGCCGCCTACCTGTTCGACCGCTTCACGTCTTTGATGAGCACCGCTTTGATGGAGGGCCAGCGTGCCTAAGCGCACCGATATCCAGTCCGTCCTGGTCATCGGCTCCGGCCCGATCGTCATCGGCCAGGCCGCCGAGTTCGACTACTCCGGCACCCAGGCGTGCCGCGTGCTCAAGGCCGAGGGTCTGCGCGTCATCCTGGTGAACTCCAACCCCGCGACGATCATGACCGACCCGGAGATCGCCGACGCCACCTACGTCGAGCCGATCACCCCCGAGTTCGTCGAGAAGATCATCGCCAAGGAGCGCCCCGACGCGCTCCTGCCGACGCTCGGCGGCCAGACCGCCCTCAACACCGCGATCTCCATGCACGACCAGGGCGTGCTGGAGAAGTACGGCGTCGAACTGATCGGCGCCAACGTCGAGGCGATCAACAAGGGCGAGGACCGCGACCTCTTCAAGGGCGTCGTCGAGGAGGTCCGCAAGAAGATCGGGCACGGCGAGTCCGCCCGCTCCTACATCTGCCACTCCATGGACGACGTCCTCAAGGGCGTCGACGCGCTCGGCGGCTACCCGGTCGTCGTCCGCCCGTCCTTCACCATGGGCGGCGCCGGCTCCGGCTTCGCCCACGACGAGGAGGAACTGCGCCGCATCGCCGGTCAGGGCCTCACTCTCTCGCCGACCACCGAGGTGCTCCTGGAGGAGTCCATCCTCGGCTGGAAGGAGTACGAACTGGAGCTGATGCGCGACAAGCACGACAACGTGGTGGTCGTCTGCTCCATCGAGAACTTCGACCCCATGGGCGTGCACACCGGCGACTCGATCACCGTCGCGCCCGCGATGACCCTGACCGACCGCGAGTACCAGGTGCTGCGCGACGTCGGCATCGCGATCATCCGCGAGGTCGGCGTCGACACCGGCGGCTGCAACATCCAGTTCGCGGTGAACCCCGATGACGGTCGCGTGATCGTCATCGAGATGAACCCGCGCGTGTCGCGCTCCTCGGCGCTCGCCTCCAAGGCGACCGGCTTCCCGATCGCCAAGATCGCCGCCAAGCTGGCCGTCGGCTACACGCTCGACGAGATCCCGAACGACATCACGCGCGAGACCCCGGCCTCCTTCGAGCCGACCCTCGACTACGTGGTCGTCAAGGCCCCGCGCTTCGCCTTCGAGAAGTTCCCGCAGGCCGACTCCACCCTCACCACCACCATGAAGTCGGTCGGCGAGGCCATGGCCATCGGCCGCAACTTCACCGAGGCCTTCCAGAAGGCCCTGCGCTCGCTGGAGAAGAAGGGCAGCCAGTTCACCTTCGTCGGCGAGACGGGCGACAAGGCCGAGCTGCTGCGCGAGGCCGTCCGGCCCACCGACGGCCGCATCAACCTGGTCATGCAGGCCATCCGCGCGGGCGCCACGCCCGAGGAGGTCTTCGAGTACACGAAGATCGACCCCTGGTTCGTCGACCAGCTCTTCCTGATCAAGGAGACCGCCGACGAGCTGACCGCGGCGCCCGAGCTGACCGCCGACCTGCTCGCCGAGGCCAAGCGGCACGGCTTCTCCGACCAGCAGGTCGGCGAGATCCGCGGCCTGCGCGAGGACGTCGTCCGCGAGGTCCGGCACGCGCTCGGGATCCGCCCGGTCTACAAGACGGTCGACACCTGTGCGGCCGAGTTCGCCGCGCAGACGCCGTACTTCTACTCCTCCTACGACGAGGAGACCGAGGTCGCGCCGCGCGAGAAGCCGGCCGTCATCATCCTGGGCTCCGGCCCGAACCGCATCGGCCAGGGCATCGAGTTCGACTACTCCTGCGTCCACGCCTCCTTCGCGCTCAGCGACGCCGGGTACGAGACCGTGATGGTCAACTGCAACCCGGAGACCGTCTCCACCGACTACGACACCTCCGACCGGCTGTACTTCGAGCCGCTCACCCTGGAGGACGTCCTGGAGATCGTCCACGCGGAGCAGCAGGCCGGGCCGGTCGCCGGTGTCGTCGTCCAGCTCGGCGGCCAGACCCCGCTGGGCCTGTCGCAGGCGCTCAAGGACAACGGCGTGCCGGTCGTCGGCACCTCGCCCGAGGCCATCCACGCCGCGGAGGATCGCGGCGCCTTCGGCCGGGTCCTCGCGGAGGCCGGCCTGCCCGCCCCCAAGCACGGCACCGCCACCACCTTCGCCGAGGCCAAGGGCATCGCCGACGAGATCGGCTACCCGGTCCTGGTACGGCCCTCCTACGTCCTCGGCGGACGCGGCATGGAGATCGTCTACGACGAGACCCGCCTGGAGGCGTACATCGCCGAGTCGACCGAGATCAGCCCCTCGCGGCCGGTCCTCGTCGACCGGTTCCTGGACGACGCCATCGAGATCGACGTCGACGCGCTGTACGACGGCGAGGAGCTGTACCTGGGCGGCGTCATGGAGCACATCGAGGAGGCCGGCATCCACTCCGGCGACTCGGCGTGCGCCCTGCCCCCGATCACGCTCGGCGGCTTCGACATCAAGCGGCTGCGCGCCTCCACCGAGGGCATCGCCAAGGGCGTCGGCGTACGCGGCCTGATCAACATCCAGTTCGCGCTGGCCGGGGACATCCTGTACGTCCTGGAGGCCAACCCGCGCGCCTCCCGCACCGTCCCCTTCACCTCGAAGGCGACCGCGGTGCCGCTGGCCAAGGCCGCCGCCCGCATCTCGCTGGGCGCGACCATCGCCGAGCTGCGCGCCGAGGGCCTGCTCCCGGCCACCGGCGACGGCGGCGAGCTGCCGCTGGACGCGCCGATCTCCGTCAAGGAGGCCGTGATGCCGTGGTCCCGCTTCCGGGACATCCACGGCCGCGGCGTCGACACGGTGCTCGGCCCGGAGATGCGCTCCACCGGCGAGGTCATGGGCATCGACTCGGTCTTCGGCACGGCCTACGCCAAGTCGCAGGCCGGCGCCTACGGCCCGCTGCCCACCAAGGGCCGTGCCTTCATCTCGGTCGCCAACCGGGACAAGCGCTCGATGATCTTCCCGGCCCGCGAGCTGGTCGCCCACGGCTTCGAGCTGATGGCCACCTCCGGCACCGCCGAGGTCCTCAAGCGCAACGGCATCAACGCCACGGTGGTCCGCAAGCAGTCCGAGGGCCCCGGCCCCAACGGCGAGAAGACCATCGTCCAGCTCATCCACGACGGTGGCGTCGACCTCATCGTCAACACCCCGTACGGCACCGGCGGCCGCCTCGACGGCTACGACATCCGTACGGCCGCCGTGGCCCGCTCCGTGCCCTGCCTGACCACCGTCCAGGCACTGGCGGCGGCGGTCCAGGGCATCGACGCCCTCAACCACGGAGACGTGGGAGTGCGCTCGCTCCAGGAACACGCGGAATTCCTGACCGCGGCCCGCGACTAGCGGCCCCGAGGGGGACACCGGAAACGGTGTCCCCCTCTTCATGAGCCGACCGTCTCCGTCATGAGCCGACCGTCCGCAGAGGCGTCACGAGGACACATGTACACGATCTTCTTCAAGCTCTTCTTCTCCCGCATGGACCCGGAGCAGGCCCACCACCTGGCCTTCCGCTGGATCCGCCTGGCTGCCCGCGTCCCCGTGCTGCGCACCTTCGTCGCCGCCGCGCTCGCGCCCCGCCACAAGGAACTCCGCACCGAGGCCCTGGGCCTGCGCATGCACGGACCCTTCGGGCTCGCCGCCGGTTTCGACAAGAACGCCGTCGCCGTCGACGGCATGGCGATGCTCGGCTTCGACCACGTCGAGATCGGCACCGTGACCGGGGAGCCGCAGCCCGGCAACCCCAAGCAGCGGCTGTTCCGGCTGGTGGGCGACCGGGCGCTGATCAACCGGATGGGCTTCAACAACGACGGCTCGCTGGCCGTGGCCGCCCGCCTGGCCTCCCGCACGCCCGTCTTCCGGACCGTCGTCGGCGTCAACATCGGCAAGACCAAGGTCGTCCCGGAGGAGGAGGCCGTCGGCGACTACGTGAAGTCCGCCGAACGGCTCGCCCCGCACGCCGACTACCTGGTCGTCAACGTCTCCTCCCCGAACACGCCCGGGCTGCGCAACCTCCAGGCCACCGAGGCGCTGCGCCCGCTCCTGACGGCGGTCCGCGAGGCCGCCGACCGCGCGGTCACCGCACGGCGCGTCCCGCTCCTGGTGAAGATCGCGCCGGACCTCGCCGACGAGGACGTGGACGCGGTCGCCGACCTGGCCGTGGAGCTCGGCCTGGACGGCATCATCGCCACCAACACCACCATCGCGCGCGAGGGGCTGGGCCTGACCTCCTCACCCGCCCTCGTGCGGGAGACCGGCGGCCTGTCCGGCGCGCCCCTCAAGGCGCGCTCCCTGGAGGTCCTGCGCCGCCTGTACGCGCGCGTGGGCGACCGGATCACCCTGGTGGGCGTCGGCGGCGTGGAGAACGCCGAGGACGCCTGGGAGCGCATCCTGGCCGGCGCCACGCTGGTCCAGGGCTACAGCGCGTTCATCTACCAGGGCCCGTTCTGGGGCCGTGCCGTCCACAAGGGCCTCGCCGCGCGGCTGCGGCAGAGCCCCTACGCCACCCTCGCCGACGCGGTCGGCGCCGACGTGAGGAAGCCCCGATGACCCGCATGACGGCACTCGAGCCCTTTGGCGCCCGACTGCGCCGCGCGATGGACGAGCGCGGCCCGCTGTGCGTCGGCATCGACCCGCACGCCTCCCTGCTCGCCGAGTGGGGGCTGGGCGACGACGTGGCCGGTCTGGAGCGCTTCAGCCGCACCGTGGTCGAGGCGACGGCGGACCGGGTGGCCGTGCTCAAGCCGCAGAGCGCCTTCTTCGAGCGCTTCGGTTCACGCGGCGTCGCCGTCCTGGAGAAGTGCGTCGAGGAGGCGCGGGCGGCCGGGGCACTGGTCGTGATGGACGCCAAGCGCGGCGACATCGGCTCGACCATGGCCGCCTACGCGGAGTCCTTCCTGCACAAGGACGCGCCGCTGTTCTCGGACGCGCTGACGGTCTCGCCCTACCTCGGCTACGGCTCCCTGAGGCCGGCCGTCGACCTGGCGCGCGAGAGCGGCGCCGGCCTGTTCGTGCTGGCGCTGACCTCCAACCCGGAGGGCGGCGAGGTCCAGCACGCGGTGCGGTCCGACGGGCGGAGCGTGGGGGCGACGATGCTGGCGCATCTGGCCGCCGAGAACGCGGGGGAGGAGCCCCTCGGCTCCTTCGGCGCCGTGGTCGGCGCCACCCTCGGCGACCTGTCCTCGTACGACCTGGACGTCAACGGACCGCTTCTCGCGCCCGGCATCGGCGCCCAGGGGGCGACCCCGGCGGACCTGCCGCGGGTGTTCGGGGCGGCGGTGCGCAATGTGGTGCCGAATGTCAGCCGGGGTGTGCTTCGTCACGGTCCGGACGCGACCGCGCTGCGTACGGCCACGGACCGCTTCGCCGACGAGGTCAGGACCGCTTTGGCGGCGGCCTAGGACGTCCGGACCTTGGATACATCCTCAAATCCGAGGCATTATGTCCTAAATGTCTGGCCTGACGGAGGCTGACCAGGACTTTTCCGCTGTTCTCGCTGACTCTGGCGGACTTGACCGCTAGTCTCCGTCGAGAGTCGGCGGGCAAGCGTGTGTTGCTCGCGGCTCCCCAGGTGTGGGGCGACTAGGTTCCTCACCGGTCCGTATCCGACAGTTCGACATCCGAGGTGACGTAGGCGTGGCTCTTCCGCCCCTTACCCCTGAACAGCGCGCAGCCGCGCTCGAAAAGGCCGCCGCGGCTCGCCGGGAGCGGGCCGAGGTCAAGAATCGACTCAAGCACTCCGGCGCCTCCCTCCACGAGGTCATCAAGCAGGGTCAGGAGAACGACGTCATCGGCAAGATGAAGGTCTCCGCCCTCCTCGAGTCCCTGCCGGGCGTGGGCAAGGTCCGCGCCAAGCAGATCATGGAGCGTCTGGGCATCTCCGAGAGCCGCCGCGTGCGCGGTCTCGGGTCCAACCAGATCGCCTCCCTGGAGCGTGAGTTCGGCAGCACCGGCAGCTGAGTCCGGACCACTCCGGGATTGCTGGAATAATCGCTGGCATGGCTGCAACACCCCGGGGGACGTCCCCCGTACCCCCGGACGCACGTCCGCGGCTGACCGTGCTCTCCGGCCCCTCGGGGGTCGGCAAGAGCACGGTCGTCGCCCATATGCGCAAGGAACACCCCGAGGTATGGCTGTCGGTGTCGGCGACGACCCGCCGGCCCCGCCCGGGCGAGCAGCACGGTGTCCACTACTTCTTCGTCACCGACGAGGAGATGGACAAGCTGATCGCCAACGGGGAGCTGCTGGAGTGGGCCGAGTTCGCCGGCAACCGCTACGGCACGCCGCGCACGGCGGTACTGGAGCGCCTGGAGGCCGGTGAGCCGGTGCTCCTGGAGATCGACCTCCAGGGCGCCCGGCAGGTCCGCTCCTCCATGCCCGAGGCCCAGCTGGTGTTCCTCGCCCCGCCCTCCTGGGAGGAGCTGGTGCGCCGGCTCACCGGGCGCGGCACCGAACCGCCGGACGTGATCGAGCGCCGCCTCGACACGGCCAAGGTCGAGCTGGCGGCCGAGCCGGAGTTCGACCAGACACTGGTCAACACCTCCGTCGAGGACGTGGCGCGCGAGCTGCTAGCCTTGACGAACGTCGTGTGATCGTTACTGGTCACCCTGACTGAATCTTTCCCATCCATCGGAAGGTAGAGCGTGTCCTCTTCCATCTCCGCGCCCGAGGGCATCATCAACCCGCCGATCGACGAGCTCCTCGAGGCCACGGACTCGAAGTACAGCCTCGTGATCTACGCGGCCAAGCGGGCCCGCCAGATCAACGCGTACTACTCGCAGCTCGGTGAGGGCCTCCTCGAGTACGTCGGTCCGCTCGTCGACACCCACGTGCACGAGAAGCCGCTCTCGATCGCCCTGCGCGAGATCAACGCGGGGCTGCTGACCTCCGAGGCCATCGAGGGTCCGGCGCAGTAGTACCGGCGACATCGGCGGTAGTATTTTCAGCCTGAAGCTGACTTTTCCACAGGCCCGGCAGCCCGACTGTCGGGCCTGTGGTGTGTCATGGGTCGTAAGCGTTATCCGAGTCGGGGAGAGACGGTGGACAAGCCCAAGGTCGTTCTGGGGGTCAGTGGCGGCATCGCCGCGTACAAGGCCTGTGAGCTGCTGCGCAGGTTCACGGAGTCGGGGCACGAGGTCCGGGTCGTCCCCACCGCCTCCGCCCTGCACTTCGTCGGCGCCGCCACCTGGTCCGCCCTGTCCGGGAACCCCGTGTCGACCGAGGTGTGGGACGACGTCCACGAGGTCCCGCACGTGCGCATCGGGCAGCACGCCGACCTGGTCGTCGTCGCGCCCGCCACCGCCGACATGCTGGCCAAGGCGGCCCACGGCCTCGCCGACGACCTTCTCACCAACACACTCCTGACGGCCCGCTGCCCGGTCGTCTTCGCCCCCGCCATGCACACCGAGATGTGGGAGCACCCGGCCACCCAGGAGAACGTGGCGACACTGCGCCGCCGCGGCGCCGTCGTCGTCGAGCCGGCCGTCGGCCGCCTCACCGGCGTCGACACCGGCAAGGGCCGGCTGCCCGACCCCGGCGGGATCTTCGAGGTCTGCCGCCTGGTGCTCGCCCGCGGCACCCGGGAGCCGGACCTCACCGGACGCCACGTCGTGGTCAGCGCCGGCGGCACCCGGGAGCCCCTCGACCCGGTCCGGTTCCTGGGGAACCGCTCCTCCGGCAAGCAGGGCTACGCCCTCGCCCGCACCGCCGCCGCGCGCGGGGCCCGCGTCACCCTGCTCTCGGCGAACCCGTCGCTCCCGGACCCGGCCGGCGTGGACGTGGTCCCGGTGGGCACCGCGGTGGAGCTGCGCGAGGCGGTGCTGCGGGCCGCGGCGGACGCCGACGCCGTCGTCATGGCCGCGGCGGTCGCCGACTTCCGCCCGGCCGTCTACGCCACCGGGAAGATCAAGAAGAAGGACGGCCAGGAACCGGCGCCGATCGCCCTGGTGCGGAATCCGGACATCCTCGCCGAGGTCTCCGGCAGCCGGGCCCGCTCCGGGCAGGTGGTCGTCGGCTTCGCCGCCGAGACCGACGACGTCCTCGCCAACGGCAGGGCGAAGCTGAAGCGCAAGGGCTGCGACCTCCTCGTGGTCAACGAGGTGGGGGAGCGCAAGACCTTCGGCTCCGAGGAGAACGAGGCCGTCGTCCTCGGCGCCGACGGCAGCGAGACCCCGGTTCCGCACGGCCCCAAGGAGGCGCTGGCCGAGACCGTGTGGGACCTCGTGGCCGAACGACTCGCCTGAATGAGCCATTCGGCCGGGCGGTCCGCGCGAACCCCGCGCATTCGAGCGTGGCGGCCCTGGCCAAGGCCGCCTCGTTCTGGGCAGAATGCGCGTGCCGCAGGTCACAGCCCTTCCGAGAGCTGAGACGGGTGAGTCCGCGGCCGAGCGTGACCGATAAACTGTTCCTTGGACGTCGCCGGGTGCAGCTCCCCGTGCCGTCCGCCAATGATCAGCCAGCAGCCGCTGCAACCCCAGGGAGCGTTGTGTCCCGTCGCCTGTTCACCTCGGAGTCCGTGACCGAAGGTCACCCCGACAAGATCGCTGACCAGATCAGCGACACCATTCTCGACGCGCTTCTGCGCGAGGACCCGACCTCTCGGGTCGCCGTCGAAACCCTGATCACCACCGGTCTGGTGCACGTGGCCGGAGAGGTCACGACCAAGGCCTACGCGGACATCGCCACCCTCGTCCGCGGCAAGATCCTGGAGATCGGCTACGACTCCTCGAAGAAGGGCTTCGACGGCGCGTCCTGCGGCGTCTCGGTCTCGATCGGCGCCCAGTCCCCGGACATCGCGCAGGGTGTCGACACGGCCTACGAGAACCGGGTCGAGGGCGACGAGGACGAGCTGGACCGGCAGGGCGCCGGTGACCAGGGCCTGATGTTCGGCTACGCGTCCGACGAGACGCCGACCCTGATGCCGCTGCCGGTCTTCCTGGCGCACCGCCTGTCCAAGCGCCTCTCCGACGTCCGCAAGAACGGGACCATTCCGTACCTGCGCCCCGACGGCAAGACGCAGGTCACCATCGAGTACGACGGTGACAAGGCCGTCCGCCTCGACACGGTCGTGGTCTCCTCCCAGCACGCCAGCGACATCGACCTGGAGTCCCTGCTGGCTCCGGACATCAAGGAATTCGTCGTCGAGCCCGAGCTGAAGGCGCTGCTGGACGACGGCATCAAGCTGGACACGGAGAACTACCGGCTCCTGGTCAACCCCACCGGCCGCTTCGAGATCGGCGGCCCGATGGGTGACGCCGGCCTCACCGGCCGCAAGATCATCATCGACACGTACGGCGGCATGGCCCGCCACGGCGGCGGCGCCTTCTCCGGCAAGGACCCGTCCAAGGTCGACCGCTCCGCCGCCTACGCCATGCGCTGGGTCGCCAAGAACGTGGTCGCCGCGGGCCTCGCCGCCCGCTGCGAGGTCCAGGTGGCCTACGCCATCGGCAAGGCCGAGCCGGTCGGCCTCTTCGTGGAGACCTTCGGCACCGCCAAGATCGACGCTGAGAAGATCGAGAAGGCGATCGACGAGGTCTTCGACCTCCGTCCGGCCGCGATCATCCGCGACCTCGACCTGCTCCGCCCGATCTACGCCCAGACCGCGGCCTACGGCCACTTCGGCCGTGAGCTGGCGGACTTCACCTGGGAGCGCACCGACCGTGTGGACGCGCTGCGCAAGGCGGCGGGGCTCTAGGACGCCCGGAGCGCCACGCCAGGAGGCGTGCACGCGTCCTTCGCACGCCACGAGGCCCGGTGTCCCCGACGGGGGGCGTCGGGCCCCGGTGCGTTCCGGGTGCGGCGCCGGACCGGTACCGGGACGGTGTGATCGCGGGCGTCCACGGTTGTCAGTGGCCTTTGCGAGAATGCAGGCGTGAGCAGCGAGAACGGACCGGCCGAGGGCGGCGCGCAGGACGCGCCGCCCGAGCAGCTCGCGCTCATCCGGGAGACCGTGCGCCGGGCGAAGACGCCCCGGGCCAAGCCGCGGACCTGGCGCGGAGCCGCGCTCGCCGGTGAGCTGCCGGTCGCCAGGGTGCTCGTCGACAAGGGCGTGCTCCACCTCGACCGGTACTTCGACTACGCGGTGCCCGAGGAGCTGGACGCCGAGGCGCAGCCCGGTGTGCGGGTGCGGGTGCGCTTCGGGGCCGGGCGGCACCGGGTGCGGGACGGGCGGCGCGAGGGCGGCGGGCTCATCGACGGCTTCCTCGTCGAGCGGCGCGCCGAGTCCGACTACTCGGGGCCCCTCGCGGCGCTGGCCCAGGTCGTCTCGCCCGAGCGGATCCTCGACGAGGAGCTGCTGGGACTCGTGCGCGCCGTCGCCGACCGGTACGCGGGCAGCCTCGCCGACGTGCTCCAGCTCGCCGTACCCCCGCGCAACGCGCGCGCCGAGAAGCGGGCCTCGCCGGACCCGCTGCCCCCGCCGTCGGCGCCGGAGCCGGGGTCCTGGGCGCGGTACGAGCGAGGGGAGGCGTTCGTGGCGGCGCTCGCCTCGGGGAGCGCGCCCCGCGCGGTGTGGAACGCGCTGCCCGGCCCGCAGTGGAGCGAGGAGCTGGCGCGGGCGATGGCGGCCACGCTGGCCTCCGGCCGGGGCGCGCTCGCCGTCCTGCCGGACGGACGGGCGGTCGCCCGCGTCGACGCCGCGCTGACCGGCCTGCTGGGCGAGGGGCGGCACGCGGTGCTCACCGCCGACGCCGGACCCGAGAAGCGGTACGCGCAGTGGCTCGCGGTGCGCCGGGGGGCCGTACGGGCCGTCATCGGGACCCGGGCGGCCATGTTCGCGCCGGTGCGCGACCTCGGGCTGGTCGCCCTCTGGGACGACGGCGACGACAGCCACAGCGAGCCGCACGCCCCGCAGCCGCACGCGCGGGAGGTGCTGCTGCTGCGCGCCGCCCAGGACCGGTGCGCCTTCCTGCTGGGCGGCTGGAGCTGCACCGTGGAGGCCGCCCAGCTCGTGGAGACCGGCTGGGCCCGGCCGCTGGTCGCCGCCCGGGACCAGGTGCGGGCCGCGGCCCCGCTGGTGCGCACCGTGGGCGACGGCGACCTGGCCCGGGACGAGGCCGCCCGCGCCGCGCGGCTGCCGACGCTCGCCTGGCAGGCCGTCAGGGACGGACTGCGGCACGGACCGGTGCTGGTGCAGGTGCCGCGGCGGGGCTACGTGCCGCGGATGGCGTGCGCCGCGTGCCGGACGCCCGCGCGGTGCCGGCACTGCGCGGGGCCGCTGGAGGGGCAGGAGTCCGGGTCCGCGCTGCGGTGCGGCTGGTGCGGGCGCGAGGAGAGCGGCTGGCACTGCCCGGAGTGCGGCGCCTTCCGGTTGCGCGCGCAGGTGGTGGGGGCGCGGCGCACCGCCGAGGAGCTGGGTCGCGCCTTCCCCGCGGTGCCCGTGCGCACCTCCGGACGCGAGCATGTGCTGGACACCGTGGCGCAGGCCCCCGCGCTGGTCGTCAGCACCCCGGGCGCCGAGCCCGTCGCCGAGGGCGGCTACGCGGCGGCGCTGCTGCTCGACGGCTGGGCGATGCTCGGGCGGCCCGACCTGCGCGCGGGTGAGGACGCGCTGCGCCGCTGGCTGGCCGCCGCCGCGCTGGTGCGCCCGCAGAGCGCCGGCGGCACCGTCGTCGCCGTCGCCGAGCCGACCCTGAGGCCCGTGCAGGCACTGGTGCGCTGGGACCCCGTCGGTCACGCGGTGCGGGAGCTGGCCGAGCGGGCCGAGCTGGGCTTTCCGCCGGTGTCCAGGATGGCGGCCGTGGCCGGGCCGCCGGAGGCGGTGGCCGGTTTCCTGGGCGCCGCGGAGCTGCCGCCCGAGGCCGAGGTGCTGGGCCCGGTGCCGCTGCCGGTCACCTCGGCAGGGCGTCCGCGACGAGTGGGTGCCCCGCCGCCCGGGGAGCACTGGGAGCGGGCGCTGATCCGGGTGCCGCCGGGGCGCGGGGCGGCGCTGGCCGGTGCGCTGAAGGCCGCCCAGGCGGCGCGGACGGCACGGGGGAGCGACGCGGCGGTGTGGGTGCGTATCGATCCGCCGGACATCGGCTGAGGGGCGCGGGCCGCCCACGCGGGAGCCGGTGGGTGAAACGGCAGAACCGCCCTCCCGAAGGATCCGGGAGGGCGGTTCTGCCGGTGTCGTCAGCCGTTGCGCGGGCCGGGGAAGGCCGTCGGCCGGACCTCGTCGCGCCAGGCCGGGCTGCTCGACGTCGGCTGGGTCGGCATCGAACGGGCGGCCGGGACCGTGGGCACCGTGGGGAGGCCGGGACCCACGTTGACCGGCCGGGTGGCCGTCGGCTCCGGGGTGTGCTCGGGCGCCTCGGCGGCCGCCACCGGCTGGGCGGCGGCGCGGCGGGAGCCGTAGCGGCGGTGTACCGCCTGCTTGGTGACGCCGAGCGCGGAGCCCACCGCGTCCCACGAGAAGCCGAGCGAGCGGTCGAAGTCCACGGCGGCGGTGACCAGGGTCTCGACGCTGTCCCGCAGTTCCTGGGCGAGCCGGACCGTCGGGGCGGGGGCGCGTCCGTAGACGACGAAGCCCGTGGAGGGGCCGGAGCGGCGCGGGCGGTAGACGTTGCCCAGCTGGGCGGTGAGGGTGCGCAGTGCGTCCACCTGCCGGCGGACCCGCTCGATGTCCCGCACCAGCAAGTGCAGGCTGGCCCGAGCCTGGGCGTCGTGGGTTGCGTGGTCGGCCATGAACAAGCCTCTCGAACCGGCGTTGAAAGGAATCGGGCCGCGCGGGCGGCCCGGTGTGGTCAACTCTTCCTTGACCAACGCGTGGGGGCTCCGCGGGTCACGGGGTGGGGGCGTGGGGGCATATGCGTGCGCCTGTTTCGGTTGGCTGTGCGCCTCGGCCTTCGGCCCTCGGCTTCCATGACCCACCCGCGCACCACCCGTTTCCAGTCCGTTGAGAGGTTGACCTCTGCCGTCGTGGTGGCTCGCCGTCGGCGGCGTTCCGTTTCGTGCGGGCTCGTAGACTGGTGTGCTGCTCGTCAACGCCCCCGCCCGAGAGGCCCGTCCCACCCATGAAGCTCGTCTTCGCCGGTACCCCCGAGGTCGCCGTTCCCGCTCTGGACGCCCTGATCGCCTCCGGGCGTCACGAGGTGGCCGCCGTCGTCACGCGGCCCGACGCTCCGGCCGGGCGCGGGCGCCGGATGGTCGCCTCGCCCGTGGCCGAGCGGGCCGAGGAGGCGGGCATCGAGGTGCTCAAGCCGGCGAAGCCGCGCGACCCCGAGTTCCTGGAGCGGCTGCGCGCGATCGCGCCCGACTGCTGCCCCGTCGTCGCCTACGGGGCCCTGCTGCCCCGGGTCGCCCTCGACGTGCCCGCCCGCGGCTGGGTCAACCTGCACTTCTCCCTGCTGCCCGCCTGGCGCGGGGCCGCACCCGTGCAGCACGCGCTCATGGCGGGCGACGAGATCACCGGCGCCTCCACCTTCCTGATCGAGGAGGGCCTGGACTCCGGCCCCGTCTACGGGACGGTCACCGAGACCGTGCGGCCCACCGACACCAGCGGCGACCTGCTGACCCGGCTCGCGTTCGCCGGCGCCGGGCTGCTCGCGGCCACCATGGACGGCATCGAGGACGGCACCCTGGACGCCGTACCGCAGCCGGCCGACGGTGTGACCCTCGCTCCGAAGATCACCGTCGAGGACGCCCGGATCGACTGGGCCGCCCCGGCGCTGCGCGTGGACCGGGTGGTGCGCGGGTGCACCCCGGCGCCCGGTGCCTGGACCACCTTCCGGGGCGAGCGGCTCAAGCTCGTACAGGCGGTCCCGCTCCCCGACCGGAACGACCTCGCCCCGGGGCAGCTCGCCCCCGGCAAGAACAACGTGTACGTCGGCACCGGCTCGTACGCCGTCGAGCTGCTGTGGGTGCAGGCGCAGGGCAAGAAGCCGATGCGGGCCGCGGACTGGGCGCGGGGGGCGCGGATCACCGAGGGCGAGCTGCTGGGCGACTGACCACCGCCGCATCACCGTTCACCGGCCCGACGTAGGCTGGACAGCGCACTTCACCACACACCCGGAGCACCTTTTCGTGAGCGAGCAGCCTCGTCGTCCCCGCAAGCCCGGCAAGCCGTACCGCAGGCCGCAGAAGGACCCCGTCCGCCTGCTCGCCTTCGAGGCGCTCAGGGCGGTGGACGAGCGGGACGCCTATGCCAACCTGGTGCTGCCCCCGCTGCTGCGCAAGGCGCGGGAGAAGGAGGGCCCCGAGAAGTTCGACGCCCGGGACGCCGCCCTCGCGACCGAGCTGGTGTACGGGACGCTGCGCCGGCAGGGGACGTACGACGCGATCATCGCCGACTGCGTCGACCGGCCGCTGCGGGAGGTCGACCCGCCCGTCCTGGACGTCCTGAGCCTCGGCGTGCACCAGCTCCTGGGCACCCGGATCCCCAGCCACGCCGCCGTGTCCGCCTCCGTGGAGCTGGCGCGGGTCGTGCTCGGCGACGGGCGGGCCAAGTTCGTCAACGCCGTGCTGCGCAAGGTGGCGCGGGACGACCTCGACGGCTGGCTGGAGCGGGTCGCGCCGCCCTACGACGAGGACCCCGAGGACCACCTCGCCGTCGTGCACTCGCACCCCCGCTGGGTCGTCTCCGCGCTGTGGGACTCGCTCGGCGGCGGCCGGGCCGGCATCGAGGACCTGCTGGCCGCCGACAACGAGCGGCCCGAGGTGACCCTCGTCGCCCGCCCCGGCCGGGCCACCACCGACGAGCTGCTCGGCGAGGAGGCCGCCGTGCCGGGCCGCTGGTCGCCGTACGCGGTGCGGCTCAGCGAAGGCGGCGAGCCCGGGGCCGTCGAGGCCGTACGCGAGGGCCGCGCGGGTGTGCAGGACGAGGGCAGTCAGCTCGTCGCCCTCGCCCTCGCGGGCGCGCCCCTGGAGGGCCCCGACCGGCACTGGCTCGACGGGTGCGCCGGTCCCGGCGGCAAGGCCGCGCTGCTCGGTGCCCTGGCCGCCGAACGCGGCGCCTTCCTCCTCGCCTCGGAGAAGCAGCCGCACCGCGCGGGACTGGTGGCCAAGGCGCTGGACGGGAACCCGGGGCCGTACCAGGTGATCGCCGCCGACGGCACCCGTCCGGCGTGGCGGCCCGGCAGCTTCGACCGCGTCCTGGTCGACGTGCCCTGCACCGGCCTGGGCGCTCTCCGCCGCCGCCCCGAGGCGCGCTGGCGGCGCCGGCCCGAGGACCTGGAGGGTTTCGCCCCGCTCCAGCGCGGCCTGCTGCGCAACGCCCTGGACGCCGTACGGATCGGCGGCGTGGTCGCGTACGCGACCTGCTCACCCCACCTCGCCGAGACCCGCGCGGTCGTCTCGGACGTCCTCAAGCAGCACCCCGGCGCCGACCTCCTCGACGCCCGCCCCCTCCTCTCCGGCGTCCCCGCCCTCGGCGAGGGCCCCGACGTACAGCTCTGGCCCCACCTCCACGGCACGGACGCGATGTACCTGGCCCTGATCCGCAGAACCGCATAACGCACCGGGCCCCGAAGGGGCGCGGGGAACTGCGCGACCAGCCACGTCCGACCCGAACCCGACGAACAAACCGCACGCCCCCGGGGACCCGTGCCGCCCACCCCCGGAGGGCATGGCAGGCTTGGGGCCATGGCCGCGCAGATCAACCCCAGCATCCTCTCCGCCGACTTCGCCCGCCTCGCGGACGAGGCCGAGGCGGTCGCCGGAGCCGACTGGCTCCACGTCGACGTCATGGACAACCACTTCGTCCCGAACCTCACACTCGGCGTGCCGGTCGTGGAGTCGCTGGCCAAGGCGACCGAGACCCCCCTGGACTGCCACCTGATGATCGACGCCCCCGACCGCTGGGCGCCGCAGTACGTGGAGGCCGGTGCCGGTTCCGTCACCTTCCACGTCGAGGCGGCCGCCGCGCCGGTGCGGCTCGCCCGGGAGATCCGCGCCAAGGGCGCCCGCGCGTCCATGGCGCTGAAGCCCGCGACGCCGATCGAGCCGTACGAGGACCTGCTCCCCGAACTCGACATGCTGCTGATCATGACGGTTGAACCGGGCTTCGGCGGGCAGGCGTTCCTCGACATCATGCTCCCGAAGATCAGGCGCACCCGTGAGCTGATCAAGAAGCATGGTCTGGAGATGTGGCTCCAGGTCGACGGCGGCGTGTCGGCGTCGACGATCGAGCAGTGCGCCGACGCCGGCGCGGACGTCTTCGTCGCGGGTTCCGCCGTCTACGGGGCCTCCGACCCGGCCGAGGCGGTACGTGCACTGCGCACGCAGGCCGAGTCGGCGACCGCCGGGGCATCCTGGTCCTGCGACCACTGAGGAACAGAACGTGAACGGCTCCCATCAGGGCTGATCAAGTGCGCCGAATCTGCAAGGATGAACGGCGTATCCAGAGTGTGAACAGCAGTGAGGAGATCGCCGTGTCGGGTATGTCGGCGGGCCGTTCAGCCATGCGGATGGGACCCGCTGAGCTGGTCCAGGCGGCGGCCATGGCCCGCCGCTTCTACCTCGAGGGAAAGTCCAAGATCCAGATCGCGGAGGAGTTCGGCGTCAGCCGCTTCAAGGTGGCCAGGGTCCTGGAGACCGCCCTTGAGCGAGACCTTGTACGAATCGAGATCCGGGTGCCGGCCGAGCTGGACGCCGAGCGCTCGGACGCGCTGCGCGCCCGCTACGGGCTCAGGCACGCCGTCGTGGTGGAGTCCCCGGCCGACGCCGAGGAGACACCCGACCCCGAGAACCTGGGCGAGGTGGCCGCCGACCTGCTCGGCGAGCTGGTCACCGAGGGCGACGTGCTGGGCCTGGCCTGGGGCCGGTCCACTATCCACATGGCGGCGGCGCTCGACCGGCTGCCGCCGTGCACGGTGGTGCAGCTCACGGGCGTGTACGACGCCGGGACCGCCGAACGCGGCTCGGTCGAGGCCGTGCGGCGCGCCGCACAGGTGTCCGGCGGCGACGCGCACCCCATCTACGCGCCGATGCTCCTCCCGGACGCGGCCACCGCACAGGCGCTGCGCCACCAGACCGGGATCGCCCGGGCCTTCGAGTACTTCGACAAGGTCACGGTCGCCTGCGTCTCCATCGGCTCCTGGGAGCCCGGCATCTCCACGGTGCACGACATGCTCAGCGACGAGGAGCGCGCGCACTACGCCTCGCTCGGGGTCGCCGCCGAGATGTCCGCGCACCTCTTCGACGCCGAGGGGCGCCGGGTCGGGCGGGACCTGGGGGAGCGGTGCATCACGGTCAAGGCCGACCAGCTCCGCCGTATCCCCGAGGTCGTCGCGATCGCGGGCGGGCAGCGCAAGGCGGCGGCCATCGACGCGGTGCTGCGCTCCGGGCTTGTCACCAGCCTGGTGACGGACACGTCGGCCGCCGACCACCTGATGACGCTGGGCTCGGCACCGAAGTCGACGCTCAACCGGACGGACCCGGACGGGATCTGACGAGAGCTCAGAACGGGACGGACGATCAGAACGGGAGAGGGCACGACATGACCGAGGATCCCGCGGGGCGGCTCGTGGTCACGCTGGACCTCGACGGGGTCACGGACAAGGCGGGCCTGATGGACCGCTGCGCCCGTGACCTGGCCCTGCCCGACTGGTTCGGCCGGAACTGGGACGCGCTCGCCGACTCCCTCTCCGACCCGTCCGTCTGGCCGCCGGAGGCCCAGGAGCGGGGGCTGGTCCTCGTGGTGCGGGGCTGGCGGGCGTACGCCGAGGCGCGGCCGGACGAGTGGACCGTGGCCGAGGAGGTCTTCGCCGAAGCCACCGACCGCGGACCGGGACTCTTCGTCACGCTCGGTCCTGGAGGTTCCTCCAAGGAGGCCCCTGACCAGCCTGGATGATCTGCCCGGGGGTTGCCGACGCCGGGCCGTGGGAGAATGAAGTACGTGCTCTTTCCCCCTGGCTGACCTGTCCGGGGGCCACCTCTGATCGACTGGGATGTGCAGCACGTGCGTTTCCTGAATGACATCCAGCCCTCGTACGACCTGACGTACGACGACGTTTTCATGGTGCCGAGCCGTTCCGCCGTGGGCTCCCGGCAGGGCGTGGACCTCGGCTCCCCGGACGGCACGGGCACCACCATCCCGCTGGTCGTCGCCAACATGACCGCCATCGCCGGACGCCGGATGGCGGAGACGGTCGCCCGGCGCGGCGGCCTCGTGGTCATCCCGCAGGACATCCCGATCGAGGTCGTCACCGAGGTCGTCGCCTGGGTGAAGAGCCGCCACCACGTCCTGGACACCCCGATCGTGCTGGCCCCGCACCAGACCGTGGCCGACGCGCTGGCCCTGCTGCCCAAGCGCGCGCACAACGCGGGCGTCGTCGTCGACGGTGACCACAAGCCGGTCGGCGTGGTCACCGACACCGACCTGACCGGCGTGGACCGCTTCACCCAGCTCGAAGAGGTCATGTCCAAGGACCTGATCCTCATCGACGCGGACATGGACCCGCGCGAGGCCTTCAACACCCTCGACGCCGCCAACCGGCGCTACGCCCCCGCCGTCGACAAGGACGGCCGCCTCGCCGGCATCCTCACCCGCCGGGGCGCCCTGCGCGCCACGCTGTACACCCCGGCGACGGACGCGAACGGCAGGCTCCGTATCGCCGCCGCGGTCGGCATCAACGGCGACGTCGCGGGCAAGGCCAAGCAACTCCTCGACGCGGGCGTGGACACCCTCGTCATCGATACCGCCCACGGGCACCAGGAGTCGATGATCAGCGCCGTCAAGGTGGTCCGCGACCTGGACCCGCGGGTTCCGATCGTCGCGGGCAACATCGTCTCCGCCGAGGGCGTACGCGACCTGATCGAGGCCGGCGCCGACATCGTCAAGGTCGGTGTCGGACCGGGTGCCATGTGCACCACCCGCATGATGACCGGCGTCGGCCGGCCGCAGTTCTCCGCGGTCCTCGAATGCGCCGCCGAGGCGAGGAAGTACGGCAAGCACGTCTGGGCCGACGGCGGCATCCGGCACCCGCGCGACGTGGCCATGGCCCTCGCGGCCGGCGCCTCCAACGTGATGGTCGGCTCCTGGTTCGCGGGCACCTACGAGTCCCCGGGCGACCTCCAGCACGACGCCAACGGCCGTGCCTACAAGGAGTCGTTCGGCATGGCCTCCGCCCGCGCGGTGCGCAACCGCACCTCCGAGGAGTCGGCGTACGACCGGGCCCGCAAGGGGCTGTTCGAGGAGGGCATCTCCACCTCCCGCATGTTCCTCGACCCGGCCCGCCCCGGCGTCGAGGACCTGATCGACTCGATCATCGCGGGCGTCCGCTCGTCCTGCACCTACGCCGGTGCCGGCTCGCTGGAGGAGTTCGCCGAGAAGGCCATCGTCGGCATCCAGAGTGCCGCCGGCTACGCCGAGGGCAAGCCGCTGCACGCCAGCTGGGGCTGAGCACCGGCTCGCGTCCGAAAAGCGTCAGGGCGGCTTGACGTCAAGCCGCCCTGACGTGACGCTGGACGCATGACGACACCGCAGAGCATCGAGCCGCAGCACACCCTGCTGACCGCCGTGGCCCGCCTCGACGAGCTGCGCGTCCGCGAGTCCCTCGCGGGGATGGGCAGCGACGCGGAAGCCCTCGACCGTCCCCAGCTCCTGGAACTGCTCGCGCTGAGCGAGGTGGTGGCCCGCAAGGCCGCCTACGGACGTCAGCTCACCGTGCGGGCCGCCCGCGAGGCCGGCGCCTCCTGGTCGCAGATCGGGGCCGCCCTCGGCACCAGCAAGCAGGCCGCCTGGGAGGCGCACACGCGCTGGATCGACGCCCAGGAGGCCGCCCGCGACCGGCCCGGCGAGATCGGCCTAGACGCGGCGGAGGTGGCCGAGGCGCGGGCCGTCGCGGGCGATCCCGACCTCCACTGACCAGGGACGATCCACCCTCCGCCGGACCCGCCGCGCAACGCCCCACGGCCCTCGCGCAACGAACACGCGCCATGACCGGGTGAACGCAACGATCGTGCTGGGACGCGCAAGGTTGCTGCATTACCCGGGCCGCGCCCCGCTCGTAGTGTTCTGCGCTGTACGTGGCGTGGCGGGGACCCCGCTCGGTGGGTTCCCGTTCGTTCCGCACGATCGCGCCCACCGGTCCCCGCCGCTCCCAGGCCCCGCGCCGAGCCCGTCCGCCCACCGCGACGGCGCCGGCCGGCAGCGACAAAGGAGTCAACGCGTGCTCGACCAAGGCGCACCCCCGCACCACGACGCAACGGCCGCCCCATCGTCCCCGGGCCTGGCCGCGCGCCTCGTGCGCCGCAAGCCCGTCGAACGGCTGGTCGCCGAGGGCGGCCAGGGCGAGGGCGGCAGCCTCCGCCGCTCCCTCGGCCTCTGGCAGCTCACGATGATCAGCATCGGTGCCACCCTCGGCACCGGCATCTTCGTCGTCCTCGGCGAGGCCGTCCCCAAGGCCGGTCCCGCCGTCACGCTCTCCTTCGTCATCGCCGGCCTCACGGCGCTCTTCTCGGCCCTGTCCTACGCCGAACTGGCCGGCACCATCCCGGTCGCCGGATCCTCGTACTCGTACGCCTACGCCACGATGGGCGAGCTGGTCGCCTGGATCTGCGGCTGGTGCCTGGTCCTGGAGTACGGCGTGTCGGTGGCCGCCGTCGCCGTCGGCTGGGGCGAGTACCTGAACGAGCTGCTCGACGGCACCATCGGCGTCACCCTCCCCGCCGTCCTGTCGGCGCCACCCGGCGACGGCGGCATCTTCAACCTGCCCGCGCTGATCGTCGTACTGCTCGCCATGACGTTCCTGCTGGGCGGCGCCCGCGAGTCCGCCCGGGCCAACACGATCATGGTCGTCGTCAAGATCGCGGCCCTGGTGCTGTTCTGCGCGATCGGCGTCCAGGGCTTCCGCTCCGGCAACTACGAGCACTTCATGCCGCTCGGCATGGCCGGCGTCAGCGCGGCCGGCGCGACGCTCTTCTTCTCCTACATCGGCTTCGACGCCGCCTCCACGGCCGGTGAGGAGGCGAAGAACGCCCAGCGCGACCTGCCCCGAGCGATCATGCTCTCCCTGATCATCGTCACGGTGCTGTACGTCCTCGTCGCGGCCGTCGCCGTGGGCGCCAAGCCCTGGCGGAACTTCACCGACTCCGAGGCATCCCTCGCGCAGATCATGACCGACGTCACCGGACAGAGCTTCTGGGGCACCCTGCTGGCCTTCTGCGCGGTCGTCGCCATCGCCAGCGTCGTCCTGACCGTGCTCTACGGCCAGACCCGCGTCCTGTTCGCCATGTCCCGCGACGGACTGGTGCCCAAGGTCTTCTCCAAGGTGCACCCGAAGACCGGCGCGCCCCGCGCCAACACGCTGATCGTCTCCCTGTTCTGCGGCGTGCTGGCCGCCGCCATCCCGCTCGGGCAGCTCGCCGACGCCACCAGCATCGGCACCTTCTTCGCCTTCGCCCTGGTCAACGTGGCCGTCGTGGTGCTGCGCCGGACCCGCCCGGACATGCCCCGCACCTTCCGGGTACCGCTGTCGCCGCTCCTGCCCGCCCTGGGCTTCGGCTTCTGCGTCTGGATGATGGGCAGCCTGTCCACCGTCACCTGGGTGGTCTTCGGTGTCTGGATGGCGGCGGGGCTCGTGTTCTACTTCGTGTACGGCCACCGCCGCTCCCGACTCGCCACGCCGGACACGTCAGAGGTCCGGACGCACCAGAAGTGAAGTGAACCGCCCGCAGTGCTGAACGAACTCGACGAACGCATCGTGCACGCCCTCGCCGAGGACGCCCGCCGCTCCTACGCGGACATCGGGCAGTCGGTCGGCCTGTCCGCGCCCGCCGTCAAACGGCGGGTGGACCGGCTGCGCGCCACCGGGGCCATCACCGGCTTCACCGTACGGGTCGACCCCGCCGCGCTCGGCTGGGAGACCGAGGGGTTCGTCGAGATCCACTGCCGCCGCAACACCTCGCCGGAGACCATCCAGCGAGGCCTGGAGCGGTACCAGGAGGTCGTGGCCGCGTCCACCGTCACCGGAGACGCGGACGCGGTCGCCCAGGTCTTCGCCTCCGACATGCGGCACTTCGAACGGGTCCTGGAGCGGATCGCCGGGGAGCCGTTCGTGGAGCGGACCAAGTCCGTGCTGGTGCTCTCGCCGCTGCTGCGGCGCTTCTCGTCGGGGTCGCCCACGTAATCGGTGGGCAGGAGGCCCGGTGACGTCTAGCATCGGGGGCATGACCTGGCGACATTGATTCACCCGTAGCGCCTCCTCCCGAGGGCCGCCCCGGACGCCGCACCTCCGGTGTCCGATCCGCCCCCTCGGGAAGGCCTCATGACTCTCTCACCCGAGCGTGCCCCCGCCACCGCCGGTACCCGGCGGCTGACGCGCACGCTGTACGCCTCCGCGTTCTGCGACGAGTTCGTCCTGCTCTACCCGGTGTACGCGCTGCTGTTCAGCGACACCGGTCTGTCCGTCTGGCAGATCTCCTCCCTGTTCGCCCTGTGGTCGCTGACCGGCGTCCTGCTGGAGGTGCCGTCCGGCGCCTGGGCCGACGCCGTCTCCCGGCGGCTGCTCCTGGTCCTCGGGCCGCTGCTCACCGCCGCCGGCTTCGCGCTGTGGGTGCTCGTGCCCTCCTACGGCGCCTTCGCAATCGGCTTCGTGCTGTGGGGGGCCGGCGGGGCCCTCGGCTCCGGCGCGCAGGAGGCGCTGGTCTACGACGAGCTGGACCGGGCCGGCGCGGCCGACCGGTACGCCGGGGTCATGGGTCGGGCGCGGGCCATCGGCATCGCGGCGACGATGGCCGCGATGGGCCTGGCCGGTCCGGTGTTCGCCTGGGGCGGCTACGACGCGGTGGGCGCGGCCAGCGTGCTGATCTGCCTCGTCGGCGCCGCCGTGGCGACGCGCTTCCCCGAGCACCGCGAACCGTCCGTCGGCGGCCCGCGGTGGACCGCGACGCTGCGTGCCGGACTTGCCGACGCCCGCACCGACCGCTCGGTGCGCGGCGCGCTGCTGCTGGTCCCGGCCGTGACCGCGGTGTGGGGCGCTCTCGACGAGTACACGCCGCTGCTGGCGCTGGACACCGGTGTCGCGGAGAAGACCGTTCCGTGGCTGCTGCTGGTGATCTGGGCCGGAGCCACCGGCGGCAGCCTGCTGGCCGGGGCCGCCGGCCGCCTGACCACCACCGGATTCGCCGCCTTGCTCACCGGTTCCGCGCTCGCCATGGCGGTGGGCGCCGCCGCGGGCACCCCGGCCGCCCTGGTCCTGGTCGGGCTCGCCTTCGGCGGCTTCCAGCTGGCGACCGTGCTCGCCGACGCGCGGCTCCAGCAGCGGATCGACGACACCGGCCGGGCCACCCTGACCTCGGTCGCGGGCCTCGGCACCGAGCTGGGCACCCTCGCCACCTACGGCGCCTACGCGGTGGCGTCCTCGGCGACCGGGCACGGCACGGCGTTCGCCCTGGCCGCGGTGCCGTACCTGCTGACGGCGCTGGTCCTGGCCACCGTCGCGCGGGCTACAGCCGCGGCCGCCAGGGCACGACCGTGAAGTCGCCGGTGCCCTTCCGCACCTTCTCGAAGGGGGCGGACCCGACGCACTCGGGCGGTTCCCCGCCCTCGACGGGGCTGCCCGTCGCCGCCCAGCTGTAGCCGAGCCGGTCGTGACGGCCGAGGTCGTGGACCGTGATGCCGACCCGCCTGCCCTCGGCGCCCGGCAGGTCGGAGTCGGTGATGACGCCGGAGACCACGGCCACGTCGCCGCCGGTCAGCAGGCAGTCGACGGTGGCCTTCGCCCTGGCGCCCCCGCCGTCCAGGTAGTGGCCGAACTCGAACGTCCCGGTCGCTTCGAGCGGGTTGGCGTCGTGCTCCGCAGCGAGGTGGGCGTCGAAGGTGAAGGTGATGTCGTCGCCCGCCGACCGGTAGAGCTTGGCGCTGCCGGTCAGCGCGGCGGCCTCCCGCGGGGGCGGTCCTGCGGGGTGCCGTCGTGCGGCCCGGACGCGACCGCGGCACCGGTGGTGACGGCGGTGAGCAACAGGGTGACGCAGAGCGCGGCGGTCGTCGTACGGCTTCTTTTCATGGCGGGTCCCCTCGGTGGGCGGATGGCGGCGGACCTGAACGCCCACCACTGTCCCGTCGCCGCACCCCCGCCACATCGCCCCCGGGGCGGGACCGCCCTCCGCCGCGCGGCGGGGAGCATCAGCCCGGGATGCCACCCGAGGAGGAGCGGGCACTCCTGCCGACGCCCCGCCGGGCGGGCCCGGGGACGTGGCGCGGGCTGCCGTCCCACGCCGCCGGGGGCCGCGCACAACGAATCTCCGCGCCGCGACCGACGCACGCAACGAACCGCTCTCGGGTGCGCAACAGGTCCGTCTTGTCCGGCCGAGTCCGCCGAACGTACCGTCTATCTGGCCCCCCGACCCCCCTCCCACCGGTGAGGAACACGCATGCGCACCGCCCTGCTCCAGAGCTCCGGCCGGCCCGGCTCCACCGCCGAGAACCTCAAGGTCCTCGACGAGGCCGCCGCCCGGGCCGCCGCCGCGGGTGCCGGGCTGCTCGTCACCTCGGAGCTGTTCCTGACCGGGTACGCGATCGGCGACGACATCGGCGTCCTCGCCGAGCCCGCCGACGGCGACTCGGCCGACGCCGTCGCGGAGACCGCCGAGCGCCACGGCCTCGCGATCGCGTACGGCTACCCCGAGCGGGAGGGCGAGCGGGTCTTCAACTCCGTCCAGCTGATCTCCGCCGACGGCACCCGCCTGGCCGACTACCGCAAGACCCACCTCTTCGGCTGCTTCGAGCGCGACCACTTCACCCCCGGCGAGCAGCCGGTCGTGCAGGCGCGGCTCGACGGGATCACCGTCGGCCTGATGATCTGCTACGACGTGGAGTTCCCGGAGAACGTCCGGGCCCACGCCCTGGCCGGCACCGACCTGCTGCTCGTGCCGACCGCGCAGATGCACCCGTTCCAGTTCGTCGCCGAGTCGGTCGTGCCGGTGCGGGCCTTCGAGAACCAGATGTACGTGGCGTACGTCAACCGGGCCGGTCAGGAGGGGGAGTTCGAGTTCGTCGGCCTCTCCACCCTCGCCGGTCCCGACGGCACCGCCCGCGCGCGGGCCGGCCGCGCCGAGGAACTGGTCCTCGGCGACGTCGACCCGGCCCTCCTCGCCGCGTCCCGCGAGCACAACCCGTACCTGAAGGACCGCCGCCCCGGTCTCTACGGGTCCCTCGTCTGACCCCCCACCGCCACCCCCTCCGTTCCACCCGTGCAAGGAGTCCGTACCCCATGACGTCCACCGTGCCCAACGCCGTCGAGCACGCAGACGAGCAGCAGCCGCCGATCACCATGTTCGGTCCGGACTTCCCGTACGCGTACGACGACTTCCTCGCCCACCCGGCGGGACTCGGCCAGATACCGGCGACCGAGCACGGCGCCGAGGTCGCGGTCGTCGGCGGCGGACTGTCCGGCATCGTGGCCGCCTACGAGCTGATGAAGATGGGCCTCAAGCCCGTCGTCTACGAGGCCGACAAGATCGGCGGCCGGCTGCGGACCGTGGGCTTCGACGGATGCGACGAGTCCCTGACCGCCGAGATGGGCGCGATGCGCTTCCCGCCGTCCTCCACCGCCCTCCAGCACTACATCGACCTCGTGGGGCTCCGGACCAGCCCCTTCCCCAACCCTCTCGCCGAGGCGACGCCCTCCACCGTCGTGGACCTCAAGGGCGAGTCGCACTACGCCGAGACGCTCGACGACCTCCCGCAGGTCTACCGGGACGTGGCCGACGCCTGGGCGAAGTGCCTCGAGGAGGGTGCCGACTTCTCCGACATGAACCGCGCCCTGCGCGAGCGCGACGTCCCGCGCATCCGCGAGATCTGGTCCCGGCTGGTCGAGAAGTTCGACAACCAGACCTTCTACGGCTTCCTCTGCGACTCCGACGCCTTCAAGTCCTTCCGGCACCGGGAGATCTTCGGCCAGGTCGGCTTCGGCACCGGCGGCTGGGACACCGACTTCCCCAACTCCATCCTGGAGATCCTGCGCGTCGTCTACACCGAGGCCGACGACCACCACCGAGGCATCGTCGGCGGTTCCCAGCAACTGCCCACGCGGCTGTGGGAGCGCGAGCCGGAGAAGATCGTCCACTGGCCGCACGGCACCTCGCTCGCGTCCCTGCACGCGAGCGGCGGGCCGCGCCCGGCCGTGACCCGGCTGAACCGCACCGCCGGCAACCGGATCACGGTGACGGACGCCGACGGCGACATCCGCACGTACCGGGCGGCGATCTTCACCGCCCAGTCCTGGATGCTGCTCTCCAAGATCGCCTGCGACGACTCGCTCTTCCCGATCGACCACTGGACGGCGATCGAGCGGACCCACTACATGGAGTCGTCCAAGCTCTTCGTGCCGGTCGACCGCCCCTTCTGGCTGGACAAGGACGAGGACACCGGACGGGACGTCATGTCGATGACGCTCACCGACCGCATGACCCGCGGCACCTACCTCCTGGACGACGGCCCGGACCGGCCCGCCGTCATCTGCCTCTCCTACACCTGGTGCGACGACAGCCTGAAGTGGCTGCCGCTGTCCGCGAACGAGCGGATGGAGGTCATGCTGAAGTCCCTCGGCGAGATCTACCCGAAGGCCGACATCAGGAAGCACGTCATCGGCAACCCGGTGACGGTCTCCTGGGAGAACGAGCCCTACTTCATGGGCGCGTTCAAGGCCAACCTCCCCGGCCACTACCGCTACCAGCGGCGCCTGTTCACACACTTCATGCAGGAGGAGCTGCCCGAGGACAAGCGCGGCATCTTCCTCGCCGGCGACGACATCTCCTGGACGGCCGGCTGGGCCGAGGGCGCGGTCCAGACGGCGCTGAACGCCGTCTGGGGCGTCATGCACCACTTCGGCGGGGAGACCGACGCGACCAACCCGGGCCCGGGCGACGTGTACGACGAGATCGCGCCGGTCGAGCTCCCCGAGGACTAGGTCCTCACTCCGGCTAGATGCCGCTCGCCCGAGCCTTCTCGTACACCTCGGCCGCGACGTCCTTCAGTTCCTCGGCGTCCCGGGGTGTGCTCTGGAGGTCGAGGAGGATCTCGTCCAGGCCGATCTCGGCGTGTGCGGCGAGGTCTTCGACGATCTGGTCGACGCTGCCGTGGAAGGGGCGGCGACCGGAGGCGTCCTGGGGCGCGGCGCTGTAGCGGGCGTTGGCCCGCAGCACCGTGCGGATCGGCTCCGTGCGGCCGCGCTCGGCGGCCAGCTCGCGCAGGACCCGCCACTGCTCGGCCACCGCCTCGGCGCCGATCGCGGCGGGCAGCCAGCCGTCGGCGTGGTCGACCAGCCGCCGCCGGGCCCTGCCGTTGCCCGCCGCCAGCAGGATCGGGATCGGCCGGGCCGGTTTGGGGCCGACCACCGCGGACGCGATCTTCGTGACCTCGCCGTCGTACACCACCGGGTCCGGCCCCCAGACGGCGCGGCACACCCCGATCAGCTCGTCCAGGGCGGCACCGCGCTCGGCGAACGGCCGCACGGACGCCGCCGCGTACTCGTCGTGGGACCAGCCCGTGCCGAAGCCGGCGACCACGCGGCCACCGCTCGCCGCGTCCAGCGAGCCCAGGGTCCTGGCCAGCTGGAACGGCACGTGCAGCGGAGCGACCAGGACGCTGGAGCCCAGCTCCGCGCGTTCGGTGGCCGCGGCGGCGAGGGCCAGGGTGACCAGCGGTTCCGCAACGTCGCGGTACTCGTCGGGCCAGGGCAGGCCCTCGATGCCGTACAGCCCCTGGGTGGCGGGTTCGGGGAACAGGGCACGCTCGAAGACCCAGAGGCTGTCGTAGCCCGTCCCTTCCGCCGCCCGGGCCACGTCGGGAACGTCCTTGCCGAGGTCGTACTGCCGCATCTGGGGGAGGCCGAGTCCGAGCCGGGTCGTCATACCGGGATGCTCCTTCGCGGTCGGGATGTGATCGTGCCCAAGGATGCAACGTACAACGAGTGTGCGGGAGTTGCGCGGGCGTGCACCGGGACAGGCCGGATTCAGTCCGGCAGCGGGGTGAGCAGCATGCGTCCGGCAAAGCCCACCGCCGCGTCCAGCCGTTCGGTGAACTCCCCGGCGACGTCGGGCAGCCGGCGCAGCGCCCACAGCGCGCGGGCCGCCGCCCAGGTGGCGTCGCGGGCACGGTCCAGGCTCCAGGAGCCGAGCAGATGGGTGAGCGGGTCGGCGATCTGGAGGAGGTCGGGGCCCGGCATCAGCTCGTCGCGGATGCGCTCCTCCAGCGAGACGAGGAGATCGCCCACGCGGTCGAACTCGTCCTCCAGGTCGGCGGGTTCGCAGCCGAGCGTACGGCAGGTGTCCACCACGGCCAGCGCCAGATCGTGACCGATGTGCGCGTTGATGCCCGCCAGGGCGAACTGCAGCGGACGTACGCCGGGATGGCGGCGGAACTGGAACACGGGCCGCCAGCACGCGGGCGGACGGCGGTCCCGATCCGCCGCGTCCACGGCGTCCAGGAACCGCTCCGCGAACCGCACGTCCAGCGCGATCGCCGCCCGGGCGTCCGGGAACCGGCCGCTGTCGATGTGCCGGTCGACCGCCTCCGTGACGGCGAGGTAGACGCGGTTGAAGACCGCCACCCCGTCCCGGCCGGGCAGCGCCGCGTCGAGGGCGCGCATCCGGGTCAGCACCGAGTCCACCGTCCGGACGGCCGTCGGTACTTGCTCGCAGTGGGCCATGGCGGCAGCGTCGCAGCTTTAGGGTGACGGCAGTGCCGGCGGGCCCGGCGCTTCCCCAGAACGGGGGAACGCGCCCGCCGCGCGGGGGAGGGGGAACCGTACGTGTCAGGCCATCGTGCCCGGCGCCGGGCCGCCCGCAGGGTGGAGCGCGGACGCGCCGCCCGGCGCGGCGCCATGGCCGCGCTCGCGTCCGCCGTGGTCGCGGTGGGCGCCGCGACCGGCATGCTGACCGCGCTCGGCGACGACGGTGGCGGCGGTGCGGACGAGGCCCGTCCGGCCGTGACGCGGACGCAAGGGCCGAAGCCCCCGCCCGCCGTGCCGTCGCCCTCGGCCTCCGCGCCGGTCTCCGCCTCGCCCTCGGTGCGGAGGGCGAGCGGTACGCCCTCTCCGACGAGGACGGCCCGGACGGCGCCGTCCCGTACCGCCGAGCCCGCCACCCGCCTCTACCGGCACCCCGAGTCCCAGGTCCTCGACTGGGTCCGGACCCACCCCGGCGATCCGCGCCGGGACCTCATCGCGTCCCGCGTGGCCGGCCATCCGGCCGCCGTCTGGTTCGCCGACTACACGCCCGCCACCCTCACCTCCCGGGTCCGCGCCGTCACCTCCGAGGGCGCCGCCCGGGGCCGGGTGCCGGTCGTCGTGCCCTACGCGATACCCGGTCGCGACTGCGGCGGCCACTCCCAGGGCGGGGCGCCGGATCTGGACGCCTACGACGACTGGATCGACCGTTTCGCGGCCGGGCTCGGCTCCGGCGAGGTCATCGTGATCCTGGAACCCGACTCGGTCGCGCAGGCCGACTGCCTGTCCGCGGGGGAGCGGGCCGACCGCTTCGCCTCCCTGGCCCGGGCCGGCCGGGTGCTGAAGGACGCCGATCCCGCCGCCCGGGTCTACTTCGACGCGGGCCACTCCGGCTGGCACGCGCCCGCCAGACAGGCGGCCTGGCTGAAACAGGCCGGCGCCGCCTCGCCCGACTCCTCCGACGGCGTCTTCAGCAACGTCTCCAACTTCCACGCCACCGCCGACGAGGTCGCCCACGACCGCGCCGTCCTCGACGCCCTCGGCGGCCCGCCGGGCCTCGGCGCCGTCATCGACACCAGCCGCAACGGCAACGGCGCGCCGTCCGACGGCGAGTGGTGCGACCCGGCAGGCCGCAGACTCGGGCGCGCGCCGACCCTGCACACCGGCATGGGGCGCGTCGACGCCTACCTGTGGGTCAAGCTGCCCGGCGAGTCCGACGGCTGCCGGGGGAAGCCGGGCACCTTCACGCCGTCGTACGCCTACGACCTGGCGCGCTGAGCGCCCGGATCGTCGCCCCCGCCCTTCTCGTCGTACGAGGACGTCCCCTCGTCGAGCAGCGGCTGCTGCGTCTTGAGGTGGGCCGGGGCGAACGCCCGCAGCGCGTGGTAGCCGGTGATGACGACCAGGGTGCCGAGCGCGATGCCGCTGAGCGAGAAGGTGTCGGTGAACTCCATGCTGACGTTGCCGACGCCGATGATGATGCCCGCGGCGGCCGGCACCAGGTTGAGCGGGTTGCGCAGGTCCACCTTGGCGTTGACCCAGATCTGGGCGCCGAGCAGGCCGATCATGCCGTAGAGGATGACGGTGATGCCGCCGAGGACACCGCCTGGGATGGCCGCCACGACCGCGCCGAACTTCGGGCAGATGCCGAAGAGAAGGGCGAATCCCGCGGCGGCCCAGTAGGCGGCCGTCGAGTAGACCCGGGTCGCGGCCATCACGCCGATGTTCTCCGAGTACGTGGTGTTGGGCGGGCCGCCCACCGCGGTGGACAGCATCGAGCCCACGCCGTCCGCGGAGATCGCCGTGCCCAGCTTGTCGTCGAGCGGGTCGCCGGTCATCTCGCCGACCGCCTTGACGTGCCCGGCGTTCTCCGCGACCAGCGCGATGACGACCGGCAGGGCGACCAGGATCGCCGACCACTCGAAGCTCGGCCCGTGGAACGACGGCAGGCCGATCCAGTCGGCCTGGCCCACGGCGGACAGGTCCAGCCGCCAGTGGTCGGTGACCTTGCCGCTGCCGTCCACCGAGTGGATCTTGCCGAAGACCAGGTCGAGCACCCAGGACAGGAGGTAGCCGAAGACCAGCCCCAGGAAGATCGCGATCCGGGACCAGAAACCGCGCAGGCAGACCACGGCCAGACCGGTGAACAGCATCACCAGCAGCGCCGTCCACTGGTCCTGCGGCCAGTAGGTGGACGCGGTGACCGGCGCCAGGTTGAAGCCGATCAGCATCACCACCGCACCGGTGACGATCGGCGGCATCGCGGCGTGGATGATCCGCGCCCCGAAGCGCTGCACGGCGAGACCCACCAGGAACAGCGCGGCGCCGACCACCAGGACCGCGCCGGTCACCGTGGCGCTGGTGCCGCCCTGCGCCCGGATGACCGCGGCGACGCCGACGAAGGAGAGCGAGCAGCCCAGGTAGCTGGGGACCCGGCCGCGGGTGGCGAGCAGGAAGATGACGGTCGCCACGCCCGACATCATGATCGCCAGGTTCGGGTCCAGGCCCATCAGGACCGGAGCCACGAAGGACGCCCCGAACATGGCCACCACGTGCTGGGCGCCGAGCCCGGCCGTGCGGGGCCACGAGAGCCGTTCGTCGGGGCGGACCACCGCTCCGGGGGCGGGGGTCTTCCCGTCCCCGTGCAGCTTCCAGCGCACGCCGAGGTCCATGGTGAGGTTTCGCTTTCTCTGTACGTGAGGACGGTCCGGACCATTGTCGGGGACACCGGCCCCGCTCACGTCCCGCCCCCCTCCCGGGCTGACCAGCGCCTTCCCGGTGGCTGTCGCCCGGTGGCCGAGCCCCGGGGCGGCGACCTCAGGACTGCCGGTCGGGCACGCCCGCGTTCGACGGGCTGATCTTCGGGCGGTCCCGGTCCCCGACGCGCAGCACCTTCGCGAACACCACGAGACAGCAGGCCAGCACGGTCACCAGACCGAACGACACCACCAGGCTGGTCGCCTGGGCCAGCCCGCCGATCGCGCTCGGGGCGACCAGCCCCGAGGTGTACGTGATGGTGGCGACGCCCGCGATGGCCAGGCTCGGGTTGGACCCGGCCCGGCCGGCCGCGGCGAAGCAGAGCGGGACGACCACGGCGATGCCGAGGCCCATCAGCGCGAAACCGGTCATCGCCACCGCCGGATGGCCCCCCACGACGACGAGCAGTCCGCCGAGCGTGGCCAGGACGCCGCTCACCCGCACCACCCGCACCGCGCCGAACCGGTCCACCACCCTGTCGCCGGCCAGCCGGGCCAGCGCCATGGTGAGGGTGAAGCCGGTCGTGCAGGCCGCCGCCAGGCCGGCAGAGGTCTCCAGTTCGTCCCGCAGGTAGACCGCCGACCAGTCCAGGCTCGCCCCCTCCGCGAACACCGCGCAGAAGCCGACCGCGCCGATCAGCAGCGCCGACCTGGGCGGCAGCGCGAACCGCGGCGGCGGTTCCTCGTCCTCGGCGGGCTGGAGATCCAGCACCCACGTGCAGGCGACCAGACCCGTCACGGTCAGCACCGCGGCGGCCAGCACGTGGTGCAGCCGGGCGTCCGTGCCCAGGTGGGCGGCGAGCGTGCCGGCGGCCGATCCGATCAGCGCGCCCGCGCTCCACATGCCGTGCAGGCTGGACATGATCGACCGGTCGAGCCGGTTCTCCGTCTCGACGCCGAGCGCGTTCATCGCCACGTCCGACATGCCCGCCGTGGCGCCGTAGACGAACAGGGCGAGGCACAGGGTGAGCAGGTTCGGGGCGAGGGAGGGCAGCACCAGCGCCAGCGTCCACAGGGCCAGCAGACCGCGCAGCGCGGTGCGGGCGCCGAAGCGGTGGCTGACGCTGCCCGCCAGCGGCATCGCGACGGACGCGCCGAGCGCCGGGAACGCCAGCGCCAGCCCCAACTGGCCCGCGCTCACACCGGCGTGGTCCTGGATCCACGGCACGCGGGTCGCGAAGGAGCCGGTGACGGCGCCGTGCACGGCGAACACGGCCGCCACGGCGTACCGGGACCGCATCACCTCGCGTCGCCCGTAAATCACTGTGCTCATGGTCCACCCCTCCGTCTCCGTGCCGCGCGAGCCGCCGGCCGCGGCGTAAACTATCAGGGACCCTGCCTGATAGATAGTGGACAACAGGCGCGCCCCCGCGCCGCCGATCTGGAAGGATCCCGGCATGCCCGCATCCCCGAGCACCGCCCGGGCCATCAACGACCGGCTCGCCCTCGACCTGCTCCAGCGGCGCGGCCCGTTGACGGCAGGGCAGTTGAAGCAGCTGACCGGCCTGTCCCGGCCCACCGTGGCCGACCTCGTCGAACGCCTCACCGCCTCCGGGCTGATCGAGGTGGCGGGCGAGTCGGGCGAGCAGCGCCGGGGTCCGAACGCCAAGCTCTACGGCATCGTCGCCGGGCGGGCCCACCTCGCCGCCCTCGACGTCCGCACCGAGGGCGTCGCCGTGCTCGTCTCCGACCTGGTCGGCCGGGTGCTCGCCGAGGCGTCCGCGCCGATCGACGACGACTCGGGCACCGGCCCCGCGGTGGAACAGGCGGTGGGCCTGGTCGAGCGCGCCGCGAAGGAGGCCGGCGCCGACCGGTTGCACACCGTCGGCATCGGCGCGCCGGGCCTGATCGACCCGGCCAGCGGTGAACTCCGCGACTCCAGCGGCCTGCCCGCGTGGCACCGGAGGCTGACGGCCGCGCTCCAGGAGAAGTTCCCCGAGGCGCGGGTCGGCGTCGAGAACGAGACCAACCTCGCCGCCCTGGCCGAGCAGCGCGACGGCGCGGCCCGGGACCGGGACACCTTCGTGCTCCTGTGGCTCGGCCTCGGCATCGGTGCCGCCGTCGTCCTCGACGGCACGCTGCGCCGGGGCGTCTCCGGCGGCGCCGGCGAGATCGGCTTCATGCCGGTGCCGGGCACCTCGGGCCTGCCGTCCGCCACCGACTGCGACGGCGGCTTCCACTCCGTCGCCGGGGCGGCGGCGGTGACCGCCCTCGCCGCGGAGCACGGCCTCACCGCGACCCCGGCCGGGCCCGAGCCGTACGCGGCCGCGCTGGTCCGGGAGGCGGCAGGCGGCTCCGCCCCGGGCGCCGAACCCTTCTTGGACGCGCTGGCCGACCGGATCGTCCTCGGGGCCGCCGCCGTCGTCTCCGTCCTCGACCCCGGCTGCCTGGTGCTGGCCGGCGAGATCGGCCGGGCGGGCGCCGACGCCCTGGCGGCCCGCGTCCAGCACCGCCTCACCCGGATGTCACCCCTCGCCACCGAGGTACGCGCCAGCACCCTGGGCGGCGGCGCCGTCCTGCGCGGCGCCCTGCTCACCGCCCGCGACCGGGCCCAAGACGACCTGTTCGCCCCGCCGGAGCGGTAGCCCCGGAGAGGCTTCCGCCCGGCACCGCCTGAGCGAGCCGCCCGCGCGCGGTCAGGGTGCCGGCCGTCGCGCCTCCGCGTCCGCGGGGCCGAAGGCCGACCCGTCGGACGCCAGCCACAGCAGGACCGCGGGCAGCAGGACCGCCGCTCCCAGCAGTGCCGTGAAACCCGCGGCGCTCGCCGCGGGCAGGGGCTCCAGGTGCCGGGCGTGGAACAGGAGATGGGCGACGGAGTTCACCAGGTAGGCCACCAGCGCGGTCAGCACCAGACGCCGCTCCATCGCCGCCACCGCCGCGCATAGCACCACGGCGAGCGCGAGGCTCGCGCCGCCGAAGTCCTGGAGCAGATGCTCGTTGTAGGGAGGCAGGTGCGACACCCAGGGCCACTTCCAGAACAACTCGGGCAGCAGCACGATCCACAGCCCCAGCACCACCTGCGTACCGGCCAGCACACCGAGACCCGCCCGCAGCCACGCCCGTTGGCTCATCCGCGCCGCCCGTCCTCCCCGCCGCCGAACCGTGCCGCCAGATACTCCTCGAACGTGCCCGTGCCGACCGCCCGTCCGGGCGCCAGGTGCCCGCCCTCGCGGAACGCCCGGTAAGTCTTCCCCGCCAGCGGCACCTTCACCACGGCCCGCCTGCGTCCCGTCGCGCGCAGATACGCGCGGGCCAGCGATTCGAACGTCCGCACCTCGGGGCCGCCCATGTCGGCCACCCGTCCGGCGGGCGCGCCGGCGGCCAGTGCGGCGAGCCTTCCGGCCACCTCCGCCACCTCGACCGGCTGGTCGCGGATCCCGGCCGGCAGCGGCAGGACCGGCGCCTTGGCCAGCGCCTGGAGCACCTGCGCGACCAGGTCGTGGAACTGGGTCGCCCGCAGCACGGTCCAGCCGAGCCCCGACTCCTCGACCATCCGCTCGACGGCGAGCTTGGACCGGTAGTAGCCGTACGGCACCCGGTCGACGCCGACGATCGAGATGTAGACCAGATGGGCCACCCCGGCCCGCCGCGCCGCCGCGACGAGGCTCGAGGCCGCCCGTTCGTCACCACCGCGCGGTGAGGTCGCGCAGTGCACGACCGTCTCCACTCCGCCGAGCGCCGCGTCCAGTCCGCCACCGTTCTCGCGCAGATCGACGGCGTACGGCGGGCTGTGCCGGCTCAGCACCCGCACCTCGTGCCCGTCCGTGCGCAGCCGTTCGGTGACGAGCCGGCCGAGGGTGCCGGTGCCGCCGGTCACCAGGATGTCGGTCATGCTGCTCAGCCCCTGTCGGACGCGCGGGGCTCCCGGGTGGAGCGCCCTGTCGTCACGTCCAGTGTGTCGAGGCGGGTCCCGCTCCGCAGGTCACCGATTGGAGGGCCCGGCGGCGGGCAAGGGCCGTCGTCACCGCCGCCGGGCCGGTTCTGGCCGGGGGTCAGCAGGCCCCCAGGTCCTGCCAGACGCCCCATTCACCGGTGGTGCCGGGCTCCTCGCCCTTCGTCCACCACTTGGACTTCCACGTGTGCCCCTGGTGGGACACCGAGGTGCCACCGCCGTACGCCGTGGCCGCGTCCCAGGCCGGTGCGGCGCACTCCGTCGGGGCGGGCGACCCGGAGCCCGTGGGGGAGGGCGTGGGTGTCGGCGTCGGGCCCGGTGTGCCGGGGTCGACCACGGTCGTGCCCCGGGCGAGGTCACCCGTCAGGGCGTACGACTTCCCGCCGAAGGTCACCGTCCAGTTCGACGGCGTCGACACCGGCAGGTAGTACACGAGGTCCACCGTCGTGGAGGCCCCCGGCGCCAGCGACTGCCAGGCGGGCAGCTTCAGCGAGGCCCGGTGGTAGTCGCCCTTGAGGCCGCCCACGTTGGTGCCGGTGTGGTCGCTGCGGACCACCGAAGTGCCCCAGCCGGACTGGTCCTTGGCGTTGCCGGGCGCGGACGTGCCGTAGTCGAACCGGAACTCCGTGCCGCCGGGCAGCGCCGTGTCCGTGTTGTTGGTGATCTTCAGCTTGGGGCTGATCGGGTAGTTGGAGTCGCCCAGCGGGAACTGGCCGAACTCCACGTCCACGTCCAGCGCCTCGGACGGCATCTCGGTGGTGGCACGCCGTGCGCCGTACGGAGCGGCCGCCTTGAACGTGTCGTACATCGTGTCGGTCAGCGTCGAGCCCGGCACGTACTGCCCCTCGGCCGCGTCCCAGGCGTAGTCCCCGGCCAGTTCCCAGATCATCGTGCCGCCGATGCCGCGGTCGGCCACGTACTCCGCCTTGGCCCGCACCGACTGCTCGTCCTCCGTGGACAGGAAGACCTTCTTCTCGGCGTTCCAGAGCCAGGGCGCGACCAGTGTCGCGTCGTACTTGCGCGCGTACGTCCCGGTCAGCCGGGTGCCGGCGGGGAAGCCGTAGTCGGTGACGTAGTCGCCGACGATGCCCTTCTCCAGGTTCTTGGCGTGCCACATGGGGTTGGAACCGGCGGGCGACTCCTCGCCGTCGGTGTCCAGGTCGTGCCACAGGTTGTCGATGCCGACCGCGCCGTCACCGCACTTGGTCAGGCCGGAGCCGGCCGGGCAGTCCGTGGCGGGGGCCCGGCCCCAGAGCCCGTCGGTGCCGCCGGTGACGTTCTTGAAGCCGCGCGTGTAGTACGGCAGCCCGATGTTGATGCGGCCCGCGGGCATCGAGCCGCGGAAGTAGTGGTAGGCCCAGTCGGTGTTGAGGTAGCCGATGCCGCCGTACTGGGAGGTCGTGTAGACGCCCGCGGCGGCGAGTTCCGCGTCCTTGCCGTCGTCGAAGAGCGAGGCGTTGGGGCCGACGTACTCGTTCCAGGCGCCGTGCAGGTCGTACGACATGATGTTGACGTAGTCCAGGTACTTCTGGACCTGGAAGGTCTCCATGCCGCGCAGCAAATACCCGGAGGACGGAGCGGCGACGGAGAGAAGGTAGTGCCGGCCGTCCGCGGCACCGGCGCGGTCGAGCCTCTCGCGCAGTGTCTTCATCAGCGCCGCGTAGCCCTTGACCAGTCCGGCCCGTCGGCCGTTGGCGAACGACCAGTCCAGCGGGTTGCCCGCGTCCTTCATCGTCGTCGGGTACTCGTAGTCGATGTCGACGCCGTTGAAGCCGTACTTCCGTACGAAGTCGACGGCCGAGTCCGCGAAGGTGTCGATGCCGGCCTGGTTGACCGAGCCGTCCGCGTGGGTGGCCATCGAGTAGAAGCCGCCCGAGTCCACGCGCGAGCCGTCGTCCGCGAAGTAGCCGCCCGTCTCGGCCCAGCCGCCCACCGAGATCATCGTCTTGACGCCGGGGTGCTGCTTCTTGAACTTGTTGAGCAGGTTGAAGTGGCCCTTGTAGGGGAGGTCCGGGTCCATCTCGGCGCCCGCGACCCCGGGCCAGGTCATGCCGGTGGCCGGGTTCTTCGCGCCGTCCGAGCCCACGGAGAGCCGGTTGCCGCCGTCGACGTGCGCGAAGGCGTAGTTGATGTGGGTGATCTTGTCCCACGGGATGTCCGAGGCCAGGTACGCCGGCTTGCCGTCCTTGCCGGTGCGCCAGCTGGTGAAGTAGCCGATCACCCGGCGCGGGTGGTCCGCGCCCATCTTCTCCCGGCCGGCGGAGTCGTAGACCGAGCAGTACGGGACGTCGGTGCCGGGGGTCTCGTAGAGCCCGTCCGGACGACAGGTCTCCTGGTCGGCGGCTTGCGAGGCGGTCGCCGGGAGCCCGGCGAGGAAGAGCCCGGCGATGGCGGCGGCAGCGGCGAGGAGCGCGGGTCTCGCTCGGCGGGGGGATCTGGAACGTGAGGGGGAAGGCACAGTCGGTTCCTCTCCACGGAAGTTGCGCAGACAGTAGAGAGGACTAGACCAGAGCGTCAATAGGTATGGACCAATTGAAAACCCGCTGTGGGCAGGGCGGTTGAGGGGGCACGGGGCGGTCGAGCCCCGGTCGAGAAGCGCTCTGTGAGCCACCCCACACACTCCGTCCGCATGGACGGCGATCAGGCGTGGCACACTGGCTCTGTACCAGAAGCAGCGCACTCCGGGGTCGGTGAAAGTCCGAACCGGCGGTTACAGTCCGCGACCCGGTCGCCTCCAGCGACCGGTTGACCAGGTGAAATTCCTGGACCGACGGTTAAAGTCCGGATGGGAGGCAGTGCGCGGCGGGCGGGCATTCGTGCGCGCCGCCGATCTCTGGGCTCGCCCGTCACGGGTGGGCCCGTCCGGCGTCGCCCCAGGTGTCCTCGCTCGCGGTCTCTGTCGTTCTCGACAGCCCCGGAGTCCGTGCCCGAAGAGGCAGGAGGACCCGGGAAGTGTTCACCGGAATCGTCGAAGAGCTGGGCGAGATCACCGCCGTCGAGACCCTCGACGACGCCTGTCGCTTCCGTCTGCGCGGCCCCGTGGTCACCGAGGGGGCCCGGCACGGAGACTCCATCGCCGTCAACGGCGTCTGCCTCACGGTCGTCGACCACGAGGGTGACGAGTTCACCGCCGACGTGATGGCCGAGACCCTGAACCGCTCCAGCCTGGGCGCCCTCACCACCGGCTCCCGGGTCAATCTGGAGCGCCCCACCGCGGTCGGCGCCCGCCTCGGCGGCCACATCGTGCAGGGCCACGTCGACGGCACCGGCGAGATCCTGGAGCGCAAGCCCTCCGAGCACTGGGAGCTCGTGAAGATCTCCCTGCCCGCGAACCTCGCCCGCTACGTCGTGGAGAAGGGCTCCATCACCGTCGACGGCATCAGCCTCACCGTCGTCGACGCCGGACCCGACTTCTTCACCGTCAGCCTCATCCCCACCACCCTCGCCCTGACCACGCTGGGCCTCAAGCAGCCCGGCGACCCGGTCAACCTCGAAGTGGACGTCGTCGCCAAGTACGTCGAGCGGCTGCTGGGCGACCGCGCCGGACAGGGAGACGCCCGGTGAACTGGCTCAACTCCGAGGCGTTCACGCTCTTCGACCAGCACATCAAGTGGTCCGACATGATCGGCAACGTGATCGGTCTGCTCGGCCTCGCGCTCGGCTGGCGGCGCTCCATCTGGACCTGGCCCGTGCAGTTCGTCTCCGGACTCGTCCTCTTCACCGCCTTCGCCACCGCCCACCTCTCCGGCAGCGCCGGCAAGCAGATCGTCGTCATGGCGGTCGCCGCCTGGGGCTTCTGGCAGTGGAACCGCGGCCGGCAGCAGAGCCAGGACGGCTCCATCGCCGTCCGGTTCGCCACCTGGCGCGAGCGCGGCGTCCTGGCCGCCGCGGCCGCCGCCGGCACCCTCGCGGTGGGCGGCCTGTTCACCGCCTTCCCGACCCTGTCCTGGGACCCCTGGCCGGACGCCTACATCTTCGTCGGCACCGTCGTCGCGATGTACGCCCAGGCGCGCGGCATGGTCGAGTTCTGGTTCGCCTGGCTGCTGGTCGACCTGGTCGGCGTTCCGCTGAACTTCGCCAACGGCTTCGCCTTCTCCGGCTTCGTCTACGTCATCTACGGCGCGCTCGTCCTGTGGGGCCTGCGCGACTGGTGGCTGCGCTCCCGCACCGCGGCGCGGCCCGTCCCGGAAGGAGCGCCCGCATGAGCACCGCACCCATCCTGTACAGCCCCGACGGCATCGACGACCTCTCGCTCGACCCGGTCGAGCGGGCCGTCGCCGACATCGCCGCCGGACGCCCGGTCGTCGTCGTCGACGACGAGAGCCGCGAGAACGAGGGCGACCTCGTCATCGCCGCCGAGAAGGCGACCGAGGAGATCGTCGCCTTCATGATGAGCGAGTGCCGCGGCCTGATCTGCGCCCCCATGGAGGGCGACGAACTGGACCGGCTCCGGCTCCCGCAGATGGTCGACGACAACACCGAGTCGATGAAGACCGCCTTCACCGTCTCCGTCGACGCCACCGCTGCCCACGGCGTGAGCACCGGCATCTCGGCCTCCGACCGCGCCACCACCCTCCAGCTCCTCGCGAGCGGCACCGCCGAACCCACCGACCTGGTCCGCCCCGGCCACATCTTCCCGCTGCGCGCCCGCTCCGGCGGCGTCCTCGTCCGCGACGGCCACACCGAGGCCGCCGTCGACCTGGCCCGCCTCGCAGGGCTGCGCCCGGCCGGCGCCATCGTCGAGATCGCCGGCGAGGACGGCCGTATGCTGCGGCTGCCCGAGCTGATCCCGTTCGCCCGCAAGCACGGCCTGACGATCATCTCCATCGAGGACCTCATCGCCTACCGGCGCAGCGCGGAACCCACCGTCCGCCGCGAGGCCGAGGTCCACCTCCCCACCCGGCACGGCGAGTTCACGGCGTACGGCTACCGCTCGACCGTCGACGGCGTCGAGCACGTCGCCCTCGTGCACGGCGAGATCGGCGACGGGAAGGACGTCGTCGTCCGCGTCCACTCCGAGTGCCTCACCGGCGACGTCTTCGGCTCCCAGCGCTGCGACTGCGGCCCCCAGCTCGACGCCTCCCTGGACCGCATTCAGGCCGAGGGGCGGGGCGTGGTCGTCTACCTGCGCGGCCACGAGGGGCGCGGCATCGGCCTGATGTCCAAGCTGCGCGCCTACGAACTCCAGGAGCGCGGCCGGGACACCCTCGACGCCAACCTGGAACTGGGCCTGCCCGCCGACGCCCGCGACTACGGCGCCGGCGCCCAGATCCTCCAGGACCTCGGCGTACGCTCCGTGCGCCTGATGACCAACAACCCGGACAAGAGCGACGCCCTCGTCCGGCACGGCATCGACGTCACCGGCCGCGAGCCGATGCCCGTCCAGGCCGGTGAGCACAACCTCCGCTACCTGCGCACCAAGCGGGACCGGATGGGACACGACCTGCCCTGGCTGGACACGAAGCCCGTGTCCACCTGCGGCAACCAGTAAGCAAGCAGCAACGCGAGGAGCGACGTGAGCGGCAAGGGTGCACCGGAACTGTCCGTACGCAACGTGGGGGACCTGCGGGTCGCCGTCGTAGCGGCACAGTGGCACGACCAGGTGATGGACGGACTGGTGGACGGCGCCCTGCGCGCCCTGCACGACCTCGGTATCGACGAGCCGACCCTGCTCAGGGTCCCCGGCAGCTTCGAGCTCCCGGTGGTCGCCAAGGTGCTGGCGGGCCGCGGTTACGACGCGGTCGTCGCCCTCGGCGTCGTCATCCGCGGCGGCACCCCCCACTTCGACTACGTCTGCCAGGGCGTCACCCAGGGCCTGGTCCAGGTCTCCGTGGAGACCGGCGTCCCCGTCGGCTTCGGCGTCCTCACCTGCGACACCGAGGAGCAGGCCCTGGACCGCGCCGGGCTGGAAGGCTCCAGCGAGGACAAGGGGCACGAGGCGGTGACCGCGGCCGTCGCCACGGCGGCCACGCTCCGCTCAGTATCCGAACCGTGGCGCTAGCCCCGTCGGCACTACGCGTAAAGTGGGCGCCACCATGTCCAATAAGACGTTCGAGGAGCTCTTCACCGAGCTCCAGCACAAGGCCGCAAACGGCGACCCCGCCACCTCCCGCACCGCCGAGCTGGTGGACAAGGGGGTCCATGCCATCGGCAAGAAGGTCGTCGAGGAGGCCGCCGAGGTCTGGATGGCCGCCGAGTACGAGGGCAAGGACGCGGCTGCCGAGGAGATCTCGCAGCTGCTGTACCACGTCCAGGTGATGATGGTCGCCCGCGGCATCTCCCTGGACGACGTCTACGCCCACCTGTAAGCCCAGCACGCCCCCCTGCCCCACTCCACGCAAAGGAAGCCGACCTCATGCTGCGCATCGCCGTCCCCAACAAGGGTTCCCTCTCCGGCCCTGCGGCGGACATGCTGCATGAGGCCGGCTACCAGCAGCGCCGCGAGTCCAAGGAACTGCGCGTCGTCGACCCGACCAACGAGGTCGAGTTCTTCTACCTCCGGCCCCGCGACATCGCGATCTACGTCTCCTCCGGCCAGCTGGACATCGGCATCACCGGCCGGGACCTGCTGATCGACTCCGGCGCCGACGCGGAGGAGATCCTGCCCCTCGGCTTCGCCCGCTCCACCTTCCGCTTCGCCGGAAAGCCGGGCGCGGCAGGCGGCGTCGAGGACCTCAAGGGCCGCACCGTCGCCACCTCCTACGAGGGCATCGTCGCCGCCCACCTCGCCGATCGGGGCATCGACGCCTCCGTCGTCCACCTCGACGGCGCCGTCGAGACCGCCATCGAACTCGGCGTGGCCGAGGTCATCGCGGACGTCGTGGAGACCGGCACCTCCCTGCGCAACGCGGGTCTGGAGGTCTTCGGCGAGCCCATCATGAAGTCCGAGGCCGTCGTGATCCGCCGCGCGGGTGCCGAGCCCGACGAGACCACCGAGCCCAAGGTCCAGCAGTTCCTGCGCCGCCTCCAGGGCGTCCTGGTCGCCCGGACGTACGTGATGATGGACTACGACTGCCGGGTGGAGCAGCTGGAGAAGGCCGTCGCGCTCACCCCCGGCCTCGAGTCCCCGACGGTCTCCCCGCTGCACAACGAGGGCTGGGTCGCCGTCCGCGCGATGGTCCCCGCCAAGGAGGCCCAGCGGATCATGGACGACCTGTACGAGATCGGCGCCCGGGCCATCCTGACCACGGCCATCCACGCCTGCCGTCTCTGAGCCCGCCCGGAGCGACGCCATGCCCGACACCACGCCGGACCTGCCCGCCCTGCCCGTCACCTTCCGGCCGGGCCGCACCCGTGCCGTCCTGATCGTCCTCGCCGTCGTCACCTTCGCGACCATCACGGCGGTCGGGACGGTGCTCGGCGGCCTCGGGACGGGCGAGCGCCTCAGCTTCGTGCTGACGGCCCTCCTCCTGGCCGGCGGACTGCTCCTGCTGGCCCGGCCCCACGTCGCCGCCGACGCGACGGGTGTCACGGTCGTCAACCTGACCACCAGGCGGCGCCTGGCCTGGCCCGAGATCCTCCGGGTCAACCTCCGCCACGGCGACCCCTGGGTCTTCCTCGACCTCAGCGACGGCACCAGCCTGCCCGTACTCGGCATCCAGCCGGGCATCGCCAAGCAGCGCGCCATCGCCGACGCCCGCGCCCTGCGCGCCCTCGTGGAGGCCCGGTCCGGCGCCCAACCCGATCCGACGCGTGACTGACACCGCGCCGCGAGCCCTGCCGCCGGCGCCCTTTTCCTGATTAATCTGGGAACGACAGACGCGCCCGCCGCGTCCTCGCCCCTGCCGCTCCGCCCGGTGCGCGGGGGTTCCTGCTACCCGAGGAGTGACTCCCTCCGGCGATGGACGGACCGTCCTTCAGTACCTGCGCCGCCCCCTGTCGTGACATCCCGCAGGCGGCGGCATCATGACCACCCCCCTGCTGCTCCTCGCAGCCGCGTTCCTGCTGATCCTCGCCAACGGCTTCTTCGTCGCCGCCGAGTTCGGCCTCGTCACCGTCGAACGGCCGGACGCCGAACAGGCCGCCGCCGACGGTGACCGGCGGGCCCACCGGGTCGTCGAATCCCTCAAGGAGCTGTCCTTCCAGCTCTCCGGCACCCAGCTCGGCATCACCATCACCTCCCTGGTCGTCGGCATGCTCGCCGAACCGGCGCTCGCCCAGCTCTTGGACGGCCCGTTCACGGCCATCGGCGTCCCCGACGGCGCCGTGCCCGGCGTGTCGGTCGTCGTCGGCATGCTGCTGGCCTCGGCGGTGCAGATGGTGATCGGCGAGCTGGTGCCCAAGAACTGGGCGGTCTCCAGGCCCCTCCAGGTCGCGCGCTTCGTCGCCGGCCCGCAGCACGCCTTCGCCCGGCTCTTCCACCCCGTGATCGCGGCCCTGAACTCCGTGGCCAACCGCCTGGTCCGCGCACTCGGCATCGAGCCCGCCGAAGAGCTGGCCTCCGCCCGCACCCCCGGCGAACTGGTCTCCCTGGCCCGGCACTCCGCCCGCGCCGGCGCGCTGGAGCAGGGCACCGCCGACCTCTTCGTGCGGACCCTCTCCCTGGGCGACCTGACCGCCCAGCACGTCATGACCCCGCGGGTGAAGGTCAGCGCCCTGCACTCCTCGGCCACCGCCCAGGACGTGGTCAACCTGACCCGCGCCACCGGCCTGTCCCGCTTCCCCGTCTACCGGGAGAGGATCGACGAAATCGTCGGCATGGTGCACCTCAAGGACGCGCTCGCCGTCCCCGCCCACGACCGGATGCGCGTCCTGACCGGCCGGATCGCCCGTCCGGCGCTGCTCGTCCCCGAGACGCTGCCCGTCCGGCCGCTCCTCGCCCGCCTGCGCAGCGAGCAGCCCGTCGCGGTCGTGGTCGACGAGTACGGCGGCACGGCCGGCCTCGTCACGCTGGAGGACATCGTCGAGGAGATCGTCGGCGAGGTCCGCGACGAGCACGACGGCCTGGACGCGCCCGAACTGGCCCCCGCCCCGCCCGAGGACGGCCGCCCCGCCTGGGACGTCGACGGCAGCTGCCGCGTCGACGCCCTGCGCCGCGTCGGCCTCGAAGCGCCCGACGGACCCTACGAGACCGTGGCCGGGCTCGTCGCCGACCTGCTGGGCCGCATTCCCGCCGTCGGCGACCGCGCGGAACTGCCCGGCTGGCGGCTCTCCGTCCGCCAGGTCGGCCACTACCGCGCCGAACGGATACGGCTGGTGCGCACGGCGCCGGTCCCCGTGCCGGAGGCCGCCCGATGAGCGTCCTGCAACTGCTGTTCGCCGCGCTGCTCGTGCTCGCCAACGGGTTCTTCGTCGGCGCCGAGTTCGCGCTGGTCTCGGTGCGCCGCAGCCAGATCGAACCACTCGGCACCGCCCGCGCCCGCCAGGTGCTGTACGGACTGGAGCGGCTGCCGCGGATGATGGCCGCCGCCCAGTTCGGGATCACCGTCTGCTCGCTGACACTCGGCGCCGTCGCCGAACCGACCGTCGCGCATCTGCTGGAGCCCGCCTTCGCGTGGATCCACCTGCCGCACGGCATGATCCATCCGCTCGGCTATGTCTTCGCGCTGGCCGTCGTGGTCTTCTGCCACCTCGTCATCGGCGAGATGGTCCCGAAGAACCTCGCGATGGCCGCCCCCGAGAAGGCCGCGCTGTGGCTCAGCCCCGGCCTGGTCGCCTTCGCCCGCCTGTGCGGACCGGTCACCGTCGCACTCGGCGCCTGCGCGCGGGTCGTCCTGCGGCTGTTCCGCGTCGAGCCCAAGGACGAGGTCGAGGCCGTCTTCACCAGCGAGCAGCTCAACCGCCTGGTGGAGGACGCCGGCCAGGCCGGCCTGCTCGACCCGGAGGAGCAGGAACGCCTGGAGGACGCCCTGGAACTGGGCTCCCGCCCGGTCACCGACGTACTCCTCAAGAGGGAGTCCCTCGTGACGGTCGGCCCCGCGGTCACCCCGGCCCGGATCGTCGCGCTCACCGCCCGCACCGGGTACTCGCGCTTCCCGGTTGCCGCCGGACAGGGCGCCTTCATGGGGTACCTGCACGTCAAGGACGTCCTCGACCTGGAGGAGTCCGAGCGGGCCGTGCCCCAGCACCTCTGGCGCCCGATGACCACACTCCGCCCCGAGCTGCCTCTCGACGACGCCCTCACGGTGATGCGCCGCGCGGCCACCCACCTGGCCCAGGTGACGGACGCCTCCGGCCGGGTGCTGGGCCTGGTCGCGCTGGAGGACGTGCTGGAGCTGCTGGTCGGGGAGGTCAGGGACCCGGCCCACCGGGTGGTGACGCCGCACCTCACCCGGCCGGCGGATCCTGCGGCCCCCGCCCCGACAGCACCTCCCCATACGCCTGCATCAAGTCCGGCAGCCGCAACGTAGCCAGGTCGTCCCGGGTCAGCTCACCGGGATAGACCGACAACCGCAGATCCCGGTAGGCGCAGCTCTTCTCGTACAGCGTCCGCAGGAACCGCCCGTTGCCCAACTCGTCGATCCACCCCTGGTCCACCACGTGCCCGGCGATCGAACGGAGCTCGTCCAGCGCCTCCTCGTCCCACCCGTCCCCGTTCTCGGCCGCGAGCACCTCACCGATCGAGGTCAGCTCCAGCGGCCGGTACGAGGGGAAGTCGACGCGGGAGGTGAAGCGGGAGGACAGCCCCGGGTTGGCGGCGAGCAGCCGGTCCATGCCCTCGGGATAGCCGGCCAGGATCACCACCAGGTGGTCGCGGTTGTCCTCGGCGCGCTTCAGCAGCACCTGGAGCGCCTCGTCGCCGTACGCGTCGCCCTTGCCGTAGCCGGAGTTGGAGAGCGAGTAGGCCTCGTCCACGAAGAGGACGCCGCCGAGCGCGGAGTCGATCAGTTCGTTGGCCTTCACGGCGGTCTGGCCCAGGTACTCGCCGACCAGGTCGGCCCGCTGCGCCTCCACCAGGTGGTCGCCGCCGAGCAGGCCGAGGGCGTAGAAGACGCGGCCCAGGATGCGGGCCACGGTGGTCTTGCCGGTGCCGGAGGGGCCGGAGAAGACGAAGTGACGTTTGGGCGGCTGGACCGGCAGGCCCTGCCCGGCGCGCAGCCGCGCCATGTTCAGCTGTGCGGACAGCGCCTTGACCTGACGCTTCACCGGCTCGAGTCCCACCATGCGCTCCAACTCGGCGAGCGCCTCCTCCAGCAACGCGGGATCGGTGGGTCCGGTCGGCAGGGCCGGATCGGGCCCGTCGGCCTTCTGGCGCACCGGCGGTTGGCTCAGCGCGGCCAGTGGCGCGGCAGGCGTGGACCCGGGGGCGGAGACCTTGAGGTCGCGCTCCTCGGTGCCGAAGAGCGGGTCGAGACCGTCCAGGCCGTCCACACCCGGGCCGGCTCCCGCGAGGCCCGCGAGGTCGGCGGCGTCGTCGTAGCCGTCGCTCTCGTCGATCGCCGCCAGCCGGGCCGAGGTGTCCATGAACGACGGGTCGACGCGGTGCACGGCCCGGTACAGCGGGAGCGCCGCTGCGCTGCGGCCCGTGCCCTCGTGGGCCCGCGCCAGCCAGTAGCGCAGTTCCTTGCGCTGGGGCTGCTCGCTGCGGCACCGCATCAGGGCGGCCGACAGCAGCGGCTCGGCCTGTCCGAACATCTCCAGGCGGACCCGGGCCATGCCGCTGAAGAGGCCGGCCTCGATGCCCAGCAGGGGATCGCCGAGCAGGGGGTCGGTGTGCCGGACGAGCTGCTCCCAGTCCTTGACGAGGTAGGCGCGGCAGGCGTGCAGGAAGCGGACCTGGGAGTCGGTGTCGACCGGCGGCAGCCCGGCCAGCGCCCGGTCCAGTTCCGGGACGTGGCGGCCGTCCAGCCAGTGGGAGGCGTGCGCGAGCAGCAGGTCGCGCGGGTTCTCCAGCACGGGCTGCACCCACCAGCCCAGCCAGTACCAGGAGTTGAGGGTGCGGCGGTGGCGGGCGCGCTGCTCGCCGAAGCGCTCCCGGTTGCGGAACATCCGCAGCAGGGAGTTCGTGGTGTCGACGCGCAGGGCGTGCAGTCCCAGCCAGCCGTCGGCCATGGTGGGGTCGATGCGCACCGCGGTCCGGAACTCCTCCTCCGCCTGCGGGTAGGCCCCCATGGTGTAGGCGTCCACGCCGCGCAGCCAGGCGAGGTCGGCCGGGGCCTGCGGGCCCCGCGCGCCGAAGTCCATCCCGTCCCCCACCTACCGTGCCCCCGTCGGTATGCCGCCGAGCCGTCGCCCGTCGGCCGCCTCGGTCAACGGCTGCACCGAGGACCGGAGTTGCAGGTGCGCGCGGCAACCGCCCGTCGGTCGCACCGAGGGCATCGTACCCGCGGCGCCCGGTCCTCCGAAGGGTGCGGGGAGCCGTCGTTCCGCGAGGTGGGAGTGGCTGGAACTGACGACCGGATGGTGACCGAGGGTGAGCGTCCGGCGTCACGGAGCACCCGGAAAACGGGCTCAGGGCAGAACGAAGCCCCCGATCACGGGGGAACAACCGGGGGCTTCGCGTCTGTCGGCGGCTTCGAACTGCCGCACATTCAGAACGTAAGACCTGTACGGCCCCTGGGTCAAGCGGAGTTGGGGCGCGCCCGCGGGTTGCCGGGGCGCGATCTTCACGAGTTCAGCACATTGCCGACGGCCCGTCACCCTGCGTGAAAAAATGGGGTCCGCAAGTAGTCCCCGTCGGCCCCGGCAGCACCTCGTACCCCTCCTCCCTCTGCCGTACCAGGCAGTGCGCGAAGGGGCGCGAGGGGTCGTCCGCGAGGTGGCGGCGCTCCGCCGGGACCCATCCGTCCCAGAACTCCCGCTGTTCCGCTCCGTCGCGCGCCCGGCCGCGGGCCCACGCCTCCTCGGCGGGCAGGTCCATCCAGAACAGCAGCGCCAGGTGCGGGCGCAGCGCCCGCCGGCCCGCGCCGACCCCCTCGACCAGTACCACCGGCGCGGGCGGCAGCGGACGCGCCTCCCCGAAGCGCCGGGAGCGCCAGTCGTAGGGGGTGTAGTGCGCGGTGTCCCCGTGCCGCAGCGGCTCGATCACCTGGCCGAGCAGCCGTGCGGTCCAGTCGAAGAGTTCGTCGTGACTGGCGATGTCGTCGAGGCGGAGCACCGGTGCGCCGTCCAGCCCGGCCGCCAGCCGCCCGGCGAACGTGGACTTCCCGGATCCGGCGTGCCCGTCGACGCCGATCAGGCGCACGGGCCCGCAGGAGGGCGGAAGCCGGCGGAGCCGGGCGGCGAGGTCGTGGATGACGGATCCTGTGCGGGACGAGGGGGCGGACACGTTTCGCCTCGCACTCTAACCGGGCCCCCGACCCGTCCCCACCTCGCCGTTCGTGCCACAGGTCGACACCAATGTTCGTGGCGTGGCGTGCGCGGAAGTGCTGGCAGGAGCGTGCGCCTGCGGTCATAGTGGGCGCACGACCGTGCAACGGACCCGCCCGACTCGGACACCTGGGGGTCTCCCGCCCATGAGCAGAGCCGAACAGCCGTCCCGCAGAGCCGTCCTGGCCGCCGCAGTAGCCGCAGCCGCCGTGGCCGGTGGCGCGGTCCCGGCCACCGCCGAGGCCGCCGCGTCCGGCGCGGGCACCGGTGGTGGCGACGGGGACACCGGCCGTGCCCCCGCCCGCCGGGTCGACTACCGCGCCTGGACGACGTACAGCGACTGGCGGCGCGGTACCACCCGGGGAGCCCGGGTCGCGGCGGGTTCCCGGCCCGGCGTGACGATCGGCACCCCGGGCGGCACCACCGACTACACCGACCCGCACACCGGCACCACCGCCGCCTGGGAGTACGCCACCTGGACCTCGCCCGTCCACCGGCTCGCCGTGCCCTCGACGGAGGCCATCGCCTCCTGGAACGCACACACCCCGAGCGGCACCTGGATCCAGGTCGAGCTGCGGGGCACCTACTCCGACGGCACGGACACGCCCTGGTACGTGCTGGGCCGCTGGACCGCGGGCGACGGCGACCAGGACATCCGCCGCACCTCGGTCGACGACCAGGGCGACGGCAGGAGCAGCGTCTGGACGGACACCTTTGCGATCGACGACGCGGCCTCGGGCCTCCGCCTGGCCTCCTACCGGCTCCGGCTCACCCTGTACCGGCGCCCCGGCACCCGGAGCGCGCCCACCGTCTGGCGGCTCGGGGCGATGGGCTCCGACGTCCCCGACCGCTTCACCGTCCCGGCCTCCGCGCCCGGCCTCGCCCGTGAACTGCGCGTCCCGCGCTACTCGCAGGAGATCCACAAGGGCCAGTACCCCGAGTACGACAACGGCGGCGAGGCCTGGTGCAGTCCCACCTCCTCGCAGATGATCATCGAGTACTGGGGCGGCAGGCTCACCGAGGACCAGCTCTCCTGGGTCGACCCCTCCTACGCCGACCCGCAGGTCTGCCACGCGGCCCGGTACACGTACGACAACCAGTACTCGGGCTGCGGCAACTGGCCGTTCAACGCCGCCTACGCGGCCACCTTCAAGGGCCTCCAGGGCGTGGTGACCCGCCTCGGCTCCCTCGCCGACCTGGAGACACTGATCGAGGCCGGCATCCCGGCCATAACGTCCCAGTCGTTCCTGGAGAAGGAGCTCACCGGTGCGGGGTACGGCACCTCGGGCCACCTGATGACCGTGATCGGCTTCACCGCCGACGGGGACGTGATCGCCAACGACCCCGCCTCGGACGACAACGAGGCGGTGCGACGCGTCTACAGGCGGCGCGAGTGGGAGAACATCTGGCTGCGGACCAAGCGGTACAACGCCGACGGCAAGGTCGTCTCCGGCACCGGCGGCGTCTGCTACCTGTACTTCCCGGCCCACCCGAGCGCGCGCCAGCGCAGGGCGCTCGCGGCGGTGGGTGTGCGCTGACGACGCTGGAAGGCCCCGGCGGCGGCCCGCCGCCGGGGTCTTCGCTGTGACCAAGGTCTCCGGCGCAAAAGCCGCTGTCAGTGGCAAGGTGGACAGGACCGCGGGGGGATCCACCGAACGCCCGAGATCAGTGAGAAGCCATGACCGCACACACCGCCACCGCCGCCCGTGTCCGCACCGGCGGCCCCAAGGACGACGGTCCGAAGATTCTCGAGCACGTCATGGGCTGGACCCTCGTCGTGGTGGTCGCGATGCTCGTGGTTCAGCTGGGGCTGCTGTGACGTGACCGGCGTGTGACCTGCCCCACGACCCGACCTGCCATACTGCGGATGTCCCGCCGCCCGTAGGAGACCAGGGTCGAAATTGAATATCAGTCAACAGCGTGCCGACGCCCGTCCCCGGGCGCGCGGCACCGAGCGGTCGCTGGCACGTCGCGCCGAACTCATCGGCATCGGGCGGAGGTTGTTCGCGGACACGTCCTACGACGCGCTCTCGATGGACGACATCGCCCGCCAGGCGCATGTCGCCAAGGGGCTGATCTACTACTACTTCCAGTCCAAGCGGGGCTACTACCTGGCGATCATCCAGGACTCCGTCGCCGACCTGGTCACCACCGCCGCCCGGGGCACCGAACTGCCGCAGGTGGACCGCGTGCAGCGCACCATCGACGGCTACCTGCGCTACGCCGAGCACAACCAGGCCGCCTACCGGACCATCGTCAGCGGCGGGGTCGGCTTCGACACCGAGGTGCACGCCATCCGGGACGGGGTGCGCGAGGCCATCGTCGCCACCATCGCGGAGGGGGCGTACGGCCGCTCCGACATCGGGCCGCTGGCCCGCATGGGCCTGCTCGCCTGGGTGTGCAGCGTCGAGGGCGCCACCCTCGACTGGATCGGCCGGCCCGGACTGCCCCGCGAGACCATGCGCGAACTGCTGGTCAAGTCGCTCGGCGGCACGCTGCGCGCCATCGAGGAGCTGGACCCCGCCTACCCGGCCCCGGAAGCCGCCCGCCGCGACACCTGACGAAGGGGCGGAGGCCCGAGCCGGCCTCCGCCCCCGCCCCCGTGCGCCGGGTGGTTCAGTCGATCGCCTTGATCAGCTCACCGTTCGCGGTGTCGCCGCTCAGCTCCCAGAAGAACGTCCCGCCCAGACCCTGCTCGTTCTTGTACGACATCTTGGTCGCGATGGTCTGCGGGGTGTCGTAACTCCACCAGTCGCTGCCGCACTTGGCGTACGCGGTGCCCGCCACCGTGCCGGTCGCCGGGCAACTGGCCTTCAGCACCTTGTAGTCCTCGATGCCGTTCTCGTACGTGCCCTTCGCCGGCCCGGTCGCCGTGCCACCGGGCTCCGACTGGGTGACGCCGGTCCAGCCGCGCCCGTAGAAGCCGAGGCCGAGCAGCAGCTTCGAGGCCGGAACGCCCAGGCCCTTGAGCTTCGCGATGGTCGCCGAGGAGTGGTAGTCCGCCTTGGGGATGCCGGAGTACGAGGTCAGCGGCGAGTGCGGCGCGGTCGGTCCGGTCGTGTCCCAGGCGCCGAAGAAGTCGTACGTCATCGGATTGTACCAGTCGACGTACTGTGCGGCGCCCGCGTAGTCCGCCGCGTCGATCTTGCCGCCGGCCGTCGCGTCGGCCGTGATCGCCGCGGTCACCAGGTAGCCCTGGCCGAACTTGGCACGCAGCGCGCCCATCAGCTTCGGGAACGCGTCCCGGCCGCTCTCGTCGCAGCTCAGGCCGCAGGAGTTGGGGTACTCCCAGTCGATGTCGATGCCGTCGAAGACGTCGGCCCACTTGGAGTTCTCGACCAGGTCGTAGCAGGACTGGGCGAAGGCGGCCGGGTCCTTGGCGGCCTCGGTGAACCCGCCGGACCAGGTCCAGCCGCCGAAGGACCACAGGATCTTGAGGTCGGGGTGCTTCTTCTTCAGCTTGAGCAGCTGGTTGAAATTGCCCCGCAGCGGCTGGTCCCAGGTGTCGGCGGTCCCGTCGACGGACTCCGCCGCGGTGTACGCCCGGTCGGTCGCCGCGTAGGCGTCGCCCATCGCGCACTTGCCGCCGGTGACGTTGCCGAACGCGTAGTTGATGTGGGTCAGTTCGGCGCCCGAACCGGAGGTCTCGACGTTCTTGACGTAGTACTTCCGGTCGTAGGTGCCCCATTCGGTGAAGTAGCCGACGACCTTGGAACCGGCCGCGGCCTGTGTGGCGGGTGCCTGTGGAGGGGGCGTGGCCGTGGCCGTGCCGGCGCCGGCCAGCAGCCCCGCGCCGAGGGCGACGGAACACAGGGCGCCGAGGAGCGCCCGCAGGGAGCGGGCGCGGGGGAGGTGCGGGACGTGCATCGGGTGTCTCCTCGTGGGGGGAAGAGGGAAACGCGCGCCGATTGGCATGAACGCGGTAACGCGTTCGGGCCGTCACCGTAGAAGGACTAGACCAGTGGGGTCAATGGTGCGGACCATTTTCCGTCCGGAGCGTCGAATTCCGGCCCTTCGCGGCGGGCCGGACCCTTTCTTGAAGTAAGCGGTCGTTAACTGGTGACTCCATGCGTCCAATCGGGCATACTCACAGCGCACAGCCGCTGGTCAGCCGCTTCCGCGACCCGGGAGTGCGAGCATCGGCCAGGCCCGAACGACCCGGCGGACCCGCCTCCACCCAAGGCGCGCACCCGCCGTTGCGCCCGACAGGGAGGAGAGCGTCGCCATGCCCGACCGCGCCCCGCAGCCGGTGGACCGGCAACTGCCCACGGACGAGGCACGGGATCTGATCTCACTCGTCCGCGACATCGCGCAGCGTGAGATCGCCCCGAGCGCGGCCGAGGAGGAGGACGCCGGACGCTTCCCGCGCGAGGTCTTCGCCCTGCTCTCCGACTCCGGCCTGCTCGGCCTGCCCTACGACGCCCAGTTCGGCGGTGGCGAGCAGCCCTACGAGGTGTACCTCCAGGTCCTGGAGGAGTTCGCCGCGGCCCGCCTCACCGTCGGCCTCGGCGTCAGCGTGCACACCCTCGCCTGCTACGCGCTGGCCGCCTACGGCACCAAGGAGCAGCAGGCCGACCACCTGCCCGCGATGCTCGGCGGCGGCCTGGTGGGCGCCTACTGCCTCTCCGAGCCCGCCTCCGGCTCCGACGCCGCCTCGCTGCGCACCAAGGCCGTGCGCGAGGGCGACGACTGGGTGATCGACGGCACCAAGGCCTGGATCACCCATGGCGGCGTCGCGGACTTCTACACCGTCATGGCGCGCACCGGCGAGGACGGGCCGCGCGGCATCACGGCCTTCCTGGTGCCCGGCGACGCCGAGGGGCTGAGCGCGGCGGTGCCGGAGAAGAAGATGGGGCTCAAGGGCTCACCCACCGCGCAGATCCACCTCGACGGCGTGCGGGTCCCCGACGACCGCCGGCTCGGCGACGAGGGGCAGGGCTTCGCGATCGCGCTGTCCGCGCTCGACTCGGGGCGCCTCGGCATCGCCGCCTGCGCGGTCGGCGTGGCCCAGGCGGCGCTGGACGAGGCGGTGTCCTACGCGGCCGAGCGGCGCCAGTTCGGCAAGCCGATCTCCGACTTCCAAGGGCTGCGCTTCATGCTGGCCGACATGGCGACCCGGATCGAGGCGGGGCGTGCGCTGTATCTGACGGCGGCGCGGCTGCGCGACGCCGGACGCCCGTTCGCCAAGCAGGCGGCGATGGCCAAGCTGTACTGCACCGACGCGGCGATGCAGGTGACCACCGACGCCGTGCAGGTCCTCGGCGGGTACGGCTACACCGCGGACTTCCCGGCCGAGCGGTACATGCGCGAGGCGAAGGTGCTCCAGATCGTCGAGGGCACCAATCAGATCCAGCGCATGGTCATCGCCCGGCACCTCGCGGGCCCCGAGGGACGCTGAAGTCACCGGTGACGGTGAAGCCACCGGTGACGCGGGAGTCGCCGGTGGCGAGGGCGTCCGCGGGGGTCAGGGCGTCGGCGCCGGTGAAGAAGTCGCCGAGTCCGCGCGGGGGTTCCGCGAGCCTGATCCACTCCGGGTCGTGGCGCCCGGGCAGCGTGCGGCCGCCGTCGGCCCAGGTCCGCATCAGCTCGCGGTAGATGGGCGGGTCCGGGATCTGCGGGGCCGGCGGAACCGGTCCGGCGGGCACCGGGACGAACACGCGGCGCCGACTCCCGGTCGCCGAGTACGTGTGGGTCATACCAGGGCAACGCGGCGATGTGAGGACAGGTCACCGGCGGACGCAATCGAGCGTGAGTTCGCGGGTGTCCACCGCCGTCGCGCGGTTGCCGGGGCGACCTGACGTGTCGTCGGCTCGTCGGCGCCGACCCGCGCCCCGGCGTCCTGCGAGCCGTGGCGCGGGCGGGGTGACCGCATCGGGTGGCGTACGGGGCGGCGTCCCCCGAACGGGGGTGCGCGGCTGTCTCAGGCCGCTTCGCTCCGCATCGTCGGCACCCGCATCGGGCGCGAGCCCGGGCCGCCGACGTGGGAGAACGGCTGGGTCCGCCAGTCGAGGCCCCGGGGGAGCGTCAACAGCAGGGCGGTGTCCTGCTCGTGGGGCTGGAACGACTCGTCCGCTGGACGGGCTTCGGTGGCCCTGCGGCCGGTGCCGGCACAGACCGTGAGCCCGAACGGGTTCCACGGAGAGGCGCAGAGCGCGTGCTCCGGCAGCTCCCGCTCGTCCGCCAGCAGCGCGATGGGCTGCGCGCAGTCCGGGCAGATCACCCGGTACATCTCGAAGGTGTCGTACGCGTCGAGGTCCTCGTCGTCGAAGGCGTCGGGTTCGACGCCCTCCGATACGGGCTCGACGACCGGCTGCTGCCGCTTGGGCGCGGTACGACCAGGGCGCTTAAGACTCTGCATGGGATTCTCCCCCTCGGGCTGGGCCGTGACGGCACTGCGGCCTCGACCACAGCAAGCACTTCCCGTCCCCTCCGCTGGGTAATCACGCGAACATCACGGAGACCGTTCGAGCGGTGTGGTCTTCGTCACATGCCGTGCGCAGGTGCCCCGTCCGGCGGATTTGTCCCCGCCCCGAACGCGGCCGACGCCCCGTCACATCACGAACCGGACATGCCCCGGACCGCTCAGGTATCCGAGGAGATCAACCGCACTGTAGGTTCTTGCGCCATGGAGGAGCTGGACCGACAGATCGTGCAGCTGCTCGTCAAGGACGGGCGGATGAGCTACACCGACCTGGGCAAGGCCACGGGCCTGTCCACGTCGGCCGTGCACCAGCGGGTGCGGCGGCTGGAACAGCGCGGCGTCATCCGCGGGTACGCCGCGGTCGTCGACCCCGAGGCCGTCGGGCTGCCGATGACCGCCTTCATCTCGGTGAAACCCTTCGACCCCAGCGCCCCCGACGACATCGCTGACCGCCTCGCCGGCGTCCCCGAGATCGAGGCCTGCCACAGCGTGGCGGGCGACGAGAACTACATCCTCAAGGTCCGCGTCTCCACGCCGCACCAGCTGGAGGAACTGCTCGCCCGGGTGCGCTCCCTGGCCGGCGTCTCCACCCGGACCACCGTCGTGCTCTCCACGCCGTACGAGGCCCGCCCGCCACGCGTCTGACTCCGGGCCGCCCCGGCACGCCCGCGTGGCCGCCCCGGCTGCCGGGCGGCCCCCGTGAGGGGCGAGACTGGTGTCCATGAGTGAGACCACCACCCCGTCCTCGACCGTCCTGCTGCGCCGCGGCGAGGTCCACAGTCCCGCCGACCCCTTCGCCACGGCCATGGTCGTCGAGCGCGGCCAGGTCGCCTGGGTCGGCTCCGAGGGCGCCGCGGACGCCTTCGCGGACGGTGTGGACGAGGTGGTCGACCTGGACGGCGCCCTCGTCACCCCGGCGTTCACCGACGCACATGTGCACACCACCGCGACCGGTCTCGCCCTCACCGGTCTCGACCTCTCCGGTGCCCCCACCCGGGAGGCCGCCCTCACCCTCGTACGCGACTTCGCTGCCGCCCGCCCGGACGACCGCGTGCTCCTCGGACACGGCTGGGACGCCGCCCGCTGGCCCGACGGCGTACCGCCGACCCGCGCCGAACTCGACCGGGCCACCGGCGGCCGGCCCCTCTATCTCAGCCGTATCGACGTCCATTCGGCCGTCGTCACCACCGCCCTGCTCGATCTGACCCCCGGCCGGGTCGCCCGCGTGGACGGCCCGCTCACCGGCGACGACCACCATGCCGTACGCGCTGCCGCGCTCGGCGCCGTCACCCCGGCCCAGCGCGCCGCGGCCCAGCGCGCCGCCCTCGCCCACGCCGTCTCCCTCGGCATCGGAACCGTTCACGAATGCGCAGGCCCGGAGATCTCCTCCGAGGACGACTTCACCGGTCTGCTGCGCCTGGCGGCCGAGCAGGCGGGCCCGCGGGTCATCGGCTACTGGGCCGAACAGGACGTCGACAAGGCGCGCGGGCTGGGCGCGGTCGGGGCGGCCGGTGACCTCTTCGTCGACGGCTCCCTCGGCTCGCACACCGCGTGCCTGCACCAGCAGTACGCCGACGCCGCCCACACCGGCACCGCGCACCTGGACGCCGCCGCGGTCACCGCACACGTCGTCGCCTGCACCGAGGCCGGCCTCCAGGCGGGCTTCCACGCCATCGGCGACGCCGCCGTGGCCACCGTGGTGGAGGGGGTCCGCGCCGCCGCCGACAAGGTCGGCCTCGCCCGCCTGCGCGCCGCCCGCCACCGTGTCGAGCACGCCGAGATGCTCACCCCCGAGACCGTCGCCGCCTTCGCCGAACTGGGCCTCACCGCCTCCGTCCAGCCCGCCTTCGACGCCCTCTGGGGCGGCGAGGACGGCATGTACGCCCGGCGGCTCGGAGCGGAGCGGGCCCGTTCGCTCAACCCCTTCGCGGCCCTGCTGCGCGCCGGGGTCCCGCTCGCCTTCGGCTCCGACAGCCCGGTCACCCCCCTCGACCCGTGGGGCACCGTCCGGGCCGCCGCCTTCCACCACACGCCGGAACACCGGGTCTCCGTGCGCGCGGCGTTCACGGCACACACGCGCGGCGGCTGGCGGGCGGTCGGGCGCGACGACGCGGGTGTGCTGGTGCCGGGCGTGCCCGCCGACTACGCCGTGTGGCGCACCGGCGAACTCGTGGTCCAGGCCCCGGACGACCGGGTGGCCCGCTGGTCCACCGACCCGCGCTCCGGCACTCCGGGCCTGCCGGATCTGACCCCGGGCCGGGACCTGCCGGTCTGCCTGCGCACCGTCGTGGGCGGCCGGACCGTGTTCGTACGGCCGGGCGAGTGATCTCGACGGCCGACGGGGCGATGATCTTCGGGCGCGTCCGACGTGCGTGTCCTCCGCGCTGACCTGGGCTTTGACGCCAAAGGTGCAGGTGGAACGACTGTTGACAGGCGACGGCCGGGGGCCGGTAGGTTCGGCCGGGTCCACCACCGGACGCCCGACCGGGGAATCTTCCGCGCACCGTCGCGGCGCCGCTGAGTCAGGGACGGTGTGCCGAACCGGGGCACCGCCACTGGCAGCCAGGCTCAGCGCTCGCGCCACGACGAGGGATCGTTCCGGCCGGTCGGGAGGTGTGACCCCGGGTGGGGCCCGGGAGCTCAGTAGACAACGGCTTTCGGTCGACCCGCAGCCAGCGGGCCCCAGGTCGGCCCGAAGGGCGCCGGGCCCCCATCCGCCGCGCAAACGGTCTTAAACGGCCATCCCTACCCCGGTCTTGGGAAAGCGACACCACCGTACGTACGTCCTGTCACGTCACCGCAGGCGGCGCCGATTAAGGTGGTGCTCTGCGTACGGACACGAAGGGGCAGTGGTGAACGACGGCGACGGGACGCCCGCGGCGGCGGGGCAGGGGAGGCGGTTCGGTCCCCTGGGCACGGTCCTGGTGATCATCCCGACCTACAACGAGGCGGAGAACATCAAGGCGATCGTCGCGCGCGTGCGCGAGGCGGTCCCCGAGGCCCACGTGCTCGTGGCCGACGACAACAGCCCCGACGGCACCGGCAAGCTCGCCGACGAGCTGGCGGCGGAGGACGATCACGTTCAGGTCCTGCACCGCAAGGGCAAGGAGGGCCTGGGCGCCGCCTACCTGGCGGGCTTCCGCTGGGGACTGGAGCACGGCTACGGCGTGCTGGTCGAGATGGACGCCGACGGCTCCCACCAGCCCGAGGAACTGCCCCGGCTGCTGACCGCCCTCAAGGGCGCCGACCTGGTGCTCGGCTCCCGCTGGGTGCCCGGCGGCCGGGTGGTGAACTGGCCCAGGTCGCGAGAGATCATCTCCCGCGGCGGCAGCATGTACTCGCGGATCGCTCTGGACCTGCCGCTGCGCGACATCACCGGCGGCTACCGCGCCTTCCGCTCCGAGACCCTGGAGGGGCTCGGACTCGAGGAGGTCGCCTCCCAGGGCTACTGCTTCCAGGTCGACCTGGCCCGCCGGGCGATCAAGGCCGGTTACCACGTCGTCGAGGTGCCGATCACCTTCGTCGAGCGGGAGCTCGGCGACTCCAAGATGAGCCGGGACATCCTCGTGGAGGCGCTCTGGCGGGTCACCACGTGGGGCGTGGGGGAGAGGGTCGGCAAGGTTCTGGGGCGCGACAAGCAGCCCGACAGGCCCGCCGTGCGGGACGACAAGTCGACACAGGCGTCCGACAGGAACGCCTGATCGTCCCCTTACGCCGCGCTGAGCCGGGGCCAGGCACACTGGGAGTATGACGACTGGCGCTCAGACCCCCAGGTCCCCCGGCCGGCCTCCGCGCTCCCGGCTGCGCACCTTTCTGCCGCTGGGCATCGCCGCCTGGCTCGTCCTGGAGATCTGGCTGCTGACCGTGGTGGCCGGTGCGTCCAGCGGCCTCGTGGTCTTCCTGCTGCTGGTCGCGGGCATCGTCCTCGGCTCCGTGGTCATCAAGGCGGCGGGCCGCCGGGCCTTCAGGAACCTCACCGAGACGCTGCAGCAGCAGCAGTCCGGCGTCCCGCCCGAGGCCCGTCCGAACAGCGAGGGCAACGGCCTGATGATGCTGGGCGGGCTGCTCCTGATCCTGCCCGGCCTGATCTCGGACGCGCTCGGCCTGCTCATGCTGCTGCCGCCGGTGCAGAAGGTTGTCAGCCGCTCCGCGCAGCGCACGGTGGAGCGCAGGATCCGCGAGGCCGGCCCGGGCACCCTGGGCGACGCCTTCCGTCAGGCCCGGATGCACCGCCCGGACGGCAAGGTGGTCCAGGGCGAGGTCGTCCGGGACGATCCGGACGACGCGCCGCAGGGCCCCCGTCCGCCGCTGACCCACTGAGCCCTCCGGGGGCGCCGGATCGCCGGCATCCCCGGACACACCAAAACCGCGGGTGCCGCACGTGAAGCTCACGTACGGCACCCGCGGTGTTCGGTTGTGTCGCCTACGGTTTCCCGCTACGCACTCTTGCGGCTGTCTCGCGGATGGACCGCGATGTTCATCGCGCCGGAGCGCAGAACGGCCAGCCGCTCCTCGAGGACCTCTTCGAGCTCCTCGCGGGTGCGCCGCTCCATCAGCATGTCCCAGTGCGTACGCGCGGGCTTGGCCTTCTTCTCCTCAGGGCCGTCGCCGTCCACCAGGAGTGCCTGGGCCCCGCAGACCTTGCACTCCCACTCCGGCGGGATCTCCGCCTCGACCGAGAAGGGCATCTCGAAGCGGTGCCCCTTCTCGCATGCGTACTCCACGGCCTGGCGCGGGGCCAGGTCGATGCCGCGGTCCGTCTCGTAGCTGGTCACCACGAGGCGCGTGCCGCGAAGAGCTCGCTCACTCATGAATCGTGCCTCCCGGGCTTGTCGCCCACAGGACAGGTGTCGCTGTCGTCGTCATCCGGTCAACGTCCGGGCGGCGGTAAAGATTCCCGTCCGGACTCCCGATCCGGGCCCTGCGTCGCCGTCGCAGCCGCAGCCTTGCAACCAGTGCAGTACCCGCCGACGTCCGGTTTGTCACCTCTGCTAACAGATGTGACATTGCGTTTCGGCACCATTGACGCGCAGTAACGGTCCGCCTGGCAGGCCAAACGCGTACACTACAGCCCTTTCGCGCCGAGTGCTAAATCCTTTCGGGTACCGGGTTGCCCGCGTCGCCGATCGCACGCCGTACCGGTACCCGCGCGAGCAGCACGAAACCGAGCACGAAGAACGCCACCAGCGAGATGATGGCGTCCCGGTAGCTCCCGGTCAGCTGGTAGGTGAGCCCGAAGAGCAGCGGCCCGAGCCAGCTCATCCCGCGGTCGCTCAGCTCGTACGCCGAGAAGTACTCGGCCTCCTTGCCGGGCGGAACCAGCTGGGAGAAGAGGGAGCGGGACAGCGCCTGGCTGCCGCCCAGGACCAGTCCGATCCCGGCGGCCAGCACGAAGAACCACACGGGCGCCCGGGCCGGCAGGAAGTATCCGGCGGCGAGGGTCACCGTCCAGGCCACCAGTGACCCGAGGATGGTCCGCTTGGCCCCGTACGTCCTGGCCAGCCGCCCCAGGGCCAGCGCGCCCACCACCGCCAGCACCTGGACCAGCAGGACCGCCACGATGAGGGTGGACTGCCCGAGGCCCAGCTCCTCGGAGCCGTAGACCGACGCCTGGGTGATCACGGTCTGGATGCCGTCGTTGTAGACGAGGTACGCCAGCAGGAAGGCCAGTGTCAGCGGATGGCGGCGCATGTCGCGGATCGTCGCCGCGAGCTGCTTCCAGCCGGTGCCCGCGGCCTCCCGCGCGGCAGGGCGGCGGTCGCGCAGCCGTCGCAGCGGGATGAGCGCGAAGGCGCCCCACCACAGTCCGGCGGACGCCAGGCAGATGCGGACCGCGGCGCTCTCGCTCAGTCCGAAGGAGTCGTGGGCGGTGTACAGGATCAGGTTCGCGATCAGGACCAGGGCCCCGGCCGCGTATCCGAAGGCCCAGCCGCGCGAGGAGACGGCGTCGCGTTCCTCGGGCGGTGCGATCTGCGGCAGGTACGAGTTGTAGAGCATCATCGCCACCGACTGCGCGGCGTTGGCGACGACCAGGAGCAGGCCGCCCAGCAGATAGCGGTCGCCGTCCAGGAAGAACATCCCCGCCGTGGCCGCGGCGCCGGTGTACGCGGCCGCGGCAAGCAGCGGCTTCTTGCGGCCCGAGCGGTCGGCGGCGGCCCCCACCAGAGGCATCACCAGGACCGCCACGATCACCGAGAGGGACACCGAGTACGCGAAGAAGGAGCCCGCGCGCACCGGTATCCCCAGCGGATGGACGTAGCCGTCCCCGTCCGCCGCCGACTCGGCGACCGACGTCAGATAGGGGCCCAGGAACACGGTGAGCACGCTCGTCGAGTAGACCGAGCACGCCCAGTCGTAGAAGTACCAGCCGCGCTGTTCGCGCCGCCGGTCGGCGGCCCCGTCGGCCGCGTCCGTCCGCAGGGTGTCGGTGCCCACCCGTGCCCTCGCTTCCCCGTGCGCGCGCACCGCCCCGGGCGACCGGCCGGGACTCAGGCCCAGACGCCGCGGTCCTCCATGACCTTGCGCAGTGTGTCGATGTGATCGGTCATGATGCCATCCACTCCCAGGTCCAGGAGCCGGTGCATGCGGTCCGGATCGTTCACCGTCCAGACGTGCACCTGGAGCCCGCGCGCGTGGGCGGCGCGCAGGAAGCGGCGGTCCACGACCCGGACGCCCGACTGGACCTCGGGAACCTGCGCGGCCACCGGCGCACGGCGTGGGGCGACCGGAACACCCCACGAGCGCAGCCGGAGGTCCAGGATGCCGCGGACGCCGTACGAGGTGGCCAGGCGCGGGCCCGCCAGGCGCTGGGCGCGCACCACGCGTGCCTCCGAGAACGAGCCGACGCAGACCCGGTCCCAGGCGTTCGTCCGCCCGATCAGCTCCAGGAGGGGCACCAGTGCCGGCTCGGCCTTCACGTCGATGTTCCAGCGCACCTCGGGGAACGTCTCGAGGAGTTCCTCGAAGAGCGGCACCGGCTCCTCGCCCGCCACGCGCGCGTGACGCACCTGCTCCCACGGAAGGTCGGCGATCCGCCCGGCCCCGTCGGTCACCCGGTCCAGGGTCGCGTCGTGGAAGGCCACGAGCCTCCCGTCGCGCGTGGCGTGGACGTCGGTCTCGATGTACCGGTAGCCCGCCTCGACCGCCCGCCGGAACTGCCGCAGCGTGTTCTCCAGGCCGTCCGCCGAGCCGCCCCGGTGGGCGAAGGCGATCGGGCCGGGGTGGTCGAGGTAGGGGTGGCGTATCGGGGTGGTCACCGACGCAGTATCGCGCGCCGGGGTTCACCGGCGGCAACCACCGTGCTGCCGGAAGGTGCCGGGAGCACGGCGAAGACGCGCAGGAACACCTGGGCGAGCGGGCCGATCGACATCGCGTACAGGAGGGTGCCGAGACCGACCGTGCCGCCGAGGGCGAAGCCCGTGACCACGACGGTGATCTCGACGGCCGTGCGCACCAGGCGTACCGAGAGGCCCGTGCGCCGGTTCAGGCCCGTCATCAGGCCGTCGCGCGGTCCGGGGCCGAACCGCGCGGCGATGTACAGCCCGGTCGCCGCCCCGTTCAGGACGATCCCGCCCACCATCGCGGCGATCCGCAGCGGCAGCCCCTGGGCGTCCGGCAGGACGGACAGCGTCGCGTCCATCGCCGCGCCGATCACCAGCACGTTGGAAACCGTGCCCAGGCCCGGCCGCTGGCGCAACGGGATCCACAGGAGCAGCACGGCGGCGCCCAGGACGGTCAGCACCACGCCCATGGACAGGCCGGTGCGTTCCGCCAGCCCCTGGTGCAGCACGTTCCACGGCTCCAGGCCGAGTCCCGACCGGACCAGGAGCGCCGAACTCGCGCCGTACAGCGCGAGTCCGCCGTAGAGCTGGGTCAGCCGCCGTGTGAGGTGCCTGTGCCGGACCTCGGCCTGCCTGAACACGATCTGCTCCCTGTGTGGTCGTAGTGGCCTGCTCCATGACACCCTGTGGCTTGAGAAGGAGACTCAACCATGGCCAATTCGGGGAAGGTGGACTGATTTTCATGGCACAGTGGACCTCGGCCGTGGGGGCCGGTCAGCTGGCCCGGCTGCTCGGCTCTCAGCAGGACCGTCCCGCCGGGCCCGGCACCCGCCGCCCGCCCGCCTACCGTTCGCTTGCCGACGGCATCCGGCTGCTCGTCCTCGAAGGCCGCGTCCCGGTCGCCGCCCGGCTGCCCGCCGAACGCGAACTGGCCCTCGCCCTGACGGTCAGCCGTACCACCGTCGCCGCCGCCTACGAGGCGCTGCGCGCGGAGGGCTTCCTGGAGTCCCGGCGCGGCGCGGGCAGCTGGACGGCCGTACCGGCCGGGAACCCGCTGCCGGCGCGCGGTCTCGAACCGCTGCCGCCCGAAGCGCTCGGTTCGATGATCGACCTGGGCTGCGCGGCGCTCCCCGCGCCCGAGCCCTGGCTCACCCGGGCCGTGCAGGGCGCCCTGGAGGAGCTGCCGCCGTACGCGCACACCCACGGCGACTATCCGGCGGGACTGCCGACGCTGCGCGCGATGATCGCCGAGAGGTACACCGCGCGCGGGATCCCGACCATGCCCGAGCAGATCATGGTGACCACGGGGGCGATGGGCGCGATCGACGCCATCTGTCACCTCTTCGGGGGGCGCGGGGAGCGGATCGCCGTGGAATCGCCCTCCTACGCGAACATCCTCCAGCTGATGCGGGAGGCCGGCGCCCGGCTCGTCCCCGTCGCGATGGCCGAGGGGCTGACCGGCTGGGACGTCGACCGCTGGCGCCAGGTGCTGCGCGAGGCCGCTCCGCGCGTCGCCTATGTCGTCGCCGACTTCCACAACCCCACCGGCGCGCTCGCCGAGGAGGACCAGCGACGCCGCCTCGTGGACGCGGCCCGGTCGGCGGGCACGGTCCTCGTGGCCGACGAGACGATGAGCGAGCTGTGGCTGGACGACGACGTCGAGATGCCTCGGCCCGTGTGCGCCTTCGACCCGGCCGGGTCCACGGTCGTCACCGTCGGTTCCGCGAGCAAGGCCTTCTGGGCCGGGATGCGCATCGGCTGGGTCCGCGCCGCGCCGGACGTCATCCGCAGCCTGGTCGCCGCGCGGGCCTACGCCGACCTGGGCACGCCCGTACTGGAGCAGTTGGCCGTGAACTGGCTGTTCAGCACCGGCGGCTGGGAACAGGCCGTGGCGGTCCGCCGGGAGCAGGCCCGGCAGAACCGGGACGAGCTGGTGGCGGCGGTACGGCGACAGCTGCCCGACTGGGAGTTCGAGGTGCCCAGAGGCGGGCTCACCCTGTGGGTGCGGACGGGCGGCCTCTCCGGCTCCCGGCTCGCGGAGGCGGGGGAGCGGGTGGGCGTACGGGTCCCGTCCGGTCCGCGCTTCGGGGTCGACGGCGCCTTCGAGGGGTACGTCCGGCTGCCCTTCACCGTGGGCGGCGCGGTGGCCGAGGAGGCGGCGTCCCGGCTGGCCGCGGCGGCCCGGCTGGTGGAGAGCGGCGGAGCCGGGAGCGGCGGCGAGGCGCCGCGGACGTTCGTGGCGTAGCCCGGGTTCGGCGGGGTGTGGCGGTCGGTGGAAACGCGGCCGGGGGCGGAGCGGTGGGTCGCTCCGCCCCCGGCCGCGGTCGCCTTCCTCAGGAGGTCTCCGCCGCGACTGCCTTGGCGTGGACCGGCTCCGCCGCGACGGCCGCAACGGGGACCGGCCCCGCGGGGACCGGCTCGGACGTCGAGGACTCAGCGGTTGCCTCCGGCCCGCCCGGTGCCTCGGGCACCTCCGTCGTCGTCTCCGTCGCCACCGGCGTGGCTTCGGGCTCCGTCGGGGCTTCCGCCGGCTCGGTCCCGCCGGGTGCGGGCGGGGCCTTCTTCTCCATCGACACCGCCTTGGCCTCCGCCGTCGCCTCCGCCGCCTCCGCCTCCGCGGGGACCGGCGCCCGCTCCCCGTCCGCCGGGGTCGTGCGCGGGGGGAGCAGGTCGAGCACCGCCTGCCGGTGGGCGTCGCTCGTGGCGTCGTCGTAGGGGTCGGGGGTGGCCGGGACCTGGAGGCGGTGCACCGCTCCCGAGCCGAGGCGGGCGTACCCGCGGCCGGGGGGAACCTGGTCGACGGGCGTGGTGTGCGGGGGAGCACCCAGCGCGGCGGTCAGTTCGTCCGCCGTGGCCGGGCCGAGCACCACGCGCGCGCGTGTGTGCTGCAGTACGCCGTCGCCGAGGCCCTCCAGGGCGTCCAGCTGGTCGGCGACGACCACCGTCACGTGTGCGGCGCGGCCGTGCCGCAGGGGCACCTGGAGCAGGGACTGCGGGTCCCTGCGGCCCTCGGCCGTGGCGAGGTGCGTGAAGGCGCTCGGACGGTCCAGGAGGACCCACAGGGGCCGCCGGGTGTCGTCCGGCGCGGGCTGCCCTTCCTGACGGGCCCGGTTGACGGAGATCAGCCGGCGCTCGGTCTCGGCGGCGGCCCACTCCAGGCTGGTCAGCGCCCCGGTGAGGCCGGACTCGACGGCCAGGACGCCGTCCCGGCCGACAAGGCAGGCGTACTCACCGGTGCCGCCGCCGTCGACGATCAGGATGTCTCCGTGCTGCAGCGCCTGGAGGGCGACCGAGCGCAGCAGGGTGGAGGTGCCGGTGCCGGGCCGGCCCAGGACCAGCAGGTGGGGTTCGGTCGAGCGGATGCCGGTGCGCCAGACGACCGGCGGGACGTCGCGCCGCTCCTCGCCGTGGGTGAGCGGGAGGGTGCGCTGGACCCGGGTCGGGTCGGTGAAGCCGAGGACGGTCTCGCCGGGCGCGGTGACGAAACGCTGGGCGGCGATGTCGGTGGGGAGCGCCGCGAGCACGTCGACGGTGAGGTGGTTGGCCTCCTCGTCCCACGTGAAGTGGTACTCCCGGCCCCGGCCGGACTTCGCGGTGAGCAGGTGCTCGATGCGGGTCCGGGAGCCGGCCTCCCCGTCGGTGAAGTAGGCGGGGTAGCGGATCACCAGGTGGGTGAAGCGGCCGCCGTCGTCGAACTCGTAGGCCGGGAACGCCTTCTCCCAGGCGCCGCCGTGGGCGTACAGGGGGTCGGGATCCTCGGCGAGCGAGAAATACGGGACCAGGGCCTCGTACAGGGACTGGAGGCGCTGGGTCTGGGAGTCGTCGGGGCCTTCCGGCGTCGCCGGGGTGCGGTCCCTGCCCTGCCAGGCTGCCGCCGCCATCAGGGAGATGACGGCGAGCAGCGGGCCGTACGGCACGAGTGCCACGACCAGGACCACCGAGGCCACCAGGAACAGCAGCGCACCGCGCCGGTCCTTGGGGGTCTCGGTCCATCTGCTCCGCCCGGCGGCGGCCAGCCTGCGCAGACCGCGGCCGATCGTGATCAGCGGCTGGAGGACGTCGGTGGCGCTGTCGGCCGCCGTCCGGGCCAGCACCCGGCTCCGGGCCAGCTGTGCGCCGCCGTTGCTCAGAATGCGGGGGAGGGGCCGCCGGGCCACTGATGCCTCCTGGAAGTGCGTACGGGGGGTGTCGGGTGGGTGAGAGGGGCGTCAGAACTTGATTCCGCCTAGGAGGCCCGCCAGGCTCTCGCCGCCCGCCTTGATGCTCGGCGCGATGGCCGTGCTCGCGAGATAGAACCCGAACAGGACCGCGACCAGCGCGTGCGAGGCCTTGAGGCCGTCCTTGCGGAAGAAGATGAAGACGACGATGCCGAGCAGGACCACGCCTGAGATCGAGAGGATCATGTGAGTTCTCCTGGTTCACGGGGACAGTCACCATGAGTACTTCCAGGCTCACAGCATGTATCCATACGATAAAAGGTGCAAATGGGGGAAATTCGCCAGAAACACCCTGATTGGCGGCGTGTTTGTTGGGCCGGATGAGTGCTTCGCGAGCCAGTACCCTGGCGATTCACTCGTACGGCGGCACCGCTCGCCGCCGTACGTGGCAGTACCCGGGAAGTACCCCGGCAGTGTGCGCAGTCCCGCAGTCCCCAACGTTCGCAGTGAGAGGCGGTCCGGCCGATGAGTGAAGCCCCCGACCCCGAGGTCGTGGAGCTGGCGACCAAGATCTTCGACCTGGCCCGGCAGGGGCGGACCGAAGAGCTGGTGGCCTATGTGGACGCCGGTGTTCCGGCCGACCTCACCAACGACCGCGGCGACTCTCTCGTCATGCTCGCCGCCTATCACGGCCACGCCGGCGCGGTACGCGCGCTGCTGGGCCGCGGCGCCGACGCCGACCGCGTCAACGACCGGGGTCAGACCCCGCTCGCCGGAGCCGCCTTCAAGGGAGAGACGGAAGTGACGAAGGCGCTTCTCGAGGCCGGAGCGGACCCGGCCGCGGGCACCCCGTCGGCCGTGGACACGGCGCGGATGTTCGCCCGGACGGACCTGCTGGAGCTCTTCGGCGCCCAGTGACCGGACGTCGGCCCGGATCCTCCGTGGATCCGATCCGCACATTCTGACCAGGTAAAACACTGAAAACGGGGGAGGCGGTACAAGGCCGCCGAAATTTCGGTCGCGGCAGATGTGACCGCCGGGCCATCATGACGACGTGGTTCACGGACGTGATGGCTGGGCAGGTGTTGCCGCACCGCGCGGGCCGTGACACGGCTCGCAAGGGCCACCGACGAGAGGCAGGAACATGGTCTTCAGCAAGCAAGAGACGGCGGGCGCTCCGACGTGTTGGCGCACGGCCAGGTAACGCGTGTTTCCCGGTTGCGTCGACGCTTGATGTGAGGCTGTTTCCCATGTTCGATCCGGTCATAGCGCCCAGCGGTACGCTGCTCGGCCTGCTTCAGCGGGGTCGCGGCGACGGCACGCTGCACGCGCTCACCGCCCCGCGCCCCGAAGCGCTGGCGGCTCTGAACCATTGCGTTCTCCACGACCCCCGCCACGACTGGCAGGTCGAGAACCGCTCCCTCTACTACGCCCGCCTCTACCTCGACCTCAACGGCGAGCTGGACGCGATCGAGGCCCACCTCTTCGACCCCGAGGACGTCCTGGACGCCGACGAGTCGCGCACCGGGCTGGCCCTCGCCGTCCTCGGGCACCTCGCGTCCTACGGCAGGCTGGACGCGCTCGAACTGCTGCGCCGGTACGCCGCCCACGGCGTCAACTGGGCGTGGGCCCTGGACGAGCTGGCGCTGCGCGACGACGACGCGGGGCTGCGCGCCCTCGCCGCGCCCGTGCTGGCGCGTTTCCCGCGCGATCCCGAGGGCGACGCCGAGCTGGCCGTCGCCGTGCGGGATGCCTTCGAACCGCGGCCCTGGCGGCTGTGGGCCGACGATCCCCGCGAATCGATCGCCACGCGTGTGCGTGCCGCCCACGAGACGGGCAGCTTCGACCGCTGGCAGCGGCAGATGAATCCCACCGGCCCGCGTCCGGGCTGGAGCGTGCGGGCCGTGTTCGAGTGGGCCGAGCAGGGCATCGAGCGCGGCGCCGTGCTCCACGTGCCGGCCGCCCGCTGCCTCACCGCCGTCGCGGGCCCCGAGGACCGGCCCGAGATCGTCGAGGCCGCCCGGTCCGGCACCGAGGGCGCCCGCAGCACCGCCCTGCACTATCTCGCCGACGCCAATGATCCCGACGTGCTCGACCTGATCGAGGAGGCTGCGACCACCGGGCCGACCCCGGTCGTCGAGGCCGCCGTCGCCGCCTACGAGCGGATGCGCAGCCTCGCGGCCGTCGACCGGGCCCGCGGCTGGGTGCACCGCCCCGACGCCCTCGGCGCCGCCGCCGGACGTGTGCTCGCCTGCCGGGGCGCGGCGCAGGACCGCGACCTCGTCCTCGCCGCACTGCGCGAGGCCGTACGCGGCGAAGGCCCCGACGCGGCGACCCTGTGGACCCTCGTCGACGGCACCGGGCGCCTCGGCATCGCCTGTGCCGCCCCCGTGCTGCGCCACATCTACCGCGAGACCGCCTCCTCCCACCTGCGTGGCCGGGCCGCCCGTGCGCTGGCCGCCACCGACCCGTCGTTCGCCGCGGGCTTCGCCATCGAGTGCCTGTGGGACTGCGAGGAGACCACCCGCGAGGTCGCCGCCCGGCACGCCGAGACCGGCGACAACCGGGTCGTCGAACGGCTGCGCAGGCTGGCCGCCGATCCGGCCGAGGAGGACGAGGTCCAGACGGCCGTACGCAGCCGCTTCGGACCCGACGCGCCCGCCGTGTGAGACGACCCGGGGACGGTGGCACCGGACCGTGCCCGGCCCGGTGCCACCGTCCCCGTGTGAACGACGGATGGCACTCGGGCCCGCCGGACATGGCCGCCGGCCGACTCGCCCGGGTGCACGGGCAACGCTCATGGGACGTTTCCCGGCCGGAAAGATCGACGTTGACGCGAGCACGTCCAGTCCGGCGACAACACCGGTATGCGTGTCGTCATCGTGACCGAATCCTTTCCCCCCGATGTGAACGGCGTCGCCCACTGCGCGCTGCAGACCGCCCGGCACCTCGTCGACCGCGGTCACGAATGCGTCGTCGTCGCACCGGCCACCGCCGCCGGGCACGCGGCGGACGCCTCCGCTCCGTGCCCGCTCGTCCGCGTCCCCTCCCTCCCCCTCCCCGGCTACCCCCAGGTCCGCGTCGCCCTGCCCAGCCGGCGCGTGGCGGCCGCCATCGCCGAACACCGCGCGGACGTCGTCCACCTGGCCGGCCCGTTCGTCCTCGGTGTCCGCGGCATGGCCGCCGCCGCCCGCCTCGGTGTGCCCGCCGTGGCCGTCTACCAGACCGATCTCGCCGGCTACGCCCGCACCTACATGGGGGCGGGTGAGGCGGCCGCCTGGCGCCGCATCCGCTCCGTGCACGCCGCCGCCGACCTCACCCTCGCCCCCTCCAGTTCGGCCCTGCGCGACCTGAGGGAACACGGCGTGCCCCGGGTCGGCCTGTGGCCGCGCGGCGTGGACACCGTCCGCTTCCGGCCCGACCGGCGCGACGAGGAGCTGCGCCGCGTGCTCGCCCCGAACGGCGAGCTGATCGTCGGCTACGTGGGCCGCCTCGCCCCCGAGAAGCAGGTGGAGCTGCTGTCCGGTGTCTGCGCCCTGGAGGGCGTGCGCGTGGTGGTCGTCGGCGACGGGCCCAGCCGGCCGGGCCTGGAACAGGCGCTGCCCGGCGCCGTCTTCCTCGGCCGCCGCACCGGCGAGGAACTTGCCCGCGTCTTCGCCTCCCTGGACGTCTTCGTGCACACCGGCCCCTTCGAGACGTTCTGCCAGACCGTCCAGGAGGCCATGGCCAGCGGCGTGCCCGTCGTCGCCCCGGCGGCCGGCGGCCCGCTCGATCTGGTGGCCCACGGCAGCACCGGCCTGCTGGTGCCGCCGCGCGACCCCGCCGCCGTACGGGACGCGGTGTGGTCGCTGTCCGCGGACCCCGCACTGCGGGCCGCGTACGGTGCGGCCGGCCGGGCGAAGGTCGAGGGGCGCACGTGGGCGGCCGTCGGCGACCGCCTGATCGGGCACTACAGGGACGTGCTGGCCTCACGGAAGGCGGTGCCGGCGGCATGAACGCACTGCGGATCGTCCGGCTCGCCAACTTCGTCGCACCCGCCTCGGGCGGCCTGCGCACCGCACTGCGCGAGCTGGGCCGGGGATACCGGGCGGCCGGACACGACCCCGTCCTCGTCGTCCCGGGCGAGCACGCCGACGACCGGGAGACCGAGCAGGGCCGGGTGATCACCCTCCCCGGGCCGCTCCTGCCCGGCACCGGCGGCTACCGCGTCCTGACCGACAGGCGGCGCGTGAGCGCCCTCCTGGCGGACCTGGCACCGGACCGCCTGGAGGTGTCCGACCGCACCACGCTGCGCTGGACCGGCCGGTGGGCCCGGCGCGCCAGGGTCCCCGCCGTGATGGTCTCCCACGAGACCACCGACGGCGTGCTGCGCACCTGGGGCCTGCCCGAGCCGGCCGCCCGGCGCGCCGCCGACGCGCTCAACATCCGCACGGCGCACACCTACGCGCGCGTGGTGTGCACCACGGAGTTCGCCGAGCGGGAGTTCGTCCGCGTCGGCGCCCGCAACGTCGTACGGGCCCCGCTCGGCGTCGACCTGGCCGGACGGCACCCTTCGCTGCGCGACCCGCGTCTGCGGGCCCGCTTCGCGCGCGGGGACGAGGTCCTGCTGGCGACGTGCTCCCGGCTGTCCGTCGAGAAGCGGCCCGGCACGGCTCTCGACGCCCTCGACGCGCTCCGGCGGCGCGGAGTCCGGGCGGTGCTGGTGGTGGCCGGTGACGGACCGCTGCGGGCGCGGCTCGAACAGCGGGCACGGGAGCGCGGGCTGCCGGTGACCTTCCTCGGTCACGTCGCCGACCCCGGACAGCTGGGCGCGCTCCAGGCGTCCGCCGACGTGTGCCTGGCTCCCGGACCGGCCGAGACCTTCGGGCTCGCCGCGCTGGAGGCGATGGCCTGCGGCACACCCGTGGTCGCGAGCGCGTCGTCGGCGCTGCCCGAGGTGATCGGCTCCGCCGGGGCCGTCGCCGCCGACCACGGGGAGGCCTTCGCGGACGCCGTGGAGTCACTGCTCGGACGCCGGGAGGCGGACCGCCGCGGGACGGCACGTGCGCGTGCCGAGTGCTTCGGCTGGGACACGGCGGTCGAGGCGTTCCTCGCCGCGCACGACGCGTCCGTCCCCACCCGCCCCGCGCTGCCGGAGACCGTGTCATGAGACGCCTCCGCTTCGTGGCGCTCGGCGACTCGCTGACCGAGGGTGTGGGCGACCCGGTGGGGCACGGGTGGCGGGGCTGGGCCGCGCTGCTCGCCACCGGCCTCGCCGAGCAGCCCGTCCTCTTCACCAACCTTGCCCGCAGCGGCGCGCAGACCGTCGACGTGGCCGAGCGGCAACTGCCGGCCGGCCTCGCCCTCCGCCCCGACCTCGTCTCCGTCGTCGTCGGCGTCAACGACACCCTGCGCCGCACCTTCGACCTCGGGGCGGTCGCCGCCCGCCTCGACACGGTGTACGCCGCCTGCACCGGGCGCGGCGCGCTGCTGCTCACGGCGTGTCTGCCGGACCCCGGGACGATGCTCGGGCTGCCGGACGCGCTCGCCCGTCCACTGGCCCGGCGGCAACGGGCGGTCAACGCCGTGGTGCACGCCCTGTCCGACCGGTACGGGGCCGTGCACCTGCACGCCTGCGAGGGCGGCTGGACCACGGACCGCTCGATGTGGAGCGTGGACCGGCTGCATCCCGGCGAGCGGGGCCACCGCCAGCTGGCCCTGCGCTTCCACGCGCTGCTCGCCGAGCGCGGCGTCGCCACCGGTCCCGCACCCTCGCCCGACAACGAGTTCGCCGCCCCCACCCGGGCGGCGAGCCTGTGGTGGCTGGCCACCGCGGGCACCGGCTGGGCGGCCCGGCGCTGCACCGACCTGCTGCCCCAACTGCTGACGCTGGCCGCCGGCGAACTGCGCCACCACGCGCGCGGGACGAGCGCCCGGCTCGACCTGCGCACGTCCGCCGCGGTCACCGCCGCGCTCGCGGCGCTGTCGTCGAACGGCGGACGGGAGGCGGAGGCGGCCTGAGAGCCGCCACCGGCTGGCGACGGGGAGCGGCGTCCGGTGCCGGGCGCACCTCGGCTCCCGCGCGTCAGCGCTCGCGTACCGCCACGAACCGCACCGGGGTCCCCGGCTCGACCTGCGCACGTCCGCCGCGGTCACCGCCGCCCTCGCGGCGCTCTCGTCGAACGGCGGACGGGAGGCGGAGGCGGCCTGACAACAGCCACCGGCAGGCGACAGGGAGGGGCGTCCGGTGCCGGGCGCACCTCGGCCGCCGCGCGTCAGCGCTCGCGTACCGCCACGAACCGCACCGGGGTCCCCGGCTCGACCTGCGCACGTCCGCCGCGGTCACCGCCGCGCTCGCGGCGCTGTCGTCGAACGGCGGACGGGAGGCGGAGGCGGTCTGAGAGCCGCCACCGGCTGGCGACGGGGAGCGGCGTCCGGTGCCGGGCGCACCTCGGCCCGCGCGTCAGCGCTCGCGTACCTCTACGAACCGCACCGGGGTCCCCGGCACCGCCTGGGCCGCGGCCGGGAGGTCGCGGGAGCGGACGACGCCGATCACCGGATAGCCACCGGTCGTCGGATGGTCGGCCAGGAACACCACGGGCCGGCCGTCCGGGGGCACCTGGACCGCGCCCAGCACCATGCCCTCGCTGGGCAGTTCGCCCGCGCGGGCACGCTCCAGCGGGGGTCCCTCGACGCGCAGTCCGATGCGGTTGCTCGCGGCCGACACTCGGTACGCGCGCGAGGTGAACGTCCGTACCGCCTCGGGCGTGAACCAGTCCGCGCGCGGGCCCGGCGTCACCCGCAGGATCAGCTCCGCCGGCGGCGCCGGCTGCGGGGCGACGTCCACACACGCGTGCCGCCCGCGCGGCCGCCCCAGGGCGAGCACCATGCCGTCGGAGAGGGGCGGCGGTCCGAGGCCGGACAGCAGGTCGGTGGAGCGGCTGCCGAGCACCTGCTCGGCCAGGACGCCGCCCGAGACGGCCACGTAGGAGCGGACGCCGGAGCCGGCCGGCCCCACGTCGAGCAGCGCGCCCGCCGGCACACCGACCGGCGCGCCCCAGGAGGCCGGTCTCCCGTCCACCGTCACCGGGCAGGGCGCGCCACCGACCGCCACGGTCACCGCGCACCGGGGGCGCAGGGCGCAGCCCGTGAGGGTGGTCTCCAGGACGGCCGCCTCGGGCGGATTGCCGACCAGACGGTTGACCAGGGCGGCCGCGGGCGCGTCGAGCGCCCCGGAACGGGGGACGCCGAGGTGTGCGTGACCGGGGCGGCCCCGGTCCTGCACGGTGGTGAGGGCCCCGGCCCGGACGACGGCGAGCGCACGGTCCGTCATGAGCCGGCCTGCCGATCGTGGGTCTGTCGGGGGCCTTCGGAGTCCGGGGGCGTCTGGGGTGTTTCCGGTGCCTGGGGTTCCCGTAGCGCCTGGGGTGCTCGCGGTGCCCCGGGTCCTTCGGGGACGAAGCGGACGCGCGTGCCGGGCGACAGCAGTGCCGCGGGCACGCGTGTGTGGTCCCACAGCACGGCGTCCGTGGTGCCGATCAACTGCCAGCCGCCGGGCGACGATCGCGGGTACACGCCCGTGTAGGGGCCGGCCAGCGCCACCGAACCGGCCGGGACGGCCGTGCGTGGGGTGTCCCGGCGCGGCACGTCGTACCGCGCCGGGAGGCCGGTCAGATAGCCGAAGCCGGGCGCGAACCCGCAGAAGGCGACCCGGAACTCGGTGTCCGCGTGGATGCGCGCCACCTCCCGCGGCGCCACTCCCCAGTGCGCGCCCACGTCGGCCAGGTCCGGGCCGTCGTAGCGGACCGGGATCTCGACGACCTGCCCCGCGCGCGGGGGAGCCGGCGGAACCTCGGCGGCGGTCAGTTCGGCCGCGAGCCGGGCCCGGTCCGCGACACCGTCCAGCAGGACGGTGCGGGCCGCCGGGACGATCTCCCGCGCGGCCAGCGTGCCCTCCGCGCGGCGCCGCAGCAGCTCCGCGCGGAGCGCCTCCGCCTCCTCGCCCGAGGCGACCTCGACCAGCAGGGCGTCGTCGCCGACCGGCAGCACGTTCATGCGAAGGCCTCCACCAGGACGCCCGACGCCTCCAGCCGCTCCCGTACCCGGCGGGCCAGGTCCACCGCGCCGGGCGTGTCGCCGTGCACGCACAGGGAGCGCGCGCGGACCGCGACGACCGCCCCCGACCGGGCGGTGACCGTGCCGGAGCGGGCCAGCTCCACGGAGCGTGCCACGACGGAGTCGGGTTCGGTGACCACCGCGCCCTCCTGCCCGCGCGGCACCAGCGTGGCCCGGTCGGTGTACGCCCGGTCCGCGAAGGCCTCCGGCACGGCGGGCAGTCCCGCCTCCCCGGCCCGCTCAAGGACACGCGAGCCGGGCAGCCCGAGAACGGGCAGCGCGCCGCCCGCCAGGAGCACGCCGTCGACGACCGCCGCCGCCTGCTCCTCGTCCCGGACCACCCGGTTGTAGAGGGCGCCGTGCGGTTTGACGTACGCCACGCGCGTGCCCGCCGCGCGGGCGAAGACCTCCAGGGCGCCGATCTGGTAGGCCACCTCCGCCGCCAGCTCGGCGGGCGGCACGTCCATGGCGCGCCGTCCGAATCCGGCCAGGTCCCGGTAGGAGACCTGGGCGCCGACCGTCACGCCCCGCTCGGCCGCCAGCTCGCACACCCGCCGCATGGTGGCCGGGTCGCCGGCGTGGAACCCGCACGCGACGTTGGCGCTGGTGACGACGGAGAGCAGGCCCTCGTCGTCGGTGAGCCGCCAGCGGCCGAAGCCCTCGCCGAGGTCGGCGTTGAGGTCGATCGAGGTCATGTCTCCAGTGTCTCCGCTCTCGGGCGCCCGCGGGGGCGCCCCGGGTCAGGCGACGCGGTACTGCTCGTCGCGCGCGTCGGTGAGGAACATCTGCCCCGGCGCGTGGGTCACGGCGAACGGCGGCCGCGAGGCCATGACGGCCGCCTGAGGGGTCACCCCGCAGGCCCAGAACACCGGGATGTCGTCCGGCTCGGCGTCCACCGCGTCGCCGAAGTCCGGCCGGCCCAGGTCCTCGATGCCGAGCGCCGACGGGTCACCGCAGTGCACCGGGCTGCCGTGCACCGCGGGAAGCAGGCTGGTCTCGTGGATCGCCGCCGACAGGTGCGCGGGCGGCACGGGGCGCATCGACACCACCATCGGGCCGTGCAGCCGCCCCGCCGGACGGCACTGACGCGTGGTGACGTACATCGGGACGTTGCGGCCCTGCTCGACGTGCCGGATCGGGACGCCCGCCGAGACCAGCGCCCACTCGAAGGTGAAGCTGCACCCGATCAGGAACGTCACCAGATCGTCCCGCCAGTGCGCCCGCACGTCCGTCGGCTCCTCCACCAGCTCGCCGTCCCGCCACACCCGGTAGCGCGGCAGATCGGTGCGGAGGTCCGCGCCGTCGGCGAGCACGGTGGTCCAGGACCCGGCGTCGGTGACGTCGAGCACCGGGCAGGGCTGCGGGTTGCGGGTGCAGAACAGCAGCATGTCGTACGCCCAGTCGGCGGGCACCGAGATCAGGTTGGCCTGGGTGTGGCCCGCCGCGACCCCGGCCGTGGGGCCGGCCAGCCCCTCCCGGAAGCGGGAGCGGGCGGTTTTCGGGCTCCACGCGTGCGCGTGCCCTTCGACGAGGGCGAGCGGCCGGTCCTCGGCCACGTGCGGTGAGTGGTTCACGCCAGTTCCTTTCCGCGCGTCTCCGGCAGCCACAGCAGGGCCAGCGCCGCGATGCCGTAGCCGATGGCACCGAAGACCAGCGCGCCGCCCACGCCCCAGCTGTCGGCCAGGAAGCCGACCGTGGTCGGGAAGACGGCGCCCACGGCGCGTCCGGTGTTGTACGTGAAGCCCTGGCCCGCGCCGCGTGCCGCCGTCGGATACAGCTCGCTCAGATAGGAGCCGAAGCCGCTGAAGATGGCCGACATGCAGAAGCCGAGCGGGAAACCGAGCACCAGGAGCAGGGTGTTGGCCCCGTCGGGGATGTTGGCGTACGCCAGGATGCAGACCGCCGACAGCAGGGCGAATAGCCAGATGTTGCGTTTGCGGCCCAGCACGTCCGTGAGCCAGCCGCCGGTGAGGTAGCCGATGAAGGCGCCCGAGATGAGGAAGGTCAGATAGCCGCCGGTGCCGACGACCGACAGGTCCCGTTCGTCCTTCAGATAGGTCGGCACCCAGGTGGCGAGGGTGTAGTAGCCGCCCTGGACGCCGGTGGAGAGCAGGCTGGCGAAGAGCGTGACGCGCAGCAGGCCGGGCGCGTCCGCCGTACCGGGCTTGAAGATCGCCGCGAAGGAGCCCTTGCTCGCGCCCTGCTCCCGGATCTCGGTGGCCTTCGGCGCGTCGTGGACGCTGCGCCTGACCCAGACCACGAGGAGCGCCGGCAGCGCACCCGTCCAGAACATGACACGCCAGGCGAGATCGTCGCCGACCAGCGAGAACACCAGCGTGTACACGACCACCGCGAGCCCCCAGCCCACGGCCCAGGAGCTCTGGATCGCGCCGAGGGTACGGCCGCGGTGCTTGGCACTCGCGTACTCGGCCACCAGGATCGCGCCGACCGCCCACTCACCGCCGAAGCCGAGCCCCTGGAGGGCGCGGAAGACCAGCAGCGTCTCGTAGTTGGGGGCGAAACCGCAGGCCACCGTGAACACGGCGTAGGTGATCACGGTGAGCAGCAGTGCCTTGACCCGGCCGACGCGGTCCGCCAGGACGCCCGCGAGGGCGCCGCCGATCGCCGAGACGACCAGGGTGACCGTCGTGAGCAGGCCGGTCTGGCCGCTGTCCAGGCCGAAGTACGCGGCCAGCGCCACCATGGTGAGCGGCAGCGTGAAGTAGTCGTAGGAGTCGAGGGCGTACCCGCCGAACGCGCCGCCGAAGGCGCGGCGGCCCCGCGGGCCGAGGGCGCGCAGCCAGCCGAACGGGCCGTCGTCCGTGGTGTGTTCATCCGTGCCGGGACGTGCCTCGGTGGACAGGGCCCGTGGGGGAGGGGTTGTGCTCATGGGCACCTCGCAGGGGGAGGACGGAGGGTGCGTGCACTTCCTGGCACCGTAGGGGATCGTTCAACGATCCCTCAATACCCCTGTTGTTTCGTTCTGGTATCTGCGATTGAATTCCGGGCATGGCAGAGCAGTTGACGGGACTGGCCGACGACCGCGCCCTCCTGGGCCGCACCAGCACCGCCGAGCGGGTCTCGGACATCCTCAGGAGCCGGATCGCCGAGGGCTACTTCCCGCCCGGGACCCGGCTGTCGGAGGACAGCATCGGCGGCGCCCTCGGCGTCTCCCGCAACACCCTGCGCGAGTCGTTCCGGCTGCTCACGCACGAGCGCCTGCTCGTCCACGAGCTGAACCGGGGCGTCTTCGTCCGGGTCCTGACCGTCGAGGACGTCGAGGACATCTACCGCACCCGCTCCCTCGTCGAGTGCGCGGTCGTACGCGGCCTCGGCGAGCCCCCGTACGCCCTCGAAGGGCTCGCCGAGGCCGTCGAGGACGGGCGCCGTTCGGCCCGCGAAGGTGACTGGAAAGCCGTCGGTACGGCCAACATCCACTTCCACCGGGAACTGGTCGCCCTCGCCGGCAGCGAACGCACCGACGAACTGATGCGCAGCGTCTTCGCCGAACTCCGCCTCGCCTTCCACGTCGTGGACGACCCCCGGCGCCTGCACGAGCCGTACATCGCACGGAACGCGGAGCTCCTGACGGCCCTGGAGAACGGCGAGCGGGAGACGGCGGAGCGGCTGCTCGCGGTCTACCTCGACAACTCCCTCAAGCGCGTCGTGGAGGTCTACCTGCGGAGGGTCGGGGACGACACCCCCTAGGTCCGGTGCCCGCCGCCCCGACCCGGCGGCACCGGCCACGCCCCCGGGTGGTCCCCGCGGCCGGCGGCCCGCCGTGCCGGGGCGCATCTGCGTCGTTTGGGTCGATGTCAGACCGAGGACCTAGTCTGTGCACCGTGACTTCGCCTGCACCGACGGACAGCGTTCCGCCCCAGCTCAGCGCGGGGCCGCGCCCTGCCCCGGGCCCGGCCGCCGACGAGGGACTGGCGCGGCGGCTGCGCGCGCTCGCCTGCACGGCGCCGCTGCACGACCTGGACGCCCGCAAGGCCAACCTCGCGGGCGAGTACTCGGTGTACGGCATGGCCGAGGTCGCCCTCGCCGCCATCGACCTCGTCACGCTGAACATGGACTTCGACACCGGCGCCGACCACGACCAGATAGTGGCCAGGTTGATCCCGCGCGTCGCCGCCCAGGCCCCGCGCCGCCCCGCCGCCGAGCACGAGCGGGTGGCCCGCTGGGTCCTGGAGAACCTGATCAACGTCGGCAGCGTCGACCGCGGCTTCCGCGCGGTCTACGGCACCTTCGGACCGGACGGTACCTACGTCCGCCGGGACTACGACTTCAAGCTCCTGGAAGAGGTCCCCGGCCCCGGCGGCACCGTCTACCTGCGCACCACGGACGAGGCGGTCAACGTCCTGGTCGGCGCCCTGGACACCGACGTCACCAGCGCCCAGATCGCCGCCGAGGTCAAGCTCGAGGTGCTGATCAGCCGGGGCCGCCTCGCCGACGCCCAGCTCGCCGCCGAGCAGGCCCGGTACCGGACCGTGCAGTACTCCGAGACCCTGCGCCGCGCCCTGGACGCCACCCGGCGCAACGTCCGGGCGGTGGACTGGCTGAGCGCCGTCCCCGACATGATCGCCGAGGCCCTGGACCACGTCGCCGACCGGTACCGCCACGAGAACGCGATCCTCACCAACATCCGCAAGGCCCGCGACGAGTCCGAGGACCAGGAGCACAAGCGCCGCGCGGCCGAGCTGGTCGACATCGTCAAGGACTGCATCCGCCGCCACACGCAGCTCCAGTCCCGCCTCCTGGAGGCCGGCCCGCTCTTCCGCGCCGAACAGGACCGGCAGGCCTTCGCCACGCCCCTGACCACCTCCGGCCTCGATCTCTACGGCCATCTGGTCGCCCCCGTCCTGCCGTTGCCCCTGGAGCGGGCGCTGCGCGTCACCGACGCCTTCTTCGCCCGCGGCACCGGACTGCGCACGCCCGTCTCCGTCCGGGTCGGCGACCTCGTCGACATACTCCTGACCCCGCCGGTGGAGCGGGAGCACCTGGGCGCCGAGATGCCCGAACCCGACCTGATCGCCACCCCGGACGACAGCCGTTTCAGCGAGGAGCAGCTCGCGGCCGCCATGGAGCTGCTCGACCTCCCGCACGACGCCCCGCGCCGGCTGTCGGGACTGCTGGCGGACGCCCGCGCCCAGGACCCCGAACTGCCCTACCTCGTCGCCCTGCTGGCCGTGCACGCGGCCAGCCCGCCGGTCGGCACCGCGTACCGGCAGGGCGAGCCGAAGCTGCTGTTCGCCGTGGACGACGGCACCGAGCTCGACGACCACGAGTTCGGCGGCGCCGACCTCATCGTCGGCACCGCGCTGCTGGACGCGGCGGGCATGGCCGCCGCCCGCACGGAGGCGGCATGACCGTCTCCCCCCGCCACACCCGCCACCGCCATACGCCCCGACGATCCGAACAACACGAGTGCCGGCACGGCAACGAGCGCCGGCACAGCAAGGAGAACCGACCGTGACCGAGCACGTCGACCGGAGCGAACCGGAGGCGGGTGCCGCGCCGGCCACCGCGGCCGTCACGCCCGCCGACGCCGCCGACGCGGCGCGGCTCGTCTCCTTCGGCCTCCAGCCCAAGCTGCTGCCCGCCCGCGACCAGGAGTACGCCGACCTGCTGCGCCGGTACCGCGAGGACCCGCCCTTCGCGCGTCTCGCCGACGCCGTCGCGGCAGGCCTCGGACTGATCGTGCTGGAAGTCTCCCCGCGCGCGGGGATGGCCGTCACCGCCGCCGAGGACTCGGTGTTCGCCGTCCGCATGGGCGACTACGCGCGCCGCGCCGCCACCGACTCCGGCGACCGCTTCCTGCACGGCCTCGCCCACCTCGCGCTCGCCGCCATGGCCTACCCGCGCCCCGAGGACCTCGCCGACGACGGCTACATCGGCCGCGTCACGGTCAACGGCGTGGACGCCTTCGTCCGCCAGGCCTGCCGCCGGCTGGAGGAGCGCGCCGACGAGCAGGGCGAGAACACCGACCCGGCCACCGACGCCCCCGGCCTGGAGGCCGCCTGGCGGATCTGGGCCAGACGCAGTTCCACCGGCGCCACCAAGGACGCCCGTAGGCTCCCCGGCTCCACCACCGGCATCGTCGGCAAGGCCGCCGCGTTCCTCACCGAGTCCGGCTTCCTCCAGCGCACCGGCGACGACAGCGGCGGCACCTACCGCACGACCGCGCGGTACCAGCTCCAGGTGCGCGACATGGCGGGCAGCGCCGCCATGGCCGAGCTGCTGGACCTGGGCGTCGTCCCGGTCACCGACGGCACGGCGACGCTGCTGCCCGCCGAGGAGACGGAAGACCTGGAGCTGGTGGCCGACGCCGGGCTGCCGTTCCACTCGCCCTGACCCCGCGCCCACCGCAGCCCCACCTCCCCGCCTCCCCGACTTCCCGAAGACTTACGAGAGTCCGCCATGTACGAGCTGTCCCGGGTCCGCCTCTACTCCATCGGACCCGCCGGTGCGCGCTACGCCGACACCGTGCTTGACCTGCGCGGTGTGGGCGAGCCCGTGCCCGACCCCGCGCCCACGCAGGCGGAGTTCTTCGAGGAGGAGCCGGTCGGCCCCCCGCGCCGCCCCGCCCCAGCGGGGGTGCTGTTCCTGGAGAACGGCGGCGGCAAGTCCGTCCTGCTCAAGCTGATCTTCTCGGTGATGCTGCCGGGCCACCGCAACACCCTGGGCGGCGCCAGCTCGGGCGTCCTGCGCAAGTTCCTGCTCGCCGACGACTGCGGACACGTCGCGCTGGAGTGGCAGCACGTGCAGAGCGGCGAGTGCGTCGTCGTCGGCAAGGCCAGCGAGTGGCGCGGCCGCCAGGTCTCCAACGACCCCCGCAAGTTCGCCGAGGCCTGGTACTCCTTCCGGCCCGGGCCCGGACTGACCCTGGACAACCTGCCCGTCGCCGAGGCCACCGCCGTACGCCCGCCCGTGGAGGGCGTCTCCGGCGCCCAGGGCAGGCGGCGCACCATGAAGGGCTTCCGCGACGCCCTCACCGAGGCCGCCAAGGCCTACCCGCACCTGGAGGTGCACTGGGAGGAGATCCACGACCGCTGGATCGAGCACCTCGGCGACCTCGGCCTCGACCCCGAACTCTTCCGCTACCAGCGCGAGATGAACGCCGACGAGGGCGAGGCCGCCGGCCTCTTCGCCGTCAAGAAGGACGCCGACTTCACCGACCTGCTGCTGCGCGCGGTCACCGACACCCGTGACACCGACGGACTCGCCGACCTGGTGAGCGGCTTCGGCAACAAGCTGGGCCGACGGGCCGAGCTGATCGCCGAACGCGACTTCACCGCCGGGTCCGTCGACCTCCTCGGCCGGATCGTCGAGGCCGCCGAGGTCCGCACCCGCGCGCGCGACATCCACACCGCGGCCGAACGCCGGACCAGGACCCTCGCCCGGCGGCTCACCGCGCGCGCCGCCCAGGAGCGGGTCAGGGCCTCGGACCTCGCCCAGCGGGTCACCGCCGCCGCCCGCGCCGTCACCCACGCCGAGTCGGCCCGCGACCGCAGCGCCCTCATCGCCGCCGAACTCGCCTACCGGCACGCCTCGCTCGCCCTGACCGGTGCCGAGAAGTCCGCCGCCGCCCAGAAGCGCGAACTCGCCGACGCGCGCACCCTGCACTCCGCCTGGCAGGCCGCCGAGGCCGTACTGCGCCACCGCGCCGCCGCCGACCGCGTCGCCCGCGTGTCCGCCGCCATCCAGGAGGCCGAGCGGGACGCGGCCCCCGCGCTCGCCGCCCGCGCCAGGGCCGCCGTCGACCTCGTCCGCGCCCTGCACGCGGCGGCCGGCCGGGCCGAGGGCCACGCCAACGAGGAGGAAGAGCGGTCCGCCGCCCTCCAGGAGGTCAGCGACGCGGCGCACCGCGACTCCACCACCGCCGCCACCGAGGCGCAGCGCGCCCGCAGCGAGGTCGGGCACCTGCGCCAGCGCCTCACCGAGGTCGAGCAGGAGACCACCGAAGCGGTCCGGGCCGGCTGGCTCGACGACAGCGCGCCCGACGCCGACCCCGCCCGCGCGGCCCTCGCCGCCAGCGACGCCGAGAAGAGCACCGTCGCGGCCTGGGACACAGCCCGTGAGTCGGCACGCCGGGCCACGGAGCACGCGCGCGAGACGGCGTCCACCGAGAGCCGCGCCGAACTGACGGCCGCCCGCGCGGCCGACGCCGCCACCGCGGCCGAACGCGCCCACGAGGCCGAGCGCCGCACAGCCGAGGCGCTGGCCGCCGAGGAACGCCTCGCGGAACTGCTCGGCCTCACCGCCGGCACCCGCCCCGGCATCCCGCAGCCCCGCCACGACGCCGACCACGAGCCCGCGCCCGCGCGGGCCGACGGCGCCCTGACGCCCCAGGAACTCGACCGTTTCGCCGACGAACTGCGCGAACTGCTCGACGACACCGTCTCCTCCGCCGAACGCCAGTTGTTCGACCTGCGCACCGCCGCCGCCGACGACTCCCGCATCCTCGGCGCGCTCGGCGACGGCGGACTGCTGCCGCCCGGCCCCGACGTGCTGGCCACCGTGGAATTCCTGGGCGAGCACGGCATCCCCGCCCTGCCCGGCTGGCGCTACCTCGCGCAGGCCGTCGACCCCGCCGACCACGCGCGCGTGCTGGCCGCCCGGCCCGAACTGGTCGACGGCGTCATCATCACCGACCCCGACTCGCACACCCGCGCGCGCGACGTCCTCGGCGACGCGGCCCTGCTCCCGCGCTCGGCCGTCGCCGTCGGCACCGCCGCCGCCCTGCTCGCCCCCACCCCGGCCCCCGACTCCGACGCCGGGGACGTCTTCCTCGTACCGCCGAACCCCGCGATGCACGACGAGCACGCGGCCGACGAGGAGCGGCACGCGCTGCGCGCGCGGGCGACCCGGCGGGACGAGGAGATCCGCACCCTCGCCGCCCGGCTCGGCAAGGACCGCGAGCTGGCCGCCCGGCTCGCCTCCTGGCGCACCGGCTGCCCCGCCGGACGCCTCACCGAACTCGCCCGCGCCGCCGAGGAGGCGCGCTCCTTCGCCGCCGAGGCCGAGGCCGAACTGACCGAGGCGCGCACCGCGCGGACCGAGGCGGACGAGGCCGCCGCCGAGGCCGTGCACCTGCGGGACGAACGGCAGGAGGCCGCGCAGAAGGCCCGCCGCGCTGCCGACGCCCTCGCCGGGCTCGCCTTCCGGCTGCGCGAACGGGCGGGCTGGCAGGTCCGCCTGCGGGAACTGGCCGACGAGGGCGCCGAGGCAGAGGCCCGCGCCCAGGCCTGCCTGGACCGGGCCCGCGCGGCCGACGAGGACCGCCGCGCCGCCCAGCGCGCCGCCGACGACGCCCGCCGCACCGCCCGCGCGCTGCGCGCCGAGCGCTCCGAGATCGCCGGCGCCCCCGACGACGTACCCGAGGACGGACCGGACACGCCGGGCAACGGCACGGACGCGCCGAAGGCGTCCCTGCCGGACCTGCGCGAGGCCTACCGCGCCGCGTCCCAGGTGTACGAGAAGGTCGGCGTCGGCGCCGACCTGCGCGCCGAACAGGCCCGCGCCGAGAGCGACGAGAGCGCCGCGCGCGGGGACCTGGACCGGCTCAGCAACAAGGTACGCACCCGCGCCGGACAGCTCCTGGAGTCGCCCGACGGCTCCGACGGACCGTCCCGGCAGGCCGCCGCCGCTCGCGCCGAGGAGCTGGTGCAGCTCCTGGAGACCCGCATGTCGAGCGCCAGCGAACAGCTCGGCCGCCTGCGCGGCGAGGCCGAACGGCACGCGCCCGAGGAGGGCGACGCCCACACCGAGCTGCCCGGGGAACTCCTCCCGCGCGACGCCGACCACGCCCAGACCCTGCTGCGCACGGCCACCGCCGAACTCGCCTCCCACACCGAGGCGCTCACCCAGGCCCGAGACGCCCACGCCGGCCTGCTCGACACGCACCGCGCCGCCGAGGACGCCGCCGGCGGCTTCGACGAGACCGCCGCCATGCTCCGCGACCTGCTGCGCGAGCACGCGGCCGACGAGGAGCAGGAAGAGCCCGAGCCGTATCCGGGCGGTCTGGAGGAGGCCCGCCAGTCGGCCGGTGAGGCCCGCCGTTCGCTGCGCGGCTGCGCCGCCGACCTGTCCGCCGCCGAGGCCGGGGTCCGCGAGGCGAGCGACGTCCTGGTCCGGCACGCCAACTCCACCCGCTACGAGCAGGTCCGCACCCCCGCGCGGCAGCAGATCCGCGAGCTGCCCGCCGCCACGCTGCCGGAGCACGCGGCCAAGTGGGCGGACGCCTTCGCGCCCCGGCTCCGCGTCCTCACCGACGAACTGGCGCAGTTGGAGCGCAACCGCGACTCGATCGTGGACCGGCTGCGCGGCCTCGTCGAGTCGGCCCTCGCCACCCTCCGCTCCGCCCAGCGCCTCTCCCGGCTGCCGGAAGGGCTGGGGGAGTGGTCGGGTCAGGAGTTCCTGCGCATCCGCTTCGAGGAGCCCGACCAGGCCACCCTCACCGAGCGGCTCGGCGAGGTGGTCGACGACGCCACCCGCGCCGCCGTGAAGAAGAACTCCGACCTGCGCCGCGACGGCATGTCCCTGCTGCTGCGGGGCGTCGCCGCCGCCCTGGCACCCAAGGGCGTCGCCGTCGAGATCCTCAAGCCCGACGCCGTGCTGCGCGCCGAGCGCGTCCCCGTCGGCCAGATGGGCGACGTCTTCTCCGGCGGTCAGCTGCTCACCGCGGCCATCGCCCTGTACTGCACGATGGCCGCGCTGCGCAGCAACGACCGGGGCCGCGACCGGCACCGCCACGCCGGCACCCTGTTCCTCGACAACCCCATCGGGCGCGCCAACGCCACCTACCTGCTGGAGCTCCAGCGGGCCGTGTCCGACGCCCTCGGCGTCCAGCTGCTGTACACCACCGGCCTGTTCGACACGACCGCGCTCGCCGAGTTCCCGCTGGTCATCCGGCTGCGCAACGACGCCGACCTCAGGGCCGGCCTGAAGTACATCAGCGTCGAGGAGCACCTGCGGCCCGGCCTGCCCCAGCCGGCCCCGGCCGCCGAGGGGGAGGGCGAGCCGGTGCACAGCGAGATCACGGCCACCCGGATGTTCAAACGCCCCGCCCAGTCACCCTCCTAGCCGCTCCAGCAGCCAGTCGTGGAAGAGCCCGATGTGGTGCTCGGTCGGCACCAGCACGCCGCCCCCGCGGTAGGCGCGGGACGACATCGCGGGCTGGGTCCGCTCGCACGCCTCGAAGTCCTGCGTGTTGACCCGGTGGAACAGTTCCACCGACCGTGACAGGTCCGCCCCCGACGCCACCACCTCGGGGGCGTACAGCCAGTCGCACTCGACGACCGTGCGGTCCTCGGCGAGCGGGAACATGCGGTGCAGGATCACGTGGTCCGGTACGAGGTTGACGAAGACCGTCGGCCTGACGGTGACGGCGTAGTAGCGGCGGTCCTGGCTCTCCGCCACCTCGGGCAGCCGGTCGAAGCCCTCGCCGCCGTCGACCGTGAAGCCCTTGACCTCCTCGCCGAACTCGGCGCCGTGGCCCACGTAGTACTGGGCCGCGTAGCCGTCGGCGAACTCGGGCAGCACGTCGGTGAGTTCGGGGTGGATGGTGGCGCAGTGGTAGCACTCCATGAAGTTCTCGACGATCAGCTTCCAGTTGGCCCGCACGTCGTACCGGACGCGTCGGCCGAGGGCCAGCCGCTCCGTCCCGTAGCGCTCGATCGCCGCCGGGTCGCCGAGCCGTTCGACGACGGCGCCGCGCACCGTCTCCTCGAAGGAGGGCGGCTCGTCGGCCAGGCACACCCAGGCGTAGCCGAGCCATTCGCGCAGGGCGACCTCGGCCAGCCCGTACGCGGCACGGTCGACGTCCGGCATCTTCGTCAGGCCGGGCGCGGCGATCAGCCGTCCGTCGAGGTCGTACGTCCAGGCGTGGTACGGGCACTGGAGGTTGCGGCGAACCTCGCCCGACTCCTCCAGGCACAGCCGGGCGCCCCGGTGGCGGCAGATGTTGAGGAAGGCGCGCAGCGCGCCCGTACGGGTGCGGGTGACGACGACGCTCTCGGACCCGATCTGCACGGTGCGGAAGGCGCCGGGCCGTTCCAGGTCGGCGCCGCGGACGGCGCAGAACCACAGCGACTCGAAGACCTCCCGCTGTTCCTGACGGAAGATCTCCGGGTCGGTGTAGTAGCGGCCCGGCAGGGTCGCGACGAGGCTGGGGGACAGGGGGGTCGTCGTCACGTGCTGGCTCCTCGGGCGGGCGCGGCGGTGAGGCGAGCGGGGTCGAAGAGACCGATCGGGTGCGCGGTGTCACCGGTCAGGGCCAGGTCGGCGAGGATCTCGCCGACGACGGGCACGAACTTGAAGCCGTGCCCGGAGAATCCGCAGGCCACGGTGACCGAATCGCGGTGCGCGGGATGGCGGGCGATGACGAAGTGCTCGTCCGCTGTGGTGGTGTACATGCAGGTGGCGGCCTTGAGGAAGGTGCCGGGCAGATCGGGGATACGGCCGGACATGTGGTCCGCCATGGCCTGGACCTCGTGGTCGTGCACGGTCCGGTCGATGGCCTCCGGGGTGGTGACCTGCCCCTTGCGGAAGAAGGCGACCTTGGCGCCGTGGTCCGGACCGTCGATGGCGGGGAAGCCGTACACCTGGACGCCGGCCGCGTCCTCCCAGACGTAGATCGGCTGGTTGGCCGGGAGGAAGCGGCCGATGCCGTTCCGGGGCTGGAACCAGTACATGACCTGCCGCTCCACCGTGAACGGCACCCCGAGGTCGGCGAGCAGCCGCGGCGCCCAGGCACCCGGGCAGATCACCAACCGGCCGGCGGTGTAGGTGTTCTCGCCGGTGTGCACGCGGACGCCGTCCCGGAACGGCTCCCAACGCGTCACCGGTTCCTCGAAGTGCAGGTCGGCGCCCTGACGGGTGGCGAGCTGGAGATGGGCGGCGACCGTGTTCTCGGGGCGCAGCAGGCCGGCCTTGGCCTCGTACAGGGCGACCTCGTCGTCCCGCGGGGCGAGCGTCGGAAACCGGCGGCGGATCTCGCGCGCGTCCAGCATCTCGTGCGGTAGGTCCCACTCGCGGGCCGACCGCAGGGAGCCGGACACGGTCCAGGAGTCGGGCCGGCCCACCATCACGCCCCCGCACAGCAGGGCGATGTCCCGGCCGGTGGCCCGCTCCAGGTCGGCGTACAGCTCGTAGGCGCGCAGCAGCAGGGGGACGTACGCCGGGTCCTCGAAGTACGACTGCCGGGTGACCCGGGAACCGCCGTGGCTGGAGCCCCGGTTGTGCACGGGGCCGAACCGCTCCAGGCCCAGCACGCGGGCGCCCCGCGCGGACAGGTGGTGGGCGGCGGCGCTGCCCATGCCGCCGAGGCCGATGACGATCACGTCGTAGGTGGGGGACAAGTAGGGCCTCCTGGCGTCCTAGCGGCGGATACGGGTCATCCTCGGGTCGAACAGCGGCTCCTCGGCGACCGTGGCGGGTACCTTCTCGCCGAAGTACTCCACGTGCACACCGGTGCCGGCGGCCAGTCCGGCGGGGAGCCAGGCGTACGCGACACAGCGGCCGAGTGTGTAGCCGTACGACGCGCTGGTCACGTACCCGGCGGGCGCGCCGTCCACGTGGACCGGCTCCTGGCCGAGGACCACCGCCGCCGGGTCGTCGAGGAGCAGCGGCGTCAGGCGTCGGCCGGGCTCGCCCGCGCGGGCCAGCGCGGTCCTGCCGACGAAGTCCGCCTTGTCCATGCGGACCGCGAAGCCGACACCGGCCTCGAACGGGTTGTCCTCGGCGGTCATGTCCGTGCCCCAGGCTCGGTATCCCTTCTCCAGGCGCAGGGAGTTGAAGGCCGAGCGTCCGGCGGCGATCACGCCGAGGTCCCGGCCGGCCTCCCACAGCGTGTCCCAGAGCCGAAGACCCAGGTCGGCGGTGGTGTACAGCTCCCAGCCCAGTTCACCGACGTAGCTCAGGCGCATCGCGGTCACCGGGACGTGGCCGAGGTACGTCTCCCGGGCGCGGAAGTAGCCGAACGCCTCGTGCGAGAAGTCGTCCGGCGTCAGCGGCTGGACGAGGTCGCGGGCGAGCGGGCCCCAGACGCCGACGCAGCAGGTGCCGGAGGTGATGTCCCTGATGTGCAGGTCGTCGGGCGCGTGGCGCAGCAGGTGGTCGAGGTCGGCGGGGGAGTTGGCGCCGACCTGGAAGCGGTCGGGGGCGAGGCGGGCGACGGTGAGGTCGGAGCGGATGCCTCCGGTCTCGTCGAGGAGGAGGGTGTAGGTGACCGCGCCGGGCTTCTTGCGCAGGTTGTTGCTGGTCATGCGGTCGAGGAAGGCGAGGGCGCCCGGCCCGGTGACCTCCAGGCGGCGCAGCGGCGTCATGTCGTACAGGGCGACCCGCTCGCGGGTGACCCGCGCCTCCGCCGCCGCGATCGGGGACCAGTGCCGGGCCGACCAGGCGTCGCGCTCGGGAAGGCGCGCGTCCGGGGCGAGCCCGGCGTTGGCCTCGTACCAGTGCGGGCGTTCCCAGCCGCCGCCCTCCAGGAAGTACGCGCCGAGCTCCCGCTGCCGCGCGTGGAACGGGCTGACCCTGAGCGGACGCGGCCGCTCCATCGGCTGGAGCGGGTGGATCACGTCGTACACCTCGGTGAACTGCTGCGCGCCGCGTTCGCGGACGTACGCCGGTGACCGCTGCGCCTCCTCGAAGCGCGTGAGGTCGCACTCGTGGACGTCGAGCGACGGCCGCCCGTTCACCATCCACTCGGCGACCGCCTTGGCGACACCGGCCGAGTGGGTGACCCACACCGCCTCCGCGAGCCAGAAGCCCCGCAGGTCACGGGATTCGCCGAGGACCGGCATGCCGTCCGGGGTGAAGGAGAAGACGCCGTTGAAGCCCGTCTCGACGTCCGAGTCGCGCAGAGCGGGCATCAGCCGGCGGCAGTCCTCCCAGCTCGGCGCCCAGTCCTCCGGGGTGAAGGGGTACGACGACGGCATGTCCATGTGCCGGGCACGTGACTCGTCGTAGCCGGGCACGGCGAACGGGTCGACGGGCAGCGGCCGGTGGGCGTAGGAGCCGACGCCGAGGCGGTCGCCGTGCTCACGGAAGTACAGGTCGCGGTCCTGGAAGCGGAGGATCGGCTTCGACGCCTCCTCGGTGGCGCCGCTCAGCTCGGGCAGTGGGCCCGTCCTCGCGTACTGGTGGGCCAGCGGTTGCAGGGGCACGTCGACCCCGGCCATGCGGCCGACGACCGGTCCCCAGAATCCGGCGGCCGAGACGACGTGGTCGGCGGGGAAGGTGCCGCGGTCGGTGACGACGCCCGTGACCCGGCCGTCCTGCCGCTCGATTCCGGTGACCGTGTGCCGGTCCAGGAAACGGGCCCCCCGCGCGGTGGCGCGGTCCAGCTGGGCGCGGCATGCGGGCACGGCGCGGGCCAGCCCGTCCCCCGGGGTGTGGAATCCGCCGAGGACCACCGACTCGTCGACAAGCGGCCAGAGTTCCTTGCAGCGGGCGGCGTCGACGATCTCGCCGGTCACGCCCCAGGAGGCGGCGTATCCGGCCCTGCGGTGCAGGTCGGCGAGGCGTTCCGGTGTGGTCGCCAGCTCCAGGCCGCCGACCCGTTGGAAGCACGGGGCGCCGTCCCACGTGAGGGACGTGAACTTCTCGACGGTGTACCGCGCGAACGCCGTCAGGGTGCGCGAAGGACTGGTCCGGAAGACGAGGCCGGGCGCGTGCGAGGTGGAGCCGCCGGGGGCGGGCAGCGGGCCCTGTTCGAGGACGGTGACGTCCGTCCAGCCGCGCGCGGTCAGTTCGTCCGCGAGGGAGCAGCCGACGACGCCCGCGCCGATGACCACCACGCGTGGCGGGGGCCGCAGGCCGCGGGTGCTCACAGGACCACCACCGAGCGCAGCACCTCGCCGCGCCGCATCCGGCCGAACGCCTCCTCCACCCGGTCCAGCGTCGTCGTCTCCGACACGAAGGCGCCCAGGTCGAGCAGCCCGTACAGGTACTGGTCGATCAGGAACGGGAAGTCGCGGCTCGGCAGACAGTCGCCGTACCAGGACGACTTGATCGCACCGCCGCGCGAGAACACGTCGATGAGCGGCAGTTCGACCGTCGTCTCCGGTGTGGGCACGCCGACCTGGACCAGCACTCCTGCGTGGTCGCGCATGTAGAACGCCTGGCGGAACGTCTCCGGGTGGCCCACGGCGTCGATCGCGATGTCCACGCCGTGGCCGTCGGTGAGGGCGCGGACCGCCTCCACCGGGTCCGTGCCGCGCGAGTCGACGGTGTGCGTCGCGCCGAACCGTTCCGCCCGGTCCAGTTTCCGGCCGTCCACGTCGACCGCGATGATCTTCATCGCGCCGTTCAGGGCGGCACCGGCGATCGCCGCGTCGCCCACGCCGCCGCAGCCGATCACCGCGACCGAGTCGCCGCGGCCGACGCCGCCGGTGTTGACGGCGGCGCCGTAACCGGCCATCACCCCGCAGCCGACGAGACCGGCCGCCTCGGGCCGGGCGGCCGGGTCGACCTTCACGGCCTGGCCCGCTGCGACCAGCGTCTTCTCGGCGAAGGCGCCGATGCCGAGGGCGGGGGTCAGCGGGGTGCCGTCCACCAGGGTCATCGGACGGGCGGCGTTGCGGGAATCGAAGCAGTACCAGGGACGGCCGCGGCGGCAGGACCGGCAGCCACCGCAGGGCGCCCGCCACGCCAGCACCACGTAGTCGCCCGGCGCGAGGTCGGTGACGCCCTCGCCGACCGCCTCGACGGTGCCGGCCGCCTCATGGCCCAGCAGGAACGGGAAGTCGTCGGCGATCGCGCCCTCGCGGTAGTGCAGATCCGTGTGACAGACCCCGCAGGCCTGCACCGCGACCAGAACCTCGCCGGGCCCGGGATCCGGGACGACGATCGTCTGCACCTCGACGGGTGCGCCCCTCTTCACAGCGACTACGGCACGGACCTCGTGTGACACGAGAAGCTCCTCTGCTGTTGCGCATTGCACGATGGGTTGCGCGATGAGAAACATAGTGGGAACGCCGTCGAGGGGCCGTCAAGAGGTACGGGTTAACCCTTGGCAAAACGAGCGGGCGGCGGGCGCGGGGTGCGAAACACACCGGACACGGGACGGCGCGGGACCCGTGCCCCGCAAGGGAGTTCGGGTCCCGCGCCGTCGGACGGACGCCGGCGGGGCCGCCCGCCGGGTGGGTGCGCTCAGTGGGGCCGCCCCGCCGAGTGGGAGCGTGGTCAGTCGCCGTAGCCCATGCGGCGGGACAGTTCGACGCCCGCCGCCAGCGCGCGCTTGGCCAGGTCCGGCAACCGCTCCGGCGTCAGCCGGTACACCGGGCCCGAGACGCTGATCGAGGCGATCACCTTGCCGTCGTGCGAGCGCACCGGCGCCGCCACGGCCGCGAGCCCGATCTCCAGCTCCTCCTGCGTGATCGCGTAGCCCTGCGCGGTCACCGTCTCCAACTCGCCGCGCAGCACCGACGCGCCGGTGACGGTGTGTTCGGTGAACCGGTGCAGCGGGCGGGCCAGCAGCCCCTCGCGCAGGGTGGCCGGCAGGTGGGCGAGCAGTACCTTTCCGCTGGCGGTGGCGTGCAGCGGGGTGCGCCGGCCGAGCCAGTTCTGCGCGGTGACGGAGGCGGTGCCGCGGGCCTGCATGACGTTGACCGCCGCGTCGTCGTCCAGCACCGCGATGTTCGACGTCTCGCCGAGTTCGTCGGCCAGTTCGCGGCAGACGGGCACGCCCTCCTGCGAGATGTCCAGCCGTACGGCCGCCGCCCCCGCCAGGCGCAGCACGCCGGCGCCCAGGTAATACTTGCCGCGCTCCTTCTCCTGCGCCACCAGACCGCGGTTCTCCAGCACGCCGAGCAGCCGGAACGCCGTGGACTTGTGCACGTCCAGTTCGTCGGCGATCTCGGTGACACCCGCCTCCCCGAGCCGGGCGAGGATCTCCAGCACGGTCACGGCGCGGTCCACCGACTGCACGCCGCTCACGGCGCCCCTGCCTGACTGCTTGTTCTCCACGCGGTCCTCACCAGGGTCGGGCTGCTGCTGTGTGCGGGTCATGGCTCAACTCTCACCACCTGGCGGCCCGATCGGGCCGCATCTGCGGGAAGCCCTTGACGCCACGGGCGCCCGCCCGGATTCTGTTGCGCATAGCGCTCTCCAATGCGCCATGTGAAACATCATGTTACCGAAGCGTCCGGATCCCGGAAGGGTACGCGCTCCGCACCCCGCCGAACCACGCGTTCCGGACCGAGAGGGGAGCCCATGATTCCCGTCTGCCGTCTCGAAGACCTCCCCAAGGGCGGGTCCACCCGCGTCGAGACCAGTCCGCCGATCGCCGTCTTCCACACCGACGACGGAGATCTCTACGCCGTCGACGACACCTGCAGCCACCAGGACGCCTCTCTCTCCGAGGGCTGGCTGGAGGGATGCCTGGTCGAATGCCCGCTGCACGCCGCCTCGTTCGACCTGCGCACGGGCCTGCCGACCTGCCTCCCGGCCCGTCGGGCGGTGCGCACCCACCGCGTGAGCGTCGAGGACGGCTTCGTCCACGTCCATCTCGCCGCGGAGGAGGGCAGCGCCGCATGAGGACCGTGACCGTGGTCGGTGCCTCCCTGTCCGGCTTGTACGCCGCCCGGGAACTGCGGGCCCAGGGGTTCGACGGACGCCTTGTGGTGGTCGGCGACGAACCCCACCCGCCCTACGACCGGCCGCCCCTGTCCAAGGAGTTCCTCACCGGCCGGGCCGACGAGGAGGACCTGGCGCTCACCGACGCCGAGGAGACCGCCGAACTGGACGCCGACTGGCTGCTCGGTGTCCGCGCCCGCGGCCTGGACGCCCGCGGGCGGACCGTACTGCTCGACGACGGCCGCACCGTGTCCACGGACGGCGTCGTCGTCGCCACCGGGGCATCGGCACGGCGCCTGAAGGGCGGCGGCCTCGCCGGGGTCCACACCCTGCGCACCCTGGACGACGCCCGCGCCCTGCGCGCGCGCCTCACCCGCGGTCCGTGCCGGGTGGTGGTCGTCGGCGGTGGCTTCGTCGGCGCCGAGACCGCCTCCTCGTGCGCCGCCCTCGGCCACGCCGTCACCGTCGTCGAGGCGGCCGCGATGCCACTCGTGCCGCACCTCGGCGCGGAACTGGCCGCCGTCTGCGCCACCCTGCACGGCCGTGCCGGGGTCGGGCTGGTCACCGGCGCGTCCGTGGCCGCGCTGCGCGGCACGGCGGCCGTCACCGGGGTCGACCTCACCGACGGACGCGCGCTGCCCGCGGACGTGGTGATCGTCGGCATCGGTGCCACCCCCAACACCGCCTGGCTGGCGGGCTCGCCGCTGCTCCTGAACGACGGCGTCCTGTGCGACGACGGCTGCGTGACCGCCCTGGCGCAGGTGGTCGCCGTCGGCGACGTGGCCCGCGTCGGCGGCTCCCGTGCGGAGCACTGGACCTCCGCCACCCAGCAGCCCCGGGCCGCGGTGCGCAACCTCCTCGCCGGACGCACGCTCGAGAGCGCGAGGTCGGTGCCGTACTTCTGGTCCGACCAGTACGGCTCCCGCCTCCAGTTCGCCGGGCGGCGCCGGGACGGCGACACCGTGCGCATCACCGAGGGCGGGATCGCCGGCGGCACGCCTGATGTGGAGGGCTTCCTGGCCCGCTACGAACGAGACGGGCGTACGACCGCCGTGCTCGCCGTGGACCGGCCCCGCCCGTTCATGCGGGCCCGCCGCGAACTCGCCGCCGAGGAGGCCGGGATGACCCCGGTGACCGTCGGCGGGGCGGGCCCGGGCGGGCGGTGAGGCGTGACCCGGCGGGTGGCGTCGGCGGAACCACCCGGCCGGCGTGCGGCGCGTCGCCGCCCGCCCACGGCGCCCGGAACGGGCCTCCGGCCCAGCGGGCCGCTGCCGCGCAGTCGCTCAAGGGCGTGCTCAAGGGTGTGACAGGCGGCTCGCGCCACCGCCCCGCCGGCGTATCCGCTCCTGGCTCCGCTCGGCGGACCGCGCCTGGCGCCGGGCCCGGCGACGCTCGCGCCGCATGGCCCGCGCTGTGCTGCTCGGCTCCGACACCACGCCGTGCCGCTGGTTCCAGACCTGCCGCGTCACCCACACGTCCAGCACGCCCCACGTGGCCACCACCGTGCCCGCCACGCTGCCGATCACCATGGGAAACGCCAGCCACGACTCCGCCATCGTGCACAGGAAGGCCACCATCGCCATGATCAGCGTCACCGCGACGACGATCACCGCGCGGACGGCCGCCGTGCGCACCGGATCCGGCAGCCGGCGCCGCCGCGCGGGCTCCTCCCTCCACAACGGCCGGTAACCGGACGGCTGCTCGCGCCCCGCCCGCCTCCCCGGTCCCTCCGGCCGGTCCCGCGCCGCTCTGCCCGTACCGGCTGCCGGAATGTCGCGATCCGGTGCCTCGGGGGCCGATCGGGCGGTCACCCGGGCCGCACCGCCGTCCTCGGGCGCACCGCGCCGCTCCGCCGTGCCCATCGACATGTCACTCCCCACCGCCAGCAGACAGCTCGACCGTGTCCCACGACACGGCTCCCCTCTGGCTGCCCGGCTTGCGCTGCTTTACGCCGCCCAGAGGCTGGATGCGGCTCCTGTGGCCGATTCCGCCTCCATTTCCCGTAGTGAACGACGAACCAGGGGCGCCCAAGATTCCCGAAAGGCCCGCGCAGTCGAAGAATTTCGGCCAATCCGCCCGGTCGAGCCCGAGCCGAACCCTCCCCGCACACCCCGATCCCGGGAGGCAATCTCCCGCAATGACCGGACAACTGACCATCGCCGTCCCCCGGCTCGGAGGTTCGTCCGCCGGACGGGCCTTCGAGTTACGTATGCGTCAGTAGTAGGCTCGCGCCGTTTGTTGACGCACATGTGTACCCCCTGCCGGAGGGGGATCGAGCTGGGGGAGGCCATGCGCTTTCGCGGGAAGTCGATCCGCCGGAAGATCGTGGCGCTGCTTCTCGTGCCGCTGGTGTCCCTGACCGCGATCTGGGCGTTCGCCACGGTACTCACGGGACGCGAGGCGGAACGGTTGTTCAGCGTCTCCACCGTCGTCGAGGAGATCGGCTATCCGATCGAAGACACCGTCCGCGTCCTCCAGCAGGAACGCCGACAGACCCTCGTCCACCTCGCCGACCCGCGCGCCTCCGACGGTTTCGCCGCCCTCCAGCGCAGCCGCGCCGCCACGGACGACGCCGTCGCCGAGATCCGCCGCAACGCCGCCGACGACGGCGTGCGCGACGACCTGGGACAGGCCGAGGAGGAGCGGCTCACCGCCGTACTGGACGCCTTCGACGGCATCGGCTCGCTGCGCCGCAGCGTCGAGGACGGCACCGTCGACCGCGCGCAGGCGCTCGGCCTCTACAACCGCCTGGTCGACCCCTGCCACGACCTGCTCGCCAGTCTGAACGTCGTCGACAACGTCGGTCTGGACAAGCAGTACCGTGCGCTCGTCAATCTCTCCCGCGCCCGCGAACTCCTCTCCCGCGAGGACGCCCTCCTCGGCTCCGCCCTGGTCACCGGCCGGCTCACCCGCGCCGAGATCCGGGACGTCTCCGACCTCGTGGCGCAGCGCACCCTGATGTACGGCATCAACCTGCCGCTGCTGCCTTCCGCCGAACGCGGCCGCTACGAGCGCTTCTGGAAGAACGCCTCCTCCGCCCCGCTGCGGACCGCCGAGGAGGCCGCCCTCTCCACCGGGGCCGGAACGCCCAGCGGCGTCACCGCCAAGAGCTGGGACACCGCCGCGGGCAGCGTCCTGGAAGAACTCGGCGCCCTCGACGACGACGCGGCCGACCGCTACCAGGACCGGGTCGACCCGGTCGCGACGAACGTCATCGCCAAGGTGGTCGTCGCCGGTGCGCTCGGCCTGATCGCCCTGCTCTACTCCCTCTTCCTCTCGGTACGCGTCGGCCGCTCCCTGATCCGCGACCTCAAGCAGCTGAGACTGGAGGCCCACGAGGCGTCCGGCGTGCGGCTGCCCAGCGTCATGCGCCGCCTCTCCGCGGGCGAGGAGGTCGACGTGGAGACCGAGGTGCCGCGCCTGGAGTACGACAAGAACGAGATCGGCGAGGTCGGCCAGGCCCTCAACACGCTGCAGCGGGCCGCCGTGGAGGCCGCGGTCAAGCAGGCCGAACTGCGCGCCGGTGTCTCCGAGGTCTTCGTCAACCTCGCGCGCCGCAGCCAGGTGCTGCTGCACAAGCAGCTCACGCTGCTGGACACCATGGAACGCAGGACCGAGGACACCGAGGAACTCGCTGACCTGTTCCGCCTCGACCACCTGACCACGCGGATGCGCCGGCACGCCGAGGGCCTCGTCATCCTCTCCGGCGCCGCCCCGTCCCGGCAGTGGCGCAGGCCCGTCCAGCTCATGGACGTGGTGCGGGCCGCCGTCGCCGAGGTCGAGGACTACGAGCGCATCGAGGTCCGCAGGCTGCCGCGGGTGGCCGTCACCGGACCGGCGGTCGCCGACCTGACCCACCTGGTGGCCGAACTCCTGGAGAACGCCACGGTGTTCTCGCCGCCGCACACCGCCGTCCAGGTCCTGGGCGAGCGCGTCGCCAACGGCTTCACCCTGGAGATCCACGACCGCGGCCTCGGTATGGCGGCCGACGCCCTCCTGGACGCCAACCTCAGGCTCGCCGAGACCCCCGAGTTCGAGCTGTCCGACACCGACCGTCTCGGCCTGTTCGTCGTCAGCCGGCTCGCCCAGCGGCAGAACGTCCGGGTCTCCCTCCAGCCCTCCCCGTACGGCGGCACCACCGCGGTCGTCTTCGTCCCCGACGCGCTGCTCTCGGACGACGCCCCCGACACCAACGGCATCGGCTTCCGCCTCGACCGCCCCCAGCACGTCAAGGAGAAGGGGCGGGAGGAGAGCCGTCGGTCGGCCCTGTCCCACGTGCCGGCACGGCTGCCGGAGCGCCCGGCCGCGCTGCTGGACGGTCCGGTGGAACTGGAGGCGCCCGTCGACCTGGACGCCCTCGACGGCCTGCCGGGCGGGCTCGACGACGAGGACGGCGAACGCGGCGGCCTGTTCCGCCCGCGCCGCTCGCTCGCCGCGGCCGACGACGACCACGGCTCGGCGGGCCGGCCGGGCCAGGACGACGACCCGGCCGACGCGGACGCACCCCTCCCGCTGCCCCGCCGCCGCACCCCCAAGCTGGTCAGTTCGCACGGCCGCCCGGTCCCCTCACGGGACACCCGGGACAGGACGGACGACCAGCCCCCGGCGGACGCGGACACCGACGGCACTCGCGTCCCGGCCGCACCGCGGGCGGGAGCGGACGAACCGCCCGCGCTGCCCTCCCGCCGGAAACGCGGACAGCCCGCGGGCCGTGACGGCGGCGGCGCCTTTCCAGGCGGCCGAGCCGAAGGCCGGGACGCCGACGCCGAGGAGTCCGGTGCGTTGCCCCGGCGCGTACGGCAGGCCAACCTCGCGCCCCAGCTCCGGCAGGGGCCCGAACCGTCCGATGACCGCTCCGACCCCGCCGACCGTGACGCCGACGAGGTCCGCAGCCGGATGGCCTCACTCCAGCGCGGCTGGCGGCGCGGGCGCGAGGAGAACGCCGCGGGTGACGACGTCCCCGGCGGCACCGCACCAACAGCACCACGAGGAACGACAGAGGGGGACGGTCGATGACCGCACCGAAGGCGATCGGCCACAGCGCGACCAAGTCCGGGGAGCTGAACTGGCTCCTCGACGACCTGGTCGACCGGGTCGCGAGCATCCGCAAGGCAGTCGTCCTGTCCGGCGACGGCCTGGCGACGGGTGCGTCCAAGGACCTGACCAGGGAGGACAGCGAGCACCTGGCCGCAGTGGCGTCGGGCTTCCACAGCCTCGCCAAGGGCGTGGGCCGCCACTTCGAGGCGGGCAGCGTCCGGCAGACGGTCGTCGAACTCGACGAGGCCTTCCTGTTCGTCACCGCCGCCGGCGACGGCAGCTGCCTCGCCGTCCTCTCGGACGCCGACTCGGACGTCGGCCAGGTCGCCTACGAGATGACCCTCCTCGTCAAGCGTGTCGGCGCACACCTGGCCACCGCTCCACGCACCGATGTGCCCTCGGGCGGGTAAGTGGGATGACATGAGCGCAGACGGTCAGGGAAGAAACCACTGGTTCGACGACGAGGCCGGCCCCGTCGTCCGTCCGTACGCCATGACGCGCGGTCGCACCACCAGCGCGGCCCAGCACCGCCTCGACCTGATCGCGGTGGTCGTCACGGAACCCCACGCGGACGACCCCGAGGCGGACGTCACCCTCTCGCCGGAGCACGTGGACATCGTCGGACTGTGCCGGGAGACCCCGCAGTCGGTCGCCGAACTCGCCGCCGAACTCGACCTGCCGATCGGGGTCGTACGGGTCCTGGTCGGCGACCTCGTGGACGTCGACCTGGTCCACGTCAACCGGCCCGTACCCCCGGCCGAACTGCCGGACGAGAACATTCTGCGCGACGTGATCAATGGACTGAGGGCACTGTGAACCCTCCCGTCGGCTCGTCGAGCGGCACGTTAAGGAGTAGAGACCGATGATCTTCGGGCGTTCCCAGCGCGGCAAGCCGCCGGTCGAGCCCGTCACCCTCAAGATCCTCGTGGCCGGCGGCTTCGGCGTGGGCAAGACCACCCTGGTCGGCGCGGTCAGCGAGATCCGGCCCCTGCGCACCGAGGAACTCCTCACCGAGGCCGGGCGGCCCGTCGACGATCTGAGCGGGGTGGAGGAGAAGCACACCACCACGGTGGCCATGGACTTCGGACGCATCACGCTGCGCGAGGACCTGGTGCTCTATCTGTTCGGCACGCCCGGCCAGGAGCGGTTCTGGTTCATGTGGGACGAGCTGTCGGAGGGGGCACTGGGGGCGGTCGTCCTGGCCGACACCCGGCGCCTGGAGGACTGCTTCGCCGCCATCGACTACTTCGAACGGCGGTCCATCCCGTTCCTGGTCGGCGTCAACTGCTTCGAGGGCTCGGCCCGCTATCCCTCCGAGACCGTCCGCCAGGCCCTCGACCTGGACGCCGATGTGCCCGTGGTGATGTGCGACGCGCGTGACCGGGAATCGGTCAAGGATGTCCTCGTCGGCGTGGTCCAGCACGCGATGGCCCAGGCGGCCGACCGCCGCCGGGTCGTCACGACCTGACCGGCGCCGGTCACCGGTCACAGAACTCCGCCTCCAGCACCGCGTCCTCGGCGGCCTGGCTGCCCCAGTCACCGTTTCTGTTGAGGGTCAGCACGTGGCGGCCGTCGCGGGTGGCCGCCACTCGGGACAGGGAGCCGGGGACCTGGCCGCCGTGGCCCCACACCGTCACACCGCAGGAGAGTGTGTCGCCCCGGATCCCCAGCCCGTAGACGGCGGCGCCCTCGGTGGGGTCGGGTGTCCGCCGCGTCGCCGTCGGCTCCTCCTCCCCTTCCTCTGCTTCCTCCTCGACGATGGGCACCGCCGCGAACATCTCCTTCATCTGCCGCCGGGGCAGCAGTTCGCCGCGGAGCAGTGCGCCGAAGAACCGGTTGACGTCGCGGGTGTTGGAGATGATCTCGCCGGCGGCACCGGCGACGGAGGGGTTGAACTCCGTGACGTCGTGCACGGGGGCGTTCGGGGTGTCGTCGTAGAGCCTGGAGTAGTGCCTGCCGTGCGTGCGGGGCAGGGCGGACGACGAACCGGGCACGACGGTGGAGCGGAGCCCCAGCGGTTCGATGATCCGCCGCTCGACCTGGTCGGCGTAGTCGTCGTCGGTGGCCTTCTCGATGACCAGGCCGGCCAGGATGTAGTTGGTGTCGGAGTAGGCCCAGCCGGTGCCGGGAGCGAACAGCGGCGGGTGGGACAGGCCGATGCCCACCAGCTCTTCGGGGGTGGCCCCGTCGTAGCGGTGGACGAGGAAGGACTCGCCGGTGAACTTGGCGAGGAAGCCCGCGTCGCGGTTGTAGTTGAAGATGCCGCTGGTGTGGTTGAGCAGGTGGCGCAGGGTGACCTCTCGGCCGTCGTTGCCCTGGCCCCGCACGAGACCCGGCAGCCAGTCCTCGACGGTGTCGTCGAGCGAGAGGACGCCTTCCGCGTCCAGTTGCAGCAGCACCGTCGCGGTGAAGGTCTTGGTGAGGCTGCCGATCCGGAAGTGGTCGGCGGGACGGCGCTGTTCGCCCGTACCCAGGTGCGCCACGCCCGCGTCGCCGGACCACCGGTGACGGCCTTCGCGTACGCCGGCGAGCGCACCGGGTGTGCCCTCCGCGACGATCGCGTCCAACGCCGCCCGAGTCGCGGCGTGCCCGCCGCGTAAGCCGTCCCTCTGGTCGTCCGCGCTGCGGGCCGCGGCCGGCACCGCCGCGACGGTGCCGGTGGCCACCAGCGCGCACACCGACGCCACCACGCCCGCCCGGAGTCCCGCTCCGCCCCGCTTCCCCGTGTCACCCTGCCGCCCCGACGGGCGCACTCGATCAGTCATCGGCTTCCCCCTGACGCCTCTGATGCTCGGACGCGACGGTCATCGCGCTCCGTGATTCCCATCCAATCCGAGCGGAATGTCACGAACATCAGGGAGAACCCCGAAACGCCCCCGGCCCGACCCTCAGTCGGCGGGACCCGGACCCGGCCCGTCCTCGTCCTCCAGCCAGCCGAAACTCTTCTCCACCGCCCTGCGCCAGTTGCGGTACTCGCGGTCGCGCACCGAGGACTCCATCGCCGGTGCCCACTCGGCGTCCCGCTGCCAGTGCGCCCGGAGGGCGTCGAGACCGTCCCACACCCCGGTGGCCAGCCCGGCCGCGTACGCCGCGCCGAGGCAGGTCGTCTCGGAGACGCGGGGCCGGATCACCGGCACTCCCAGCACGTCCGCCTGGTGCTGCATCAGCAGCCCGTTCTTGGTCATGCCCCCGTCGACCTTCAGAGCCGTGATGCGCACCCCCGAGTCCTGGTACATCGCGTCCACGACCTCACGCGTCTGCCAGCTCGTCGCCTCCAGCACCGCCCGCGCGAGATGCGCCTTGGTGACGTACCGGGTGAGGCCGGTAACCACCCCGCGCGCGTCGGAACGCCAGTACGGCGCGAACAGTCCGGAGAACGCGGGCACGATGTAGGCGCCCCCGTTGTCCGCCACGCTCGCCGCCAGTGGCTCGATCTCGTCCGCGTCGCGGATGATGCCGAGCTGGTCGCGGAACCACTGCACCAGCGCGCCGGTGACGGCGATCGAACCCTCCAGGCAGTAGACGGGCGCCTCGTCGCCGATCTTGTAGCCCATGGTCGTGAGCAGCCCGCTTTTCGACGGCACCGGCCGGTCACCGGTGTTGAGCAGCAGGAAGCTGCCGGTGCCGTACGTGTTCTTCGCCGTGCCCACGTCGTAGCAGGCCTGTCCGAACACGGCCGCCTGCTGGTCGCCGAGCGCGGAGGCCACGGGCACGCCGGCGAGCTGGCCGACGGCGGTGCCGTACACCTCGGCCGACGACCTGATCTCGGGCAGCACGGCCTCGGGGATGTTCATCGCCGCAAGGATGGCCGGGTCCCACTGGAGGGTGCGGAGGTCCATCAGCATGGTGCGCCCGGCATTGGTCACGTCGGTGACGTGCCGCCCGCCCTCGGTGCCGCCGGTGAGGTTCCAGATCAGCCAGGAGTCGATGGTGCCGAAGGCGATCTCGCCGCGCTCGGCGCGGGCCCTGAGGCCGGGCACGTTGTCGAGCAGCCAGGCCGCCTTCGGCCCGGAGAAGTAGCTGGCCAGCGGCAGACCGGTCGACTCGCGGAAACGGTCCTGCCCGTCCGTGCCGCCCAACTGGCGGCACAGCGCCGAGGTACGGGTGTCCTGCCACACGATGGCGTTGTGCACCGGCTTGCCGGTCGCCCGGTCCCACAGCACGGTCGTTTCGCGCTGGTTGGTGATGCCCAGTGCGCTGAGCTGGTCGGCGCGCAGCCCGGCCTTGGCGATCGCCCCGGCGACCACCGCCTGCACCTTGGACCAGATCTCGGTGGCGTCGTGCTCCACCCAGCCCGGCTTGGGGAAGATCTGGCGGTGTTCGCGCTGGTCGACGGCGACGATCGCACCGTCCTGGTCGAAGACGATGCAGCGGCTGGAGGTGGTGCCCTGGTCGATCGCGGCGACGTACTTCGTGGAGTGGTCCGTCATGGCTGCCCCTTGGGCTGGATTCGGAGGACTGAAGGCCGTTCGCAGAGCCGTTCAGAAGGCCACGTTGTAGATGAACCCGGCGAGCACCCCGCCGATCAGCGGCCCGGCCACCGGGACCCAGGCGTAACCCCAGTCGGAGGTGCCCTTGTTGGGGATCGGCAGGAAGGTGTGCACGATGCGCGGACCGAGATCGCGCGCGGGGTTGATGGCGTAACCGGTCGGTCCGCCGAGGGAGAGGCCGATGCCGACCACGAGCAGGGCGACGATCAGCACCAGCGTCCCGGACTCGCCGAGCCCCTCGGTGAGTCCGAAGGCCAGGATCGGCAGCACCAGCCCGACGGTCGCGATGATCTCCGTGACCAGGTTGGCGACCGGGTTCCGGATCTCCGGGATCGTGGAGAAGATGCCGAGCGTCGGCATCGGCTCGTCCGCGGTGCCCTCGGTGGTGCCGGTCTGACGGACGTTGGCCTGGAACTGGGCGAAGTAGGTGAGGTAGCAGAGGACGGCGCCGAGCATCGCCCCCACCAGCTGTCCGAGGAGGTAGATCCAGACCTTGCCCCACTCGCCGGTGTCGACGGCGATCCCGATGGTGACGGCGGGGTTGAGATGCCCGCCGGACAGCGGCGCCGCGGTGTACGCGCCCGCCAGCACACCGAACCCCCAGCCGAACGCGATCACCACCCACCCCGACGCCCGCGCCTTGCTGTACCGGAGGGTCACGGCGGCGCAGACACCCGCGCCGAAGAGGATGAGGATCGCCGTACCGATGATCTCGCCGACGAAGATGTCTCCGTTGCTCATGGCGGCTCCTAGGCCCTGGCCCGGGACGGTCGGCCCCGGTCCTCACGTGCGGGGTGCGTTCCCATGGCGAGTTCCGCCGCGGGGGCGTGGGTGACGAGCGTGCCGTAGCAGCCGAACCGCCCGTGGGGGAGCGGGCCCCCGAGCACCGGGGAACCCGCGCGACGCAGTGCCGGAATACGCCGAGATGTACGGCGATGTCGACTGACACCGGAAGTGTTCACCGGCGTCCCGGGAGCGTCAAGGTGGCCGACGGCAACGGTTGCGGCGACACGCCGACACGCGCGCGTGGCCGACGGCATGCCCGGCCGCCGGCGCGGCGGGCGTCCGCTCAGCCGGCGGGCGCCGCCGACCGGTCCGAGCCGCGCCGGACCTCGTGCCCCGGAGCGCCCGCCCGGCCCAGCACCCAACTCGCGCCGCGCAACGCCTTGGCGGCCTTCTTGAGCGGTGCCAGGCCCGCCGCGGCCTGCCGGTGGTCCGGCACGGTGCCCGGGGCGCTCAGGACCGTCGCGAGGGAGAGCGTCACGGGCCGCCCGCCGGCCGACCACGGGACGTCCAGCACGGACGCCACCAGCGGATCCAGCCCGTCCGGGTCGGTGAGCACCAGGAAGTCGTCCCCGCCGATGTGTCCCACGCGCGTGGTCCCCCTCGCCGACCGGAGCAGCGCCTGCCCGACCGACCGGATCAACTCGTCGCCGGCGGCGAATCCGGCCCCGTCGTTCACCTGCTTGAAGTGGTCCACGTCGAGCCAGCTCAGCGCGAACGCCCGCCCGTCCGCGATCCGCCGGTCGACCTCGTCCGTGATGGCGTCCGAACCGGGCAGCCGGGTCAGCGGGTTGAGCCCGGCCGCCTCCTCCACCCGGCTCTCGGCCAGTGCCCGCACCAGGTCCGCCAGCCGTACGACGCCCACGCACCGCCCGTACGCGTCCACCACGGCCACGTCGTCCGACGTACGGCCCCGGCCGCCGACCGCCACCACGTCCAGCACCTCCCACGCCGTCGCGTCCACGCCCACCGTCCGCGGCGCGTCGCCCAGCTTCGCGGCCGGGCGGTCGGCGTAGAGCGCGTGCCCGTAGCGTGCCGACATGGACAGCAGGAAGCGGGAGCGGTGCACCGACCGCACCGGCACGCCGTCGCGGTCCACGAGCAGCGCCCCGGACACGTCGGGCGACCCGGTCAGCAGGGCCCGCACCTGACCCGCCGAGGCCGTCACGGGCAGCAGCGCGGCCGGCCGCACGAACTGCCGTACCGACGGCCCCGAACGCGGCGCCGGTACGACGCCGGGCGGGCCGGACGGAACGTACACGTCCGCCGCGGGCAACCGGGCCGGCGGCGCGAACAGCTCTCCCTGCGCCCACTGCGCCCCGGCCGCCCGCGCGACGGCGTACTGCGTCTCCGTCTCGACCCCCTCGACGGACAGCAGCGCCCCCATCTCGTCGCACAGCACCCGCATCGCCCGTACGGCCGCCGGTCTGGCCAGCAGCGACGCGTCGAGCTTGACCAGTTCCGGCGCCAGGTCCGTCAGCAGCCGCAGCGGCGCGTCCCCGTCGCCGACCCCGTCCGCGCAGATCCGGAACCCCTGGCCCCGCAGCACGGCCAACGCCTCCAGCAGGGCCTGCCGCGGCACGTGGGTGTACGGCGGACAGACGTCGAGCGTCACCTCCCACGGCATCCGGCCGGCCTCCCGCACGGCGTCGTGCAGGGGCTGCAGCCCACCCAGGTCGGCGAGGGTGCCCGCGAACACGTTGACGTGCAGCGGCAGCAGCGTCTCCTTGCGCACCGCCGCGCGCAGCGCCGACACCGCCAGGCGGCCGTCGAGTTCCGGGTCGCGGCGCGCCTCGGCCAGAATGTCGCCGCTCTCCGGGCGGGCCAGTATCTCCAGCGCCGCGACCCCGCCGGTCATCAGATTGACCACCGGTTGGAAGGCGAAGCGGAGAGGATCCGTCCAGGAGCGCACGGGAGCAGGATCGCCTCGCCGGCACCCACGCGGGCCCAGTTCATGAGACGTTCACGCGGGATTCCGGCTCACCGGCACCGCACACGCGCGGTGCGTCGCCGGACCGCCCCCTTCCCTCACGGGAGGCGATCCTGATAGATGCAGGGAACATGACACGACTCTCGACCGCGCTGCGCGCTCTGGCCACCGTCTTCGCCGCCCTGCTTGCCGTCACGGCCGTACCCGCCACCGCGCAGGCCGGGCCCGAACCGAGGGCCCCGGAGAACTTCGTGGCCCTGAGGAGCGTCGATCCGACGATCATCCAGGAGATCCGCTACGTCACCCCGCACAACTTCGTCGGCGAACCGATCGACGGCTACCGTCAACCGCTGTGCATCCTGACCCGCCCCGCCGCCAAGGCCCTGCACAAGGCGCAGACCCGGCTGCTGCGCCAGGGCTACTCCCTGAAGGTGTACGACTGCTACCGGCCGCAGCGCGCCGTCGACCACTTCGTCCGCTGGGCCGAGGACCTCGACGACCAGGCCATGAAGGCCGAGTTCTACCCCGAGGTCGACAAGACCCGCCTCTTCGACGACGGCTACATCGCGGAGAAGTCCGGCCACAGCCGGGGCTCGACCATGGACCTGACGATCGTCCGGCTCCCGGCGAAGCCGACCCCGCCGTACCGGCCCGGACAGCCCCTGGTGCCGTGCTTCGCTCCGCAGGGCGAACGCTTCCCCGACAACTCCGTCGACATGGGCACCGGATACGACTGCTTCGACACCCGCTCCCACACCCTCGACCCCCGCATCCAGGGCACCCAGCGCGCCAACCGCCTCCTGCTCAAGGACACCTTGGAGGACGTGGGCCTGGTAAACCTCCCCGAGGAGTGGTGGCACTTCACGTACAAGCCCGAGCCCTACCCGGACACCTACTTCGACTTCCCGGTCTCCAGCAGGTCCCTCACCGGCCGCCGCTGAACGGGCTGCCGGAGCCGCCCGCTCCGCGAATCGGATACAGTCCGCCGCGTGTCCGAAACTCAAACCTCCGTTCCCAACTCCGCGCCGAATTCACACTGTTCGAGCTGCGGCACGCCCTACGGAGAGGGCGTCTCCGGCTGGCCCCGCACCTGCCCCGCCTGCGGCACCGTGGCCTACCGCAACCCACTGCCGGTCGCGGTGGCCCTCCAGCCCGTGTACGACACGCAGGGCACCGCCCTGGTGGTCATCACCCGCACCGTGGCCCCCGCGCGCGGAGGCGTCGCCCTGCCCGGCGGCTACATCGACGACCGGGAGGACTGGCGGCAGGCCGTCGTCCGCGAACTCAAGGAGGAGACCGGCATCGACGCGGCGAGCCACGACGTACGGCTCGCCGACGCCATGAGCTCGCCCGACGGCCATCTGCTGCTCTTCGGCTCCCTCCCCGAGCGTCCGGTCGAAAGCCTCCCCACCTCCCACGCCACCGACGAGACAGAGGGCTGGCACCTTCTGCGCCGGTCGGAGGAGCTCGCCTTCCCGCTCCACACCAGGGCCGTACGGTCCTGGTTCGAGGGCCGCTACCTCTGAGCCGGACGTTCGGCCGTCCCCCGCACACGCACGGGACGGAGCGGCTCCCCGGCCCCGTCTCCGCCCTCGCGCCGCAGGACCACCCGCTCACCCTCCCAGCGCGACACGTAGCGCTCGATCTCCGGCTCCACCCACCCGTCGCCCGCGTCCCGCACGACCAGCCCACCGCCGGTCTGCCCCCGCGCGGGCGCCCACACCTCCAACTCCGGCGCCCCGTCCTCCCCGCGCACCGGAACCACCGCCCCCGCGCGCGCGAACACCGGGATCCGCGCCAACGGAGCCTCCACGAGCACCTGCGCCGGCCCCTCGTACGCCCGCTCCGTCACCACGTCGTACCACCGCCCCCGCGGCAACTGCACCGCACGCCGGTCCGCACCCGGATCGAGCACCGGCGCCACCAGCAGGCAGTCACCCAGCAGGAACGCGTCCTCGCAGTCCCGCAACGCCCGCTCCTCCGGCGACGACCACCACAGCGGACGCACGTACGGCGCACCCGTACGCCGGGCCAGATGCGCCAGCGTCACGAAGTACGGCAGCAGCCGACGCCGCTCGGCCAGCGCCACGCGCGCGTGCTCCAGCACCTCGGCCCCGAACTCCCACGGCTCCCTGCGCCCGGCCCGAGGCCCTCCGTGGGTGCGGAACAACGGCAGGTGTGCCGCCAGCTGGAACCACCGCAGATACAGCTCCGACGACGGATTCCCGTCGGTCCCGCCCACGTCCGGCCCCGCGTACGGCACCCCGCACAACCCGAGACCCAGCACCGACGCCAGCGACGCCCGCAGGCCCGGCCAACCCGTGGCCACGTCCCCCGACCAGGTGCCGCCGTACCGCTGCAGCCCGGCCCACCCGGAGCGCGAGACGACGAACGGCCGCTCTCCGGGCACCAGGGCCCGCAGTCCCTCGTACGCGGCGCGGGCCATGCACAGGCCGTAGACGTTGTGCGCCTCCCGGTGGTCCCCGCCCCTGCCCTCCAGCCAGTGGCGGGCCGAGCGCGGCAGTGTCGGCTCCCCGAAGGCGGCGAACGACGTCGGCGCGTTCAGGTCGTGCCACACACCGGCGAACCCCTGCCCCAGCCGCTCCTCGTAGCGGTCGCCCCACCACTCGCGCCCACGCGCGTGGGTGAAATCCGGAAAGACCACGTCCCCGGCCCGTGCCACACCCCGGACGACCGGCCCGGATGACTCCCGGACGAACACGTCCTCGCGCGTCCCACCGTCGTACACCGGGTTGCCGGGCACGGCGGGCACCGCCGGTTCCACGACCGACACCAGCCGGATCCCGTCCCGTCGCAGCTCCTCGGCGAGAACCGGCAGCTTGGGAAACCGCTCCTCGTCCACGGTGAACACCTGGTGGGCGTCCGCATGACCGATGCCCAGGTGGACCGCGTCCAGCGGCAGATCGCGCTCCTGGTAGCCGGTGACGACACGCCGGACCTCCTCCTCGTCACCGGATCCCCAAAGAGCGTGATGGTGACCCAGCGCCCACGACGGCGGCAACGCGGGCGCCCCGGTCAGCGAGGCCCAGGCGAGCAGCACACGCGCGGGCGTACCCACCATCACCCAGCACCGCAGCGGACCACCGTCCATCCGCAGCACACTCCGCCCCGGCCGGTCGTGCCCGGAGCCCGCCCCCTCCTCGCCCTCCCGCAGGTCGACCGTGCCGTCCCAAGTGCTGTCGTGGAAGACCAGATGCGTCCCGGCGTCGGCCACCACCAACTGCACCGGCATCGTGACGGACAACGGGTCCGGGCCCGGTAGTGAGGACAGGCCCGAGTCGGTGTTCCACAGCCGGTACGTGCCCTCCCGCAGCCGGGGCCCCGCGGACCGCCCGCCGAGCCCGAAGAACCGGGCGTCCGCCGCCACCTCCGACCGCTGCGTCCAGCGCGCCGGCCCGCCTTCGGCCGGCTCCCACCAGCGCGGCGGCAGCTCACGCCGCAGCACCACGCCCCCCGGTGTCCGCACCTCGACGGCTCCGTGCCGGGACACGGCCACCGTGGCCCGCTCCGCGACCACCCGCCGACCGCCGTCCTTGTCCGGCTCCAGCACCGCGCGCGGATCCGGCTCGGGACAACGGCCGGCCAACGCGTACGACGGCTCCGGCCCGGCCCCGTCCCAGCCCCAGAAGACCGCACCGTTCACGGCGACGAGGATGCGCAGCTCCGAGCGGCCGAACCGGATCACCCCACCTCCCGGTCCGGGCTCCACCTCCCGCATCGGCCCCGGCACCCTCGCTCGCTCCGTACCCCGCGGCGGCAGTCCCGCGGCATCGGCCAGCCTCCGGCGCCACGCCGCCCGCACGCCACGCAACCCCTGCGCCGCCCCCGCCGAACCGAACGTCTTCATCGAACGCACCAGGTCACGACCGTCCATGCTGCTCACCCTGCCATCGCCGAGCGCGCCCAGGGGCGTCGTTCAACTGCCGTTCACCCGTGACGGGACCACATCTTCACGACACCGACTATGTGGGGCGCGCCCTGGTGCGGAAGTCGATCACATGGCATCGTCCGTGTCAGCCGCGTCACGCGCACACCCCAGCCCGTGCGCGGAGGACGCACACGACGCGCACAGTCCGGGAGCCGCCCATGTCGACCGTCACCCCCCAGCCGCTCTGGCAGCCAGACCCCCAGCGCGTCGCCCAGGCGCGGATCACCAGGTTCCAGACCTGGGCGTCCGACCACCACGACGCCCCCGCCGACGGCGGCTACCCCTCACTGCACCGCTGGTCCGTGAACGAGCCGGAAACCTTCTGGAAAGCCGTCACGGAATGGTTCGACGTCCGCTTCTCGACCCCCTACGCGCGCGTACTGGGCGACCGCTCGATGCCCGGAGCCCAGTGGTTCCCCGGCGCCACCCTCAACTACGCCGAGCACGCCCTGCGCGCCGCGGCCACCCGCGCGGACGAACCGGCCCTCCTCCACGTCGACGAGACCCACGAGACCGTCCCGGTCACCTGGGGCGAGCTGCGCCGCCAGGTCGGCTCCCTCGCCGCCGAACTGCGGGCCCTCGGCGTCCGCCCCGGGGACCGCGTCAGCGGCTACCTCCCGAACATCCCCCAGGCCGTGGTCGCCCTCCTCGCGACCGCGGCCGTCGGCGGCGTCTGGACCTCCTGCGCCCCCGACTTCGGCGCCCGCAGCGTCCTGGACCGCTTCCAGCAGGTCGAACCCGTCGTCCTGTTCACCGTCGACGGCTACCGCTACGGCGGCAAGGAACACGACCGCCGCGACACCGTCGCCGAACTCCGCCGCGAACTGCCCACCCTGCGCGCCGTGGTCCACATCCCGCTGCTCGGCACCGAGGCCCCCGAGGGAGCGCTCGACTGGACCACCCTGACGGGCGCGGACACGGAACCCGTCTACGAACAGGTGCCCTTCGACCACCCCCTGTGGGTGCTGTACTCCTCCGGCACCACCGGCCTGCCCAAGGCCATCGTCCAGTCCCAGGGCGGCATCCTGGTCGAACACCTCAAACAGCTCGGGCTGCACTGCGACCTCGGCCCCGAGGACCGCTTCTTCTGGTACACGTCGACCGGCTGGATGATGTGGAACTTCCTCGTCTCCGGCCTGCTCACCGGAACGACGATCGTCCTCTACGACGGCAGCCCCGGATTCCCGGCGACGGACGCCCAGTGGCGCGTCGCCGAACGCACCGGCGCCACCCTCTTCGGCACCTCCGCCGCCTACGTCATGGCCTGCCGCAAGGCCGACGTCCACCCGGCCCGCGACCTGGACCTCTCCCGCATCCAGTGCGTCGCCACCACCGGCTCCCCGCTCCCGCCCGACGGCTTCCGCTGGCTGCACGACGAGTTCGCCGAGAACGGCGCGGACCTGTGGATCGCCTCGGTCAGCGGCGGCACCGACGTGTGCTCGTGCTTCGCCGGCGCGGTCCCCACCCTTCCCGTGTACATCGGCGAACTCCAGGCCCCGGGCCTGGGCACCGACCTCCAGGCCTGGGACCCCCAGGGCAACCCGCTCACCGACGAGGTCGGCGAGCTGGTCGTCACCAATCCCATGCCGTCGATGCCGATCCGCTTCTGGAACGACCCCGACGGCAGCCGCTACCACGACAGCTACTTCGACACCTACCCCGGCGTATGGCGGCACGGCGACTGGATCACCCTCACCTCACGCGGCTCCGTCGTCATCCACGGCCGCTCCGACTCGACCCTCAACCGGCAGGGCGTCCGCATGGGCTCCGCCGACATCTACGAAGCCGTCGAACGGCTCCCCGAGATCAGGGAATCCCTCGTCATCGGCATCGAACAACCGGACGGCGGCTACTGGATGCCGCTCTTCGTGCACCTCGCCCCAGGCACCACCCTCGACGAGCCCCTGCTCGACCGCATCAAACGGACCATCCGCGAACAGCTCTCCCCGCGCCACGTCCCCGACGAGGTCATCGAGGTACCCGGCATCCCGCACACGCTGACCGGCAAACGCATTGAGGTACCGGTCAAGCGCCTCCTCCAGGGCACCCCCCTGGACAAGGCCGTCAACCCCGGCTCCATCGACAATCTCGACCTGCTCCACTTCTACGAGGACCTGGCCCGCAAGCGCTCCTGACCAGGCCCTCGACCGGCCGGCCGCCCTCGATCGCGGCCGGCCGACCGCGCCCGCCCGACGCCGTTGTCAGTGCCGCCGATTACTGTGAGTGAGCATTGATCGACCGTGCACAGGGGGAAACATGGCGCACACCGACCAGACCATGCGACGCGTCCTGCGCCGCGAAATCGCGGGCACCATCGGACTGCTCACCGACGAACACGACTTCCGCGCCATGCGGCGCTACCGCAGCTTCACGTTCCACGACCACGCCGCCTATCTCCGCCAGGTCGAAGCCCTCCTGAGGGCACGCGCCGCGGAGGGCACCCACACCACGATCGCCCTCTTCGACCCGGAGGAGTACGCCGACTACTGCACCACGGCGGGCCTCGACCCCGACGCCCCCGCGAGCCGGACCCGGTTCACCGCCGAACTGGCCACCAACGGACCCACCGTCCCGTACGAGGGCCAGCCCCTCACCGACCTGCTGCCGGCCCTGGTCGACGAAGCCGTCCGCCAGGCCACCTGGGAGTACGCGGCCACCCTGCTCGCCCGCCTCGGCACCTGCTCCACCTGCGGCGAAGACCTCGGCCGAGCCGCCTTCACCCGAGCCTCGCGCCTCCTGCTCCAGGTCCTGCGGACGGCTCCACCGGGCAACCGGCACCTGGTGTGCAGCGTCTCGGGAGCCCCGGAAGACCTCGTCTCCGTCCTGCACGCCGACGAGGACATCGACGGCTCCCCACACCTCGACGAGGCCGAGGCCCTCGAATTCACCAGCGTCCTCGCCCTCGGTCTCGCCACCCACAGCCCCGGCGGACTCGTCATGCGCATCAGCCCGGCGAGCGGCCCCGACCGCATCCACGGCTGGCGACTGCGCGGATACGGCCTCGAACCCCTCACCGCCGGCGAGGTGTTCGACGCGTACTGCACCGACGTCGAGAACGGCGGACTCATCTCCCCGGAGTCCAACGTCGACTACTGCGCTCCGCCCGACCTCGGAGACGACCACCTGCCGCCGGGACACCACCACTGACGACCGCGGGGCGCCCCACCCGGAGGTGGAACGCCCCGCACACAGCGACAGCCGCGGCCCCGCCCGGCCCTACTCGCCGGACAGCACCGCCTGAGCCGCGTTGCGCGCCTCCTCGGCGCTCTCCGCCGCCCGGGCGGCCGCGGCGGCCCGCTCGCACTGCGCCAGCGTGAACTTCGCCAGCGTCGCCCGCACATACGGCAGCGACGCCGCACCCATGGAGAGGGAGGTGACACCCAGACCCGTCAGCACACACGCCAGCAGCGGATCCGACGCGGCCTCACCGCACACTCCGCAGCTCTTGCCCTCGGCCTTCGCCGCCTCGGCGGACAGCGCGACCAGGTCGAGCAGCGCAGGCTGCCACGGGTCCTGCAGCCGGGACACCGCACCCACCTGACGGTCGGCGGCGAAGGTGTACTGCGCGAGGTCGTTCGTGCCCAGCGACAGGAACTCGACCTCCTGGAGGACCGAGCGCGCACGCAGCGCGGCCGACGGGATCTCCACCATCGCGCCGAACTTCGCCCGCAGCCCGGCCTCGCGGCAGGCGTCCGCGAACGCCTTGGCATCGGCACGGTCAGCCACCATCGGCGCCATGACCTCGAGGTAGACCGGCAGCCCCTCAACGGCCTTCGCCAGCGCCGTCAGCTGCGTCCGCAGCACGTCCGGGTGGTCCAGCAGCGTCCGCAGACCCCGCACGCCCAGCGCCGGGTTCGGCTCGTCGCCCGGGGTCAGGAAGTCCAGCGGCTTGTCCGCGCCGGCGTCCAGCACCCGCACGACGACCCGCCCCTCGGGGAACGCCTCCAGCACCTGCCGGTAGGCGGAGACCTGCTTCTCCTCCGTCGGCGCGTTCTTGCTGTCGTCGAGGAAGAGGAACTCGGTACGGAAGAGACCGACGCCCTCGGCCCCGGCCTCCACCGCCGCCGGTACGTCGGCGGGACCGCCGATGTTCGCGAGCAGCGGCACCTTGTGCCCATCCGACGTCGCACCCGGGCCGGTCGCCGCGGCCAGCGCCGCCTTGCGCTCGGCCGCCTCCGCCGCCAGCCGCTCCTTCTTCTCGGCGTCGGGGTTCACGAAGACCTCACCGGTGCTCCCGTCGACGGCCACGACCGTGCCCTCGGGAATCTCGCCCGCACCGGGAAGCGCGACCACGGCCGGCACGCCGAGCGCCCGCGCGAGGATCGCGCTGTGACTGGTGGGACCGCCCTCCTCGGTGACGAAGCCGAGGACCAGCGTCGGGTCCAGCAGCGCGGTGTCGGCCGGCGCGAGATCCCGCGCGATGAGGACGTACGGCTCGTCGCTGTCCGGGACACCCGGCATCGGCACCCCGAGCAGCCGCGCGACGATACGGTTCCGCACGTCGTCGAGGTCGGCCACACGACCGGCCAGGTACTCCCCGGCACCGGCCAGCAGGGCGCGATACGCGGCGAAGGCGTCGTAGACCGCCCGCTCGGCGGTGCTGCCGACGGTGATCCGCCGCTCCACGTCCGCCATCAGCTCGGGGTCCTGGGCCATCATGGCCTGCGCCTCGAGGACCGCCTGGGCCTCGCCTCCGGCCAGGTTGCCGCGCGCCATGAGATCGGCGGCCACAGCTTCCACGGCCTTGCGGGCACGACCCTGCTCGCGCTCCGCGTCCTCGGCCGGAATCTGCTTGGCCGGCGGCTCCAGCACCGCCGTACCCATGTGCCGGACCTCGCCGATCGCCACACCGTGGCTCACCCCGACGCCTCGCAGCGTTGTCTCCATCTCACCCGTCCCGATCATGCGGCGGGTCCCGCCGCCGCGGTGGTTGTCCTGCCGGCCGTCGGACGACGGCGTCGCCGTCACTTCCAGAGGAAGAGGCTCTCGCCCGCCTTCACTTCGCCGTCCTCACGCAGTTCGGCAAGCGCCTCGGCCGTGGCCTCCAGAGCCACGATCGGGCAGATCGGCGACTTGCCCGCGGCCTCGACCCCGGCCGGGTCCCAGCGCACCACACCCTGGCCGCGGACCACGGTGTCGCCCTTGTTCACCAGGAGCTCGAACCCCTCGCCGTTGAGCTGCACCGTGTCGATGCCGAGGTGGGTCAGCACTCCGTGGCCGCTGTCGTCGACGACGACGAAGGCGTGCGGGTGCAGGGAAACGATGACGCCGTCGACGGGGGCGACCGCCTCGGAGGGTTCGCGCACGGGGTCGATGGCGGTGCCCGGGCCGACCATGGCCCCGGAGAAGACGGGATCGGGCACAGCGGCCAGGCCGATGGCGCGTCCTGCGAGCGGGGACGAGACGGTGGTCATGGGAAGCCTCCCAGGGCGGGGATCTGTACGAGCCGTCACTGCCTGTCCCGGACGGCACACTGTGCAGCAGCGTATGTCATAGGAAGTACCGGTTCCGCACGAGTGTTCCGAATAGAGGTCTAGACCACACTCGTCAGGGATTTGCACCCGTTCCGCGGCCGCGTGTACAGTTGTGACTCTGCCTGCGGTTGAGCGATGCCAAGCAACACGTCCTCGCCCGGCAGCAACCAACTCATCAGATCCTATCGCTGGATCGCCTTCTGCATGCTCGCAGGACGGTGGTCAAAAGCACCGGGGAAAGCCTGATAGTGTTGGAAACACCGAAGGGAAGCGCCCGGAGGAAAGCCACGAGAGATTATCTCGGGTGAGTACAAAGGAAGCGTCCGTTCCTTGAGAACTCAACAGCGTGCCAAAAGTCAACGCCAGATATGTTGATACCTCCGGCCTGATCGGATCT
>NZ_JBIDAU010000016.1:0-142316 GCF_043202655.1 Streptomyces sp. NPDC048171
TGGAACCTGTCCGGCACGTACGTGATCTACACGATCTTCGCCGCGCTCTCCATCCCGTTCGTCCTGAAGTTCGTGAAGGAGACGAAGGGCAAGGCCCTGGAGGAAATGGGCTGACCGCCCCGCCCCGAACCCGGGGAGAAGGGCCAAGTCCCCGCTGCCCCTCTCTCCGTACCGTCCGCCGCCCCCGGCCCGCGCATCCGCCCGGACCGGGGGCGGCGGTCTGTCGTGCCCCGTCGGCCGTCGGGAACAGGCGGGCTCCGGGGCGGTTGCGGCCCTCGGCCCGGTGCGTTCCACACCTGCGGCTGGGCGGAGGGGACTGGGCACGGGCTCCACGGACGTGGCGCCCGTCGGCAGCGGCGGAGGAGGCGCCGGCGGCCCCGACGCCACGCGAGCCCGGGCCTGGTCGGGGGAACGGGCTCCCTGAGCGTGGCGTCGGGCCGCCGGCGCGGAAACGCCGACGCCCCCTGCACCGCACACGGCGCAGGGGGCGCGGCTTCGTCCGCGGGTGGGGTCAGACGGTCACCGACTCCGCCCGCTCGGCGGCGCGGTCGGCGGCCGTCGCCGGGACGACCACCGCCGGCTTCGGCAGCACGACGTACAGCAGGCCGGAGATCACGACCGTGGCGACCCAGCCCAGGCCGTACTCGCCGATGACGTTGTTCGCGGCGAGGGGGCCGGTGAACCAGTCGGAGGTGGTGAACATCAGGCCCGCGGCCAGGCCCACCGCCCACGCGGCGACGGCCGCGGGGGAGAAGCCGCCGCGGTACCAGTAGGCGCTGGTCCGGCCGGTGTCGGCCAGGGCCTCGCCGTCGTACTCCTTGCGGCGCAGCATGTCCGCGCCGAAGACGCCGACCCACGCGGAGAAGGCGACCGCGAGCAGCGACAGGAAGGCGATGAAGGAGCCCATGAAGCTGGTCGCCACCAGCATCAGCACACCGCCGAAGATCAGCGAGATCACCGCGTTGACCGAGACCGCCCAGTGGCGCGGAACGGTGAAGCCCAGCGTCTGGGCCGTGAAGCCGGCCGAGTACATGGACATCGAGTTGATCAGCAGCATGCCGATCAGCGCGATGATCAGGTACGGCACCGCGATCCAGGTCGGCAGGATCTCGCCGAGGAAGGAGACCGGGTCGGCGGCCGAGGCCAGGTCGGGTGTGGAGACCGCCATGATCATGCCCATCAGCACCATGGGCAGGACGACGATGCCGGCACCGCCGATGGTCACGCCCACGATCCCCTTCGAGGACGCCGTGCGCGGCAGGTAGCGCGTGAAGTCCGGGGCGGACGGGATCCAGCTGACGCCGCCGGCCGCGATCAGACCGACGCCGGTGATCATCGCGGCCACCGAACCGGCGGACCGGTCGAAGACCGCGGACCAGTCGGTGTCGACGACCAGGTAGCCGAGGACCAGCACCGAGAAGGCGCCGAAGAGGTACGTCGCGTACTTGTTGCACTTCTGGACCGCGTTGATCCCCAGCCCCGAGATCGCGAACGTCGCCACCACGAAGGCGAGCAGCGTCACCATGTCCAGCACGCTGTTGGCCTGGATGCCGAACACGATGTCCAGCACGGTGAGCACCGCGTACGCCCCGGTCACCGCGTTGATCGTCTCCCAGCCCCAGCGGGCGACCCAGATCAGCGACCCCGGCAGCAGATTGCCCCGCTGGCCGAACACGGCCCGCGACAGCGCCATCCCCGGAGCCCCGCCGCGCTTCCCGGCGATGCCGATCAGCCCGACCAGGCCGTACGACACGACCGGCGCCGCGGCCGCGACGACCAGGGCCTGCCAGAAGTTGAGCCGGTATGCCACGACGAGGCTCGCGCCCATCGTGAGCAGCAGCACGCTGATGTTGGCGCCGACCCAGGTCGGGAACAGCTCGCGGGTCCGGGCGGTGCGCTCGTGGTCGGGCACCTGCTCGATGCCACGGGTTTCCAGGGCGCCTTCGTTCTCGGCGGTCTTGCTCATGTGGGGGGTCCGTGCCTCGATCGTGGGAGAAGAGGGGGCGGTCGGGACTCTACGCGCGTTGACGCAGCCTCCTCCATCGTACTTTGATCCGACTCCTGCCCTCCAGGGGCCTTTGTCCTTTGGAGGAAGCGACGAGGGGGGTGTCCTCCGGGTCCATGGCTGATACTGGACGCGTTATGGAAATCGTCATCCTTGCTGTAGTCATCGCCGTGGTCGTGATCGGCGCGCTCGGCGGGCTGCTCGTGGGCTCGCGTCGCAAGAAGCAGCTGCCTCCGGCGCCGCCCACCACGCCCGACATCACCGCCCCTCCCGCCGAGCCGCACGTCGGCGACGAGGCCGAGACGCCGCGCGACGAAACGCGCCGGACGATAGAGGAGGTCGACCTCCCGGACGGCGGTACCGCCACCGTCGAGGAGCCGCCCGTCGTCGAAGAGCTCGAGATCCCGCAGATCGAGGTTCCCGAGCCCACCGCCGGCCGACTGGTCCGGCTCCGTGCCCGCCTCTCCCGCTCGCAGAACGCCCTCGGCAAGGGCCTGCTCACCCTCCTCTCGCGGGAGCACCTCGACGACGACACCTGGGAGGAGATCGAGGACATCCTGCTCACCGCCGACGTGGGCGTGCAGCCCACCCAGGAGCTGGTCGAGCGGCTGCGCGAGCGGGTGAAGGTGCTCGGCACCCGCACCCCCGACGAGCTGCGCGCCCTGCTGCGCGAGGAGCTGATCAACCTCGTCGGCCCCGACATGGACCGCGAGGTCAAGACCGAGCCGCCGAACAGCAAGCCCGGCATCGTGATGGTCGTCGGCGTCAACGGCACCGGCAAGACGACCACCACCGGCAAGCTCGCCCGCGTCCTGGTCGCCGACGGGCGCACGGTCGTCCTCGGCGCCGCCGACACCTTCCGTGCCGCCGCCGCGGACCAGCTCCAGACCTGGGGCGAGCGGGTCGGCGCGCACACCGTGCGCGGCCCGGAGGCCGGCGACCCGGCCTCCGTCGCCTTCGACGCGGTCAAGGAGGGCAAGGAGATGGGCTCGGACGTCGTGCTCATCGACACCGCCGGCCGCCTGCACACCAAGACCGGCCTCATGGACGAGCTGGGCAAGGTCAAGCGCGTCGTGGAGAAGCACGCCCCGCTGGACGAGGTGCTGCTCGTGCTCGACGCCACCACCGGTCAGAACGGTCTGATCCAGGCCCGGGTCTTCGCCGAGGTCGTCGACATCACCGGCATCGTGCTCACCAAGCTGGACGGCACGGCCAAGGGCGGCATCGTGGTCGCCGTCCAGCGTGAGCTGGGCGTGCCGGTCAAGCTGATCGGGCTCGGCGAGGGCGCGGACGACCTGGCGCCGTTCGAGCCCGCGGCCTTCGTGGACGCCCTCATCGGAGAGTGACCTCCCGCGCGACGCGACGAACCAGAGCGGAATCGGACGCACGTGAGCGCCCGCTCCCCGGGATCATTCCGGGGAGCGGGCGCTTCGTCGTACCGGGCGTGGGCTCGTCGCCGCAGGGCGCGCGCTCGCGCCGTCGTAGGCCGACCGGGCACGTCGTGGCGGGCGGGGCCGGTCGCGGCGCCGTACGGGCTTCACGCAGGGTCGCGGTACGGGCCTTCGCGCGAGGCGGCCGTCCGGGCTTTCACGCAGGGTCTCGGTACCGGACTTCGCACGAGGCGGTCGTCCGGGCCTTCGCGCAGGGGCGCCGTACGGCTTCCCCGCCGGAGCGGCCGGCCGTCTACGCCCGCGAGCGGTGGGCCACGTACGCCAGCGTCCCCAGCAGCAGACGGGCCGCCGGCGGCCTGGTGGCCGAGTCGAGGTCCGGGTGGCGCAGCCAGCGCACCGGGCCCCGGCCCGCGCGGTCGGAGGGCGGGGCCGTGATGTACGAACCGGAACCGAGGCCGCGCAGGTCGAGGGTGGACGGGTCGTCCCAGCCCAGCCGGTAGAGGAGCCGGGGCAGTTCGGCGGCGGTGCCCGGGGCGACGAAGAAGTGGGCGCGGCCCTCGGGGGTCGCCGCGACCGGACCGAGCGGGAGGCCCATGCGCTCCAGCCGGGTCAGCGCCCGCAGCCCGGCGGCCTCGGCGACCTCGATCACGTCGAAGCTCCGCCCGACCGGCAGCATCACCGCGGCACCCGGGTACTGGGCCCAGGCCTCGCTCGCTCCGTCCAGGGTCGTCCCGGCCGGCACCCGGGGGGCGAAGTCCAGCGGATGCGCGCCCGGTGCCGGGCAGTCGGACCGCCCGCACGAGCAGGCACCCGCCGCGGTCCGGGCGCCCGGCACCACGTCCCAGCCCCAGAGTCCGGTGAACTCGGCCACGACGGTGCACTCGGCGGCGCGGCCCCGGCGGCGCGCGCCGGACCGGGTCTCGCGGATGCCCCGACTGCTGCCGATGCCGATCGTGAAGCCCATGCCCCCTCCAACGGGTCCGACGCAGCGGCGGTTACGCAGCGGACGTGAAACGTGACTCTCTGCTTCCAACTCCCCAGTGCGGCGCGGTTCAGACAGCGTCCGGAAGCACTCCGGGGTGGTGTGCCCGACGGTGCACGCCCCGGTGTGCGCCCTTGCACCGACTCGCGGTTGGCCTATGTCAAGTGAATCGCGTACCGGCCGGGGGGAGTTCATTCGAAGGGGTGGCGAATGGTGGCGATTCCGCAATCGCCATGGCTGGGCGAGTGATCGTAGGACTACTTTGTGTGCATGGAGCCGTGGGGCACATGCACTCGTGGGTATGCCGGAGGCAACTCGGCTTTCCGTTCGAAGGGTGGCAACCGCCGGACGGAGGGCCCCAACCACCGGCATTCTGATAGGGCTTGGCGCACTCGGCGACAGGTGGTCTCAGGGATGGGGGCGTTCCAGTGAGCGGCAACGGCGGAAGCGGTACGAGCGCGGGAAGCGCGTCGCACGCTGACAAGCGCCCGAACGAGCTGCTCACTTCGTGGTTCGCCCGCAGCGGCTGGTCCAAGGGTGAACTGGCCCGGCAGGTCAACCGCCGGGCCCGTCAGCTGGGCGCCGGCCACATCTCCACCGACACCTCCCGGGTGCGCCGCTGGCTGGACGGGGAGAATCCGCGCGAGCCGATCCCGCGGATCCTGTCCGAGCTGTTCTCCGAGCGCTTCGGTGTCGTCGTCTCCGTCGAGGACCTGGGCCTGCGCTCCACCCGCCCCACGCCCTCCGCGACCGGGGTCGACCTGCCCTGGACGGGCCCGCAGACCGTGGCCCTGCTCAGCGAGTTCTCGCGCAGCGACCTCATGCTGGCGCGGCGCGGCTTCCTCGGCAGCTCGCTGGCCCTCTCCGCGGGCCCGTCCCTCATCGAGCCCATGCAGCGCTGGCTCGTCCCCTCGCCCCCGGCCGGCCCGCCCGCCGGCCGCGAGCCCGCTCCCGCCTCCCGCGCGCGGGGCCGGCTCTCCCGCCCGGAGCTGGAGCTGCTGGAGTCCACCGCCGTGATGTTCCGCCGCTGGGACGCCCAGTGCGGCGGCGGCCTGCGCCGCAAGGCGGTGGTCGGCCAGCTGCACGAGGTGACCGACCTGCTCCAGGAACCCCAGACCGAGACCACCCGCGCCAAGCTGTTCAAGGTCGCCGCCGAGCTGGCCGAGCTGGCGGGCTGGATGTCGTACGACGTGGGCTTACAACCCACCGCGCAGAAGTACTTCGTACTCGCCCTGCACGCCGCCAAGGAGGCGGGGGACCGGCCGCTCGGCTCGTACATCCTCTCCAGCATGAGCCGCCAGATGATCCACCTCGGCCGGCCCGACGACGCCCTGGAGCTGGTCCACCTCGCGCAGTACGGCAGCCGGGACTGCGCCAGCCCCCGCACCCAGTCGATGCTGTACGCGATGGAGGCCCGCGCCTACGCCAACATGGGCCAGCCCGGCCGCTGCAAGCGCGCGGTGCGCATGGCCGAGGACACCTTCGCCGAGGCCGCCGACTGGGACGAGCCGGACCCCGACTGGATCCGCTTCTTCTCCGAGGCCGAGCTGTACGGCGAGAACAGCCATTCCTTCCGCGACCTCGCCTACGTGGCCGGCCGCAGCCCCGCCTACGCCTCCCTGGCCGATCCCCTGATGCGCCGGGCCGTGGAGCTGTTCGCCGAGGACGACGAGCACCAGCGCTCCTACGCGCTGAACCTGATCGGCATGGCCACCGTGCACCTGCTGCGCCGCGAACCCGAGGAGAGCACCGGCGTGGCCGTCGAGGCCATGCGCATCGCCAAGAAGGTCCGCTCCGAACGCGTCAACACCCGCATCCGGAAAACCGTAGACACGGCCGTACGCGATTTCGGCGACCTCGGCGAGATCGTCGACCTCACCGAGCGGCTCGCCGTCGAGCTCCCGGAGACCGCCGAAGCGGTCTGACACCCACCGACCCCGGCCGCGGCCGGCCCTCCCGAACTGCCCGACTCGGCTCCCCCATGCCAGGTCATTCGGAGGCCGCCGCGGCCGGCTTACACCCCGGTGCTGGACGTTGCGCCACCATAACGATCGCTTGGACCCGCATCCGGCAGTTCACTCACGCGTAACACGCACGGCGCCTTCGTCACGGCGGCGAAACAACGAGGGGCACCGACCGAAACCGCGCTGCGCCAATGTCTTGGCGCATAACCGGCCCGCCCCCTCAGTCCCGCCCAGGCTTCGCCCGCACGGGGCCGTACCAACGACGAGGAGACGCCGATGGCTCCAGCCATCACGCTTGCCGCAGAGACCGAGCTCTCTGCCGCCAACACAGGCTTCATGCTCATCTGCTCCGCCCTGGTGATGCTGATGACGCCGGCCCTGGCCTTCTTCTACGGAGGCATGGTCCGCGTCAAGAGCACCCTGAACATGCTGATGATGAGCTTCATCAGCCTCGGCATCGTCACCGTCCTGTGGGTGCTGTACGGCTTCTCGATGGCGTTCGGCACCGACACCGGCTCCGTCGTCGGCTGGAACTCCGACTGGGTCGGCCTCAGCAACATCGGCCTGACCGAGCTGTGGGACGGGTACACCATCCCCGTCTTCGTCTTCCTGGTCTTCCAGCTGATGTTCGCGGTGCTCACACCCGCCCTGATCAGCGGCGCCCTCGCGGACCGGGTGAAGTTCACCGCCTGGGCGCTGTTCATCGCCCTGTGGGCCACGGTCGTCTACTTCCCGGTCGCGCACTGGGTCTGGGGCGCCGGCGGCTGGGCCTTCGAGCTGGGCGTGATCGACTTCGCCGGCGGTACGGCGGTGCACATCAACGCCGGCGCCGCGGCCCTCGGCGTGATCCTGGTGATCGGCAAGCGGGTCGGGTTCAAGAAGGACCCGATGCGCCCGCACAGCCTGCCGCTGGTCATGCTCGGCGCCGGCCTGCTGTGGTTCGGCTGGTTCGGCTTCAACGCCGGCTCCTGGCTCGGCAACGACGACGGCGTGGGCGCGCTGATGTTCGTCAACACACAGGTCGCCACCGGTGCCGCGGTCCTCGGCTGGCTCGCCTACGAGAAGATCCGGCACGGTGCCTTCACCACCCTGGGCGCGGCCTCCGGCGCCGTCTCCGGTCTGGTCGCCATCACCCCGGCGGGCGGCGCGGTCTCCCCGCTCGGCGCGATCGCCATCGGCGTCATCGCCGGTGTGCTGTGCGCCATGGCGGTCGGCCTGAAGTACCGGTTCGGCTACGACGACTCGCTCGACGTGGTCGGCGTCCACCTCGTCGGCGGCATCCTCGGCTCCCTCCTGGTCGGCCTCTTCGCCTCCGGCAAGGGCCAGTCCGACGTCGAGGGCCTCTTCTACGGCGGCGGCCTGGACCAGTTCTGGAAGCAGTGCGCCGGTGTCTTCGGGGTGCTCGCCTACTCCCTGGTCGTCTCTGCCATCCTCGCCCTGATCCTGCACAAGACCATCGGCATGCGGGTCCCGGAGGACGACGAGGTGACCGGCATCGACCAGGCCGAGCACGCCGAGACCGCATACGACTTCAGCGGTGCCGGCGGCGGTGCCGCCCGGACGACCGCCGCCACGGCCGCCCCGACGGCCACGCAGACCGCGAGCAAGAAGGTGGACGCATGAAGCTCATCACCGCCGTCGTCAAGCCGCACCGGCTCGACGAGATCAAGGAGGCCCTCCAGGCCTTCGGGGTCCACGGCCTGACCGTCACTGAGGCCAGCGGCTACGGCCGCCAGCGCGGCCACACCGAGGTCTACCGGGGCGCCGAGTACACCGTCGACCTGGTGCCCAAGATCCGCATCGAGGTACTGGTCGAGGACGGCGACGCCGATCAGCTGATCGAGGTCGTGGTCAAGGCGGCCCGCACCGGCAAGATCGGTGACGGCAAGGTGTGGTCGGTCCCGGTCGACACGGCCGTACGGGTGCGGACCGGCGAGCGCGGTCCGGACGCCCTCTGAGGCGGGAAACCAGAACAGGAGTCGCCGGGTGACGAGTACGGACGTGACGAAAGAAGCAGAGGACTCGGGACCCGGCGGCTACGCGGCGGCCCGGCTGCGCCTCCTCACCGAGGGGGCGCGGTCCGGGCCGCCGCGCCGTTCGGCCCTCGCCGGACTGACGGACGACTGGCTGTCGGGCCTCTTCGACGCGGGCACCGGCGGGACGGGCAGAGGCGTCTCGCTCGTCGCCGTCGGCGGCTACGGGCGCGGCGAGCTGTCCCCGCGCAGCGACCTGGACCTGCTTCTGCTGCACGACGGGAGCGACGACGAGGTGGTCGCCGCCCTCGCCGACCGCCTCTGGTACCCCGTCTGGGACCTCGGTCTCGACCTCGACCACTCCGTGCGCACCGCGGCGCAGGCCCGGAGGACCGCCGGGGAGGATCTGAAAGTCCAACTCGGTCTCCTGGACGCCCGCCACCTCGCCGGAGACCTCGGCCTGACCGCGTCGCTGCGCACCACCGTCCTCGCCGACTGGCGCAACCAGGCCCCCAAGCGCCTCCCCGAACTCCGGGAGCTGTGCGCCGAGCGCGCCGAACGCCAGGGCGAGCTGCAGTTCCTGCTGGAACCCGACCTCAAGGAAGCCCGGGGCGGCCTGCGCGACGCCACCGCCCTGCGCGCCGTAGCCGCGTCCTGGCTGGCCGACGCCCCGCGCGAGGGCCTCGCCGACGCCCGGCGCCGACTGCTCGACGTACGCGACGCGCTCCACCTGACGACCGGGCGGGCGACCGACCGGCTGGCGCTGCAGGAGCAGGACCAGGTGGCGGCCGAGCTGGGCCTGCTGGACGCGGACGCGCTGCTGCGGCAGGTCTATGAGGCGGCGCGGGTCATCTCGTACGCCGGCGACGTCACCTGGCGCGAGGTGGGGCGCGTGCTGCGTTCGCGCTCGGTGCGGCCGCGGCTGCGCGCCATGCTGGGCGGCGGAAAGCCCGCGCCCGAGCGCTCCCCGCTCGCCGAGGGCGTCGTCGAGCACGACGGTGAGGCGGTGCTCGCCCGCACCGCGCGCCCCGAACGCGATCCCGTGCTCCCGCTGCGTGCCGCGGCCGCCGCCGCGCAGGCCGGGCTCCCGCTCTCCCGGCACGCCGTCCGGCGCCTGGCTGCGACCACCCGCCCGCTGCCCACGCCCTGGCCCGCAGAGGCCCGCGAGCAACTGGTGACCCTGCTGGGCTCGGGGCGGCCCACCGTGCAGGTCTGGGAGGCGCTGGAGGCCGAGGGCCTGGTCACCCGGCTGCTGCCCGACTGGGAGCGGGTGCGCTGCCGCCCGCAGCGCAGCGCGGTGCACCTGTGGACCGTCGACCGGCACCTGATCGAGACCGCCGTCCGCGCCGCCGGGTTCACCCGCCGCGTGCACCGCCCCGACCTGCTCCTGGTCGCCGCGCTGCTGCACGACATCGGCAAGGGCTGGCCCGGCGACCACTCCGTGGCCGGCGAGACGATCGCCCGCGACGTTGCCGCCCGTATCGGCTTCGACCGCGCGGACACGGCCGTCCTGGCCACCCTCGTACGGCACCACCTGCTGCTCGTCGAGACCGCCACCCGGCGCGACCTCGACGACCCGGCCACCGTGCGCGCCGTCGCCGACGCGGTCGGCTCGGAGCACACCCTGGAGCTGCTGCACGCGCTGACCGAGGCGGACGCGCTGGCCACCGGCCCCGCCGCCTGGTCGTCCTGGCGCGGCTCCCTCGTCGCCGACCTGGTGAAACGGGTCTCGGGGGTGCTGGCCGGGGACCCGCTGGAGGAGCCCGAGGCCGCCGCGCCCACCGCCGAGCAGGAGCGGCTCGCCGTCGAGGCGTTCCGCACGCGCGGGCCGGTGCTGGCGCTGCGGGCCCAGACCGAGCCGCCGGCCGACCCCGCGGCGGTCGCCGGTCCCGAGCCGCTGGGTGTGGAGCTGCTGATCGCCGTGCCGGACCAGGAGGGCGTGCTCCCGGCAGTCGCCGGGGTCCTGGCCATGCACCGGCTGACCGTCCGCACCGCCGAGCTGCGGTCCCTGCCGCTGCCGGACGGTGTCGAGGGCTCCGTGCTGCTCCTGGACTGGCGGGTCGCCGCCGAGTACGGCTCGCTGCCCCAGGCCGCGCGGCTCCGGGCCGACCTGGTCAGGGCCCTGGACGGCAGCCTGGACATCGCCGCCCGGCTCGCCGAGCGGGACGCCGCCCATCCGCGGCGCCGGGGTGTGGAGCCGCCGCCGCCCCGGGTGACCGTCGCCCCGGCCGCGTCGAGGCTGGCCACGGTGATCGAGGTCCGTGCCCAGGACGCGCCGGGCCTGCTGTTCCGGCTCGGGCGGGCGCTGGAGGCGGCCGGCGTGCGGGTGCGCAGCGCCCACGCCTCCACCCTGGGCTCGAACGCGGTGGACGCCTTCTACGTCACCGGCCCGGAGGGCGCGCGGCTGCCGGGGGAGGAGGCGGGGGACGTGGCACGGACCCTGGAGGAGGCGTTGCGGGGTCGTCCCTGACCGGGTGGCCCGCGGAATCCGGCGGGCGGGGACGAATGTCTTGCCAAGCCAGATACCCTGGAAGACGCTCAGACCGCCCCCGACTCCGAGGACCGACGCCACCGTGTTCGATACCCTCTCCGACCGCCTTAGCGCGACTTTCAAAAATCTCCGCGGCAAGGGCAGGTTGTCCGAGGCGGACATCGACGCCACGGCCCGCGAGATCCGCATCGCGCTCCTCGAGGCCGACGTGGCCCTGCCCGTCGTGCGCGCCTTCATCAAGAAGGTCAAGGAGCGCTCTCTGGGCGCCGAGGTCTCCAAGGCGCTCAACCCCGCCCAGCAGGTCCTCAAGATCGTCAACGAGGAACTCGTCGGCATCCTCGGCGGTGAGACCCGCCGCCTGCGCTTCGCCAAGCAGCCGCCGACCGTGATCATGCTGGCGGGTCTGCAGGGTGCCGGTAAGACCACCCTCGCGGGCAAGCTGGGCCGCTGGCTCAAGGAGCAGGGCCACTCGCCGCTCCTGGTCGCCTGCGACCTCCAGCGCCCCAACGCCGTCAACCAGCTCGGCGTCGTCGCCGAGCGCGCCGGCGTCGCCGTCTACGCGCCCGAGCCGGGCAACGGGGTCGGCGACCCGGTCAAGGTCGCCAAGGACTCCATCGAGTTCGCCAAGTCCAAGGTCCACGACCTGGTCATCGTCGACACCGCCGGCCGCCTGGGCATCGACCAGGAGCTGATGCGGCAGGCCGCGGACATCCGCGACGCGGTCTCGCCGGACGAGATCCTCTTCGTCGTCGACGCGATGATCGGCCAGGACGCGGTCAACACCGCCGAGGCCTTCCGCGACGGCGTCGGCTTCGACGGCGTGGTGCTCTCCAAGCTCGACGGCGACGCCCGTGGTGGTGCGGCCCTGTCGATCGCCTCGGTGACCGGCAAGCCGATCATGTTCGCGTCGAACGGCGAGAAGCTCGAGGACTTCGACGCCTTCCACCCTGACCGGATGGCCTCCCGCATCCTCGACATGGGTGACCTGCTCACCCTGATCGAGCAGGCGGAGAAGACGTTCAGCCAGGAAGAGGCCGAGAAAATGGCCTCCAAGCTGGCGTCCAAGAAGGGCCAGGACTTCACCCTGGACGACTTCCTGGCCCAGATGGAGCAGGTCCGGAAGATGGGCTCCATCTCCAAGCTGCTCGGCATGCTGCCGGGCATGGGCCAGATGAAGGACCAGATCAACAACCTCGACGAGCGCGACGTCGACCGCACGGCCGCCATCATCAAGTCGATGACCCCGGCCGAGCGCCAGGAGCCCACGATCATCAACGGCTCGCGCCGCGCCCGTATCGCCAAGGGCTCCGGCGTCGACGTCAGCGCGGTCAAGGGCCTGGTCGAGCGGTTCTTCGAGGCCCGCAAGATGATGTCCCGGATGGCCCAGGGCGGCGGCATGCCGGGGATGCCGGGCATGCCGGGCATGGGCGGCGGACCCGGCCGGCAGAAGAAGCAGCAGAAGAAGGCCAAGGGCAAGCAGCGCTCCGGCAACCCCATGAAGCGCAAGCAGCAGGAGCAGGAGGAGGCCGCCCGCCGCGCGGCCGCCGCGCAGAACGGGGGCGCCCTCGGACTGCCCCAGCAGGGCGGCCAGGACTTCGAGCTGCCGGACGAGTTCAAGAAGTTCATGGGCTGACCTCGGGCCGACGGCCCGATCCGTGTGTACGGCGCTGGGGCGCCCCCTTTCGACAGGGGGCGCCCCAGCGCCGTACACGCACATGCCCGGGCGGCCTTCCTGTCGTAACGTCCGGATATGACCAACCCGTCCCCGCCGCGCAAGGCCGCCGAGCCGCCCTGGCGCACCGAGGGCACGCCCGACGAGCCTCCGAAACCGCCGCCCGGTGGCAGGAGGATGCGCGGCGGCTGGTGGAACCTGGTCCTGGCCGCACTGGTCGTCTACCTGATCGCCAACCTCGTGCTCTCGTTCTTCAACGAGGGCGACGAGCCGACCATCTCCTACACGGAGTTCAGCAAGCAGGTCGACGAGGGCAACGTCAGCAAGATCTACGCCAAGGGCGACGCGATCCAGGGCCAGCTCAAGAAGTCACGCGACAAACCCGACGGCGACGGCACGTACACCAAGTTCACGACCGAGCGGCCCACCTTCGCGGACGACCGGCTCTGGGACGACCTGACGAAGAACAACGTCACCGTCACGGCCGAACCGGTGGTCCAGCACCGCAGCTTCCTGTCCAACCTGCTGATCGCGCTGGCCCCGATGCTGCTCCTGGTGGTGCTGTGGATCTTCATCGCGCGGCGCATGAAGGGTGCCCTGGGCGGCGGCGCGGGCGGCATGCTCGGACGCAAGGCGCCGCCCAAGCCGGTCGAACTGGAGGCGGGCGAGCCGCGGACCACGTTCGCGGACGTGGCCGGGATCGACGAGGTGGAGGGCGAACTCAGTGACGTCGTCGACTTCCTGAAGAACCCGGACGCCTACCGCCGCATGGGCGCGAAGATGCCCCGCGGTGTCCTCCTGACCGGTCCGCCCGGCACCGGGAAGACGCTCCTCGCGCGTGCGGTCGCCGGCGAGGCGGGGGTGCCGTTCTTCTCCGCGTCCGCGTCCGAGTTCATCGAGATGATCGTGGGCGTGGGCGCCTCCCGGGTGCGGGAGCTGTTCGCCGAGGCCCGCAAGGTCGCGCCGTCGATCATCTTCATCGACGAGATCGACACCATCGGCCGCGCGCGCGGCGGCGGCTCCGGCATGGGCGGCCACGACGAGCGCGAGCAGACGCTGAACCAGATCCTCACCGAGATGGACGGCTTCTCGGGCTCCGAGGGCGTCGTCGTCATCGCCGCCACCAACCGCGCGGACATCCTGGACCCGGCCCTGACCCGCCCCGGCCGCTTCGACCGGGTGGTCAGCGTCTCGCCCCCGGACCGCGGCGGCCGCGAGGCCATCCTGGACATCCACACGCGCGAGATCCCGCTCGCCCCGGACGTCGACCTGTCCCAGGTCGCCCGCACGACCCCGGGCATGACCGGCGCCGAACTGGCGAACCTCGCCAACGAGGCGGCCCTGCTCGCGGTCAAGCGGAAGCAGGACCGGGTGACGCAGGCCAACCTCTCCGAGGCCCTGGAGAAGGTCCAGCTGGGCGCCGAACGGCCCCTGGTGATGCCCGAGGAGGAGCGCCGGCGCACCGCGTACCACGAGAGCGGACACGCCCTGCTGGGCATGTTGCAGCCGGGCGCCGACCCCGTCCGCAAGATCACCATCGTGCCGCGCGGGAGGGCGCTCGGGGTGACGCTGTCGACGCCGGACGCGGACAAGTACGCGTACACCGAGGAGTACCTGCGCGGCCGGATCATCGGCGCGCTCGGCGGCATGGCGGCCGAGCACGTGGTGTACGGCGTGATCACGACCGGTTCCGAGAGCGACCTCGAACAGGTCACGAACATCGCCCGCGGCATGGTCGCCCGCTGGGGCATGAGCGAGCGGGTCGGCCGGCTCTCCGCCCTCCCCGGCGACGCGCAGCAGGCGTACGGCCTCGCCGCCGCGCCCCAGACGCTGGACGCCATCGACGGGGAGATGCGGCGGGTCGTCGACTCCTGCTACGAGGAGGCCGTCCGCAAGCTGCGCGACCACCGCGAACGGCTCGACGCGCTGGCCGAGGCGCTGCTCGCCAACGAGACGCTGGACGAGGCGGAGGCGTACCGCATCGCCGGGATCGCCCGGCTCACGAAGGACGACCCGGAGGCGTGAGCGCCGTGCGTTCCTACTTCTGCGGGAACTTCCAGACGTAGGGCTCGCCGTCCTCCTCCGACCAGTGCGCCTCCACGCTCTTCGCGCCGGCCGGGATCACGTACGTCTCGCAGAAGACGTGGCTCTCGCCCTGCTTCCAGCTCTCGACGTCGTACGGGTCCTCGCAGCCCGCCGCGTCCTCGGAGGCGCCGACGAGGACGCTGCCGCGCTGCCCGTCGGCGAAGACCGTGGCGCCGTCGTGCACGTCGGAGCCCTCGGTCAGGGCCGGTCCGCTCTTGTGCGTGTACTTGAGGTACGCGGTGGCCAGCACCTTGCCCTTGACGTCCGCGGCGTCCGCCACCGCCTTCGCGGCCTCGGCCTCGGTGCCCACCTCGACCTTCTCCGCCACGACGTCGTAGGTGACCTCGCCCGGGTCCTCGGCGACCTTCCCCGTCGCGCTCTCGCCCGTCGCCAGGTCGCCGCCCGAGGCCGCCTCGGAGGGCGAGGGCGATGCCTCGGTGGTCGCCGGGCTCTTCGCGCCGGTGTCCTTCGAGTCCTCGTCTCCGCCCCCGCACGCGGTGAGGGCGAGGGCGAGGACGGCGACGGGCGCGGCGAGGCGCAGTGCGGTCTTGCGGTGCGGCACTACAGGCTCCTGTATGCAGATGTGTGTTTTCCCCCGAACGGTGGATCAGAGTAGAGGTCCATGATCCACCTGGGGAAACCACAGGAGCCCTCGACCGGCTTCTTCACGGCATTCACACCTGCACCGGAGAAAGTCGGCCGAACAACGGACAGGTTCGATCGGAATCGATCTTTAAGGAACCCGTGCGATCAAGTAGCGGAAGACATTCGGCATCCAGACGGTCCCGTCCGGGCGCCGGTGCGGGTGCAGGGCCTCCGCCAGTTCCTTGTCGACCTGTTCCCGGTCGGTGGCCGCGATCGCCGCGTCGAACAGCCCGGTCGACAGCAGCCCCCGCGCCGCGCTCGCGGCGTCCGCGTACCCGAACGGGCACGCCACCCGTCCCGAACCGTCCGGCCTGAGCCCGGCCCGCTGGGCGACCTCCTCCAGGTCGTCGCGCAGGGCGGGGCGCCAGCTGCCCGCGCTGCGCAGCGGGTCCGCGAGTTTGGTGGCCACCCGCAGCACCGAGGTCGTGGCGCACCGCTCCGGCGGGCCCCAGCCCGCCAGCACCACCGCGGCCCCGCGGCCGGCGAGCGGCGTCGCCTCGGCGAGCAGCCCGCCCAGCCCCTCCGAGTCGCCCGCGAGGCACCCGATGGGCTCGAAGGCGGTCACCAGGGTGAACGCCGGCGCCGACGGGTCCGCCGCGGCACCGGGTGGTCCGTCCAGGACCCGCGCCGCTTCCCCGCGCGTGGGGGCGGGCCGGACGCCGGGAGGTTCCGGTGCCTCGGGTGCCCCGGGCAGCAGACGCCGCCGTGCCAGTTCCAGGAGTTCCGGAGAGCGGGTGTCGACACCGGTCACCGAGGCGCCGCGCGAGGCGCCCATCAGCAGGGCGAGCCCGGAACCGCAGTCCAGGCCCAGCATCCGGGTGCCGCCGCCCACGTCAAGGCGCTCGAAGACGGCTTCGTAGAGCGGTACGAGCATCCTCTCCTGTATCTCGGACCAGTCACGCGCACGTGCACGCAGGTCCACGGGAGACATCGTCCCCGTGTGAGATGAGTGCTGCCGTACGAGCGTAGGTGTCATAGGAAAGCGCCCCAATCGCCGAGTGTTGCAGCTGTGCCCGATTCCATGGCCCCCGTGCAGTGCGCTCGAACTCCCCCCGTATGCCAGGAAACTCCGGGCTCGCCGCGGCGTCCAGTGGTAGAGAGGGCCGGTTTGCCCGATCCCCGTCCCCATGGCGAGATTTCACTTCCCGGCAATGTGGGCCGGCCGCGCGGTACCCGCGGTAGCCCCCCGGCGACACCTTGACCGGATGGCCGGATCGTGCCGGTCGGCGATGACAGCGGGTGGCCGAGGTGCGGAGGGGGTGGTTCCGGCCAAGGTCGACGGGGTCCGCGGGCGTCGTGCGGGGCCCGGGGCGGAGCGCGGGAGTGCCGGGGGAAGGGGCGGTGCCGCACCCCGGAGGCCCACCCGGTAACGTCGGCCCCGTCGGCGCGTCCGCCCGGACACCTCCGCTCCGGCGCGACGGCGGCCGAAACGCCCCTTGCGCACGAGAGCGCCTCACGCCCCCGGAGCGTGGACGACCGCTACGCGCCGGGGCGTACGTCGGGCTACGCACCAGCTTGGTATGAGCTGTGAGGCTTCTCCGCAGATCAGCGCACCCGCCCTCGTCGGGACGCATCAGCGGCAACTGACTGGTACGTGCAAATTATTTGGGATGCCCCGGAATAGGAACACAGCGGCACTCCGGCTCGTTGTCATTACGTGAGCACGACACCACCTGTTCTCGCCGCAGAGCTGGCGCAGGCGTGGGCCGACATTCAGCGGTACCACCCCGAGCTGCCCGATCTTGCCGCGCCCGAGTCCCTGATCGGAGAGTCGTCGTCCGCCTGCGGGCACGAACTCTCCTTCGAGCGACTGCTCCATGAGGCAGTCCACGGCATCGCCGCCGCGCGCGGAGTACGCGACACCTCCCGCGCGGGGCGCTACCACAACCGCCGATTCCTGGCGATCGCAGAGGAGCTGGGCCTCGACCACCCCGAGGAGCCACATCCCAGCAGCGGCTTCTCACTGGTCACCCTCACCCCCGAGGCGAAGCGCCGCTACCGCCCGACGACCGAACGCCTCCAGCGCGCGCTGAAGGCCCACACCGCCGCCACCGCGACCGACTCGGCCCGCAGCTTCCGCGGTCCGGCCGCCCGGCACGGCTCCTCCGGGGGAGGGGTGCGCGTGAAAGCCGTCTGCGACTGCGGGCGCAACGTCCGGGTCGTCCCGTCCGTACTGGCCCAGGCCCCGATCATGTGCGGCGGCTGCGGCAAGCCGTTCCGCATCCCGGAGGTGGTCGGCGCGGGCGTGAGCTGACGGTCCGGCTGCTCGTGGCAGCCGGACCCGGGCCAGGTTCTGTCGTCGGACCCGCTCCGCAGGACCGGAGGGCGGCCCCGGTGCCCTCCGGTCCGAGGGGTCTGCCCGCGTGTGGCACAATGGCAAGCTGTACTCGACAGTCGCACAGGACCCCTCTCTCCTCCGGCTGACGCGTCCATCGGGCACTCGGGTACCGCAACCCCACGCGGCTCTCTCGCCGTGCCCAATCACGTCAAAACCAGGAGATTCCACTCCCGTGGCAGTCAAGATCAAGCTGAAGCGTCTGGGCAAGATCCGTTCGCCTCACTACCGCATCGTCGTCGCCGACTCCCGTACCCGCCGTGACGGCCGGGCCATCGAGGAGATCGGCAAGTACCACCCGACGTACAACCCGTCGGTGATGGAGGTCGACGCCGAGCGTGTCGCCTACTGGCTGCGTGTCGGCGCCCAGCCGACCGAGCCCGTGCTCGCCATCCTGAAGAAGACCGGCGACTGGCAGAAGTTCAAGGGCGAGCCCGCCCCGGCCCCGCTGCTCCAGCCGTCCGAGAAGGCGGCCCGCCCGTCCTTCGAGGCGATCGGTGGCGAGGACGAGGGCAAGGGTGAGGCGATCACCCAGAAGAAGAAGGCCGACAAGAAGGACGAGGCCGCCGCCGAGTCCTCCTCGTCCGAGTCGACCGAGGCCTGAGCATGCTCGAGGAGGCTCTCGAGCACCTCGTGAAGGGCATCGTCGACAACCCTGACGATGTGCAGGTCGCCTCGCGCAACCTGCGTCGCGGGCGCGTGCTCGAGGTCCGGGTGCACCCCGACGACCTCGGCAAGGTGATCGGCCGCAACGGCCGCACCGCACGCGCCCTGCGCACCGTCGTGGGCGCCATCGGCGGCCGCGGTGTCCGCGTCGACCTCGTCGACGTGGACCACGTCCGCTGACGCCACAACGCAGCACCGGCTCGGGCCGGGGAGGGCCATGGGCCGTCCCCGGCCCGCAGTCGTAGAGCCCCGCACGGGGTGGTGAGCCCCGCCCGGGCTCGTCGCAGTTCCGACAGGAGATCAAGCACAGTGCAGCTGGTAGTCGCTCGCATCGGCCGCGCCCACGGCATCAAGGGCGAGGTCACCGTCGAGGTCCGCACCGACGAGCCGGAGCTGCGGCTCGGCCCCGGCGCCGTCCTGGCCACCGACCCCGCCACCGCCGGTCCGCTGACCATCGAGACCGGCCGGGTGCACAGCGGCCGCCTCCTGCTGCGCTTCGCGGGCGTCCACGACCGCACCGGTGCCGAGGCCCTGCGCAACACCCTGCTGATCGCCGACGTCGACCCCGACGAGCGGCCCGAGGACGACGACGAGTACTACGACCACCAGCTCATCGACCTCGACGTGGTGACCGCCGACGGCACCGAGGTCGGCCGGATCACCGAGATCTCCCACCTGCCCACCCAGGACCTGTTCGTGGTGGAGCGCCCCGACGGCAGCGAGGTCTACGTGCCGTTCGTGTCGGAGATCGTCACGGAGATCGACCTGGAGGAGCAGCGCGCGGTCATCGACCCGCCCCCGGGCCTGATCGACGACCGCGCGGAGATCGCCTCCGCGCGGGACGCCGAGGAGTCCCCGGAGGAAGGCGCGTAATGCGGCTCGACGTCGTCACGATCTTCCCCGAGTACCTGGAACCGCTGAACGTCTCCCTCGTGGGCAAGGCACGCGCGCGTGGACAGCTCGACGTCCAGGTGCACGACCTGCGCGAGTGGACCTACGACCGGCACAACACGGTCGACGACACCCCCTACGGGGGCGGCCCCGGCATGGTCATGAAGCCCGACCCGTGGGGCGACGCGCTGGACTCCGTCCTGGCCGACGGCTACGAGGCCGGCACCGGCGAGCCCGCCCTGATCGTGCCCACGCCCAGCGGCCGGCCCTTCACCCAGGAACTCGCCGTCCACCTCTCCGAGCGGCCCTGGCTGATCTTCACGCCCGCCCGCTACGAGGGCATCGACCGCCGCGTCGTCGACGAGTACGCCACCAGGATGCCGGTGTACGAGGTCTCCATCGGCGACTACGTCCTCGCCGGCGGCGAGGCGGCCGTACTGGTCGTCACCGAGGCCGTGGCCCGGCTGCTGCCCGGCGTCCTCGGCAACGCCGAGTCCCACCGGGACGACTCCTTCGCGCCCGGCGCCATGGCGAACCTCCTGGAAGGCCCCGTCCACACCAAGCCGCCACAGTGGCGCGGGCGCGGCATCCCGGACGTGCTGCTCAGCGGCCACCACGGGAAGATCGCCCGCTGGCGCCGGGACGAGGCCCTGCGGCGCACGTCGGCCCACCGGCCCGACCTGATCGAGCGGTGCGACCCCAAGGTCTTCGACAAGAAGGACCGCGAGATGCTCTCCATCCTGGGCTGGGCACCGGACCCGGACGGGGAGCCGTACGGCCGATTTTGGCGCAGGACCCCCGGCATGGAACAATAGGCCGCTGTTGTGCGTCCGTCCGGAGCGCGCCCCTGCCACAGGGGGACACGACGCCCGTCCCGACCCGCACGACTCTGAATCCGAAACACCTAGTTTCCGTTGATGACCTGTGGCATCAGCGAGGAAAGCAGACGAAATGTCTCACCTGCTCGACTCCGTCGACGCCGCGTCGCTGCGCACCGACGTCCCCGCCTTCCGCCCCGGCGACACCGTCAACGTCCACGTGCGCGTCATCGAGGGCAACCGCTCCCGTGTGCAGCAGTTCAAGGGCGTGGTGATCCGCCGCCAGGGCGCCGGCGTGCGCGAGACCTTCACGGTCCGCAAGGTCTCCTTCTCCGTCGGCGTCGAGCGCACCTTCCCGGTGCACACCCCGATCGTGGAGAAGATCGAGCTCGTCACCCGCGGTGACGTCCGCCGCGCCAAGCTGTACTACCTGCGCGAGCTGCGCGGCAAGGCCGCGAAGATCAAGGAGAAGCGCGAGAGCTGAGCGCCTCCGAGGTCCGCGCCGGGGCCGGATAGCATCTGGCCCCGATGGACACCGAAGCACAGCCCACGGAGCGCGACCGCTCCTCCCGCCCTTCCGACTCCGAGCAGCCCTCGGATCCGGAGGGCCCGGAGGAACGGTCGCGTTCCGCGTTCGCGGGGCGGATCACGGACTGGGTGCCGGGCGGCCGGATCACCGTCACCCTGCTGACACTGCTGCTGTTCCTGCTGCTGCTCAGCACCTTCGTACTGCGTCCGTTCCAGATCCCCAGCGGATCCATGGAGCGCGGATTGAGGATCGGTGACCGGGTTCTCGTAAATAAGTTGGCGTACCGTTTCGGTGGGCGGCCGCAGCGGGGCGACGTCGTGGTCTTCGACGGAACGGGACTCTTCGGGCCCGGCGACTACATCAAACGCGTGGTCGGTGTGGGCGGGGACCATGTGGTGTGCTGCGACAGGGAGGGGAGGGTGCGGGTGAACGGCCAGTCGGTCGACGAGTCGGAGTTCCTGTACCCCGGTGACCGCCCGTCGACGGTGCGCTTCGACGTCGTCGTCCCCGACGGCACCCTCTTCGTCCTCGGCGACCACCGGTCCGGCTCCAGCGACTCCCGCGACCACCTGGGCTCGCCGGGCGGCGGCATGATCCCGGTGGACGAGGTGATCGGCCGCGCCGACTGGATCGTCTGGCCCTTCGCCCACGCCACCCACCTCGACCGTCCCGACGCCTACGCGCGCGTGCCGGAGGCCGACGCGGACGGAGGGGTCGGCGACGCGCGCCGGCCCGCGGGCGCCGATGGGTAGCCGCGGGAAACCGCGCGGAGCCCCCAGCAGTCCCGCGGAGAACCTGCTGCCCACCGGCTCCCGGCGCACCGCCGCGCCCTCCGGCGGCCGTTCCCGCGCGGAGCGGCGCAAACTCCAGCGCAAGGTCAAACGGCGCCGCAGGCGCGGCGCCGTCAAGGAGATACCGCTCCTCATCGGCGTCGCCGTGCTCATAGCGCTGGTGCTCAAGACTTTCCTCGTCCAGGCCTTCGTGATCCCGTCCGGCTCCATGGAGCAGACCATCCAGATCGGCGACCGGGTCCTGGTGGACAAGCTCACCCCCTGGTTCGGCTCCGAACCGCAGCGCGGGGACGTCGTGGTCTTCCGGGACCCGGGCGGTTGGCTGGCGGGCGAGCAGACCACCAAGAAGGACGACCCCGTCGTCATCAAGCAGGTCAAGGAGGGCCTGGCCTTCATCGGCCTGCTGCCGTCCGACGACGAGAAGGACCTCATCAAACGGGTCGTCGGAGTCGGCGGGGACAAGGTCAAGTGCTGCGACACCCAGGGACGCGTCACCGTCAACGGCGTCCCCCTGAACGAGGACTACCTGTACCCGGGTGACACCCCCTCACGGACGCCGTTCGACGTCACCGTCCCGGAGGGGCGGCTGTGGGTGATGGGCGACCACCGGTCCAACTCCGCCGACTCCCGCGCCCACCAGGACACCGACTTCGGCACGGTCTCCGAGGAGGAGGTGGTGGGACGCGCCATGGTGATCGCCTGGCCGTTCGGTCACTGGACCACTCTGGACGAGCCGAAAACGTATGCATCCGTCACCGACTCGGCCTCCGGTGCGACCGCCGCTCCCCGGCTGTCGCATAGGGTTGCCCCCGACGATCCGAACGCGATGATGCAACTCCCGACCCCTGCGGAACTCCCGCTCGTTATGGGAGTGGTGGGCCTGCGCCGTATACGGGGCGGGCGGCGGCAGAGAGTAAGGAGTTGGCGTGGGGGATGTGGCGGTTGGCGCACGGTCCGGACACGACGGCGAGGAGAACCGCGGACGCCCCGAGGAGACGGCCGGCCCGGCCCCGGACGGCGCCCGCGACTCCGGGCACGGCTCCGGAACCGAGGACGGCAGGGTGACGAACGAACACAACGGGACGCAGGACGAGGGCGTGGGCGGGACGCCACCCACGCCGCACCGCGAGACCAAGAAGCCGCGTTCCTTCTGGAAGGAACTGCCGATCCTGATCGGTATCGCGCTGGTGCTCGCGCTGCTGATCAAGACGTTCCTGGTGCAGGCGTTCTCGATCCCGTCCTCGTCGATGGAGAACACGCTCAAGATCAATGACCGTGTCCTGGTCGACAAGCTCACGCCCTGGTTCGGCTCCGAGCCCGAGCGCGGCGAGGTCGTCGTCTTCCACGACCCCGACAACTGGCTGGCGGGCGAGCCGACCCCCGACCCGAACGCGCTGCAGACGGTGCTCAGCTGGATCGGCCTGATGCCGTCCGCCGAGGAGAAGGACCTGATCAAGCGCGTCATCGGCGTCGGCGGCGACACCGTCGAGTGCAACAAGACCGGCCCGCTCACGGTCAACGGCAAGGCGCTCAACGAGCCCTACGTCTACCCCGGCAACACGCCGTGCACCGACGACGACCAGGGCGGCCGGTTCAAGGTCACGGTGCCCGAGGGCTACATCTGGGTCATGGGCGACCACCGGCAGAACTCCAAGGACTCCCGCTACCAGCAGGCGGACAAGCACGGAGGCATGGTCCCGGTGAAGGAGGTCGTCGGCCGCGCGGTCGTGGTCGCCTGGCCGATGAACCGCTGGGACAACCTGCCGGTCCCCGAGACCTTCGACCAGGTCGGCCTCCAGGCAGGCTCCCCGGCCGCCGCCGCGCTGTCGGTCGCGCCCCAGGGGCTCGCCGTCGCCGGCGTCCTCCCGGTCGTCTGGTGGCGCCGCCGTCGGCGCGCCGACGCCGAGGCCCGCTGAGGCGCCCCGGCCCGCCGTCCCCAGCGACGCGACAGCCCCCTTCCCGGTCCTCGGGAGGGGGGCTGCCCCGTTGGGGTACCGCCGGGTAAGGTGCGGCTCCATGGGTGGCGAGAGCACGACACGTACGGCCCCGCGCGGGGGAGCGAACAGGAGTCCGGCGGGCAGCCGGACCGGGCAGCGGCTGTCCGGCCTCGCCGTGGCGCTGGGCATGGTGCTCTTCCTCGGCGGGTTCGCCTGGGGCGCCGTGGTCTACCGGCCCTACACCGTGCCGACCAGCTCGATGGCCCCGACCATCGGTGTCGGTGACCGGGTGCTCGCCGAGCGCATCGACGGGAGCGACGTACGGCGCGGCGACGTCGTCGTCTTCAAGGACACGGCCTGGGCCAACGCCCCGATGGTCAAGCGGGTCGTCGCCGTCGGCGGGGACACCGTCTCCTGCTGCCAGGAGGGCAAGCTGAAGGTCAACGGCAAGGTGATCGACGAGCCGTACCTGCCCGCCGGGACACCGGCCGAGATCATGGACTTCCAGACCGTGAACGTCCCGGAGGGCCGCCTGTTCCTGCTCGGCGACGAGCGCGACAACTCCGTGGACTCCACCGCCCACCTCACCGACGCGGCCCGCGGCACCGTGGCGAGCGGCGCCGTGGACGCCCGCGTCGACGCCGTGGTCTGGCCCATGAACGGCATGCTGGAGCGGCCGACCGGCTTCGAGACCCTGGGTGTCCTCTCCTCGCCGGGGCCGCTGACGCCGGTCGTCGCCCTGGTGATCGCCGGGGCCGTGCTGATCCTGGGCGGCGGGGCGTACGGTCCCGTCGCCAAGCGGGCCGCGGCCTCGCGTGCCGGTCGCGCCGCGGAGCCCGCCGATGGGCGCTGAGGCCACCCCGGCCGGGCAGGACACCTACCAGGGCGGACTGCGCAGGGTCGCGCGGGTCGTGCTGCTCGATCCCGACGACCGCATCCTGCTGCTGCACGGCCACGAACCGGACGATCCGGCCGACGACTGGTGGTTCATGCCCGGCGGTGGTGTGGAGGGCGACGAGACCCGTGAGGAGGCCGCCCGGCGGGAGCTGCTGGAGGAGACCGGCATCGCCGACGTCGAACTCGGCCCGGTGCTGTGGCGGCGCAGGTGTTCCTTCCCCTTCGCGGGCCGCCGCTGGGACCAGGACGAGTGGTACTACCTGGCCCGCACCCGGCAGACCGCGGCCGGGGCCGTCGGCGCCGGGCTCACCGAGCTGGAGCGGCGCAGCGTCGCCGGAGCACGCTGGTGGACGTGTGAGGAACTGACCGGGGCACGTGAGACGGTGTACCCGACCAGACTCGCCGGGCTGCTGCGCACGCTGCTCGACGAGGGTCCCCCGGCCGGGCCGGTGACCCTGGACACGGAAATCGTCTAGGGGTGCACGGGACTGGCGCACAATGGGGGGACCCGCACGGCTGAAGGGGAACATGCCATGAGCGCCGAGGACCTCGAGAAGTACGAGACCGAGATGGAGCTCAAGCTCTACCGGGAGTACCGCGACGTCGTCGGTCTGTTCAAATACGTGATCGAGACCGAGCGGCGTTTCTACCTCACCAACGACTACGAGATGCAGGTGCACTCGGTCCAGGGCGAGGTGTTCTTCGAGGTCTCGATGGCGGACGCCTGGGTGTGGGACATGTACCGGCCGGCCCGCTTCGTGAAGCAGGTACGCGTGCTGACGTTCAAGGACGTGAACATCGAAGAGCTGAACAAGAGCGATCTGGAGCTTCCGGGCGGGTGAGGGCGGGCCGCCCGAGGAAGTTTTCACCCATGTGGGTGACGGAGTTGTCCACAGTCGACTGACCGTCCACCAAGATCCAAAAGCTCGCTGAGCTGCCCTCATCGTTGGCGCCGGAGGTGGTGCCGACATGAACGCACGAGGTGCGATCGGCAAGTACGGCGAGACACTCGCCGCCCGGCGGCTGACCGGAGCCGGCATGACGGTCCTGGAGCGCAATTGGCGCTGCGGCAGGACCGGCGAGATCGACATCGTGGCCCGGGACGGGGACGTGCTGGTCGTCTGCGAGGTCAAGACGCGCAGGGGCGGCTCCTTCGAACACCCGATGGCCGCGGTGACCCCCGAGAAGGCGGAGCGGCTGCGGCGGCTCGCCGAGCGCTGGATCCAGACCCACGGCGGAGCCCCACCCGGCGGTGTGCGCATCGACCTGGTGGGCGTCCTCCTCCCGCAGCGCGGCGCCCCTCTGGTCGAGCACGCCCGGGGGGTGGCGTGATGGGGTTCGCGCGTACGTGTTCCGTGGCGCTCGTCGGCGTCGAGGGCGTGGTGGTCGAGGTCCAGGCCGATCTCGAACCGGGCGTGGCGGCGTTCACCCTGGTGGGGCTGCCGGACAAGAGCCTCACCGAGAGCCGGGACCGGGTGCGGGCCGCGGTGGTGAACTCGGGCGCCGAGTGGCCGCAGAAGAAGCTGACGGTGGGACTCAGCCCCGCGTCGGTGCCGAAGAGCGGCAGCGGCTTCGATCTGGCCGTCGCCGCCGCGGTCATGGGTGCCGCCGAGCGGATCGACCCGCGGGTGCTCGCGGACATCGTCATGATCGGAGAGCTGGGCCTGGACGGCCGGGTGCGACCGGTGCGCGGCATCCTGCCCGCGGTGCTGGCCGCGGCGGAGGCGGGCTACGAGCAGGTGGTCGTGCCCGAGTGCGCCGCCGCCGAGGCGTCCCTGGTGCCGGGGGTGTCGGTGCTCGGCGTACGCAGCCTGCGCCAGCTGATCGCCGTCCTCGCCGACGAACCCGTGCCGGAGGAGGAGCAGGACCAGCCGGGCCGCCCCGACCCGCTCCTCGCCGGCCTGCGCATGCCCGGCACGGGCGCCGCCACCGGCATGCACAGCATGGGCGCCGCCCAGCACGACCAAGGGCACGACCTCGCGGACGTGGTGGGCCAGGAGTCGGCGCGCACAGCGGTGGAGGTCGCCGCGGCCGGGGGCCATCACCTGTTCCTGGAGGGACCGCCCGGCGCCGGGAAGACGATGCTCGCCGAGCGGCTGCCCGCCATCCTGCCCCGGCTCACCCGGCCGGAGTCCCTGGAGGTCACGGCCGTGCACTCGGTGGCGGGCCTGCTGCCGCCGGGCAAGCCCCTGATCGACGTGGCTCCCTACTGCGCACCGCACCATTCCGCCACGATGCAGGCCCTCGTCGGCGGCGGACCCGGCATCGCGCGGCCCGGCGCGGTGTCGCTGGCGCACCGGGGGGTCCTCTTCCTGGACGAGACCCCCGAGTTCGGCAGCCACGTCCTGGACGCCCTGCGGCAACCGCTGGAGGCCGGGCACGTCGTCATCGCGCGCAGTGCGGGCGTGGTGCGCTTCCCGGCCCGGTTCCTGATGGTCCTCGCGGCCAATCCCTGCCCGTGCGGCCGGTTCTCCCGGCGGGAGGACCACTGCGAGTGTCCGCCCTCGGCGATCCGCCGGTACCAGGCCAGGCTGTCCGGCCCGCTGCTCGACCGGGTCGACCTCCGAGTCGAGGTCGACCGGGTCACCCGCGGCCAGCTGACCGGGAACGGGACCCGCGGGGATGCCACCGTGACGGTCGCCGACCGGGTGGCGGCGGCCCGGGCGCGCGCGTCCGCGCGTTTCGCGGGCACCCCGTGGCTGTCCAACAGCGAGGTACCGGGCCGCGAGCTGCGCAGCCGCTGGCACGCCGCGCCCGGCGCGCTGGAGGAGGCGGAGCGCAGCCTGGAACGCGGGGTACTCACCGCCCGCGGCCTCGACCGCGTCCTGCGCGTCGCCTGGACCGTCGCGGACCTCGTCGGCCACGACCGCCCCGACGCGGGGGACGTCGCCCTTGCGCTCCAACTGCGCACCGGCGTGCCACGCGGCGTGCCGATGGCTCTGGGGGCGCTGACGTGAGCGGGCGCGACGCGGTGCCGGGTGGGCGCGGGGACGCTGCCGTGGGCGCCCTGCCCGGTCCGGGCGCTTCGGATGCCTCGGATGCCTCGGACGGGGGTGCCGGGGTCGGAGACGGGCGCGTGGACGTGGACGCGGTGCCCGGGGGCGGGGGATCGGTCGCGGGTGAGGCTTTGGTCAGCGTGGATGACGGGGCCCGGGACGCTCCGGGCAGAGTCTCCCCGGTCTCCCCGGCCGCTCCGCTCTCCGCTGCCTCCCCGGCCGTCGGGGAGGGCGTGGACCGAGGTGTGGTCCCGGCTGCGGCGGCGGTCATCGCCCACCCCGCCCGGGAGGGCTCCGTGGACTCCGAGCTGCTCGGCCGCGTCTTCCTCACCCGGGTCATCGAGCCCGGCGACGAGACCGGTGGGCGATGGGTGCGGGAGGCCGGGGTCGCGGAGGTCGTGCGTCGACTGCGTGAGGGCACACGTGCCCTGCCGGGGGTGAGCGCGAAACGGTGGGCCGGGCTGTGCGCGCGGGCGGGCCGGGCCGACCCCAGAAGGGACCTGGCCGTCGCACGTGCCGCCGGCGTGCGCTTCGTGGCACCCGGCACCGCCGAGTGGCCGGGGCAGCTGGACGACCTCGGGGACGCCCGGCCGCTCGGGCTCTGGGTGCGTGGCGGGCCCAGCCTGCGCATGTGGGCGCTGCGCTCCGTGGCCGTGGTCGGCGCGCGTGCCTGCACCGAGTACGGCGCTCACATGGCGGCCACCCTCGCCGCCGGCCTCGCCGAACGGGGCTGGGTGGTGGTGTCCGGCGGCGCCTACGGGGTCGACGGCGCCGCCCACCGGGGCGCTCTCGGCGCGGGCGGAGCCACCGCCGCCGTCCTGGCCTGCGGCGTCGACCGGCCGTACCCGCCGGGGCACACCCGGCTGATCACCAGGATCGCCGAGCAGGGTCTGGTCGTCGGCGAGCTGCCACCCGGTGATCATCCGACGCCGAGCAGATTCATCCTGCGCAACCGCGTGATCGCCGCCCTCACCCGGGGCACCGTCGTGGTCGAGGCCGCCTACCGGAGCGGTTCCCTGGTCACGGCCCGGGCCGCGCAACGCCTGGGCCGGCACACGATGGGCGTGCCGGGGCCCGCCACCAGCGCGCTGTCCGCGGGAGTGCACGAACTGCTGCGCGGCGACGCCGTGCTCGTCAGCGACGCCGCCGAAGTCGTCGAACTGGTCGGCGACATGGGGGAGCTGTCCCCGGAGCGACGCGGGCCGGTCCTGCCCACCGACCTCCTGGAACCCCGGACCCGCCACGTGCTGGCCGGACTGCCCGCGCGCGGCACGGTGACGGCGGCCGAGGCGGCACGCCGTGCACAGACCACGCAGGACGACGCGATCGCGAGACTGTACGAGCTTCGAGCACTTGGTTACGTCGAACGACACGGCGATGGCTGGAAGTTGACACGCCAGGCGATGATCTCGGTCCGCGACGGCCGGAGGCCCTGCTGACGCACCGTGTTCGGCCGTCCGGGGGAACCCCGACGCCCGTAGGAAATCCGGCAGTTGAGATGTTCGAGTGATCACGCAGAGCGATCATCGTCCCCCCTGTAGAGCGTTCAGCGGAACGTATCTGCGCACGCTCTCCATCCGTTCCTTCGCACAACGCGACGGTCCAGTCACGCTACGCTCACGAGGGCCTCGCGAACACGACCGACAGCAGGCGACCACCAGACAGCAGACCGGCGGCCTCAGGCGCACCACATCACGGCAGAACGGCACAAGGCGACGAATGCCCCAGCACACCTCCGGGTCCGACCGGGCGGCGGTCCCCCCAGCCGCCCGCGACGGCGGCAGCGTGCGACCGTCCGCCCCCTCGACGCTCGACGAGCTGTGGCGGTCGTACAAGGCGACGGGGGACGAGCGGCTGCGGGAACAGCTGATCCTGCACTACTCGCCCCTGGTGAAGTACGTGGCGGGCCGGGTCAGCGTGGGGCTGCCACCCAACGTCGAACAGGCCGACTTCGTCTCCTCCGGTGTGTTCGGGCTGATCGACGCGATCGAGAAGTTCGACGTAGACCGTGAGATCAAGTTCGAGACGTACGCGATCACCCGGATCCGCGGCGCGATGATCGACGAACTGCGCGCGCTGGACTGGATCCCCCGCTCGGTGCGGCAGAAGGCGCGCAACGTGGAGCGCGCGTACGCCACGCTGGAGGCACGGCTGCGCCGCACCCCCTCGGAGAGCGAGGTGGCCGTGGAGATGGGGATCGCGGTCGAGGACCTCCACGCGGTCTTCAGCCAGTTGTCGCTGGCCAACGTGGTGGCCCTGGAGGAGCTGCTGCACGCGGGGAGCGAGGGCGGCGACCGGCTCAGCCTCATGGACACCCTGGAGGACACCGCCGCCGACAACCCCGTGGAGGTCGCCGAGGACCGTGAGCTGCGCCGGCTCCTGGCACGGGCGATCAACACGCTGCCGGAGCGCGAGAAGACCGTCGTCACCCTCTACTACTACGAGGGCCTCACCCTCGCCGAGATCGGCAACGTGCTGGGTGTGACCGAGAGCCGGGTCAGCCAGATCCACACCAAGTCGGTGTTGCAGCTGCGCGCCAAACTGGCCGGCTTCGGCCGTTGAGCTGGGCTTATGGCATCGCGACGCCGTCGGTCGCGACCCGCTCGACGGCCGTGCGGCCGGGTGACCGTCTCCCGCACGGGGTGACGCGTCCGTAAAGTGGTGGCGTGCCAAGGATTCGAGCGGCCTCCGTGGCCGAGCACCGGTCGATGCAGCGTGCCGCCCTGCTGGACGCGGCACGCTCCCTGCTGTCCGACGGCGGAACGGAGGCGCTGACCTTCCCCGCCCTCGCCGAACGGACGGGCCTGGCCCGGTCGTCGGTCTACGAGTACTTCCGGTCCCGGGCGGCCGTCGTCGAGGAGCTGTGCGCCGTCGACTTCCCGGTCTGGGCGGCCGAGGTCGAGGCGGCGATGGCGCGCGAGACGACCCCCGAGGCCAAGGTCGAGGCGTATGTGCGCAAGCAACTCGACCTGGTCGGGGACCGGCGCCACCGCGCGGTCGTGGCCATCTCCGCCAGTGAGCTGGACGCCGGTGCGCGGGAGAAGATCCGGGCGGCGCACGGCGGGCTGATCGCCATGATCGTCGAGGCGCTGGCGGAGATGGGCCACGCCGAGCCGAGGCTCGCGGCCATGCTGCTGCAGGGCGTGGTGGACGCGGCCGTGCGGCGGATCGAACTGGGCGCGGCCGAGGAGCCCGAGGCGATCACCCGGGCGGCGGTCTCCATGGCGCTGCGGGGCGTGCGCGGCTGATCGTCCGCTGCTCTCCGGGCCGGGCTGCGGACGGGCTCGCGGACCGGTCCCCGGACTGCCCTTCGGACCGTTCACCGGAGTGTTCTCCGGGCAGCGGCACCCCCAGGACCGGCAGCAGCCTCGACGGCCCGGAGTCCAGCAGCCACGGCGGGAGCAGGGACAGCGGGTCGAGGTAGACGTCCCCGCGCAGCAGGCCCCAGTGCAGGCAGGCCGTGCAGTGCGAGCCCGTCGGCTCGACCGTGCCGAGCACCTCGCCCGCCGCCACCTCGTCGCCCTCGCGTACCGAGGCCGCGACCGGCTCGTACGTGGTGCGCAGAGGCGGGTCGCCGGTACCCGTCAGTTCGAGTGAGACGACGCCCCTGCCCGCCACCGGTCCCGCGAAGGACACCCGTCCCGCCGCCACCGCCCGCACCGGGTCCCCGCCCGCCGCGGCGAGATCCACGCCCCGGTGACCGGGACCGTAGGTGTCGGCCGGGGGCTCCCACCCCCGCAGTACCGCGGGCCGGGTGCCCACCGGCCACCACCGGGCCACGGCCGGCACCGCCGGATCCGGACCCCGCGCCACGGCCGCCGACGGCACCACCGGCACCGCCCGCGCGGCACCGAACGGCGCCGGGGCCAGGACGGCCGACAGCAGCACCACCCACGTACACGCACTCATGCACGCACTCACGCCTCGCCTCGCTCGCATGCGAGAACCGTCCCGCACGGAGCGGGCCTCCGTGCGGGCCTGTGGACCGCCGCCCGGTTGTGGACAGCCGCGTCACCCGGTACCCCTCCGGTCCCGTACACTTCTGGTGGCGATCCGGGTCACCGGGTCGACTTCGCACGCCCCGACACGACGCCTTCCAAGGCGCGTGTCAGCGCCCCTCGGTCCCTTGCGGCACGGCGCACAGCGGGCGTCAGGCGCGCGAGCCGTCCGGCTCGCGCGGCACAACCGAGAAAACCAAGGAGAACGGCCATGGCCGTCGTCACGATGCGGGAGCTGCTGGAAAGCGGCGTCCACTTCGGTCACCAGACCCGTCGCTGGAACCCGAAGATGAAGCGCTTCATCTTCACCGAGCGCAACGGCATCTACATCATCGACCTGCTCCAGTCGCTGTCGTACATCGACCGCGCCTACGAGTTCGTCAAGGAGACCGTCGCCCACGGCGGCACGGTCATGTTCGTCGGCACGAAGAAGCAGGCGCAGGAGGCCATCGCCGAGCAGGCCACCCGCGTCGGCATGCCCTACGTCAACCAGCGCTGGCTGGGCGGCATGCTCACCAACTTCTCGACCGTCTACAAGCGCCTGCAGCGCCTGAAGGAGCTCGAGCAGATCGACTTCGAGGACGTGGCCGCCTCCGGCCTCACCAAGAAGGAGCTGCTGGTCCTCTCCCGCGAGAAGGCCAAGCTGGAGAAGACCCTCGGCGGTATCCGCGAGATGTCCAAGGTGCCCAGCGCCGTCTGGATCGTGGACACCAAGAAGGAGCACATCGCGGTCGGCGAGGCCCGGAAGCTCAACATCCCGGTCGTCGCCATCCTCGACACCAACTGCGACCCCGACGAGGTCGACTACAAGATCCCGGGCAACGACGACGCGATCCGCTCCGTCACCCTGCTCACCCGCGTGATCGCCGACGCCGTCGCCGAGGGCCTCATCGCCCGCTCCGGTGCCGCCGGTGGTGCCAAGGGTGAGAAGGCCGCCGGCGAGCCGCTCGCCGAGTGGGAGCGCGACCTGCTCGAGGGCGAGAAGAAGGACGAGGCCGTCGAGGCCGCCGCCGAGGCTCCCGCCCCCGACGCCAAGGTCTCCGAGGCCGTCGAGGAGGCCGCCGCCGAGGTTGCCGACGCCGACAAGCCCGCCGAGGCCCCCGCCGCCGAGGCCCCCGCCGCGGACGCCGAGCAGGCCTGACCCCTCACCACCTTCGGGTTCTGGACGGCGGGGGCCCACGAAGCCCCCGCCGTCCGGCCCGTAGATCTTCGGACTTCGAGAGAGATTCCTGAATCATGGCGAACTACACCGCCGCCGACGTCAAGAAGCTTCGTGAGCTCACCGGCGCCGGCATGATGGACTGCAAGAAGGCGCTGGACGAGGCCGAGGGCAACGTCGAGAAGGCCGTCGAGGCGCTCCGCATCAAGGGCCAGAAGGGCGTCGCCAAGCGCGAGGGCCGTTCCGCCGAGAACGGTGCCGTCGTCTCGATCATCGCCGACGACAACACCTCCGGTGTCCTGGTCGAGCTGAAGTGTGAGACGGACTTCGTCGCCAAGGGCGACAAGTTCCAGAACGTCGCCAAGGCCATCGCCGAGCACATCGCCAAGGCCGCCCCGGCGGACCTGGAGGCCCTGCTCGCCTCTGAGATCGAGGCCGGCAAGACCGTCCAGGCGTACGTGGACGAGGCCAACGCCAACCTCGGCGAGAAGATCGTCCTGGACCGCTTCGCGCAGTTCTCCGGCGGCTTCGTGACCGCGTACATGCACCGCACGATGCCCGACCTGCCCCCGCAGATCGGTGTCCTCGTCGAGCTGGACAAGCCGAACGCCGAGATCGCCAAGGGCGTCGCCCAGCACATCGCCGCCTTCGCGCCGAAGTACCTCTCCAAGGAGGACGTCCCGGCCGAGGTCGTCGAGTCCGAGCGCCGCGTCGCCGAGGAGACCACCCGCGCCGAGGGCAAGCCCGAGGCCGCCCTGCCGAAGATCGTCGAGGGTCGCCTCAACGGCTTCTTCAAGGACGCGACCCTGCTGGGCCAGCCCTACGCCCTGGACAACAAGAAGTCCGTCCAGAAGGTGCTGGAAGAGGCCGGTGTCAGCCTGAAGCGCTTCTCGCGCATCAAGGTCGGCATCTGAGTCCGTACCGCGACGGACGCTCGACCCCGGTAGGGTCGACAGCAGTCGTCGGCGCCGTTCGCGCAGGCCGTGGCGCACGCGCGCGTGGCGGCGGACGACAGCAGATCTGACGAGGAGGCCATTGCCGCGTATGGGATGCGAAACACGCCCCCACCGGCAGTGGCCTTCTTCGTGTGTGTGACCCACGTAAAAGAGGCGAGATCTCCATGACCACCAAGGCCGAGAAGAGCGACGACGGCAAAGTACGCGGCCGCTTCATGCTGAAGCTGTCCGGAGAGGCCTTCTCCGGCGGTGGCGGCCTGGGCGTCGACCCCGACGTGGTGCACGCCATCGCCCGCGAGATCGCGGCCGTCGTACGCGACGGCGCCGAGATCGCCGTCGTCATCGGCGGCGGCAACTTCTTCCGCGGGGCCGAACTCCAGGTGCGCGGCATGGACCGCGCCCGCTCCGACTACATGGGCATGCTCGGCACCGTGATGAACTGCCTGGCCCTCCAGGACTTCCTGGAGAAGGAGGGCGTCGACTGCCGCGTGCAGACCGCCATCACCATGGGCCAGGTCGCCGAGCCGTACATCCCGCTGCGCGCCGTGCGCCACCTGGAGAAGGGCCGCGTGGTCATCTTCGGTGCCGGGATGGGCATGCCCTACTTCTCCACCGACACCACCGCCGCCCAGCGTGCCCTGGAGATCGACGCCGAGGCGCTGCTCATGGGCAAGAACGGCGTGGACGGGGTCTACGACTCCGACCCCAAGACCAACCCGGACGCCGTGAAGTTCGACGCGCTCGGGTACGGCGAGGTCATCACCCGCGACCTCAAGGTCGCCGACGCCACCGCCGTGACGCTCTGCCGCGACAACAGCCTTCCGATCGTGGTCTTCGAGCTGTTGAAGGAGGGCAATATCGCCCGCGCCGTCAAGGGTGAGAAGATCGGCACGCTCGTGGGTGACCAGGGCACCCGGGACTGACCGGAGAACACCCCCTGTCCGCGGACGCCACCTGTCCGGGGGACGGACGGGACGGGGCCGGGCCGGGGGATGGACAATGTCCCGCCGGTCGGGAACCGTGCAGGAAGAACGCGACGCAGCCGGCCGCCGCCCCGTCAGGGGACCGCAGCCGGGCCTACTCAAGACACGCAGGAGCAAGTGGTGATCGAAGAGACCCTCCTCGAGGCCGAGGAGAAGATGGAGAAGGCCGTCGTGGTCGCCAAGGAGGACTTCGCCGCGATCCGCACCGGCCGTGCGCACCCGGCGATGTTCAACAAGATCGTGGCCGACTACTACGGCGCGCTGACGCCGATCAACCAGCTGGCCTCGTTCTCCGTGCCCGAGCCGCGCATGGCCGTGGTGACGCCCTTCGACAAGAGCGCCCTGCGCAACATCGAACAGGCGATCCGCGACTCCGACCTGGGCGTCAACCCGAGCAACGACGGCAACATCATCCGAGTGGTGTTCCCCGAGCTGACCGAGGAGCGCCGCCGCGACTACATCAAGGTCGCCAAGGCCAAGGGCGAGGACGCCAAGGTGTCCATCCGCTCCGTGCGCCGCAAGGCCAAGGACGCCATCGACAAGCTGATCAAGGACGGCGAGGTCGGCGAGGACGAGGGCCGTCGTGCGGAGAGCGAGCTCGAGCAGACCACCTCGAAGTACGTCGCCCAGGTGGACGAGCTCCTGAAGCACAAGGAAGCGGAGCTGCTCGAGGTCTGATGAACGACTCTTCCTGGGGAGCGCCGCCACAAGCCGGGTACTGGGGGCCGTCCGACGGGGGACCTGTCCAGGGCGCTGCCCCGGCGGGTCCCGCATACGATGCGCAGTACGCGCAGCAGACTCGCCCCATGCCCATCGTGCCCGACGTACCCGAACACGGCGGTGACCAGGACGACGACCGGGGGGCCGCTCGGGTGAGCGGTCCCCTGTTCCAGAACCCGCCGGCGCAGCCGTATGCGGCGGTGCCGCAGAATCCGGAGCCCATGCCCGACGCCCCGCAGCCGGCGCAGTCCCAGCCGCCGCCTCCGAAGAAGACCGCGGGGCGCGACCTGGGCGCGGCGATAGGGGTCGGCGTCGGACTCGGCGCCGTCATCATCGCGTCGCTGTTCGTCGTCAAGGCCGTCTTCGTCGGCGTGGTCGCGGTCGCGGTCGTCGTGGGGCTCTGGGAGCTGACCAAGCGGCTGGAGGAGCGCAAGGGCATCAAGGCGCCGCTCGTGCCGCTGGCGATCGGCGGCGCGGCGATGGTGGTCGCCGGGTACGCGCGGGGCGCCGAGGGCGCGTGGGTCGCCATGGCGCTCACGGCGCTGGCGGTGCTGGTGTGGCGGATGACCGAGCCGCCCGAGGGCTACCTCAAGGACGTCACGGCGGGGCTCTTCGCGGCGTTCTACGTCCCCTTCCTGGCCACGTTCGTCACGATGATGCTGATGGCCGACGACGGCGCGCAGCGCGTGCTGACCTTCCTGTTGCTCACGGTCGTCAGCGACACCGGTGCCTATGCCGTCGGCTGGCGCTTCGGCCGGACCAAGCTCGCCCCGCGCATCAGCCCCGGCAAGACCCGCGAGGGGCTGCTGGGCGCGGTGGCCTTCGCGATGGCGGCGGGCGCGCTGTGCATGCAGTTCATGATCGAGGACGGCCTCTGGTGGCAGGGCCTGCTGCTCGGCCTCGCGGTCGCCGTCAGCGCCACGCTGGGCGACCTCGGTGAGTCCATGATCAAGCGCGACCTCGGCATCAAGGACATGGGCACCCTCCTGCCGGGCCACGGCGGCATCATGGACCGCCTGGACTCCCTCCTGCCGACGGCACCGGTGGTGTGGCTGCTGCTGGTGATCTTCGTGGGATCCGGCTGATCCGGCCGGCGTGAGCCCGCCGGGACCGGTTTCACCTGCACGTTCTTCGAAGAGAGACCCGTCGTCCACAGGGCGGCGGGTCTCTTCTCATATGTCTGCGACACTGGTACAGCCATGCCTAAGCCCGGAGAACTGATCTCAAGCGGGATGGCGAAGGCGTCGACCAGTGTGGTTGCCACCGCTTTCGGCTTCTCTCAATGCGTCGGGCCGTCCCTGGGCCGTGGAACGCTTGGCGGGCACGTTCTTCACATGCCTGAGAGCCCTGCCACTGTTACGTGTAGGGCTCTCAGGGGATGTGCTATCCCCGGCGGCGACGACGGCGACGGACCGTCAGCCAGTAGCACGCCAGCGGCAGCAACGCCGCGAGGACGAGCAGAGCGACCTGGGCATGCCAAGGCATCCCCGGGCCCACCAGCTCCAGCGTCTTAGCCATCGCGTAGGGGCCGATCACGGTTCCACCGATGCCGACGGCAAACTCTCCCGTCTCCAGCATGCGGGTGGCTTCCTTCTCAGGCACCGAGGCCATTACGGAGGGGCCGTTCGGAACCGTGGTGATCTTGATATAAGCGGCGCCGGTCGGTTCCTCATTTCCGCTCGGTGCCACGTTACCGCCGTTGTCAGGGGTCGACGGGCGCATGATTTTCCTCCATGCACCGCCCCTCTAGGACCTTCCTAGATGGGGACGGGTTGCAGCCATCGCATGGCGCACCTCCTTTGATCATCGATGTCAGGTTCTCAGCTCGGTGCCGAACCTCCGGTTCGGCTTACGTGTGCATGCCTCCTTGTGGTGGCTCTGAGTGGAAGGGGCTATCGACTGTCGACGACCCAGGGCGCTGATTCTTGTGTCATCTCCAACTTCCTTTCTGCAGGGATCTGTTGCTGACCTCCAAGTCGCTAGCTCGACCAGGAGGTGAGCTCACCGTAGCACGACGAGCGCCTTCTAGGTGGATGATCGCTCGAAGTAGGTGAAAAAATGCACCTAGCAGTTGCATGTTGGGTGCTGGCCTGTGCATGATGGGATGCGGTTATGTGCGTCGACGTGCGTAGGGTGGGTGCACATCGATGCGTACCGTTAAGATCCGCAAGTGTTCTGATCAACACTGCAACCAAGGAGGACGCCGATATGCCGCGATCGACCCAGGCCGCTCGTCCCGCCGCGAACGAGCGCTACTCGGTCACTCTCGTGCCCCCGGCCGTGGAGGCGATCGAGCGCCTCACGGAGTCCACTGGACTGAGCAAGACAGATGTGATCAACCGAGCGGTTCAGATCTACGCCTTCATTGATGAACGGATGCGAGAAGGCAGTGACGTGCTGCTACGAAATCGAGACGGCGAGACTGAGCGTGTACATATTGTCTAGTTGCTCGGTCGCGCGGTGCGCAGATACGACCTTAGATCTAGTGCACGGAAGGGGCGGCAACCCAATGAGGTTGCCGCCCCTTCCGTGCACTAGCCACTAAAGCTTAGCGACTGGTCGATAGCGCTTCTTGTGCGTTCCTGGCTAGATGGCATGAGGTGTGCATACACCCGCAGCGTCAGCCCGGGGTCGGCGTGTCCCAGGTACTCGCTCACGGCCTTGATGCTCTCGCCGGCATCCAGGAGCACCGAGGCGTAGAAGTGCCTCAGGGCGTGCATGCCGTGCTCGCGAGCGGACTCGTACTTGCCGTCCGCCCCGACCTCCGAGATCAGCCCGGCCGATGCAAGAGCAGGCTTCCACTCCTGGACGTTGAAGTTGCTGCGCCAGACGAGGCCGCTCGCGGTGTTCGTGAACAGCAGGCGGGCCGACACCTTCGGGCCATCCGGCCTACGCCAGGGCAGCGTGATCTCCACCGGCTTGAAGGCGTCCATGTGAGCCCGTAGGGCCTCAGCGACCGAAGACGGCAACGGCACATCCCGCTCCTTCTTGCACTTCGGCGGAGCGAACACAGCGTTTCCCCGAATGAGCTTCACCTGTCGGATTACGTGGACAGTGCCGCTCGCGAAGTCGACGGCGTCCTCGGCCAGGCCCACGATCTCGCCCTGACGAAGCCCGCACCCAGCACCCATGTCGACCATGGGCTGGTAGCGCTGGGGGAGTGCTGCACGGACCGTCTGAACCTGTTCGGGCAGCCACGGCACTACACGACGTTGCTCGACGGCCGGCGGGCGGACGGACTTCGCCGTGCACGGGTTGCGGGGGAGGAGTCCGTCATCGACCGCCGCACTGAGCACCGCCCGCACGTCACCGTAGATGTTCCTCGCGTAGCCGCCGCTCACCGCTGGGTCGTTCTCCAGAGCGCTCACCAGACCCCTGATGTGCTCTGGGCGGAACGAATCCAGTGGGCGGGAGCCGATCAGCCGGAAGGCGTGTAGGCGTAACCGCTGCTCGATAACCACCTGACTGGCAGGATCGATGCCGTGCGTCTCAAGCCACTTCACGGCGTAGCCCTTGAAGGTGACACGAGCTGCGCGCGGATCGATATAGCGGCCCCGAGACATGTCCGAGGCAATGTCGACCAGCCACTGTTCAGCGAGTCGCTTCTGTCGGTCTGGGAAGCTCTTGGACTTCTCTGTGCCGTCGGGGCCGACGTAGCGGGCGCGGTAGCGGAGGCCGGTGCCGTGCCGGTCAGTCTTGACCTTACGGGCCTTGCCGTCAGGGGCCGTCTCAGCCCGGTACCAGCGGTCTTGGATGTGTCCGGCCATCAGGCGGCTTCCCCGATCTGGGAGTCGACCCAGGCCCGCACGTCGGTGGGGTCGAAGCGGAGGTGCCGGCCGACGCGGAAGCCGCGGGGGCCGGTGCGCTTGCGGCGCCACTGGTACACCGTCTCGACGCTGGGCAGCTCGAACATCTCGACCAAGTCCTCAGGGGTCAGGAACCGGTTCGGCAGCTCTGAGGCCATGGTCAGTACTCCCTTTCGTCGGTGAGGGCTTCCCGGGCTGTCTCGCGGTTGAGCTGGAGGCCGCGGGCGATGGTGGCGGCGAGGACGGATTCGCCGGGGGTGTGGCCGTGGCCGGCGTACTGCCAGTCCGTGAGGACGAGCACGGTGTCCGGCTCGCGGTCGTCCAGGGCGAGGGCTGCGTGGTCCTGGGCGGCGCGGTAGTCGGCGCGTGCCTGGCGGAGGGCGCCGAGGGTGGTGGAGTAGCGGCGGGACTTTGAGGAGAAGTGGCCGCGGAAGCCGAGCATGTGAGCCCAGGCCCACAGGCGGCGTTCGGGGTAGAGGGGGTCGAGCACCTTGCAGGCTTCGATCAGACGGCGGGTGTGGTCGGGGACCTCGTGCCGGTCGAGTTCGGCCAGTTCGCCGATGCGGCGGTCGAGGGTGCCGGTGTTCTCGGCGGCTTTGGTCGCGTACTTGGCGACGTAGGAAGCAACGGCCTGTTCGGTGACCTCCGAACCGTCTCCGAAGGCCAACACCGGTCGGACGTCAAGTTGGGTGCCCCAGCGGAAGGTACGGGCCGGTTGGTCCTCGGCGGCCGGGACCGAGACCGAGGTGTAGGAGTGCGCGGCTGCGGCGCGGATCGCGTCGGTGAGGAGGTCGACGGTTGCCCAAGTCGGTGGTGTGGTGCCGGGTCCGTCCGGTCCGTCGAGCCTCACCACGGCATGGAAGTGCAGAGCACCGCGCTTCTGGAACTCGGCGACCTTGCCGTAAGAGACGCGAAGGCGTTCGGGGAGCTCCCGGCGGGAAAGGCCGGCGCGGGTGGCGAGTTCGCGGCGGAGTCGTGTGGTGAAGCGCTGCCAGAGTTGCCCGGCGTGGTTGTTGAACAGGACAGCGCCCGCGTAGTCGTACGTGGTCGGGTCGAGGGCAGTGCCCAGCTCTGGGGCGTTCGGGGTGTGGCGGGTGCCGCAGCGGCAGGTGCCGCTGTCGGGGCGGTTGTGGACCGGGCCGAAGGAAGGGGCGGTGAGGGTGGCGAACACGCGCGGGTGATCCCGGACGGTGGCGGGAATGTCTCGGCGGTCGTCACCGGCGAGTCCGGCGCGGATCAGGTGATAGGTGTCGCCCGCGTAGGTCCATGCGCACGAGGGGCAGCGGGAGGCGCGGCGGTTGCCGCAGGCGAGGCGGAGGCGTCCGCCCGGTTCGTCGGCGGTGCTGTAGTGGTGCAGGGTCTCGCCGGTGCTCTTGTCCTTGTGGATCGTCCAGCCGGTGAGGTGGATGGGGTTGGCGCAGCCGCCGGTGCGGCGGATCTGGTCTTCCCAGCGGGCGTAGTCAGAGGCCGAAGCCACCCTCAGCAGGTCGCCGAGGGTGGTCGGGTCGGGCAGCGTGTCAGGCACGGGCGCCCTCCCGCGAGTGGCGGGTGGTGATGCCGCTGCCGTGGCAGGCCGGGCAGTGTGCGGTGATGGTGCGCAGGTGGCCGCGGGCGTTGTGGCCGCCGGTGGTGATGGCGACGGAGGCGAAGCCGTCGCAGGCCGGGCAGATCCTCGGCCGGGGCGGGGTGGGGTGGGCCATGATGGTGGTTCCTTTCGATTGCGGTTGGAAGGGACGGCCCCGGGTGGCGGCGTGCTTGGCGGCTTGTGCGCCACCCGGTGGCCGGTCAGCGAGCAGTGCGCGAGCCCCGGCGGCTACGGCCCTTGGCCGCGTACATGGCCGCATCAGCGGCGGCGAGAGCATCGGTGAGCGCGGGCACCGGCAGCTCGGCGAGGCGGCAGACCCCGACCGAGGCGGCCAGCGGCAGGGACGTGCCGTCGTGATGCGTCGACTGGTGGAGAGCGGTGGTGAGGGCGTCGAGGTCGACGGCGTCCAGGTCGCCGATGACGGCGACGAATTCGTCTCCGCCGAGTCGGCCGGCGGTTCCGTGGTGTCCGCACCAGCTGCTCAGTCGTTGGGCGGTGGCGATGAGGGCGGCGTCTCCGGCGGCGTGGCCGTGGGTGTCGTTGAGGGTCTTGAAGTGGTCGAGGTCAACCAGGAGCACGGCCGCGCGGGGGTGGCGGCGGATGCAGTGTTCGGCGCGGGCGGTCCATCCGGCACGGGTGTGCAGGCCGGTGAGAGGGTCGCGTCGAGCGGAGGCGAGGCGGCGGGTGAGGACGCTCCCGTGCAGAGCCCAGCCGAGTAACGGCAGGAGGGTCGCGGCTGTCTGCGGGTCCACGGTGTTCTCCCTTTGGCGATGGCGGTTGGTTGGCGGGACGGTCAGCTCGGGAGCGGCGGCGTGCTTGGCGGCTTGTGCGTCGCCCCGGTGATCCGTTCAGCGGCGGTGCTGGGCGTTGACGAGTGAGCGGATGACCAGGGCGCAGATGGCCAGCGAGGCGGCGGTGACGGCGACCGCGAGGAGCATGGAGACCAGGACGGCGCCGACGACCAGGACGACGGCGGTGCCGCCGCCGACGAGGGCGAGCGCGGTTCCCGGGGTGAGCTGTACGACCGGGCGGGACGGAGCCGGGGCGGTGGAGGCCGGCGGCGGGGCCGGGGCGCCGGGCGTGATGGTCGTCGGCTCGACGACGGCGGGCGGGGTGACCGTGCTGGTGGGCTGGGGCATGGTCGGGAGCTTGGGCCGGAACATGGGCGGATCTCCTTACTTGACGGCGGTGTCGATGACCGGGGCCAGGAGGCTGTCGGCGAGGAGGTAGCCGCCGAGAAGGAGTACGGCGATGAGCCACCAGGGCGGGCGGATGAGCTTGACGCCGAGGGCTCCGACGCAGAGCAGGGCGAGCCAGAGCGGGACGTCCATCGGGTGGCCTCCTAGCTGACGCGGCAGCGGTGGGTGCGGGCAGCGAGCTGCGCGGCGGACTGGGCGGTGTAGTCGGCGGACCAGCCGCAGCGGTCGTTGGTGCACACGGCGGCGTGCTTGGTGCAGCCGTGGCGGTCGCGGTGGGTGCCGATCTGCACGGGGCCGATCCGCATCACGGAGTGGAAGTGGTCGCGGGCAGGCATGGGTGTCGTTCTCCTTTCGCGTCAGGCGAGCTGGGCGGCGATGGCGTCGGCGAGTTGGGGCGGGACGCCGAGGCGGGTGCGGAGTGTGTCGGTGTCGATGGGGCGGCCGGTGCGGTGTTCGTGGTCGGCGGCGACCTTGCGGGCGTGGTCGACCAGCGCGGCCGGGACCAGCGGAGCGGGAACCGCGGGCAGAGCCGGGGCCTGCTCGAGTTCGGGTGCGGGGAGTTCCGGGGTTTCCTCGGTGTCGTCCACGCGGGCGGGGGCGTGGTCCTGGTCGGCCGCGAAGGCTGGCGGTTCGGGCGCCGGTGGGGTGGGTGCCGGCGCTTCCGGCTCGTGGTGGGTGGCGGTGTGGGCGAGGAGGGTGCCTCCCATGAAGGCGAGTGCGGGCCAGGCGGCGACGAGGATGCGGAGCCAGGCCGGGACGTCGTTCAGGTCGAGGAGTCCGGCGGTAGCGACGTTGGCGCCGAGCGAGGCGACCAGGGCGATGACGAACCAGGACCAGGCCAGCCGGGACGGTCCGTCGGTGCGCAGTCGGCGCCAGGCGGCGACCAGGAGCAGGTCGACGCTGATCGGGTAGGCCCAGGCTTTCCAGCCGTCCTGTCCGGCAGCGGCGGCCAGGTCGTGGAGGTGGGCAAAGGACAATGCCCCGGCGATGACGGCCTGGACGAGCACGGCGTCGATGCGGAGAGCGGGGCGGGCCATCATGGCTCCTTCCTGTCTCAGGCATGGGAGGGGTAGGGACCTGGCGCGAAAGGCGGTCGCGCCGACCGTGGAGCGGGGAGGGTCAGGCGGTGGCGGGGGCTGTCTTGGACAGCGGCACCCGGGCCTTGGGCAGCGGGGCGAGGGCAGGCCGGAAGGCGGCCAGCGCGGGCACGTCGGGAGTGCCGTCCGCGTGCTTGTTGCAGATGTTCACGGCCTCGCGCAGCGTGGTGTGCGGGGCGCGGATGCGGGCCCAGCCGCCGGTCGAGTCACCGGTGACGGCGACGCCGGGGGTGTCGGTGGGGATCTGGATGGCGGCCAGGACGGCGTCGGGTGAGACGTCGCCGAAGGCCATGTTCGCGGACGTCTCGTCGTTGACTCGGTGGGCGGTGCGGCCGGTGAGCTGGGCACGGAGCATGGTGATCCCTTTGCCGAGTTCGGAGCCGAAGCGCTGCCCGCAGATTTCGAGGTAGATGCCGGCGGCGCGGCCGAGCTGGGCGAGGCGGACCAGGGCGGTGATGATGCGGTCGCGGCGCTTCTCCTCGTCCCTGCTCGCGAAAAGGGCGAGTTCGGCGACCTCGTCCACCAGGACCACGACCGGCACCGGCCGCAGGTCCTCGCGCAGGTCCCAAATATCGGCGGCGATCTCCGCATCCGGCACGGCGACACTGATGCGCTGCTCGGCCCGGATGAGCTGGTAGACGTCCTTCATGTGTCCAACGAGCGCTTCGAGGAGGTCGAGGGCGGTGTCGGGGTTGTCGGCGAGCGCGGAGAACCGGCGGGCCAGCGGGAAGAGTTCGACGCCTTGCTTGCAGTCGATGCCGACCAGGGCGACATGGTGCGGAGCGAGCCCGGCGACCAGGTTGCGCTGGTAGACGGACTTGCCGGACTCCGTGGCCCCCAGGGTCAGGCCGTGCGGGACGGCACGGTAGTCGCGGTAGTGGACTGCACCGTCTTCACGCAGCGCCACAGGGATGCGCATCGGTCGGATCTCGGCAGTGGGGGGCATCTGCACCCGCTTGAGGACGTCGTAGCCGGTCATCCGCACTTCGACCACGCCCGAGCGCAGCTCGCGGGAGGTGACGCCGTAGACGCCGAAGGAGTGGCGGAGCCGGTCGGTTGCGGCGGCCACGTCGAAGGCGTCCTGCCCCGGCTGGAGCTTGAGCCGCAGGACCAGGCCGGTACGGGTGGGCCGTAACCGCAGGATGCGCGGCGGCCGGGACTCAGGCGCCGGCCGATTCGTCATCCGGGCCAGAGCCAGCCGCCAGCGTGAGGGCGGGACCGTCAGCCCGCACGCTTCCATGACCGAGGCGTAGCGGACCAGGACCCGCACCGTCGCGACCAGGGCCCCGAAGGTGAGCCAGTACCAGGCGGGGCGCCGCCACCGCAGGAGACCCGCAGCAGCGACGACCACAACCACAGCGACCATGAGCCACGTCATGATCAGGCAGCCTTCGAGCCCGCAGCGGCCAGCGACGTGACCGCGACTGCGCGGAACGCGATGCCGTGCCGCTTCTGGCCGTTGAACTCGTTCTCCCACGGCCGGGCGATCAGACCCGTCAGCGCGACCGGGGTCCCCATGGCCAGCTCACCGGAGATACCAGTCTCCGGGACGGTCACGGACAGGATCTCGACTTCGTCGTTGGCCGCGAACATCACGTTCACGGTCATGAGCTTGGCACCGGTCTCGGCGTCGACGGCCAGCTCACCGGTCCGGCGGTCCTTCACCTTCGGCTCCGGGGTCTTGGCGACCATCACGGTTGCGGCGGAGGTGTCGACGGGGATCTGACGCACAGCGGATCACTCCTCTATAGAGGCTGGACTCCGTCACTCATGTATATGAGTGACATGAAGAAGAGTGCATCACTCCTATACATGAGTCAACCCGTCGCGACATGGAACTCGCGACGGGCTGTGGAGAGTTGAGTGGCCGTTAGTCGGCTGCTGGGATCCGGTACTCGAAAACGAACTGGTCAGCGGCCATGAGGGTGTCGCAGACCTCAACGACGAGTCCGGCAGCCGTACGGGCTTCTCGGATTAGGTGGACGACCGGGGCACCTGGGCTGAGAGCCAGTTCAGTGGCCTCCGCCTTGGAGGCCGGCCGCGCTTGCAGCGTCTCGACGAACTCGGCGAACTCGTGCCCGTGGTCTTCGAGTCGGGCGTAGATGCCACCGCCGCCGGGGTTCTCGGCGAACAGCTCTGGGATGTCCTTGACGACGTCCCACGGGAGGTAGGAGGAGGCCGTCTCGACCGGGGTGCCGTTACGGAAATAGAGGCGCCGCCGGGCAAGCACCTGAGTGCCGGCGGGGACGCCGAGCCGCTGGGCGGCATCCGCGGGGGCCTCCATAGGGCCGATGTAGAGGACGCTCACCTTGGCCGTGGCGCCGGACTGTTCGGACTCTGCGAGGTAGGCAGCCTTGCCGCCCTGGCGGAGCGAGCGCCGGAAGCGGTCGGAGGAGCGGTGCCTTACCGGCGGCCGGTCCTTCACGATCGAGCCCTTGCCGTGGCGGGTCTCGACAAGCCCGCTCGCCCGCACCTCGACCATGGCCTTGCGGATCGTGCCGCCAGAGACGCCATAGCGGTCCACCAGCTCCGATTCACTGGGGACCATGTCGCCGGGCTTGAGCACACCGGCCCGGATCTGCTGCACGATCTCGTCCGCGATCTGGACGTACCGAGGACCCGACCTGCCCCCTTCTACCGTGGTTCCCATAGTCCTTCTCTGCCTCCTATGCTCCTGTATATGAGTCAACCACAGGAAGCCACGTCGCCGCCGCTGCACTCCGTATCCGTTGCGGGAGTGGTGGTGCGCGAAGACGGGCGCCTCCTGGCGATCCGGCGAGCGGACAACGGCACGTGGGAGCTCCCCGGCGGTGTGCTCGAACTGGACGAGACCCCGGAGGCCGGCGTAGCCCGCGAGGTCTGGGAGGAGACAGGCATCCGCGTCGAGGTCGACGAGCTCACCGGCGTCTACAAGAACACGACCCGGGGCATCGTGGCCCTGGTCTTCCGCTGCAAGCCGTCCGGCGGGGTCGAGAGGACGTCCAGCGAGTCGACGGCTGTCTCGTGGCTCACGCCCGACGAGGTCAGCGAGCGCATGGCCGAGGTCTACGCGATCAGGCTTTTGGACGCCCTAGATGGCGCTGGACCCCACGTGCGGAGCCACGACGGCAAGCACCTCATCCCAGTGGGATAAGACTTTCCCTACTTCATCAAGCCCGCGCACGGCGCGGGTGCGCGCCGCCTCTACGGCGCGGCCCGCCTCCTGTCTTCGCCCCGGCTGGCCGCGCCCGGCGGCGCGCTCGGCGGCTGCGGGCATGAAGTGGGGAGACACCCTCTGTGGCTGGGGCGGTCGGCTCCACGGCTTTAGGCAGCCACTTTGGGGCGAGCCTCTAAGATCTTGGCCCCAACGTCGTGCTTTAGCGGGCAGGTCCACAGACTGCCCGACTCGCCGGAAGCTTACGGGGCCAAGATCACTCGCCCCAAAGCAGCTCCAGCCCAAAGCCGCTCCACCGACCTCGTAGCACCGCCGCAGCGCTCCAAGAGCCTTCTGGGACTACTGTCTGCTTCGAGTCGACTAGCGTTGCCCCTTCTTCCGCCAGCTTCCTGCAGGGTTACGCTCAGGCATGGACGAAGGTCGGTGAAGGCTTTCCGTGGCGCCCGCCGCGAGCCACTCTGCCCATCGATCAATGAAGTTGGAAGGATCGCCGGGGTCAAGAGCGGTAAACGGCCATGCAACTTGGTACTCGGCCATTCCGCCCCAAATAGCCTTCGCTGAATCAATCCCTGGGTCTAGGGAAAAAGGATCAACTGAATCTCGTCCAGATGTCATCAGTGGCATGATCATGAATGAAGTCTCGTACCATTGATACCTACCCTCTTCCTTGGCGTCGCAATACCATAGGGAGTGGCTGCGTCCTTCATACCCCGTCTGCGGGGATCTGAGTGAAATGCTCACTGAGGTGTGCGAGATCACATCAAATGCGGGCGGCTCCCAATCCCTCCAGGGGGCTGCAGATGTTTGCTGGTTTGCGCGCAAGATTAGAGTGGCAGCCCCAATTGTTGCGGCCCATCCAATGGGTCCCATTTCAACAAACTTGGCAATCGGAGCGGCCTCGGAGATGGCAGTTCGCAACTGACCTGCAATGCCGGCAAGGTCGCGGGTTGAGGCCTTGTAGAGCTCGGTGCGACGCTCTGCTTCTGTGCGGGCTGCGGACTCCGTGCGTGCAGCCTCTCCCTGCCGCTGCACTTCAACATGCGCCGCTTTTTGCAGTGCGGCAAGGCCGCCAGCCGGTCGGGCCTTCTCCAGCTGCGTCAAGCGACTCAGTACCGACGCTGCGCTGGGGCGGGCGCCCGGCGCCTTGTGTAGGCACTGATCAATAAGCGTTGCGATGCCTGGGCGTACTCCTGTCATAGGGGGCGGAGCAGCATGAAGATGCTGTTCGCGGAGCTTGTACATGTCGGGTCCCACAAAGGGCAAGTCTCCGGTGAGCAATTCGTACGCGATCACGCCGAGTGAATAGATATCAGTGGCGCTTTCTGCGCGCTCCTCTCGCCACCTTTCCGGGGCTGCGTACAGGGGTGAAAGTGCGAATTTATGAGTGTCCGGGGCGGTCGTAGCCTCGGCGTAGCGAGAGATACCAAAGTCAGCCAAACACCATTTACCGTCGAAGAATAGGATGTTTTCTGGCTTGATATCTCTGTGTACGACCTTGCCTGCGAGATCGGTGAGGCTTTCGGCGATGTCTTTGAGGATTGCGATGGTTTCGGACTCAGTAAGAGGCCCAGCCATCGATTCACGGTATTGGCGGAGTGACTTATCGGCTTTGGGCATCACCAGTACCCAACTGTCCGCTGTCTCCCCGCCATCAATTACAGGGACAACATTTCGAACATCTGCGAGCTGAACGAAAAGAAGTTCTCGTGCGGCTCCGGGGCTTTTAGGAATCAGTTTGGCAACCGCCAGCTGTGTGCCATTCTTGACGTCGTACACTTTACCGAAGCCGCCGCCGCCAATCAGCGTGCCAACTTTCCAGGTTGCACCATTAAGCTTGAGGTCCATCTGCTGCCTGCCCCTGATTCGTCTGAGCGTTCCTCAGTCACATAGCTAGCACAGCAATGGTCGGAGTGGAGCGGGATTTCGAAAATTGTGTGGCGTCGGTGTATGTCTCGACGGAACCATTACGTGTCGTGTGCACCTCCCGAGGTCACGCCCTGGGCCGTCCCTGGGCCGTCCGAGGCCGACCAACGCTGACAGTCGGCACCCACGGGTGACCACCCCCACCGCGCACTGGCCTGGGCCCCCGGAGTCGATCTGCGACACTGGTACAGCCATGCCTAAGCCCGGAGAACTCACATTCGTCGCCCCCCGCGGAGCCAAGAAGCCGCCGCGGCACCTTGCCGATCTCACGCCCGCCGAGCGTAAAGAGGCCGTCGTCGCTGCCGGCGAGAAGGCCTTTCGTGCGAAGCAGCTCTCGCAGCACTACTTCGCGCGGTACGCGCACGACCCCGAGCAGTGGACCGACATCCCCGCCGGTTCGCGGGAAGGGCTCCGGGAGGCGCTGCTGCCCGAGCTGATGACGGTCGTCCGGCATCTGTCGACCGACCAGGGCACCACCCGCAAGACGCTCTGGAGGCTGTTCGACGGGACGCTCGTCGAGTCGGTGCTCATGCGGTACCCGGACCGGGTGACCATGTGCATCAGCTCCCAGGCCGGCTGCGGCATGAACTGCCCGTTCTGCGCCACGGGGCAGGCCGGCCTGGACCGGAACCTGTCGACGGCCGAGATCGTCCACCAGATCGTGGACGGGATGCGGGCGCTCAGGGACGGCGAGGTCCCCGGAGGTCCGGCCCGGCTCAGCAACATCGTGTTCATGGGCATGGGCGAGCCCCTGGCCAACTACAACCGGGTCGTCGGCTCCATCCGCCGGCTCACCGACCCGGAGCCGGACGGGCTGGGGCTCTCCCAGCGCGGCATCACCGTCTCCACGGTCGGTCTCGTCCCGGCGATCAACCGCTTCACCGGCGAGGGCTTCAAGTGCCGCCTCGCCATCTCGCTGCACGCCCCCGACGACGAGCTGCGCGACACCCTCGTCCCCGTCAACACGCGCTGGAAGGTGCGTGAGGTGCTGGACGCCGGGTTCGAGTACGCCGCGAAGTCGGGGCGCCGGCTGTCCATCGAGTACGCGCTGATCCGGGACATCAACGACCAGGCGTGGCGGGGCGACCGCCTCGGGCGGCTGCTCAAGGGCCGGCCGGTGCACGTCAACCTCATCCCGCTCAACCCCACGCCCGGCTCGAAGTGGACCGCGTCGCGGCCCGAGGACGAGAAGGCGTTCGTGGAGGCGATCGCGGCGCACGGTGTGCCGGTGACGATCCGGGACACCCGTGGCCAGGAGATCGACGGGGCGTGTGGTCAGCTCGCCGCGAGCGAGCGGTAACCTGACCGGCGTCAGTACATCGCCACAGTAACCACATCTTCATATTCCGACAGGGGAGCGCCACAGCGCTGAGAGTGCGGCACCGGCCGCAGACCCTCCGAACCTGGCCCAGGTCATTCTGGGTAGGGAGATCGGTCACCACTCGAGCTGTTGCGCCCTGCCCGGGACCCTCGCCAGGGGTCGCGGGCGGGGCCGCGTCTTCTCCTGGTCACCCAGGAGGAATCAGTGAGCATCACCAAGAAGGTCACCGTCCTGGCCGTCGGTCTCGGCATGGCCGGCGGCCTGGCCGCCTGCGGGTCGTCGTCCGACGAAGGGCAGGGATCCGGCGACTCCAAGACCGTGACCCTGGTCAGCCATGACTCGTGGGCCGCTTCGAAGGAGGTCATCGCCGCCTTCGAGAAGAGCTCCGGCTACAAGGTCAAGGTCCTGGAGGACGGCGACGCCGGGCAGGCCGTCAACAAGGCCATCCTCACCAAGGACAACCCGCAGGGCGACGTCTTCTTCGGCGTCGACAACACCCTGCTCTCCCGCGCCCTCGACAACGGGCTGTTCCAGCCGTACGAGGCGAAGGGCTCCGACCTGGTCCAGCCCGCGTACCGGGCCGACCAGGACGAGCACCGGGTCACGCCCGTCGACACCGGTGACGTCTGCGTCAACTACGACAAGGCGTACTTCAGCAAGCACGAGCTGACCCCGCCGGACTCCTTCGACGACCTGGTCAAGCCGGAGTACAAAGACCTGCTCGTCACCGAGAACGCGGGCAGTTCCTCGCCCGGCCTGGGCTTCCTGCTCGGCACCGCCGCCAAGTACGGGGACGGGGGCTGGGAGGGCTACTGGAAGAAGCTGAAGGCGAACGGCGTCAAGGTCGTCGACAGCTGGGAGCAGGCCTACAACGAGGAGTTCTCCGGCTCGGCCGGGGGCAAGCAGGCCAAGGGCGACCGTCCGCTCGTCGTCTCCTACGCCTCCTCGCCGCCCGCCGAGGTGATCTACGCCGACCCGCAGCCGTCCACCGCGCCCACGGGCGTCGCCGACGGCACCTGCTTCCGCCAGGTCGAGTACGCCGGCCTGCTGAGCAACGCCAGGAACCCCGAGGGCGGCAAGGCACTCCTCGACTTCCTCATCGGCAAGCAGTTCCAGGACGACATGCCGCTGAACATGTTCGTGTACCCGGTGCGGGAGGGCGCGCAAATCCCCGAGGCGTTCGTGAAGTACGGGCCGCAGGCCAAGGACCCGCAGACCATGGAACCGGCGAAGATCGCCGACAATCGCGACCAGTGGGTCAAGTCGTGGACCTCGCTCGTACTGAAGTAGGCAAGGGAGCCCCCAGGGCTCGGAACCCGCGCGGGAGCGCGGCGCGGCTCGCCCTGATGGTCGTGCCCGTCGCGTTCTTCGCGGTGTTCTTCGCCTACCCCGTCGCCGCGATCGTCGCGCGCGGCCTGGAGGTCGACGGTGCCTGGCAGTTCGGCCGGATCGGCGACGTGCTCGCCCAGTCCGACGTGCGGCACGTGCTGTGGTTCACCACCTGGCAGGCGCTGGCCTCCACCGCGCTCACCCTGCTGATCGCACTGCCCGGCGCCTACGTCTTCGCCCGCTTCGACTTCCCCGGCAAGCAGTTGCTGCGGGCGGTGGTGACCGTGCCGTTCGTCCTGCCGACGGTCGTCGTGGGGACGGCGTTCCTGGCCCTGGTGGGGCGCGGCGGGCTGCTCGACGAGCTGTGGGGCGTACGGCTGGACACCACCGTGTGGGCCATCCTGCTCGCGCACGTCTTCTTCAACTACGCCGTCGTCGTGCGCACCGTGGGCGGCCTGTGGGCCCAGCTCGACCCGCGGCAGGAGGAGGCCGCGCGGATGCTCGGCGCCTCCCGCCCGAGGGCCTGGCGGCAGGTCACGCTGCCCGCGCTCGCTCCCGCGGTGGCGGCCGCCGCGCTGATGGTGTTCCTGTTCACCTTCACCTCCTTCGGCGTCGTGCAGATCCTGGGCGGACCCGCCTTCTCCACCCTGGAGGTGGAGATCTACCGGCAGACGTCCCAGGTCTTCGACCTGTCCACGGCCGCCGTGCTGACGCTGATCCAGTTCATGGCGGTCGCCGCGGTCCTCGCCGTGCACGCCTGGACGGTGCGGCGGCGGGAGAGCACCCTGCGGCTGGTGGACGCCGCCACGACCGCGCGCAGGCCCCGGGGCACGGGCCAGTGGGCGCTGCTGGCAGGGGTCCTGGGCACCGTCGCCCTGCTGCTGGTGCTGCCGCTCGCCGTGCTGGTCCAGCGGTCGCTCGGCGCACCCGGCTTCGGCTACTACCGGGCGCTGACCAGTGCCGACGGCGGCACCTTCCTCGTCCCGCCGATCGAGGCCATCGGCAACTCCCTCCAGTACGCCGTCGCCGCCACCGCCATCGCCGTGGTGATCGGCGGTCTCGCCGCCGCCGCGCTCACCCGACGGGACGCCGGCCGCTTCGTGCGGGGCTTCGACGCGCTGCTGATGCTGCCGCTCGGGGTGTCCGCCGTGACCGTCGGTTTCGGGTTCCTGATCGCGCTGGACGAACCGCCGCTGGACCTGCGCTCCTCCTGGATCCTGGTGCCGCTCGCCCAGGCGCTGGTCGGTGTCCCCTTCGTCGTACGGACCATGCTGCCCGTACTGCGGGCGGTGGACGGTCGGCTGCGGGAGGCGGCGGCGGTGCTCGGGGCGTCGCCCTGGCGGGTGTGGCGCGAGGTGGACCTGCCGATGGTGCGGCGGGCCCTGCTGGTCGCCGCCGGGTTCGCCTTCGCCGTGTCCCTCGGGGAGTTCGGCGCGACCGTGTTCATCGCGCGGCCCGACAATCCGACGCTGCCGGTCGCCGTGGCGCGGCTGCTGGGCAGGCCCGGGGACATGAACTACGGCCAGGCCATGGCCCTTTCGACGATTCTGATGCTGGTGTGCGCCGTGGCGCTGGTGGCGCTGGAGCGGCTGCGCACCGACCGGAGCGGGGAGTTCTAGAGATGCGACTGGCTGTGCGGGTGATCCGGCGATGCTGCTGAACCTCGAGGGCGCGACCGTCCGCTTCGGCGGGCGGGCCGTGCTGGACGCCGTCGACCTGGAGGTCGCCGAGCACGAGGTGGTGTGCGTGCTCGGGCCAAGCGGCAGCGGCAAGTCGACGCTGCTGCGCGCGGTGGCCGGGCTCCAGCCGCTGGACGCCGGGCGGGTGACGCTCGACGGGCGGGACCAGGCCGGGGTGCCCGCGCACCGGCGCGAGCTGGGCCTGATGTTCCAGGACCATCAGCTCTTCCCGCAGCGGGACGTGGCCGGAAACATCGCCTTCGGGCCCCGGATGCGGGGCGCGTCCCGCACCGAACAGCGGGACCGGGTGGAGGAGTTGCTGGAGCTGGTCGGACTGCCGGGCGCCGGACGCCGGTCCGTCGCCGCGCTCTCCGGCGGCGAGCAGCAGCGGGTGGCCCTCGCCCGGGCGCTCGCGCCCCGGCCCCGGCTGCTGATGCTGGACGAGCCGCTCGGTCAGCTCGACCGCTCGCTGCGGGAGCGTCTCGTGGTCGAACTGCGGGAGCTGTTCGGCCGGTTGGGCACCACGGTGCTCGCCGTGACGCACGACCAGGGCGAGGCGTTCGCGCTCGCCGACCGGGTCGTGGTGATGCGGGACGGACGGATCGCCCAGTCGGGGACGCCGCTCGAGGTGTGGCAGCGGCCGGCCGACGCCTTCGTGGCCCGTTTCCTCGGCTTCGACAACGTGGAGGAGGCGACCGTCGCCGGGCAGGTCGCGGACACCCCGTGGGGCAAGGTCCCGGTCCCCGAGGACGCCCTCCAGGGGACGCGGACGGTGCTCGTGCGGCCGGCCGGGGTGCGGATCGTCGCCGCCGACGCGGGCCTGCCCTGCACGGTCGCGGCCCGCACCTTCCGGGGCACCCATGTCGCCGTGCGCCTCCAGCCGGAGGACGCGCCGCGCCTGGAGGCGGCGTGCGCGCTGCGGGCGGCACCGGAGGTCGGGGACGCGGTCGGCGTGGAGTTCGAAGCGGCTGAGGTCGTCGTGCTCGGCTGAGCGCCGGCCCGCGACGGGCGGCGCTCCCCGGACATGACGGTGGCCCGCCCCCGAACCGGGGACGGGCCACCGCCGCTGTCCATCTGTGTGCGGGCGTCAGCGGGTGCTGTTCGCTCCGCGACGGCGCAGGCCGAAGAAGACGGCACCGCCACCGACGACGACCAGGGCCGCCGCGATGCCGGCGATCATGCCGGTGTTGGAGTTGGCACCGGTCTCGGCGAGGTTGGAGTCACCGGCCGCCGGGGACGGGGCGTTGCTCGGCGCGGCCGCCGGCGCCGTGCTCTGCTCCTCCGTCGGCGCGGGGGCCGAGGTGGACGGCTCGGGGGCCGGGCTCTCCGTCTCGTCGGACGGGGTCGAGGAGCTCTCCGACGGGCTCGGGCTCGGAGTGTCCTCGGTCTTGCAGGGGGTCGACGGGGTCACGAGGTTCGGCTTGATGTCCTCGTCGACGTACCGGTCGGCCTTGACGTGGATGCGGTACTCGGCGTTCGGCTTCCAGTCCGCGGCGAAGGTGATGGTGCTGCCCTCGCGCGAACCCTTGACCGTCTGCTCGCCGATCTTCTCGGCGTCGGCACCGTTGTTCTGCAGGTAGACGGAGACGACGGCGGGGATGCCGGCGGGGTCCACGTCGGTGACGGTGATGACACCCTTGTCGCCTTCGCACTTGGCGGCGGCGGAGAACTCGCTGATGTCGCAGGCGAGGGCGTTGCCGGCGGCACCGACGGCCAGGGCCGCCGAGGCGGCGACGACGCCGAGGGCGCGGACGCTACGGCGTGATGCCGTGCGGCTGATTATGGACAGGACTGCCACGATTGTCCTTTACGGGAGCACAGATGGGGGGTGGGCAGGGTGCCGACGCCCGATGACACGGCATCAGCACACCCATGAGCCTCACTGGTTTATAAGCGGTGCATAAGCAGTGTCAACGCATATGCCAGCCAAGCGCGTTGACTTTGCCGTCTTATTAACCGCCGACACGTTTCAGCGTGTCGGGAGGTGCCTCGGCCCCCTGCCGGCTCAGCCCTCGACCGCCGCCGGGTCCATCCACACGACCTCGAAGGTGTGGCCGTCGACGTCGTCGAAGGCGCGGCCGTACATGAAGCCGTGGTCCTGGGTCTCGCCGCTGACCGAACCGCCCGCCGCGACCGCCTTCTCCACCAGCTCGTCGACCTTCTCGCGGCTCTCGGCGCTCAGCGCGAGGAGCACCTCGCTGGACTTGCCGGAGTCCACGATCTCCTTCTTCGTGAACTGGCGGTACTTCTCCGGCGTGTGCACCATCACGACGATGGTCTCGCTGAGCGGGATCGAGGCCGTGGTGTCATCGCTGAACTGGGCGTTGATCTCGTAGCCGAGACCGGTGAAGAACTTCTTCGAGGCGGCCAGGTCGTTGGTGGCCAGGTTCACGAAGATCATCTGCTGGTACATGAGGGCCTCTCCCGTAAGTGCGCTGCCGTTGCCGTGCTGTTCGAAGGGTTAGACGTACGGCGGGCGCGGAACTCATCGCCGTTTCGTGGATCTCTTCGAGAATTTTCTCGCGGGTGCCGCGAGGACGTCAGCGGGACAGGGGAAGCGCCGCCAGTTCCGCGACGATCAGGGTCAGCGCACCGAACAGGGCGAGCAGCGCTGCTGCGCGTACGGCGGCCGCGGCGCGCAGGGTCGCCGGGGGCGCCCCCAGCCGCAGCAGGGCGTCGGTGGTGTCCGCGCGGGCGTGCTTGGCCTCCACGGCCGCGGTGAGGAGGGTGGCCACCGTGCAGCCGGCCACGAGGAGGGCGCCCAGGGTGCTCAACGCGCCGAAGTCCGGGCCGTCGGCGGCGTACAGCGAGGTGGCCACGTAGGCCGCGGCGGCCACCGCGCAGACGACGCCGAGGGGGCGGCCGATGCGGTGCGCCTCGTCCATGAGGACGCGCCCGGCCAGCAGCCGCAGGGCGCCGGGCCGGGCGGCCTGGAGGAGGCGGCCGCACAGGTGGGTGAGGCCGGGGCCGGCGAGGGCCAGGCCCAGGGCGGTGAGGGCCCAGCCGATGAGCACGCCGGCCGACGGGGTGGCGTCGGGGGTGGTGGCCGGGTGCCCGGTGTAGGTCTCGACGGCGAGGCCCGCGGCGAGTACGGCGATGCCCCAGGGCAGGACGGTGGTGTTCGGCGGGCGGGGTGCCGGGAGGGCGGGGGCGGAGTCCTGCGCGGGCGGGGGGCCGTCCGGGTCCGCCGCCGGGTCGCCGTCACCGGCCCGCGTCAGCAGGGCGGCTCCGCCGGAGGGGGCGTCCGAGGACTCGGCGGAACCGGCGGCCGCCTGCCGGGCCGCGGGCGCAGGGGCACCGGCCTGAGCCGGGGACGACGTCCAGCGGGCGCCGAAGCGGCCGTAGGCACCGAAGGTCTCCCGGGCCTTGCCCCAGCCGTACGCCCCGAAGCGGCCGTAGCCGCGGGCGCCGGCGGCCGGGGCGCGGCGCGGCTCGCGGGGGCGCAGGGAGTACGCGACCGCGGCCGAGGCGGCGGCCGGGACCAGGGCCAGCAGCGTCAGGATCGCCGGGGCCGGGAGGGACTGGCCGACGGCCAGCGCCCCGGCCGGGACGCGGTCGGAGGGCGGGCCCGTCAGGTCGCCGCGCAGGTGGAGGAAGAGCAGCAGGGCCGCCACCGAGCCGAACGCGCCCGACAGGGCCGTGGTCGTCGCCGAGACGGCCATCAGCCGGCCCGGCCCGAGGCCGATCGCGGACAGCCCCGAGCGGGGCCGGGTGCCGGGGTCGGTGCGGGCCACGGCGACCGCGAGGTACACGGTGGCGGCGAGCGGCGCCGCGCACCAGGCGAGGCGGAGGGCGGAGGAACCGGGCGTGTCCGGATGGCTCATCGCGTGTCCGAACGCGCACAGCAGCAGGAAGCCCGTGCCCGCCGAGGCCACCGCGACCAGCAGACGGCGCAGGTGGACGGCGAGATGGGCGGCGCGGGTCAGGCGGAGAGCGAGCACGCGGCCCGGCCTTCCGTTCCGGAGGCCCCGGCGGCGCCTGTGGCCACCGTGGTCTCGGCGAGCGGGGGCAGATGTACGGTCCGGACCCGTCGTCCGTCCAGCAGCGCCACCGCGCGGTCCGCCAGGCCGGCGGTCTGCGCCTCGTGCGTCGCGAGGACGACGGTGATGCCGTGCGAGCGGGCCGCCGTGGTGAGGGTGCGCAGCACCTGGGCGCGGTCGGCGCGGTGCAGCGGCGCCGTGGGCTCGTCGGCGAAGAGGACCGCGGGGGCGACGGCCAGCGCGCGGGCGATGCAGACACGCTGCCGCTCGGCCTGCTGGAGGTCCCGTGGCCGTCGCCGTGCCTTGTCGCCGACGTCGAGGCGGTCCAGCCACTCCAGGGCGGCGGTCTTGGCGCGGCGCCGGCCGGTGCCGCGCAGCATGAGGGGGAGGGCGGCGTTCTCCCAGGCGTTCAGCTCCGGGACCAGCACGGGCGCGGGGTCGATCCAGCCGAAGCGGTCGCGGCGCAGCCGTTCGCGGCTGAGCGGTCCCATGGTGTGCACCGGCACGCTGTTGAACCACACCTCGCCGTCCTGCGGCCGGACCAGTCCGGACAGGCAGCGCAGCAGCGTGGTCTTGCCGCTTCCGCGCGGGCCGCTCACGGCGAGGATCTCGCCCTCGCGGACGCCGAGCGACACGCCTTGAAGCGCGGGGGAGCCGTCCTGGTGCTGGAAGTGCAGGGCGCGGGCCCAGAGCACGTCGTTGTCCGGCGGGGCCTCCATGGGCGTCACCTCGGTTCTGATCCGTGTTTCCCCGGTCACGTTCCCCCGTCCGGGGGAACGAGGAGGGGGCCGATCGGTCACTGGGCACGGTAGGGAGTCGCCGCGGGGGAAGCCGGAAAGCACGCGGCCCCGGGCCGCCGTTCTCACTCGAACGGACGGCACCGGGGCTCGTGGTGATCTTCTGGAACTACCGGATGATCATCTGGACGGATGATCAGAGCTTCGTCCACGCCTCCGTGAGCGTGGCGCGCAGGATCTGCTCGATCTCGTCGAAGGTCTCCTGGTTGGAGATCAGCGGCGGGGCCAGCTGGATGACCGGGTCGCCGCGGTCGTCGGCACGGCAGTACAGGCCGTTCTCGAAGAGCTTCTTGGAGAGGAAGCCGTACAGGACGCGCTCGGTCTCCTCGTCGGTGAAGGACTCCTTGGTGTTCTTGTCCTTGACCAGCTCGATGCCGTAGAAGAAGCCGTTGCCGCGGACGTCGCCGACGATCGGCAGGTCGTGCAGCTTCTCCAGGGTGGCGCGGAAGGCGCCCTCGTTGTCGAGCACGTGCTGGTTGAGGCCCTCGCGCTCGAAGAGGTCGAGGTTGGCGATGCCGACCGCGGCGGAGACCGGGTGGCCGCCGAAGGTGTAGCCGTGCAGGAAGGTGTTGTCGCCCTTGTAGAACGGCTCGGCCAGGCGGTCGGAGATGATGCAGGCGCCGATCGGGGAGTAGCCCGAGGTCATGCCCTTGGCGCAGGTGATCATGTCCGGGACGTACCCGAACTTGTCGCACGCGAAGGTCGTGCCCAGGCGGCCGAAGGCGCAGATGACCTCGTCCGAGACGAGCAGCACGTCGTACTGGTCGCAGATCTCGCGCACCCGCTGGAAGTAGCCGGGCGGGGGCGGGAAGCAGCCGCCCGCGTTCTGCACGGGCTCCAGGAAGACGGCCGCGACCGTCTCCGGGCCCTCGAAGAGGATCTGCTGCTCGATCTGGTCGGCGGCCCAGCGGCCGAAGGCCTCGGGGTCGTCGCCGAAGATCGGGGCACGGTAGATGTTGGTGTTCGGCACCTTGTGCGCGCCCGGGACGAGCGGCTCGAAGGGCGCCTTGAGGGCGGGCAGGCCGGTGATGGACAGGGCGCCCTGCGGGGTGCCGTGGTAGGCGACCGCGCGGGAGATGACCTTGTGCTTGGTCGGCTTGCCGGTCAGCTTGAAGTACTGCTTGGCGAGCTTCCAGGCGGTCTCGACCGCCTCGCCGCCGCCGGTGGTGAAGAAGACCTTGTTGAGGTCGCCGGGGGCCTCGTTCGCGAGGCGCTCGGCCAGCTCGACGGCCTTCGGGTGGGCGTAGGACCAGATCGGGAAGAAGGCCAGCTCCTGTGCCTGCTTCGAGGCGGTCTCCGCCAGCTCCTGGCGGCCGTGTCCGGCCTGGACCACGAACAGGCCGGCGAGACCGTCGAGGTAGCGCTTGCCCTTGTCGTCGTAGATGTGGGTGCCCTCACCGCGGACGATGGTGGGGACGGGGGCGTTCTCGTACGACGACATGCGGGTGAAGTGCATCCACAGGTTGTCGTACGCGGTCCTGCTGAGGTCCTTGGGGCTGTCGGTGCTCACGATTATCGGGTTCCCCACATATAGGTCTGCTTCTTGAGCTTCATATAGACGAAGCTCTCGGTGGAGCGCACGCCGGGCACGGCCCGTATGCGTCGGTTGATGACCTCCAGGAGGTGGTCGTCGTCCTCGCAGACGACCTCCACCATCAGGTCGAACGAGCCCGCGGTCATCACCACGTACTCGCATTCGGACATGGCCGTCAGCGCGTCGGCGACCGACTCCACGTCGCCCTCCACGTTGACACCGACCATCGCCTGGCGGCGGAAGCCCACGGTGAGCGGGTCCGTCACGGCGACGATCTGCATCACGCCCTGGTCGAGCAGCTTCTGGACGCGCTGGCGCACCGCGGCCTCGGAGAGGCCCACGGCCTTGCCGATGGCGGCGTACGGCCGGCGGCCGTCCTCCTGGAGCTGTTCGATGATGGCGAGGGAGACGGCGTCCAACTGGGGACCGCCGTTCCTGGACTCGCGGGAGTCCTTCGGGTCTGCGCTTCGACTGGCCACGGGTTCACTGTGCACGACGTCTCGACAGTTTCGCAAGGCCGTATCGATGAAATCCGTTGTCTAGGTGGTTTCAGTCTGCGGATTTCGCAATCAAGGGGCGATCGGGGGTGTTGAAAACGTCGGTGCACGGATTAGGGTGGGTGTCTCAGTGATTGGACACCCAACCTTGGAGGGCCGGCAGTGAGCACCGAGCTGCGTCGTCTGCGCAATTACATCGACGGTGAGTTCCGGGACGCCGCCGACGGACGGACCACGGAGGTGGTCAACCCCGCCACGGGAGAGGCCTACGCGACCGCGCCCCTGTCCGGACAGGCGGACGTGGACGCGGCCATGGCGGCCGCCGCCGCGGCCTTCCCGGCCTGGCGCGACCTGGTACCGGCCGAGCGGCAGAAGGCCCTGCTGAAGATCGCCGACGCGTTCGAGGAGCGGGCCGAGGAGCTGATCGCGGCCGAGGTGGAGAACACGGGCAAGCCCATCGGGCTGACCCGCTCCGAGGAGATCCCGCCGATGGTCGACCAGATCCGCTTCTTCGCGGGTGCGGCGCGGATGCTGGAGGGCCGCAGCGCGGGTGAGTACATGGAGGGCCTGACCTCCATGATCCGCCGCGAGCCGATCGGCGTCTGCGCGCAGGTCGCCCCCTGGAACTACCCGATGATGATGGCCGTGTGGAAGTTCGCCCCGGCGCTCGCCGCGGGCAACACGGTCGTCCTCAAGCCGTCGGACACCACCCCGGCGTCCACGGCCCTGATGGCCGACATCATCGGCTCGATCGTGCCCAAGGGCGTCTTCAACGTCGTCTGCGGCGACCGCGACACCGGCCGCCTGATGGTCGAGCACGAGACCCCGGCGATGGCCTCCATCACCGGCTCCGTGCGGGCCGGCATGTCGGTCGCCGAGTCCGCGTCGAAGGACCTCAAGCGGGTCCACCTGGAGCTGGGCGGCAAGGCCCCCGTCGTCGTCTTCGAGGACACCGACATCCCCAAGGCCGTCGAGGACATCTCGACCGCGGGCTACTTCAACGCCGGCCAGGACTGCACGGCGGCCACCCGCGTGCTCGTCCACGAGTCGATCCACGACGAGTTCGTGAGCGCGCTCGCCAAGGCCGCGTCCGAGACGAAGACCGGCCGGCCGGACGACGAGGACGTGCTGTACGGGCCGCTCAACAACCCGAACCAGCTCAAGCAGGTCACCGGGTTCATCGAGCGCCTGCCCGCGCACGCCAAGGTCGAGGCGGGCGGCCACCGCGTCGGCGACAAGGGCTACTTCTACGCCCCGACCGTCGTCTCCGGTCTCAAGCAGGACGACGAGATCATCCAGAAGGAGGTCTTCGGCCCCGTCATCACCGTCCAGTCCTTCCGCGACGAGGAGCAGGCGGTCGAGTGGGCCAACGGCGTCGAGTACGCGCTGGCCTCCTCGGTGTGGACCAAGGACCACGGCCGCGCGATGCGGATGTCCAAGAAGCTGGACTTCGGATGTGTGTGGATCAACACCCACATCCCGCTGGTCGCGGAGATGCCGCACGGCGGCTTCAAGAAGTCCGGCTACGGCAAGGACCTGTCGTCGTACGGCTTCGACGACTACACGCGGGTCAAGCACGTGATGACGTCGCTGGACGCCTGACACCCCGGTTCGCCCACCGCGGCCCCGGACGGGAATCCCGTCCGGGGCCGCGGTGCGTGCATCGTGCACGCGCCCCGGTCGACAGGGTGTCGGGCCTGGCCGAAGGCGCTCGACGCAGCGTCGATTGTCCCGGTGGGCACGGGCGCGGGATCCTGCGGCCATGCCCCTGCTCCCGAGGACGCCCTCGATCTCCCGCCGGTCCCTGCTGCGCGGCCTGGGCGGCGGCGCCGCGCTCGGCGCGCTGGCCGGCTGCGGTGTGCCGGCCGCGTACGTCGCGCCGGGCGACCGCGCCGCCGCCGACCGGTCCGCCGCCGAACGCCGGCTGACCTGGGCGAACTGGCCGCTGTACATCGACACCGACGACGAACACCCGAGCCGGCGGCCCACGCTGGAGGCGTTCGAGGACCGGACGGGCATCTCCGTCGACTACATCGAGGAGATCAACGACAACGACGAGTTCTTCGGCAAGATCAGCCCGTCCCTGATGAACCACCAGTCCACCGACCGCGACCTGATCGTCATCAGCGACTGGATGTGCGGCCGGTTCGTCCGGCTCGGCTGGGTGCAGGAGATGGACCGCTCCCGGCAGCCGAACGTCACCAAGTACCTGGACCCGCTGCTGCGTTCGCCCGCCTTCGACCCCGGCCGCAAGTACACCGTGCCCTGGCAGTCGGGCATCACCGGCATCGCCTACAACCGCCGCCGTCTGGGCCGGGAGATCCGGCACGTGTCCGACCTGTGGGCGACCGACCTCAAGGGACGGGTGACCCTGCTGTCCGGCATGGACGAGGCGTTCGCCCTGTTGATGCAGGGCGACGGGGTGGACATCACCGACTGGCGGACGGACGACTTCCACACGATGTGCGACCTGGTGGAGAAGCAGGTCGGCAAGGGCCAGATCCGCCGCTTCACCGGCAACGACTACATCAAGGACCTCTCCAGCGGGGACGTGCTGGCCTGCCAGGCGTACTCGGGTGACGTGATCCAGCTCCAGGCCGACGACCCGGACATCGAGTTCGTCGTCCCGGAGGAGGGCGCCGAGCTGTGGGCCGAGTCGCTGATGATCCCCAACCTGGCCCGCCACAAGGGCAACGCCGAGCGGCTGATCGACTACTACTACCAGCCCGAGGTCGCCGCCGAGCTGGCCGCCTGGGTCAACTACGTCTGCCCGGTCCCCGCCGCCCGGGGCGTGCTCGCCTCCTCCGACGACCCGGACACGGCCGCCCTCGCCGAGGACCCGCTGATCTTCCCGGACGACAGGATGCGCGAGCGCCTCAGGATCGCCCGGGACATCGGGGCGGGGGAGCGGGCGGAGTTCGCGAAGCGGTGGAACGGGATCGTCGGGGTGTAGCAGACTGACGGGGTGGATAATTCATCGAGTGGTGAAAAACGCTCGTCGGAAGTCGGCGGCGCGGTCACGCTCGGGCTGCTGGCCGCCTGGGCCCTGCACGATGCCGAGGAACTGGCGACCATGCCGGGCTGGTGGCGCCGCAATCTGCCACTCCTGCGCGAGCGGTTCCCCACGGTGCCGGAGGGCGTCTGGCGGCGGGCCGGGTCGGTCGACGGGCGGGAGTTCGCCGTGGCGGTCGGGGCGATGGCCGCGGTCGTGGCCTCAGCGTCCGTCGCGGGACGGCTGACCGGCGGGCGGTCGGCCACGTACCAGACCGCACTCGACGCCTTCGGCCTGCACGGCCTGGTCCACCTCGCGCAGGCGGGACTCGTCCGCGGCTACACGCCCGGGTCGGTCACCTCTCCGCTGGTCGTCGTCCCGTTCACCCTCTGGGCCCGGCACCGGCTGCGCCGCGCCGGTGTGCTGCGGCCCACGCGCCCGCGCGACCTCGCCCTGGGGCTGGGGTTCGCGGGCGCGGCGACGGTCGCGGCGCACACCGTGGCGCGGCGGCTGACGGGGGCTACTTCAGCGCGGCCGCGGTGATGCCGTCGACGACCGGGTTGCGCTCCGCGCTCTTGGCGTCGGTGGAGTTGACCGAGTGGACGAGGGTGCGGCTCAGGTCCCGGGTGCCGCCGATGAGGGCGCTGTAGCCGTAGCGGGAGCCCGACTTGCCCCAGAACATCTGGCCGCCCACCTTCTTGTACTCCAGGCCCGCGCTGCGGGTTGCCTCCGGGAGGCCCGCCGGAGTCGTGAACATCTCCTCCAACTGCGGCTGCGGCACGATCCGTTCCGAGAACAGCCCCGTGAGCAGCCGCTCCAGGTCGGCGGTGGTCGAGATCATGTCGCCGGCCGCCCAGCGGTCCGCCTGGTTCCACTCGGTCACGTCGACCAGTTCCGTCGTCCCGTCGGGCCGTTCCACCTTCTGGTAGCCCCGGTTGTGCGGACCCCGGATGCGGGGGTCGGTGCCGGGGAAGTAGGTGTGGCGCATGCCGGCCGGGCGCAGGACGAGCCGGGTGGCCTCGGCGGCGTACGTGCGTCCCGTCACCTTCTCGATCAACAGGCCGAGGACCGTGTAGTTGATGTTCAGGTAGCGCTGCTGGTCCCCGGGGTCGAACTCCGGTCCCTTAGCGATCGCCGACGCCGCGACCCGCTGCGGGGTGAGCGTGTCGAAGCGGTGGGCGTACACCTCCTCGAAGTCCTCGCCGAGGCTGTCTCCCGCCTGGATGCCGCTGGTGTGGTTCAGCAACTGGCGCACGCTGATCGGCTTCCGGAACTCGGGCGTGAAGAGGCCGGGCAGGTAGCGCTGTACCGGCGCGTCCAGGTCCACCCTGCCCTCCGCCGCCAGCCGCAGCACGGTGGCGGCGGTGACGACCTTGGTGATCGACCCGGCCCGGAAGCGGGCGTTCGCGCGTGCCGGGCGCTCAGTGGCCAGGTCGCGCACGCCCCCGCTGCCGCGCCAGGTCTCGCCGGTGGCGCCGACTCGCACGAGGGCGGCGGTGGCGTGCTGGTCCGGGACCGCGTCGACGGCGGCGCGCAGCGCGGCTTCGTCCAGAACGTCCGACCCGTTCGTGCCCTCCGTTCTGTGCCCGGGACCGGAGGCCGCTGACGCGTTGGGGGAGGGCGGGGTGGCGAAGGCGGGCGCCGCCAGTGGGCCGGCGGCGAGGGCGAGCACGAGGGAAGCGGCAAGGACGGAAGAGGTACGGGCACGCATCGACGGCTCCAGTGGGTCCGGGCGGGAAGGTCGATGATCATCCTCGTGCGCCGCGCCCCGTCGGGAATCGTCGGTGAGGAGGGCGCGGGCCCCGGGCCCGGACTCCGGGAAGTCCCCCACGAGTGGGGGGACTTGTGCGGGATCGCCCCTACGGGCGCCGACCCGCCCCGTCACGCAGCGCGCACAGCACGTCGATCCGGTTGGTCGTGATCGAGTCGGCGCCCAGGGCGATCAGCCGGCGCATGGTGCGGCGGGTGTCGGGGGTCCACACCGACAGCAGGTAGCCGTCGGCGTGGACGCGGTCGGCCAGGGCACGGTCGACCAGGCCGAAGCGGTAGTTGAGCCACCGCGGCCGGACCGCCGCCAGCAGGCCGGCCCGGGGCGGGGCCGACGTCGTCCAGGTCAGGGCGATCTCGGCGGCCGGGTCGGCGGCGCGTACGGCGAGCATGGCGACGGGCCCCGCCGTGTAGTACACGCGGTCCTCGGCCCCGCACTCGCGGACCACGTCCACGATGCGCCGGACCGCCCGCTCGCCGGGCGCCCCCGGCAGGTCGAGCATCAGCCTGCCGCCGTCGGTCGCGGCCAGCGCCTGGGCGAGGGTCGGCACCCCGCCCGCGGTGAGCCCCCGCACCTCCTCGGCCGACAGCGAGCGCAACGGCCGCTCGTGGTCCCACAGCCGCTTCAGCGTCTCGTCGTGCAGCAGCACGGGCACGCCGTCCCGGGTGAGGCGTACGTCGGTCTCGACCGCGTCCGCGCCGCGGTCGAGGGCGGAGCGCAGCGAGTCGAGCGTGTTCTCGCGGTGCCGGTACGGGTCGCCGCGATGGGCCACGGCGGTCACGTCGCGCAGGGGAGGATGCATGGGGCCGCCCGCCTCAGGAGGAGAGCCAGGAGGCGGTGTACGTGTCGATCTCGTCCTTGATCCGTGCCTTGCCCGGCGCGTCCAGGAACGACGCCTCGACCCCGTCCTTCGCCAGGCCGGCGAGGCCCCGCTCGTCCAGGCCGAGGAGCCGGGCGGCGACGGCGTACTCGTTGTTGAGGTCGGTGCCGAACATCGGCGGGTCGTCGGAGTTGATCGTCACCAGGACTCCGGCGCGCACGAACTCCTTGATCGGGTGCTCGTCGAGGGTGCGCACCGCGCGGGTGGCGATGTTCGAGGTCGGGCACACCTCCAGCGGGATGCGCCGCTCGGCGAGGTGGGCCAGCAGCTTCGGGTCCTGGGCGGAGCTGGTGCCGTGGCCGATGCGCTCCGCGCGCAGGTCGGTGAGGGCGTCCCAGACGGTCTGCGGGCCGGTGGTCTCGCCGGCGTGCGGCACCGAGTGCAGTCCGGCGGCGATCGCCCGGTCGAAGTACGGCTTGAACTGCGGCCGGCCGACCCCGATCTCGGGCCCGCCCAGGCCGAAGGAGACCAGGCCCTCCGGGCGCAGCCGGTCGTCCGTGGCGAGCCGCGCGGTCTCCTCCGCCGACTCGAGCCCCGCCTCGCCGGGGATGTCGAAGCACCAGCGCAGTACGGTCCCGAACTCGGCCTCCGCAGCCTTGCGGGCGTCCTCGATCGCGTCCATGAAGGCGCGCTCGTCGATGCCGCGCCGGGTGGAGGAGAACGGGGTGATGGTCAGCTCGGCGTACCGCACCTGCTGCCGGGCCAGTTCCCGGGCCACCTCGTAGGTCAGCAGCCGGACGTCCTCGGGGGTGCGGATCAGGTCCACGACGGACAGGTACACGTCGATGAAGTGCGCGAAGTCCGTGAAGGTGAAGTAGTCGGCCAGGGCCTCGGGGTCGGTGGGGACCTTGGAGTCGGGGTGGCGCGCGGCCAGCTCCGAGACGATGCGCGGGGAGGCGGAACCGACGTGGTGGACGTGCAGTTCGGCCTTCGGCAGTCCGGCGATGAAGGCGTGCAGGTCACGCGGGACGTCGGGGTCGACGAGGTGCTCGGTCAAGGGTGTTCCTCCCCACAGCGGCGTCCCGGGCCGGCGTGGGCCGGCGGGGCGCGGGTGATCGGCTGATCGGTGACTCGGGATCATCGTAGGCCGGGCCCGTGCCGGACGGGGACGGGCCGTAGCATGACGGGACGTTCGACTGAGGGGGACCCGCACATGCCCGACGACGCGCAGCCGCCGAGAAACGACCCGCGGCACACGCCTCAGGTTCCCGGGAACGATCCGGCACCCGGGCCGGCCGCGCCCGGCACCCCTGCCGACGACGGCCCCTCCGCGGGCGCCACCGCACCGGCCCCCCGGGTCGGCCTCGACAAGCCGCACACGCCGGAAGCGCCGACGGCCCCCGGTGGTCCGGCCACCCCCGACCCCTGGGCCCCGCCCGCGGACACCGCCCCCGCGGCCGACGGCGGACCCGGCGCGACCGTCGCTGCCCACGACGGCGCGTCCTGGCCGCCCCCGTCCGTCCACGACCAGCAGACGGTCACGTCCATGCCGGCCGCGGAGCCTCCGCGGTGGGCCGCCCCGTCCGCCCCCGCCAACCCCTTCGCGGCACCGGACCCGACGGCCGCCGCGAGCACCGGCGCACCCAACCCCTTCGCGCCGCCGGTCACGCCGCCGCCGTACGCCCAGGACCGGCAGCCGGTCCCGCCGCCGCCCATCGCGCCGGACGGCCCCGGCCAGGTCCCCTACGGCTACCCGGGCCCGGTCGGCTACGGGCATCCCGGCCCGGCCGGATACCCCGGTGCGCAGCCGCACGGCTACTACGGCTGGTCCGGGATGGGGCCGATGCCGAGCAACGGCATGGGCACCACCGGCCTCGTCCTCGGCATCATCGCCGCCGTCGGCTTCTGCCTCTGGCCGCTCGCGATCGTCGTGGGCATCCTCGGAATCGTCTTCGGCTCCCTCGGCCGCGCGAAGGCGAACCGGGGAGAGGCCACCAACGCGGGCCAGGCGCTGGCGGGGGTCATCTGCGGAATCGTCGGCGTGGTCCTGGGCGTGGGCTTCGGGCTGCTGGTGATCCTCGCGCCCTGAAGGCCCGGCTTCGCGCCGCACGGCTTCCGCGCTGCCCCGTGTCGCGCCGCACGGCATCGCGCCGCACGACATCGCGTGGCCCCGCATCGCGTCGCCCCGAACGGGGACGGTGGCCTGGACGGACGCTCTCCGCCGGGCGTCAGTCCGACGCTCGGGCCCGCAGCCGCTCCCGCGCCCCCATCAGCGCGAACCCCAGCAGATTCGCCCCCCGCCACCGCTCCGGGTCCGTCGCCGCCTCGTCGGAGGCGGGGAGGCCGATGCCCCAGACGCGGTCCACCGGGCTCGCCTCGACCAGGACTCTGTCGCCCGTGTCCAGCAGGAAGGCGCGCAGCGCCGGGTCCGAGGCGAACTTGTGGGTGCTGCCCTCGACGACGATCGCGAAGCGTTCCCGCTGCCACACCGCCTCATCGAAGCCGCGGACCAGCCGGCCTTCCTTCTTGGCCTCGGCGGGATGGCCGGCGGCCAGGACGCGGCGCTCGGCCTCCGGGTCCTCGAAGAGTCTGGCCTTGGCGGCCATCATCCAGTGCTCGGCCGTCGCGTACTCCACGCCGGCGACGGTGAACGGCGACGGCCACCACTGGCTCAGGCAGCCCGGTCCGACGCGGCCGTCGGGGAGCGGCCGGTGGCCCCAGAAGCAGAGGTACTTGATCCGGGCGCCCGCGCGGACCCGGCCGAGCAGCGCCTCCCTGCTGTCGATGACGTCGGCCTTCGGTGCCGCCCCCGTGATCCTGTCCATGCACGCGAGTCTGGCACGCGCCACTGACACTCCGTCCGTGCTTTTCCGTGGCGACTCGACACCTGGTCGACAGATTCCGTCGCGTAACCAAATGGCAACAACGGAATCACTTGTTGGAGCCCTAGTGCTCTGTCAGGATCGGCACTCACATCGAGCCTGAGCCACGCCGGCCCCCGCCACGGGGAGACCGAGGAGAGCCGACATGCACAACCCGGGCAACGCCACCCCGGACCGATTCCCGGCCCAGGACCGCTTCGCGGACGGGGCCCAGTACATCGCGGGCCGCCTGACGAAGGGCACCTCCGGGCGTACGCACACCGTCGTCGATCCGGCGACCGGCGAGGACGTCCTGACCTACGAGCTGGCCGGTCCCGACGACGTCGACGCGGCCGTCGCCGCCGCGCGGGAGGCGTTCCCGGGGTGGGCGGGCGCCACGCCCGGTGAGCGCTCCGACGCCCTGCACCGGTTCGCCGCCGTCCTCGCCGACCGCGCCGAGGACTTCGCCCGCGCGGAGTCCCTCCAGTGCGGCAAGCCGCTGAAGCTGACCCGCGAGTTCGACGTGCCCGGCAGCATCGACAACGCGGCCTTCTTCGCCGGCGCCGCCCGGCACCTCCAGGGCCAGTCGGCGGGGGAGTACTCCGGCGACCACACCTCGTACGTGCGCCGCGAGCCGATCGGCGTGGTCGGGTCCATCGCGCCCTGGAACTACCCGCTCCAGATGGCCGCCTGGAAGATCCTCCCGGCGATCGCCGCGGGCAACACCATCGTGCTGAAGCCCGCCGAGATCACGCCGCTGACCTCCCTGATGTTCGCCGAGGCCGCGACGGCCGCCGGCATCCCGGACGGCGTGATCAACATCGTCAGCGGCACCGGGCGGGAGGCCGGCGAGCACCTGGTCGCCCACCCCGACGTGGCCATGACCTCCTTCACCGGGTCCACCGCGATCGGCAAGCGGGTCGCCGAGGTCGCCACCGCCACCGTCAAGCGCCTGCACCTGGAGCTGGGCGGCAAGGCGCCCTTCCTCGTCTTCGACGACGCCGACCTGGACGCCGCCGTGCACGGCGCGGTCGCCGGCGCGCTGATCAACACCGGCCAGGACTGCACCGCCGCCACGCGCGCGTACGTGCAGCGGCCCCTGTACGAGGCGTTCGTCGAGAAGACCGCCGCCCTCATGGAGACCGTGCGGGTCGGCGACCCCTTCGCGCCGGGCACCGACCTCGGCCCGCTGGTCAGCCACGTCCAGCGGGACCGTGTCGCCGGGTTCGTCGACCGGGCGCGCTCCTACGCGCGCGTGGTGGCCGGCGGCGAGGCACCGCAGGGCGACCTCAAGGACGGCGCCTTCTACCGGCCCACCCTCATCGCCGACGCCGCGCAGGACAGCGAGGTCGTCCAGTCCGAGATCTTCGGTCCCGTCCTGGTCGTGCTGCCCTTCGACGGCGACGACGAGGGCATCCGGCTGGCCAACGACACGCCGTACGGTCTCGCCGCCTCCGCCTGGAGCCGGGACGTGTACCGGGCGAACCGCGCCACCCGCGAGATCAAGGCGGGCTGTGTGTGGATCAACGACCACATTCCGATCATCAGCGAGATGCCGCACGGCGGATACAAGGCGTCCGGCTTCGGCAAGGACATGTCGGCCTACTCCTTCGAGGAGTACACACAGGTCAAGCACGTCATGTTCGACAACACCGCGGTGGCGGCCAAGGACTGGCACCGCACCGTCTTCGGGGACCGATAGTCACGTCGAGAGGCCGCCGACCACGGCCGACCCACCCGAAAGGGCAACCACGCGCATGGAGCAGTACGAGCCCGACCGCCTGTCACCGGCCCAAGTGGCCGCCATGCGGCGCAGTCTCAGGAGCGGCAGGGCCGCCCTCACCCGTCGCTCACTGCTGCGCGCCTCCACGGGCGGCGCGCTGGCGGTCGGCGGCCTCGGCATGCTGAGCGGCTGCGGGATCCCGGCGGCCGGCAAGACCGAGGGCGGCGTCTCCGCCGAGGACCGGTCCGCGAAGGAGAAGCGCATCTCCTTCTCCAACTGGACCGAGTACATGGACGTCGACGAGGCCGGCCGGCGCCACCCCACATTGGACGCGTTCACCAAGCGCACCGGTATCAAGGTCGCGTACACCGAGGACATCAACGACAACAGCGAGTTCTTCGGCAAGATCCAGCCGCAGCTCGCCGCGGGCCAGGAGACCGGCCGCGACATCATCGTCCTCACCGACTGGCTGGCGGCCCGCCTGATCCGCCTCGGCTGGGTCCAGAAGCTGGACCCGGCCAACCTGCCGCACGCCTTCGCCAACCTGTCGCCCCAGTTCCGCAACCCGGACTGGGATCCGGGGCGCGCGTACTCCTATCCCTGGCAGGGCATCTCGACGGTCATCGCCTACAACAAGAAGGCGCTGGACGGCATCGAGGTGAAGACGGTCGCCGACCTGCTCGACAACCCGAAGCTCAAGGGCCGGGTCGGCTTCCTCACCGAGATGCGCGACACCGTCGGCATGGTGCTGCTCGACGGGGGCAAGGACCCGGCCCGCTTCACGGACGACGACTACGACGCCGCGATCGCCCGGCTCCAGAAGGGCGTCGACCGCGGTCAGATCCGCCGCTTCACCGGCAACGACTACACGTCCGACCTGAGCAAGGGCGACTTCGCGGCCTGCCTGGCGTGGGCCGGGGACGTCGTCCAGCTCAAGGCCGACAACCCGGACATCGACTTCGTGATCCCGGACAGCGGCTACGTCACGTCGAGCGACAACATGCTGGTCCCCAACAAGGCGCGGCACAAGACGAACGCCGAGCGGCTCATCGACTACTACTACGAGCCCCGCCCGGCCGCGGAACTCGCCGCCTACATCAACTTCGTCTGCCCCGTCGACGGCGTGAAGGACGAGCTGGCGGAGATCGACGAGGACGCGGCGAACAACCCGCTGATCATTCCCGACAAGGCCATGCAGGCCAAGTCGCACTCCTTCCGCTCCCTGAGTTCGAAGGAAGAGACGGCATACGAAGAGAAGTTCGCGAAGCTCACTGGGGCGTGACGACGATGACGAATACGACGAAGGCTCAGCCGGGCGGCGGCGACGTCCGCCTCTCCGGCATCAGCAAGACCTACGGCTCCTTCACCGCCGTGCACCCGCTCGACCTGACCGTCCCGCAGGGCTCCTTCTTCGCCCTGCTCGGCGCCTCCGGCTGCGGCAAGACCACCACCCTGCGCATGATCGCCGGGCTGGAGGAGCCCAGCGGCGGCACCGTGCACCTCGGCGACCAGGACGTGACCGCGCTCCCGCCGTACAAGCGGCCGGTCAACACGGTCTTCCAGTCCTACGCCCTCTTCCCGCACCTCGACATCTTCGAGAACGTCGCCTTCGGCCTGCGCCGGCGCGGCATCAGGTCGGTGAAGAAGCAGGTCGAGGAGATGCTGGACCTGGTCCAGCTCGGCGAGCAGGCCCGCAAGAAACCGCACCAGCTCTCCGGCGGCCAGCAGCAGCGCGTCGCGGTCGCCCGCGCGCTGATCAACCACCCCAAGGTGCTGCTCCTCGACGAACCGCTCGGCGCCCTCGACCTCAAGCTGCGCCGCCAGATGCAGCTGGAACTGAAGCGCATCCAGACCGAGGTCGGCATCACCTTCGTACACGTCACGCACGACCAGGAGGAGGCCATGACCATGGCCGACCGGGTCGCCGTGATGAACGGGGGCCGCGTCGAGCAACTGGGCGCCCCCGCCGACCTGTACGAGAACCCGCAGACCACCTTCGTCGCCAACTTCCTGGGCACCTCCAACCTGATCCAGGCCGAGGTCGACACCCGCAGCGGCGACGACGTCGTGGTGCGCGCGGCCGGCGACAAGCTGCTCCTGCCCGGCTCCCGCTGTGCCGTGCCCGCGCAGGCGGGCGGCAAGGTGCTGGTCGGCGTACGCCCGGAGAAGGTCGGCCTCACCCACGCGGACGAGGCCGGCTCCATACCCGAGGGCCGCAACCGCATCACCGGCAAGATCAGCAACAGCAGTTTCATCGGCGTCTCCACCCAGTACGTCGTGGACTGCGCGGCCTGCCCCGACTTCGAGGTGTACGCCCAGAACATCGACCGCGACGCCCGCCTCGTGCCCGGCGCCGACGTCGTCCTGCACTGGAACCCGGCGCACACGTTCGGGCTGGACGCCGAGCAGGACATCGACGCGGGCGTCGCCGAGGGGGAGGCGGCCTGATGTCCACCCTCACCGAGGCGCCACCGCCGCTCACCCCGCCCGCGCCCGAGCCGAAGAAGCCCCCGCGCAAGAGGGGCCGCTGGACGCCGTACTGGCTGCTGCTGCCCGGCATCCTGTGGCTGGTCGTCTTCTTCGCGGCGCCGATGATCTACCAGGCCTCCACCTCCGTGCAGACGGGCTCGCTGGAGGAGGGCTACAAGGTCACCTGGCACTTCGTGACCTACTGGGACGCGCTGTCCGAGTACTGGCCGCAGTTCCTGCGCTCGGTCGCCTACGCCGCCTCCGCCACCGTGCTGTGTCTGCTGCTCGGCTACCCGCTCGCGTACCTGATCGCCTTCCGCGCGGGACGCTGGCGGAACCTGATCATGATCCTGGTGATCGCGCCCTTCTTCACCAGCTTCCTGATCCGCACCCTGGCCTGGAAGACGATCCTCGCGGACGGCGGACCGGTCGTCGGCGCCCTGAACACGCTGCACGTCCTGGACGTCACCAGTTGGCTCGGCTGGACGTCCGGCGACCGCGTGCTGGCCACGCCGCTCGCGGTGGTCTGCGGTCTGACGTACAACTTCCTCCCCTTCATGATCCTGCCGCTGTACACGTCCCTGGAGCGCATCGACGGGCGGCTGCACGAGGCGGCGCGCGACCTGTACGCGAAGCCCTCCACGGTCTTCCGCAAGGTCACCTTCCCGCTGTCGATGCCGGGCGTGGTCTCCGGCACGCTGCTGACCTTCATCCCGGCGACCGGCGACTACGTCAACGCCTCGCTGCTGGGCTCGGCGGACACCGGAATGATCGGCAACGTGATCCAGTCGCAGTTCCTCAGGGTCCTCGACTATCCGACGGCGGCCGCACTCTCCTTCATCCTGATGGCCGCGATTCTCGCCATGGTCACCCTCTACATTCGGAAGTCCGGGACGGAGGATCTGGTTTAGATGGCCTTCGTCAACTGGTTCAAGCGCAATCTGGTCGTCATCGCCGGACTGCTGACGCTCGCATATCTCCTGCTGCCCAATGCCATCGTCACGGTGTTCTCGTTCAACAAACCGAACGGGCGCTTCAACTACGAATGGCAGAAGTTCTCCACGGACGCCTGGAAGGATCCTTGCGGGGTCGCGGGACTGTGCGGTTCGCTGTCGCTGAGCCTCCAGATCGCCCTCTGGGCGACCCTCGGCGCCACGGCGCTGGGCACCGCGATCGCCTTCGCGCTGGTCCGCTACCGCTTCCGCGCGCGGGGTGCGATCAACTCGCTGATCTTCCTGCCGATGGCGATGCCCGAGGTCGTCATGGCCGCCTCGCTGCTCACCCTGTTCCTCAACATGGGCGCCCAGCTGGGCTTCTGGACGATCCTGATCGCCCACATCATGTTCTGCCTCAGCTTCGTGGTGACGGCCGTCAAGGCGCGCGTGATGTCGATGGACCCGAAGCTGGAGCAGGCGGCGCAGGACCTGTACGCCGGTCCCTTCCAGACCTTCGTCCGGGTCACGCTGCCCATCGCGGCCCCCGGCATCGCGGCCGGCGCGCTGCTCGCCTTCGCGCTCTCCTTCGACGATTTCATCATCACGAATTTCAACGCGGGCTCCACCGTCACGTTCCCCATGTTCGTCTGGGGCTCGGCGCAGCGCGGAACGCCCGTTCAGATCAATGTCGTCGGTACGGCCATGTTCGTCATCGCCGTACTGTTCGTTCTGGCCTCGATGGCCATCGGCAACCGCCGAAATCGCCGCAAGGCGTAGCGTACTGAGTAATGCATTCGTAGGGAGTTGAAATCATGGCCCCTAGCGCCATGAGCCGCAGCAACGACTGGACGAAATCCCTTTCCGACGCCCAGCCGGTCCCGTACTGGCTGGACGACCCCGGCCGTCCCCGTCCGCAGCCCGCCCTCACCGGCGCCGAGACCTGCGACCTGCTGGTCGTCGGCGGCGGCTACAGCGGGCTGTGGACCGCGCTGATCGCCAAGGAGCGCGACCCGGGCCGGGACGTGGTGCTGCTGGAAGGCCGTGAGGTGGGCTGGGCCGCCTCCGGCCGCAACGGCGGGTTCTGCGCCGCCTCCCTCACCCACGGACTGTCCAACGGCCTGAGCCGCTGGCCGGGCGAGATCCAACGGCTGGAGGAGTTGGGCGCCCGCAACCTCGACGCGATCGAGACGGCGGTCGCCCGCCACTCCCTGGACTGCGAGTTCGAGCGCACCGGCGAGATCGACGTGGCGACCGAGCCGTACCAGGCCGCCGAGCTGAAGGACTGGTACGAGGAGATCCGCGCGAAGGGGCTCGCGGACGGCGTCGAGTACCTGGACGGCGACGCGGTGCGCGAGCAGGTCGACTCCCCGACCTTCCGGGCGGGCCTGTGGGACCGCAGGGGCGTGGCCATGCTCAACCCCGCCAAGCTCGCCTGGAACCTCAAGCGGGCCTGCCTCGGCCTCGGCGTGCGCGTCTACGAGAACACCCCGGCGCTCACCCTGAGGCCGTACGGCGCCGGCATGGCCGTCCGCACCCCGTACGGCGGGGTCCGCGCCCGCTCGGTCGCGCTCGGCACCAACATCTTCCCGAACCTGGTCAAGCGGGTGCGCCCGTACACCGTCCCGGTCTACGACTACGCCCTGATGACCGAGCCGCTCACCGACGGGCAGCTGGCCTCGATCGGCTGGCAGAACCGGCAGGGGCTCGGGGACAGCGCCAACCAGTTCCACTACTTCCGGCTCTCCGCCGACAACCGGATCCTGTGGGGCGGCTACGACGCGGTCTACCCGTACGGCGGCCGGGTGCGCGCCGAGTACGACGACCGCCCGGAGACCTATGCCAAGCTCGCGGGGCACTTCTTCACCTGCTTCCCGCAGTTGGAGGGCGTCCGCTTCACGCACACCTGGGGCGGCGCGATCGACACCTGCTCCCGCTTCTCGGCGTTCTTCGGCACCGCCCACCAGGGCAAGGTCGCCTACGCCGCCGGGTACACGGGCCTCGGCGTGGGAGCGACCCGCTTCGGTGCCGAGGTGATGCTCGACCTGCTGTCGGGGGAGCGCACCGAGCGCACCGAACTGGAGATGGTCCGCCGCAAGCCGCTGCCCTTCCCGCCCGAGCCCTTCGCCTGGACGGGCATCGCGCTCACCAAGTGGTCGCTGGCCCGCGCGGACGCCCAGGGCGGCCGGCGCAACCTCTGGCTGCGGGCGATGGACAAGCTGGGGCTGGGCTTCGACAGCTAGCCGGCCGGGTCCGTGTGGCCCGCTTCACCCGAACGGGTTGCGGCGACTCGCGTAATGCCCGGCGGTGACCTCCCTCTCCCTCGTGACGCACCCCGCGTCCAACGAGCGAGAGGGAGGTCTTCACATGCCTGGTGCGAAGACGGCGGTCGCGTGGCTGGCATCCGTCGCACCGGATCCCGAGTCCTGCCGGCGGGAGTGGGAGCGCGACCCCCTGGGTGTCGCGCTGCTGCCCGCGGGCCGGGCCTGGGACGTGCTCATCCTGCCGAGCAGGCTCGGCTATCCGACCCTCGACGTGCTGTCCCGCGTCCTGGACCGGCCGGGCCCGGTGCTCGTCGACTTCGGCGACGCGCGGACGGGCTTCTTCGTGCCGGCCGGCACGGCGACCCGCTGGGTGGGCACCGGGGTCCGGACGGCCGGGCTCGGCACCTGGATCGTGGTGCCGCATCCGGGGGGAGCGTCCGGCGGGGTCCGCTGGCTGATCCCGCCGGACGGCTCCGGCACCCTCACCGACCCCGCACTGCTGGAACTGGCGATGCACGAGGCGGCGGCGGCACTCGCGGGGGAGGAGGGAGGAATGTGAGCAGCGCAAGGGGTTGACAAGCGAATTGGTCTGGACCAAGTTGGGCGCGCTCCACCCTCCCCATCTCCCCCATGTCCGGAGGCACTTGTGGAACGCTCCAGACCGCTCGCCCGTCGCCCCCTCGTCACCCTGCTCACCGCCGCGGCACTCGCCGCGTCCGGACTGACCGCGCTCACGTCGGCCGCCCGTGCGGCCGACGCGGACCTGGCGCGCAACGGCGGCTTCGAGTCCGCCCTGGACGGCTGGACCTGCACGGCGGGCGCGGTCGTCGGCACGCCCGTGCGCAGCGGCACGGCGGCGCTCAAGGCCACCCCGGCGGGCGCCGACAACGCCCGCTGCGCGCAGACGGTGACCGTGAAACCCGACTCCCAGTACACGCTCTCCGGATGGGTCCGCGGCACCTACGTCCACCTCGGCGCGAGCGGCACCGGCACCACCGACGTCTCCACCTGGGCCCAGTCGGCCCCCGACTGGCAGCGCCTGACGACCACCTTCCGCACCGGCCCGTCCACCACCCGCGTCACGGTCTACACCCACGGCTGGTACGGCACCGGCGCCTACCACGCCGACGACATCTCGCTCACCGGCCCGGGCGGCGAGGCGGGCCGGCCCCCGGCGGTCCCCGGCGGTCTGACGGCCGGTTCCGTCACGTCGACCGGCGTGGCGCTGAGCTGGTCACCCGTCCCCGGCGCGACGGGCTACGCCGTCTACCGCGACGGCACCCGCATCCGCACGGTCACCGGCACCGCCACCACCGTCACCGGCCTGACCCCCTCGACGGCGTACGCCTTCCAGGTCGCCGCCGTCAACGACGCCGGGGAGTCGGCGCGTTCGGCGACGGTCACCGCCACCACCGCCGAGCGCCCGGACGGCGGCGGGTCCGGCGACCTCCCGGCCCACGCCCTGGTCGGCTACCTCCACGCCAGCTTCGCCAACGGCTCCGGCTACACGCGGATGGCCGACGTGCCCGACAGCTGGGACGTCATTGACCTGGCCTTCGGCGAGCCCACTTCGGTCACCTCCGGCGACATCCGCTTCGACCGCTGTCCGGATGGGGGCCCCTCCCGCTCGAGCGAAGCCGAGAGTGGGGGAGAGTGTCCGAACGTGGAGAGCGACGCCGAGTTCAAGGCCGCGATCAGGGCCAAGCAGGCGGCGGGCAAGAAGGTCCTGATCTCCATCGGCGGCCAGAACGGCCAGGTGCAGCTCACCACCACCGCCGCCCGCGACAAGTTCGTCTCGTCCGTCTCCGCCATCATCGACACGTACGGCCTCGACGGCCTCGACATCGACTTCGAGGGCCACTCGCTGTCGCTCAACGCCGACGACACGGACTTCAAGAACCCGAAGACCCCCGTCATCGTCAACCTGATCTCGGCCCTGAAGACCCTCAAGGCCAAGTACGGCGACGACTTCGTGCTGACCATGGCCCCCGAGACCTTCTTCGTCCAGCTCGGCTACCAGTACTACGGCACGGGCAAGTGGGGCGGGCAGGACCCGCGGGCCGGCGCCTACCTCCCGGTCATCCACGCCCTGCGCGACGACCTGAGCCTGCTGCACGTCCAGGACTACAACTCGGGCCCGATCATGGGCCTCGACAACCAGTACCACTCCATGGGCGGCGCCGACTTCCACATCGCGATGACCGACATGCTCCTCACCGGTTTCCCGGTCGCCGGCGACGCGGCCAACGTCTTCCCGCCGCTGCGCCCCGACCAGGTCGCGATCGGCATGCCGGCCTCCGTCAACGCGGGCAACGGCCATGTCTCCCCGGCCGAGGTGAACAAGGCGCTGAACTGCCTCACCAAGAAGACCGACTGCGGCTCCTACGCGACCCACGGCACCTGGCCGGACCTGCGCGGCCTGATGACGTGGTCGATCAACTGGGACCGGTTCGGGAACTGGGAGTTCATGAAGAACTTCGACGCCTACTTCGGCTGACCGCCCCCGGGGTGCGGCCGGGCCGCCGCCCGTCCCGCCCCGGCCACCCGCCACACCCCGGCCAGCAGCACCGCCCCCAGGCACCAGCTGCCGGCCACGTCCAGCGGCCAGTGGTAGCCCCGGCGCACCAGCCCGTAGGAGGCGCCCAGGACGAGGAGCGCGCAGAGCAGGACCAGCACACGGCGTACGGCCGGCGAACGCAGCGCGCCGAACAGCAGCAGCGTCGCCGCGCCGTACGCGACGAGCGCCGTGGCGGTGTGGCCGGAGGGGTAGTAGCCGACGGCCGGAGGCACCGCCGGGGTGCCGGGGCGGTCGGTCCACGCCTTCAGCGGGGCCACCAGCGCCGGCACCAGCGCCATCGCCAGGGCACCCGCCAGCGGCGGCAGCCACCAGCGGTCCACACCCCGCGCCCGCCCGTGCCACGCGACGTACGCCAGCGCGACGGCGAGAACGGGCACGGCGACCTGCACGTTGCCGAGGTCGGCCAGCAGCTCGGAGAGGCGGTCCGGACGGACGAGCGCCCGGCTCAGCCGCTCGTCCACGCCGACCAGCGGGCCGTCGGCGACGACCTGCCAGGTGATCAGCGCGAAGAGGAGGACGGGGAGCCCGGGCAGCAGCATGGCGCACAGCTTGGCAAACACACCGAAGGGCCGGCACAAGGGGGGGAGTGTGCCGGCCCTTCGGTGAACCGCCGTCCCGGGTGCCGAGACGGCCGTCCTGACCGGAACGCCGCGCGCCCCGGGGGGTTTGGGGCGGGCGACCGTCCGATCGGTGAGGAGACCCGGAACCCACGGGTTCCGGCTGTGTGCGCGAGGCACGACCAGGTCGAAGCTGGGGAAGCCGCGGCCTGAAAGATCCGCCCACAGTCCCCTGTGGGCGGGTGTATCTCTCATCTGCGTAGAACCTACGGCAGGGGGTGGTCTCAGGACAGGGTCATCGGCGTCCTGCCATCCACCCCGCACACCTTCTTCACACGCTCTGCCGCTCCCCTCGCCAGGCGTGCGAAACGCAGCTCAGATGCGCGTTCGGGCACTCGCGCACCTGCCCGTCCTACAGGCCCGCGAAGCCCTGCTCGATGATGTCGAGGCCCTCGTTCAGCAGGTCCTCGCCGATCACCAGCGGCGGCAGGAAACGCAGCACGTTGCCGTAGGTGCCACAGGTCAGGACCAGCAGGCCCTCGGCGTGGCAGGCCTTGGCGAGCGCGGCGGTCGCCTCCGGGTTCGGCTCCTTGGTGGCGCGGTCCTTGACCAGCTCGACGGCGATCATCGCGCCGCGGCCCCGGACGTCGCCGATGATGTCGAACTTCTCCGCCATGGCGGAGAGGCGGGACTTCATGACCGCCTCGATGTGCTTCGCCCTGGCGTTGAGGTCCAGCTCCTTCATCGTCTCGATGGCACCGAGCGCACCCGCGCAGGCCACCGGGTTGCCGCCGTAGGTGCCGCCGAGGCCGCCGGAGTGCGCGGCGTCCATGATCTCGGCGCGGCCGGTGACCGCGGCCAGCGGCAGACCGCCCGCGATGCCCTTCGCGGTCGTGATCAGGTCCGGCACGATGCCCTCGTCCTCGCAGGCGAACCACTGACCGGTGCGGCAGAAGCCGGACTGGATCTCGTCGGCGACGAAGACGATGCCGTTGTCCTCGGCGAACCGGCTGACGGCGGGCAGGAAGCCCTTGGCCGGCTCGATGAAGCCGCCCTCGCCGAGCACCGGCTCGATGATGATCGCGGCCACGTTCTCCGCGCCGACCTGCTTGCTGATCTGGTCGATCGCCTGGGCGGCGGCCTCCGGGCCGGCGTTCTCCGGACCGGTCGGCCAGCGGTAGCCGTAGGCGACCGGGACGCGGTAGACCTCGGGCGCGAAGGGACCGAAGCCGTGCTTGTACGGCATGTTCTTCGCGGTCAGCGCCATCGTCAGGTTGGTCCGGCCGTGGTAGCCGTGGTCGAAGACGACGACCGCCTGCCGCTTGGTGTAGGCACGGGCGATCTTGACGGCGTTCTCGACGGCCTCGGCGCCGCTGTTGAACAGCGCCGACTTCTTGGCGTGGTCGCCCGGGGTCAGCTCGGCCAGGGCCTCGGCGACGGCCACGTAGCCCTCGTACGGCGTCACCATGAAACAGGTGTGGGTGAAGTCGGCGAGCTGCGCGGACGCCTTACGTACGACGGCCTCGGCGGAAGCGCCGACCGAGGTCACGGCGATGCCGGAACCGAAGTCGATCAGGCGGTTGCCGTCGACGTCCTCGATGATGCCGCCGCCGGCGCGCGCGGTGAAGACGGGCAGGACGGAGCCCACACCCTGCGCGACCACGGCCGTGCGCCGGGCCTGCAGCTCCTGCGACTTCGGGCCGGGGATGGCGGTGACGACGCGGCGCTCCTGCGGAAGTGCGGTCATGAGGGCTCCTGGGGCTTGCGGGATCTTGCGGACTCTTGCCTTCTTTTCTCGCAGGCTAGGACCGGTGGGGTGGGGTGGGCATGCTCCATGTGGGCGTTGTCCGTGGTGTCGGTTGTCCGTCCTGGACAGGTGTCGGACCCATGACGGGTACGGCGACATCGGGACACGTCGGGGCGGGCCCGGCCGCGTAAGCGGTGAACTCCCCTTGGGAGGGCGTTAGATTGGCTCGCTGATGGTGGACGGAGCGGCTGGTCAGGGGGCAAGGGCGATGGACAGCGACGGGAACCGGGACGCGCGGGGTACGCATGCGAATCCTGTGCCGCGTCCCGCGGGGCCTCCCGAGATGCCCGGGGTGCCGCCGCGGCCCTCAAGGGCACCGGGGGTGCCGCCGCTGCCCGAGGGCTCCGCCTTCCTGTCCTGGCTGCGCACCCCGCGGCCGGAGGCGCTGCCCGGCGTGTGGCGGTTCGGGCACCGGCCGCGACCGGCGGAGGAGCCCGAGCGGGTACCGGGACGGCAGCTGGTGAGCGGGGCGGTGATCGCCTTCCTGGTGGGCTGGCTGATCTGGTCCCTGCTGTGGAACGGCTACCTGGGCGGCTGGTGGCTGCTGCCCCTGTACGCGATGATCCCGGACTCCTGGGCCGAGCCGCACAGCTTCGGCTCGGTCGTGGCCGTCTACGCCTACTACGCGCTGATCGCCGGCATCATCATGGTCGGCGTCGGCCGGCTCGGTCGCTGGGACGAGATCTGGCGGCGCTACGGCCCGCCCGCCTGGCGCCCCGCCACCCCGGCCGCCGGACCACCGCCCGCCCCCGAGGAGGACCCCGCCGCCTGGCCCGCGCTCCGCGCCGCCGGTGCCGTCGAGGCCGCCGAGCGGCTCGCCGGCGAGGCCCGGCAGGGGCTGATGCGGGACGTCGACCACGCCCGCATCGCACGGGCCTGGCAGGGCGTGCAGCGCGGCCGGCACAGCCTGGCCACCTTCACCGGCGCCGTCCTCGGCGCGGGCGCCGGTGCCTGCCCGCATCCCTCGGGCGACCGTGACCTGCCCGCCCGGCGGGCCCGGCACGACCTGGTCACCGGACAGGTGCGGATCGGCACCGCCGCCGACGACGCCCGCAACCCCTACGCCTACCGCGGCGCCGGCCTCGCCCTCGGCCCCGACCTGCTCGGCACCTCCCTGCTGGCCGTCGGCCCGGCGGGCTCCGGCAAGACCGGCAGCGTGGTCCGGCCGCTCACCGAGTCGCTGTGCCTGCACGCGCTCGCCGGGCGGGCCGCGGTCGTCGTGGTCGGCGCCGCGGGCGCGGACCTCGGTCCCGCCGACGCCTACGACGTCGTCGTCCGGATCGGCCACCCGGACTCGGTGTACGACCTCGACCTGTACGGCGGCACCACCGACCCGGACGAGGCCGCGGTCGTGCTCGCCGAAGCCCTGGTCGGCGACCTCGCCGACCCGCATCCGGGCAGCGACACCCGCCGCTCCACCACCGTCCTCGCCCAGCTGCTCGGCCCCTTCCGCGCGGTGCACGGCCGCTTCCCCGGCGTACCGGAGCTGCGGCAACTGCTGGACGGGACACCCGGACCGCTGGCCGAACTGCGGCAGGGCCTGCGGGCGGCCGGGCAGGAGTCGCTGCTGCGCGAGCTGGACGCGCGCGAGCGGCAGATGGGCCACCCCGGGGACGTCGGCGGTGTGCTGGCCGACCGCGTGGCGCTCCTCGACCGGCCGGCCTTCGCGGCCTTCTTCGACACCTCGGGGCAGTCCCGGCCCTTCTCCCTCAAGTCCCTCGACCACCCGGTGCGGGTCCGCATCGACCTGCCGGAACGCGGTCACGCCGACGCCTCCCGGATGCTGGCCCGGCTGGTCCTCGCCCAGTTCACGGCGAGCGTCTCGGTACGGGAGGACCGGTCGCTCTTCGCCTGCCTGGTGCTGGACGACGCGAGCGGCGTGGTGACGCCGGAGGCCGTACGGGGTGTGCAGCGGCTGCGCTCGGCGGGCGCCGGGGCGGTGCTGACCCTGCGCACCCTGGACGACGTACCGCGACCGCTGCGCGGGCCGTTGCTCGGGGCCATCGGCTGCCGCATGGCACTGTCCGGGCTCACCCCCTGGGACGGGCAGGACTTCGCCGAGGTGTGGGGCAAGGAGTGGACCGAGGCCCGCGACGTCACCGACCGGCAGATCATCGCCGAGACCCCGGCGGGCAAGGCCGCGCACATGCTGCGCCGGGTGATCACCGGGAAGGCGCCCACCGCGCGGGCGGTCACCGTCCGGCAGGTCGAGCGTGAGCGCTGGTCGGCGTCCGAGCTGGCGCACGCCGTGCCGGCCGGGCACGCGGTGCTGTCGCTGACCACCGTCAAGGGCGAGCACGCGCCGCCGCTGCTGGTGGATCTGCGGGGGTGACCGTCCGGGCCGGGCGCCCGGGACCGTACAGTGAGGCAGAATCGACACAGGTCGTTCATACGCGGCGGCCAAAAGATCACAGCCATCTCACACCACTGACACGGATCCGAAGGCCCAGGACCCCATGCGCCCCACCCTCGCCTCGCTCGTCCACCACTCGGCGCTCAAACTGACCGTGCGCGCGGGCGAGGACCGTCTGGACACCCCGGTGCGCTGGGCCCATGTCAGCGAACTCGCCGACCCCGTGCCCTACATGGAGGGCGGGGAGCTGCTGCTGATCACCGCCCTCAAGCTGGACGCCGAGGACCCCGCGGCGATGCACCGGTACGTGAAGCGGCTGGCGGACGCCGGAGTGGTCGGCCTCGGGTTCGCCGTCGGCGTCAACTACGACGAGATCCCCGGGGCGCTGGTCGACGCCGCCCGCAAGGAGGGGCTGCCGCTCCTCGAGGTGCCCCGCCGCACGCCCTTCCTCGCCATCAGCAAGGCCGTGTCCGCCGCGATCGCCGCCGACCAGTACCGGGCGGTCACCGCGGGCTTCGCCGCCCAGCGGGAGCTGACCAGGCGGGCGCTGACCGACGGCCCGGAGGGGCTGCTGGCCGCGCTCGCCTCCCAGGTCGACGGATGGGCGGCGCTGTACGACGCCTCGGGCGCCGTGGTCGCCACGGCTCCGGAGTGGGCCGGACGCAGGGCCGGCCGGCTCACCGCCGACGTACGGCGGCTGCGCGAGCGGCCCGCGCCCGCCTCCGCCGTGGTCGGCGGGGCCGAGGACCCCGAGCACCCGGAGAACGCCGACCGGGTCGAACTGCACTCCCTCGGCACCTCCCGCCGGCCCCGCTCCGCCCTCGCCGTCGGCACCGCCGCCGCCCTCGGCACCGCCGAGCGGTACGCCGTGCACTCGGCCGTCGCCCTGCTGACGCTCACCACGGAACGCTCGCGCTCCCTGTACGAGGCCGGACTGCGCATAGACGAGGCCGTGCTGCGCATGCTGCTGGCCGGCGAACCGGACCACGCGCGGACGGTCGCCGGGGATCTGTACGGCGGCCTGCTGGACGCGCCCTTCCGGATCATCGTCGCCGAGTCGGTGCCGTCCGCCGCGCGGGCGCACGGGCGCGGTTCCGCCGCGGGCACCGGTGGCGACCGGCTGGGCGCGCTCGCCGAGGTCGTGGAGTCCGCGGCGGCCCGTGCCGGGGAGGCGGTGCTGGCCGTCCCCGAGGGCGAGCGGCTGGTCATGCTCGCCACGGACGGGGGCGCGGCCGTCGCCGCCTGCGTCGAGTACGCGTCGGCGCTGGAGACCGGCCGCCCGGCGCCCGACCCGGCGGGCGGCGACGAGGACGGGCTGACCGTCGGCCTGTCGGCGCCGTCCGGGCCCATCGCCGCGTCCGCCGCCTACAAGCAGGCCGAGCAGGCGCTGTCGGTGGCCCGCCGCCGTGGACGCGTCTGCGTGGAGCACGAGCACCTGGCGGCCGGATCGGTGCTGCCGCTGCTCGCGGACGACGCGGTGCGCGCCTTCGCCGACGGCCTGCTCCGGGCGCTGCGCGACCACGACGCGACCGGCCGGGGCGACCTGGTGGCGTCCCTGCGCGCGTGGCTCTCCCGCCACGGCCAGTGGGACGCGGCCGCGGCCGACCTCGGCGTCCACCGCCACACGCTGCGCTACCGGATGCGCCGCGTGGAGGAGATCCTCGGCCGGTCCCTGGACGACCCGGACGTACGGATGGAGCTGTGGCTGGCCCTGAAGACGACGTCGGCCGAATAGCCCGTCGGCGCCGGCCGGCTCACCTGGCCACCGCGTCGAACAACGCACCCCCACCACTACACCCCGGACAAACGCTCCCCGCCGAACCCCGCCCTACCGTGGACCCGCACCCCCGTACACCCGTACACACCCCCAACGCGGAAGGGCCCGGACGCCACATGACTTCCACCCACGCCTTCTGGCTCGCCGGCCGCCAGGCCACCGGCGAGGCCGCCTTCGACGTCACCTCCCCCTGGGACGGCAGCCGGGTCGGCGCGGTGAGCCTGCCGACCGATGCCCAGGTCGAGGAGGCCGTGGCCGCCGCGTACGCCGTACGGGACGAGTTCGCCGCCACCCCCGCCCACGTCCGCGCCGCCGCACTGGACCACGTCAGCCGACGGCTGGCCGAGCGCACCGAGGAGATCGCCCGCCTGATCTCCGCCGAGAACGGCAAGCCGGTCAAGTGGGCCCGCGGCGAGGTCGGCCGCGCGGTCTCCGTCTTCCGCTTCGCGGCCGAGGAGGCCCGCCGCTTCAACGGCGGCGACGCCCAGCGCCTGGACACCGACGCGGGCGGTCAGGGGCGGCTCGCGCTGACCCGCCGCTTCCCGAAGGGTGTGGTCCTGGGCATCGCGCCGTTCAACTTCCCGCTGAACCTGTGCGCCCACAAGATCGCCCCCGCGATCGCCGCCGGCGCGCCGATCATCCTGAAGCCGGCCCCGGCCACCCCCCTCTCCGGCCTGATCCTCGGCGAGCTGCTGGCCGAGACCGAGCTGCCGGCCGGTTCCTGGAGCATCCTCCCGGTGCCCAACGACAAGATGCCCGCCCTCGTCCAGGACGAGCGGCTGCCGGTCATCTCCTTCACCGGCTCCGAGACCGTCGGCTACGCGATCATGGACTCGGTGCCGCGCAAGCACTGCACCCTGGAGCTGGGGGGCAACGGCGCGGCCGTGGTCCTCGGCGACTGGGCGAGCGACGCCGACCTGGACCGGGCCGCGCAGCGCATCGCGACCTTCTCCAACTACCAGGGCGGCCAGTCCTGCATCTCGGTGCAGCGCGTGATCGCCGACGCCGCCGTCTACGACCGCCTGCTGCCGCGGGTCGTCGCCGCCGTCGAGGCCCAGGTGACCGGCGACCCGAACGACGACGCGACGGACGTCGGCCCGCTGGTCAGCGAGGCCGCCGCCGAGCGCGTCGAGGCGTGGGTGCGGGAGGCCGTCGACGCGGGCGCCACGCTGCACACCGGCGGCAAGCGGGACGGCGCCACATACGCGCCGACCGTGCTCACCGGTCTGCCGGCCGACGTCACCCTCGCCCGCGAGGAGGTCTTCGGCCCGGTGCTCAGCGTGCAGAAGGTCGACGGCGAGGCCGAGGCGTTCGCCGCGGTCAACGACTCCAAGTACGGCCTCCAGGCGGGCGTGTTCACCCACGACCTGCAGACCGCCTTCCGCGCCCATCGCGCCCTGGAGGTCGGCGGCGTCGTCATCGGCGACGTCCCCTCCTACCGGGCCGACCAGATGCCGTACGGCGGCGCCAAGCAGTCCGGCGTGGGCCGTGAGGGCGTCCGGTTCGCGATGGACGACTACACCTACGAGCGCGTGCTGGTCCTGACGGACCTCGCTCTCTGAGGCACCCCGGGAAGACCGGCGGCCCGAACCCACTGTGCGGGGGTTCGGGCCGCCGGTGCGTGTGGGCCCCGTGCTATCCGGCGTCGAGCTGGTGGTCGGCCCACACGTACGTCTCGGGCAGCAACTCGGCGACGGGGACGGCCCGCAGACGGTCGCCGGCGCCGACGATCACCCGGAGCGCGGGGAAGTAGTCGAGCAGCACCTGGCGGCACCGCCCGCACGGCGGGACGACGCCCCGCTCCCGGTCGCCGACGGCGACGATCGTCTCCAGCTCGTGGGCACCCTGGGCGGCGGCCGCGCCGATGACGACCAGTTCGGCGCAGGGGCCGCCGGTGAAGTGGTAGGCGTTGACCGCCGTGACGATCCTGCCGTCCCGGGCGCGGGCGGCGGCCGCCATGGTGTGGTTGTCGCCGCGGCAGCGGGTGCGGGCGACGTCGGCCGCGGCCTCGACGAGTTCGTGGTCGACGGGGTGGGTCTGCGTGGTCATCCTTCTCGCCTTCTCCGGTGTCCGCCGACGGTGCCCCGAACTCCGCGCCCGCGCAAGCGGATTCCGCGATGCGCGGCCACCGGGTGCCGGCGAGGCGCTGCTCTCGCCCGGCATCACCAAGCGGCTGATCGCCGAGTTCGTCCACGCGCGCGGGTCCAGGCTGCCGGTCCACGCGGCCGGCGACCTCACCGTCCGGGAGACGGAGGTGCTGACCCTGATCGCCAGGGGCCTGTCCAACGCAGAGATCGCCGCCCGCCTCACCATCACCGACCACACCGTGAAGACCCACATCAACCGGGTGTTCGCGAAGCTGGAACTGAGGGACCGGGCCCAGGCCGTGATCGTGGCCTACGAACTGGGCCTGGTCCGGGCGGGCGGGGGAACCTCAGCCCGAGGAACCTCAGCCGGAGAAGCCGACGTGCGCGAGCCGTACTGAGCCGCGCAGCCCGACGCGGACGTCGTGGACGCCCCCGGCGGTGAACGCGCTGTCGAGCTCCACGTAGTCGTACGGCCCCGGCGTGGGCGCGTCCGGCGACAGCACCGCCACCGGCGGCCGCCCGTCGAGGGCGATCTCGACCGTGCCCTCGCCCGCCACCGACACGGTCACCCGGGTGACACCGGAGCCGAAGTCGCAGTCGCGGTAGAGCAGTTCACCCGTCCGGTCCGTCACCGGTGTCACCGCGTCGCCCGCCGCCCTCGTCCGGTCCACGATCTCCGTGCCGCTCTGCTCGTCGAAGTCGGCGGCCGCCAGGCCGCGTTCGCGCACCGGGCGGGGAGCGGCCGGCTCTCCGTCCAGGACGACGGTCGTCTCCAGGCGCACGTCCTCGCTGGAGGCCCCCACCAGCAGCGCGTACGGTCCCGGCTCCAGCCGCCACCGGCCGTGCGCGACGTCCCAGAACGCGAGGGCGGACAGCGGCACGTCGAACGAGACCCGGGCCGTCTCGCCCGGAGCGAGGCCCGACCGGCGGTGCGCCAGCAGCTCCCGGCGCGGACGCGGGACCGACCCGCACCCGGCCCGGACGTAGAGCTGGGCCACCTCGTCGGCGGTGACGTCCCCGGTGTTGGTGACGGTGAAGGACACCGACACCCGCCCGTCCGCCACCCGCGCCGCCAGGTCGCCGTAGCCGAAGGACGCGTAGGACAGGCCGTGCCCGAACGGGAACAGCGGCGTGCCCTCGAAGTAGAGGTAGGTCTGACGGCCGCCGATCACGTCGTAGTCGAGCGGATCGGGCAGGTCGGCGTCGTCCGCGTACCAGGTCTGCGGGAGCCGGCCGCCCGGTGAGACGTCCCCGGCGAGGACCCGGGCCAGCGCGGTGCCGGCCGCCTGCCCGCCGTGCGCGGACCACAGCACCGCACCGAGCCCCTCCGTGTCCACCGCGTAGGGGTAGGCGGACACCAGCGCGAGGACGGTGGCCGGGCCGGCGGCGCGGGCCGCGCGCAGCAGGCGCTCCTGGTGGGCGGGCAGCCGCAGCGTCGTACGGTCCTCGGTCTCCCGGCCGTTGATGTGCGGGTCGTTGCCCGCGACCACCACGACCACGTCCGCCTCGGCCGCCGCCCGCGCCACCGCGTCCTCGCCGCGTTCGGTGACGACCAGGCCGAAGACCTCGGCGGCGTCCTCGTCCGGGGCGGCAACCTTCACGCCGTCGGCGGCGACCCGGACGTGACGACCCGTTCCCAGGTGCCTGAGGAGGTGACCGTTCCCGTGCGGTTCGAGACGGAACGTCTCCTGCACGACCCAGCCGCCGGGCTGGTCGGCGGAGGCACGCAGGCGGCCGTCCCCGGCGACCGACAGGTAGCGGCCGTCGGGGGCGCGCAGCGTGAGGACCCCCTCGCCCCAGTCGGTCAGCGCGAACTCGGTGCCGACGGCGTCCGTGGTGAGCGGCGGCAGGTCGGTGCGGCCGGCCAGCAGGGCCGGGTCGAGGGCGCCCTCGCCGCCGTGCGCCTCGTCGGCGGAGCCCTCGGCCGGGAGCACGTGCAGGTGGGCCCCGTCGGCGGTGCGCAGCCGGACCCGGTCCACGCCCTCGGCGAAGCTCACCCGGTCGGCGCCGAACCGCTCGTACAGGCCCTCCAGCGGAGTGGAGCGGTGGATGAGCGTGCCGCTGTACCAGTCGAGCTTGCACTCGTCGGCGAGCAGCCCGACGACGGCGACGCGGGTGTCGGGGGCCAGCGGCAGGACGCCGTCGTTCCGCAGCAGGACCACCGCCTGCTCGGCCGCCTCCAGCGCCAGCGCCCGGTGCTCCGGCGTGTCGAACTCCGTGGCGGTGTCCGCCGTGACGGCGTAGGGGTCGTGCTCCGGGTCGAACTCGCCGAGCCGGAAGCGGACCGACAGCTGGCGGCGCACGGCCGCGTCCACGTCGGCCTCGGTCAGCAGGCCCCGGTCGAGGGCGCCCCGGAGACGCGCGAGGATCGTCGAGGGGTCCGTGCCGTGGTCGGTGAAGCTGTCCACGCCGGCCCGGAGCGCTGCGGCCGTCGCCTCCTCGTGGGTGGCGAAGTAGTGCTCGGAGTCGACCAGGTTGGAGGGCGCGCCCGCGTCCGAGCAGACCAGCAGGTCGTCCTCCGTCCAGGTGCGCAGGTGCCCGGCGAGGTGGGGGGAGACGTGGTTGGGGCGGCCGTTGACGAGGTTGTAGGCGGGCATCACCCCGGCGACCGCGCCTGCCTCGACGGTCGCGCGGAAGGCGCGCAGGTCGTACTCGTGCAGGACGCGCGGGCGCACGGACGACGAGGTGGTGTCCCGGTCCCGCTCGTTGTTGTGCGCGAGCCAGTGCTTGAGGACCGGTGCCGTACGCCAGTACACCGGATGTCCGCCGCGCAGGCCCCGGGTGTAGGCGGTGGCGAGGGCGGAGGTGAGCCGCGGGTCCTCGGAGTAGCCCTCCTCGTTGCGGCCCCACAGGGGGTGGCGGAGCAGGTTCACGGTCGGCGACCAGACGTTGAGGCCGACCCGGTCGTCGCGGGCGCGCATCGCCCGGGCCTCCTTGGACACCGCCTCGCCGACCCGGCGCAGAAGGTCCTCGTTCCAGGTCGCGCCGAGCCCCACGGCCTGGGGGAACACGGTCGCCGGGCCCATCCAGGCCACGCCGTGCAGCGCCTCCTGTCCGGTGCGGACGGCGGCGATGCCGAGCCGTTCGACGGCGGGGGCGAACTGGTGCAGGAACCGGGTCTTCTCGTCCGGCGTGAGCCGCGACATCAGGTCGTCCACGCGCTTCGCGAACGGCAGACGCGGATCACGGAAGGGTGGCGCGGGCGGCGTGGATGCGGTCACGTGGGGTTCCCCTTGCGATGGATCGGCCAGGCGCATTCGAAGCGCTTCGATGCTGATTTGCCGCACGGGCGGGTGTCAAGGCGCTGGAGCGTCCCACCTTCGCCTTCCTGCCACAACCCAGGTGACACATAAGCCGGTTCAGTCGACGCGGCCCTCCAGTCACCCCGGAGGAATTCTGGGAACGGCTCTTGTGCGCCCCCAGGGGTTCACTTAACCTCGCAGCAACATCGAAGCGCTTCGACTGAGCCTCCCCACATCGCAGCCGACGGCCACCGCCGCGTGTCCCGGTGCGCCACGAAGGGTTGACGCAAATGACGCCGAACGCCGCCTCCGGTCCCAGCCGGAGAAGTTTCCTCGCCTCCACGGCGGTCGCCACCGCAGCGGTGGCCGGAGGGGTGCCGCTGCTCTCCGCCTGCGGGGGATCCGACGGAGGCTCGCGCGACGGCACCACGTCGGGCAAGGACGCGGACAAGCTGCTGCCGGCGTACGTGGCGGCCGGCGTGGTCACCCCCGACATCCCCAGCAAGAACGGCTCCGCGGTCGGCTTCACCGGGAAGCTCGACCTCGCGGACCTGAAGACCTCGGTGCCCGAGAAGCTCGGCAAGGGCGGCCGGGTCACCGTCATGTCCCCGTTCTGGGGGTCGCCGCCCAAGGGGGACAACGCCTACTACCGGGCGATGAACGACCTCATCGGCGTCGACGTGGCCTGGCAGAACCAGGACGGCAACACCTACGACCAGAAGCTCGGCGCGGTCCTCGCCTCCAGCGAGGTGCCCGACGTGGTGGTCGTGCCCGGCTGGAACATGACCGGCAAGATACCCAGCGCCATCATCGGCAAGTTCGCCGACCTCGGCCCCCATCTCTCCGGCGACGCGGTCAGGAAGTACCCGAACCTCGCCGCGATCCCGACCGACGCCTGGCGGCGCTCCATCTTCGGCGACAAGCTCCGCGGCCTGCCGATGCCCTCCTCCTACGTGACCGGCATCGTGCCCCTGTACCGGCGGGACGTCTTCGAGAAGGAGGGCTACGAAGTACCGCGCTCCTGCGACGAGTTCATGGCGCTGGCCAAGGACGCCACCAGCGCGAGGGCCAAGCGCTGGGCCTGCCTGGACATGAAGTGGACCGCCTTCAACGCCTTCGGGGTGCTCTCCGGCAACGAGAAGGCGCTCGGCTGGCACGAGATCGACGGCAAGCTGGTCAACCGCGTGGAGACCGACGAGTACCTCGAGGCGCTGGAGTGGACCCGCAAGCTCTTCGCCGCCGGCGTCACCCACCCCGACGCCGACCTCGGCAAGAGCAACGCCGCCGACCCCGGGCCGAAGTTCGCGGCCGGCGAGTTCCTGATCTACAACCAGGACATGTCGCAGTGGTGGAGCCGCACCGCCGAGCAGGCCACCCAGAACCCCGACTTCGAGATCTGGGGCATGGACATCTTCGGCCACGACGGCGGCGCCCCCACGCTGTGGGCCGTCAACCCGGCCACCATCTTCGCCTTCGTCAACAAGAAGGCGTCCGAGTCGGTGGTCCGCGACGTGCTGGCCATGGCCAACGTCACCGCCGCGCCGTACGGCACCAAGGAGTACATGGCCACCAACTACGGCGTCGAGGGCACCCACTACACCGTCGAGGACGGCGTCCCCACCAAGACCGACCAGGGCAACGTCGAGGTCATGAACGCCTACGTGATGGTGGCGAGCCCCGCGCCCACCATCGCCCGCCCCGACTTCCCCGAGGTCGGCAAGGGGCAGGTCGAGTGGCAGCAGCGGATGGGCGCCTTCACCAAGAAGTCCGCCCTCTACGGCATGCAGGTCGTCGAGCCCGCCCGCTACACCAACCTCGCCAACGACTTCGAGCAGCTGGAGGACGACGTCGTCCGCGGCCGCAAGAAGATCAGCGACGTGCAGCGGGCCGTCTCCGACTGGCGCAGCAAGGGCGGCGACGAGCTGCGCGACTGGTACAGGAAGCTGCTCGACGAGAACGGTTCGGCGGCGAGCTGACCGGGCACCGAGGCAAGGAGTAGGGCCGTGTCGCACAGCACGGTGCCTCGGAGCAGGGCCGAGGCCGAAGAGACGAAGACCCCGGTGGCGTCCGGCGACGCCACCGCGCGGGGCAGGAGGAGACCGCCCGCGGGCAGGCTGAGCCCGCGACTGCGGTTCAGACGCGACCGCGTCCTGCTGCTGATGACACTGCCGGCCGTTCTGCTGGTGCTGCTCTTCAACTACGTGCCGATCCTCGGCAACGTCGTCGCCTTCCAGGAGTACGACCCGTACATCAGCGACAACGGCATCGTCTCCATCATGAACAGCCCCTGGGTGGGGCTGGACAACTTCCACCGCATCTTCGAGGACTCGGCCTTCTGGAACGCCGTACAGAACACGCTGGTGCTCTTCATCCTCCAGCTGGTGCTGTTCTTCCCCGTCCCCATCGCGCTCGCGCTGCTCATCAACAGCGTGGTCAGGCCGCGGGTGCGGGCCGTCGCGCAGGCCATCCTGTACCTGCCGCACTTCTTCTCCTGGGTGCTGGTCGTCGCCGTCTTCCAGCAGCTCTTCGGCGGGGCCGGGATCTTCTCGCAGCTGTTGCGGGAGCACGGGCACGACGGTCTGTCGATCATGACCGACCCGGGCACCTTCCCCTTCCTGCTCACCGCGGAGAGCGTGTGGAAGGACGCCGGCTGGGGGATCATCGTCTTCCTCGCCGCGCTGGCATCCGTCAGCCCCGACCTCTACGAGGCCGCGGCGATGGACGGCGCGAGCCGGTGGCGCCGCATGTGGCACGTCACGCTGCCCGCGCTGCGCCCGGTCATCGCGCTGCTGCTGGTGCTGCGGGTCGGTGACGCCCTCACCGTCGGCTTCGAGCAGATCCTGCTGCAACGCGACGCCGTCGGTCCCGGCGCCGCCGAGGTCCTGGACACCTTCGTGTGGTGGAACGGCGTACGCAACCAGGACTTCGGCTACGCCGCCGCGGCCGGCCTGATCAAGGGCGTCATCAGCCTCGGCCTGGTCCTGGCCGCGAACAAGGTGGCCCATCTCATGGGCGAGCAGGGGGTGTACAAGAAGTGACCGCCGTCGTCGACAAGCCCGCCGGGCGTCCCGTACGAGGACCCGGTCGGTGGGCCGCGCCGCCCCGGCCGGCGTGGGAGGAGAAGCCCGGCCCGGCCGGGGTGGCCGGCAAGGGCCTGGTCCTCGCCCTGGCCTGCCTCGGCATCCTGTTCCCGCTGTGGATCGTCGTGGTCACCAGCCTCTCCTCGCGCGAGACCATCGACGAGGCCGGGGGCCTGGTGATGATCCCCAAGGACGTCACGTTCGTCGCCTACCAGGAACTGCTCAGCGGCGGTCAGGTCACCCGCGCGGCGACGGTCAGCGTCGGCGTCACGCTCGTCGGCACCCTGTTCTCCATGGCGGTGTCCGTGCTGTGCGCCTACGGACTCTCCCGCAGCGGCTCCCTCGGCCACCGCTGGATCCTGATGCTGCTGCTGGCCACGATGTTCTTCAGCGCCGGCCTCATCCCCACCTACCTGCTGGTGCAGTCCCTCGGCCTGATGGACAGCTACCTCGCCCTGATCCTGCCCAGCGCCATCAGCGTCTTCAACATCCTGGTGCTGCGCGGCTTCTTCATGGGCATCTCCCCGGAACTGATCGACAGCGCCCGCATCGACGGCGCGGGCGACCTGCGCATCCTGTGGCGGATCGTGCTGCCGCTGTCCCGCGCGGTCGTCGCGGTGATCACGCTGTTCTACGCGGTCGGCTACTGGAGCGCCTGGTTCAACGCCTCCCTGTACCTGAACGACCAGGACATGCTGCCCCTCCAGAACGTCATGATCCAGCTGGTCCAGAAGCAGGAGGCGCCGGTCGGCCTCGGCCAGGCCATCAAGACCGGTGAGCTCTCCGGCCTCGCCGTGCAGATGGCCGTGATGGTCATGGCCCTGCTGCCGGTCGCCGTCCTGTCCCCGTTCGTCCAGCGCCACTTCAGGAAGGGCATGCTCACGGGGGCGGTGAAGGGCTGATGCCGGACCTCGCGGACGTGACCCGGCACCGCATCCTCTACGGCGGTGACTACAACCCCGAGCAGTGGCCGGAGGAGACCTGGCCCGAGGACGTCCGCCTGATGAGGGCCGCGGGCGTCAACACCGTCACCGTCGGCGTCTTCTCCTGGGCGCGGCTCGAACCCCGGCCCGGCGTGCACGACTTCGCCTGGCTGGACCGGGTCATGGACCTGCTGCACGCGGGCGGCGTCGGCGTCGTCCTCGCCACCCCCACCGCCTCGCCCCCGCCCTGGCTCGGCCACCTGCACCCCGACACCCTGCCCCGCGACGGGGACGGCCGCACCGAGTGGTGGGGCGGCCGGCAGCACTTCTCGCACTCCAGCGCCACCTACCGACGGCACGCCGCCGCCATCACCGAGGCCCTGGCCGCGCGCTACGCGAGCCATCCCGCCCTCACCATGTGGCACATCAACAACGAGTACTGCACATACGACCACGGCGACCGCGCGGCCACCCGGTTCCGCCGCTGGCTGCAGGACCGGTACACCACCCTCGACGCCCTCAACACCGCCTGGGGAACCGCCTTCTGGAGCCAGGGCTACAGCGACTGGGCCGAGGTCGGGCCGCCCCGCCGCACCCACTACCTGAGGAACCCCGCACAGGTCCTGGACTTCCGGCGGTTCACCTCCGACATGCTCCTGGAGTGCTTCGTCGCCGAGCGCGACATCGTCCGCCGCCACACCCCGCACCTCCCGGTCACCACCAACTTCATGCCGCTCTGGTCCGGCCAGGACGCCTGGCGCTGGGCCGAGGAGGAGGACGTCGTCTCCGTCGACCTCTACCCCGACCCGCGCGACCCGTACGGCGCGCAGGAGGGCGCCCTCGTCCAGGACCTGACCCGCTCCCAGGCACGCGGCCCGTGGATGCTCATGGAACAGGCGGCCGGACCGGTCAACTGGCGCGGCGTGAACCACCCCAAGCCCCGCGGCCTGAACCGCCTGTGGTCCCTGCAGGCCGTGGCCCGGGGCGCGGACGCCGTCTGCTACTTCCAGTGGCGCCAGTCGAGACAGGGCGCCGAGAAGTTCCACTCCGGGATGGTCTCCCACGCGGGCCCGCGTGGCCGCACCTACGAGGAGGTCGTGCGGCTGGGCGCCGACCTCGCGAAGCTCGGCCCGCACGCCGCCGGCACCCGCGTCACCGCCGGCATCGCCGTCCTGCACGACTGGCACTCCTGGTGGGCCTCCGACCAGGAGGCCCGCCCCTCCGCCCGCGTCGACCACGCCGATGTTCTGCGCGCCTGGCACCGCGCGCTGTGGCGGGCCCACCTCACCGCGGACTTCGCCCACCCCGACCACGACCTGACCCCGTACCAGGTGGTCCTCGTCCCGCAGCTGTACGCGCTCACCGACACCGCGGTCGACAACCTCCTCGCCCACGTCCGCCGCGGCGCCACCCTCGTCTGCGGCTTCCTCACCGGCGTCGCCGACCAGGACGACCGGATCAGACCCGGCGGCATGGACGGCCGGCTCCGCGAGCTGTTCGGCATCCGCACCCTGCACGAGTGGTGGCCCCTGGAGGAGGACGAGCGCGCCGACTGCGACGGCTTCCGCGGCGTCCTGTGGTCGGAGGAGATCGAACCGGACGCCACCGCCGACGAGGTGATCCCGTATCGGGGCGGCGAGCTGAACGGACGTCCGGCCGTCCTGCGCAAGGGCGGTGCCTGGTACCTCTCGACCCTCCCCGAACCGGACGCCCTGCGCGACCTGCTCGCCCGGATCGCCGCCGACGCCGGCGTCCGCCCGGCCCTCGACGGACTCCCGGCCGACGTCGAGGCGGTACGCCGCGGCGGCCTGCTCTTCCTCCTCCACCACGGCCGCGACCCCGTCACCGTCGCCGTCCCCGGCACCCACCGCGACCTGCTGACCGACGCCACCGTCACCGACCGCGTCACCCTCGGCCGCCACGGCGCGGCCGTCCTCACCGAGCCCGCCCCATGAGCGCGACGTCCGTGCACGGCCCCCCACCCATGGAAGGAACCCCATGGCACCACGCACCCGCACGCTGAAAGCCCTCCTCGCCCCGGCCCTCGCCCTGGGCGCCACCCTCGGTCTGGCCTCCGCCCCCGCCCAGGCCGCCGTCTGGAACTCGTGCGACCAGTGGGGCAACACCACCCTGGACGGCTACATCCTCTACAACAACATCTGGGGCTCCGGTGCGGGCGCCCAGTGCGTCTGGGCCAACTCCGGCACCAACTGGGGCACCTGGGCCGACCACCCGAACACGGGCGGCATCAAGTCCTACCCGAACGCCAAGAAGGTGATCAACAAGCCGGTCGGCTCCCTCGGCTCGCTCCGCAGCAGCTACGACGTCACGGTCCCGTCGTCCGGCGCGTACAACACGTCGTACGACATCTGGGACACGGACTACGACTACGAGATCATGCTCTGGGTCAACCACCACGGAGCCGTCGGCCCGCTCGGCAGCCCGCAGGGTTCCGTCACCCTCGGCGGCCACTCCTGGAACGTCTACAAGGGCAGCAACGGCGCCAACGAGGTCTTCTCTTTCCTGCGCACCTCGGACTCCACCTCCGGCACGGTCGACATCCTGCCGATCCTGAAGTGGATCAAGGACACCAAGGGCTGGATGGGCGACGAGACCATCGGTGACGTGCAGTTCGGCTACGAGATCACCTCGTCCGCCGGCGGCCTCGACTTCACCACCAACAACCTGACGGTCAGCGGCGGCTGACCCGCCGCACGCACCCCGCCCCGGGGGCCGGCCCCGCGCTCACGACCGCGCGGGCGCCGGTCCGGAGCTGGCCCGGACGGTCAGCTCCGGCGCGAGCAGCACGACCTCGTCGCTCCCGCGTCCGTCGAGCTTGGCGATGAGCTGCTCCACGGCCTGCCGGCCCATCTCCTGCGCGGGCAGGGCGACCGAGGTGAGCCGTACCGAGGCGTGGGTGGCGACCTGTTCCGGGCAGACCGCGACCACCGACACGTCCTCGGGGACGGCCCGGCCCTGCCGGCGCAGCAACGAGAGCAGCGGCTCGACGGCCGACTCGTTCTGGACGACGAAGCCCGTGGTGTCCGGACGCTCGTCGAAGACCCGGGCGAGGGTCGCGGCCATCGCGTCGTACCCGCCCTCGCAGGGCCGGTGCAGCAGCCGCAGGCCCAGCTCCCGGGCCCCGCCGCGCAGACCGTCGAGGGTGCGTTCGGCGAAGCCGGTGTGCCGTTCGTAGACCGCGGGGGCCTCGCCGATGACGGCGATGTCGCGGTGGCCCAGCCCCGCCAGATGCTCCACGCACAGCGCGCCGGTCGCCCGGAAGTCGAGGTCGACGCAGGTCAGCCCGTCGGTGTCGGCCGGCAGACCGATCAGCACCGACGGCCGGTCGGTGCCCCGCAGCAGGGGGAGCCGTTCGTCGTCCAGCTCGACGTCCATCACGATCATCGCGTCGGCCAGCCCGCTGCCCGTGACGCGGCGTACCGCGTCGGGGCCCTCCTCGCCGGTGAGCAGCAGGACGTCGTACCCGTGGGTGCGCGCGGTCGTCGCGACGGCGAGGGCGATCTCCATCATCACCGGCACGTACATGTCCCTGCGCAGTGGGATCATGAGGGCGATGATGTTCGACCTGCTGCTGGCCAGGGCGCGGGCGCCGGCGTTCGGGTGGTAGCCGAGCGTGCGGATGCTCTCCTCGACCCGCTGCCGGGTGGTGGTGGAGATGGACCGCTTGCCGCTGAGGACATAGCTCACCGTGCTCGCGGAGACTCCGGCGTGCTGGGCGACCTCGGCGAGGGTGACCATCCAGCTCTCCAAGCGTTGTGAAGCGCTTCGACAGCGCGCGGGGTTGATGCAGGGCAGATGAGGGTGGTTCGACAGTAGCCCCGGGGCGGGCGGGTGTCCATAGTCCGTCGAAGCGCTTCGACAGCGTTCTCCTCCGCTTCTCCGCTCCGGACCTCCCGCCGCGGCATCGGCCGAACGGCCGCACGAAGGGTGGTGGGGGCGCCCGGTATCGGGTACATACGATCGGGTAGCACCGACTAGTAACGTACGTCCGCAAGTTCGCGCAGGACGAATCGTTGAGGTGAGCCTCATGTCCGCAGCAACCACCCCCTCCTCCCGGCCCACGGTCACCGAGCGTGAGGCCCGCCAGGTCGCCGAGGCGGCCCGCGAACAGGACTGGCGCAAGCCCAGCTTCGCCAAGGAGCTGTTCCTCGGCCGCTTCCGCCTCGACCTCATCCACCCCCATCCGTTGCCGGCCGACGACGACGTCCAGCGCGGCGAGGAGTTCCTCGCCAAGCTGCGCGACTTCTGCGAGACGAAGATCGACGGGTCGGTGATCGAGCGCGACGCGCGTATCCCGGACCAGGTGATCACGGGGCTGAAGGAGCTGGGCGCCTTCGGCATGAAGATCGACACCAAGTACGGCGGTCTCGGCCTGACCCAGGTCTACTACAACAAGGCCCTCGCCCTGGTGGGATCCGCGAACCCGGCGATCGGCGCGCTGCTCTCCGCCCACCAGTCGATCGGCGTGCCCCAGCCGCTGAAGATGTTCGGCACCCAGGAGCAGAAGGACACGTTCCTGCCGCGCTGCGCCCGCACCGACATCTCGGCGTTCCTGCTGACCGAGCCGGACGTCGGCTCCGACCCGGCCCGGCTCGCCACCACCGCCGTCCCCGACGGCGACGACTACGTCCTCGACGGCGTCAAGCTGTGGACGACCAACGGCGTCGTCGCCGACCTGCTCGTCGTGATGGCCCGTGTCCCGAAGTCCGAGGGCCACAAGGGCGGCATCACCGCCTTCGTCGTGGAGGCCGCCTCCGAGGGCGTCACGGTCGAGAACCGCAACGCCTTCATGGGCCTGCGCGGCCTGGAGAACGGCGTCACCCGCTTCCACCGGGTGCGCGTCCCCGCCGCCAACCGCATCGGCCCCGAGGGCGCCGGCCTCAAGATCGCCCTCACCACCCTCAACACCGGCCGCCTCTCGCTGCCCGCCATGTGCGTCGGCGCCGGCAAGTGGTGCCTGAAGATCGCCCGCGAGTGGTCGGCGGTGCGCGAGCAGTGGGGCAAGCCGGTCGCGCTGCACGAGGCGGTCGGCTCGAAGATCTCGTTCATCGCGGCCACCACCTTCGCCCTGGAGGCGGTCCTCGACCTCTCCTCCCAGATGGCCGACGAGGACCGCAACGACATCCGCATCGAGGCCGCGCTCGCCAAGCTCTACGGCTCCGAGATGGCCTGTCTGATGGCCGACGAACTGGTCCAGATTCGCGGCGGCCGCGGCTTCGAGACCGCGGCCTCCCTGGAGGCGCGGGGCGAGCGGGCCGTGCCCGCCGAGCAGATCCTGCGCGACCTGCGCATCAACCGCATCTTCGAGGGCTCCACCGAGATCATGCACCTGCTGATCGCGCGGGAGGCCGTCGACGCCCACCTCTCGGTCGCGGGCGACCTGATCGACCCCGACAAGACGCTGGCCGACAAGGCGAAGGCGGGCGCGCAGGCCGGCGCCTTCTACGCCAAGTGGCTGCCCAAGCTCGTCGCCGGACCGGGCCAACTCCCACGCTCCTACGCCGACTTCCACCCCTCCGCCCACCCCGACCTCGCCGCCCACCTGCGCTACGTCGAACGCACCGCCCGCAAACTGGCCCGCTCCACCTTCTACGCCATGTCCCGCTGGCAGGGCCGGATGGAGACCAAGCAGGGCTTCCTGGGCCGGATCGTCGACATCGGCGCGGAGCTGTTCGCGATGAGCGCCGCCTGTGTCCGCGCCGAACACCTGCGCGCCACCGGCGACCACGGCCGCGAGGCATACCAGTTGGCCGACGCCTTCTGCCGCCAGTCCCGGATCCGCGTCGAGGAACTCTTCGGCCGCCTCTGGACCAACACCGACGACCTGGACCGCAAGGTGGTCAAGGGCGTGCTGGGCGGCGCGTACGAGTGGCTCGAACAGGGCATCGTCGACCCGTCGGGCGACGGCCCCTGGATCGCGGACGCGACCCCGGGAGCCTCCCAGCGGGAGAACGTCCACCGCCCCATCCCCTGAGCGAAGCAGCCGCGGTCCCGGCCCCGTGGCCGGGACCGCTGCCCCGCACGCCCTCCCCGCGACACCCGTGCGAGGGACGCGCTGTCCTCCCGGAGGGCCGTTGCGGCCACAATGGAGGGATGAGCGACAGTCCAGCCCCACTCGCCGACCCCCACCTCGTCTACGACCCGGTGGCGGGCGACGGCCCGAAGGACGTGGTGATCCTCGGGTCCACCGGGTCGATCGGGACCCAGGCCATCGACCTCGTGCTGCGCAACCCGGACCGTTTCCGGGTCACCGGCCTGTCCGCCAACGGCGGCCGGGTCGGCCTCCTCGCCGAGCAGGCGCACCGGCTGAGGCCGCGGACCGTCGCCGTCGCCCGCGAGGACGTCGTCCCCGCGCTGCGCGAGGCACTGGGCGCCCGGTACGACGGCCGGGAGCCGCTCCCCGAGATCCTCGCGGGACCGGACGCGGCGACCCGGCTGGCCGCCTCCGACTGCCACACCGTCCTCAACGGCATCACCGGCTCCATCGGACTCGCTCCGACCCTCGCCGCCCTGGAGGCCGGCCACACCCTCGCGCTGGCCAACAAGGAATCGCTCATCGTCGGCGGCCCGCTGGTCAAGGCCCTCGCCAAGCCGGGGCAGATCATCCCGGTCGACTCCGAGCACGCCGCCCTCTTCCAGGCCCTGGCCGCCGGCACCCGCGCCGACGTGCGCAAGCTCGTTGTCACCGCGTCCGGCGGCCCGTTCCGGGGCCGGACCAGGGACCAGCTGGCCCGCGTCACCGTCGAGGACGCCCTCGCCCACCCCACCTGGGCGATGGGCCCGGTGATCACGATCAACTCCGCCACCCTGGTCAACAAGGGCCTGGAGGTGATCGAGGCACACCTCCTCTACGACATTCCCTTCGACCGCATTGAGGTGGTCGTGCACCCGCAGTCGTATGTCCACTCGATGGTTGAGTTCACGGACGGATCGACCCTGGCCCAGGCGACGCCCCCCGACATGGGCGGGCCCATCGCCATCGGCCTCGGCTGGCCCGAACGCGTCCCCGACGCCGCCCCCAGCTTCGACTGGAGCAAGGCCTCCACCTGGGAGTTCTTCCCGCTGGACAACGAGGCCTTCCCCTCGGTGAACCTGGCCCGGCACGTCGGACAGCTCGCGGGCACGGCCCCGGCGGTGTTCAATGCCGCCAACGAGGAGTGCGTCGAGGCGTTCCGCTCCGGCGCGCTGCCGTTCCTCGGGATCATGGAGACCGTCACGCGGGTGGTCGAGGAGCACGGCACCCCTCGTACGGGAACCTCGCTCACCGTCGCGGACGTCCTCGAAGCGGAGACCTGGGCACGCGCCCGGGCCCGGCAACTGGCGGCACAGACGGCGGAGGCCCGTGCATGACGACCCTGATGTTCATCCTCGGCATAGTCCTCTTCGCCGTCGGCCTGCTGTTCTCCATCGCCTGGCACGAACTGGGCCACCTCTCCACGGCCAAGCTCTTCGGCATCCGGGTGCCGCAGTACATGGTCGGCTTCGGACCGACGCTCTTCTCACGGAAGAAGGGCGAGACCGAGTACGGCGTCAAGGCCATCCCGTTCGGCGGCTACATCCGCATGATCGGCATGTTCCCGCCCGGCCCCGACGGCCGCATGGAGGCCCGCTCCACCTCGCCCTGGCGCGGGATGATCGAGGACGCGCGCTCGGCCGCCTTCGAGGAGCTCCAGCCCGGCGACGACAAGCGCCTGTTCTACACGCGCAAGCCGTGGAAACGGGTCATCGTGATGTTCGCGGGCCCGTTCATGAACCTCATCCTGGCGGTGGTGCTGTTCCTCACCGTCCTGATGGGCTTCGGCATCTCGCAGCAGACCACCACCGTCAGCTCCGTCTCCCAGTGCGTCATCTCACAGACGGAGAACCGCGACGACTGCACCAAGTCCGACCCCGCCTCCCCGGCCGCCGCGGCGGGCCTGCGGGCCGGCGACAAGATCCTCTCCTTCGACGGCGTACGGACCGACGACTGGGACAAGCTGTCCAACCTGATCCGCGCCAACCCCGGCGAGCAGGTGCCGGTCGTCGTCGAGCGCAAGGGTGAGGAGGTCACCCTGAACGCGACCATCGCCACCAACCAGGTCGCCAAGAAGGACGCGAACGGCCAGATCGTCGAGGGCGAGTACGTCACCGCCGGCTTCCTCGGCTTCAGCGCCGCCACCGGCGTGGTGAAGCAGGACTTCGGCCAGTCCGTGACCTGGATGGGCGACCGGATCGGCGACGCCGTCGACTCCCTGGCCGCCCTGCCCGCCAAGATCCCCGCCCTGTGGGACGCCGCCTTCGGGGACGGACCCCGCGAGGCCGACTCCCCGATGGGCGTGGTGGGCGCCGCCCGGGTCGGCGGTGAGATCGCCACCCTGGACATCCCGCCCACCCAGCAGCTCGCCATGTTCGTCATGCTGGTGGCCGGCTTCAACCTCTCCCTGTTCCTCTTCAACATGCTCCCGCTGCTGCCACTCGACGGCGGCCACATCGCGGGCGCCTTGTGGGAGTCGCTGCGCCGGGCCGCGGCCAAGGTGCTGCGCAGGCCCGACCCGGGCCCCTTCGACGTCGCCAAGCTGATGCCGGTGGCCTACGTGGTGGCGGGCATCTTCGTCTGCTTCACGCTGCTGGTACTGGTGGCGGACGTCGTCAATCCCGTACGGATCTCCTGATATCGGCACAATCCGAACGATCCGATGAGAAGCCCGATCCGGAGAGCCTGTCCCTCCGGGTCGGGCTTCACTCCGTTCGTCGGGCAGATGGACGCCAAAGGGTGCATCTCGCGCGCACCGTGTCCCCGGCGTTCATGTGCGTGCCGTAATCTCGAATGCCGGAGCCCGCCGCAGAACGGGGCCGGACCTTGATCCACGACTTGGGGTTGCACAGCAGATGACTGCGATTTCTCTCGGCATGCCGGACGTTCCGACCAGGCTCGCGGAGCGCCGCAAGAGCCGGCAGATCCAGGTCGGCGCCGTGGCGGTGGGCGGCGACGCCCCCGTGTCGGTGCAGTCCATGACCACGACCCGTACGTCGGACATCGGTGCGACGCTCCAGCAGATCGCCGAGCTGACCGCGTCCGGCTGCCAGATCGTCCGGGTGGCCTGCCCCACCCAGGACGACGCGGACGCCCTCTCGGTGATCGCGCGGAAGTCGCAGATCCCGGTGATCGCCGACATCCACTTCCAGCCCAAGTACGTGTTCGCCGCGATCGAGGCGGGCTGCGCGGCGGTCCGCGTCAACCCGGGCAACATCAAGCAGTTCGACGACAAGGTCAAGGAGATCGCCAAGGCGGCGAAGGACCACGGCACCCCGATCCGCATCGGCGTGAACGCGGGCTCCCTGGACCGCCGTCTGCTCCAGAAGTACGGCAAGGCGACCCCCGAGGCGCTCGCCGAGTCCGCGCTGTGGGAGGCGTCGCTCTTCGAGGAGCACGACTTCCGGGACATCAAGATCTCGGTGAAGCACAACGACCCGGTCGTGATGGTCGAGGCCTACCGCCAGCTCGCCGCCCAGTGCGACTACCCGCTGCACCTCGGCGTGACCGAGGCCGGCCCCGCCTTCCAGGGCACCATCAAGTCGGCGGTCGCCTTCGGCGCGCTGCTCTCCCAGGGCATCGGCGACACCATCCGCGTCTCCCTCTCCGCCCCGCCGGTCGAGGAGATCAAGGTCGGCATCCAGATCCTGGAGTCGCTCAACCTGCGCCAGCGCGGCCTGGAGATCGTCTCCTGCCCGTCCTGCGGCCGCGCCCAGGTCGACGTCTACAAGCTCGCCGAAGAGGTCACCGCCGGCCTCACCGGCATGGAGGTCCCCCTCCGTGTCGCCGTCATGGGCTGCGTCGTCAACGGCCCCGGCGAGGCCCGCGAGGCCGACCTCGGCGTCGCCTCCGGCAACGGCAAGGGGCAGATCTTCGTCAAGGGCGAGGTCATCAAGACCGTCCCCGAATCGAAGATCGTGGAGACCCTCATCGAGGAGGCCATGAAGATCGCCGAGCAGATGGAGAAGGACGGCGTGACCTCCGGCGAACCCTCCGTCTCGATCGCGGGCTGACCCTCCCCGCTCCGGCCGCGTCGCCCGGAGGGCGGCGCGGCAAATGCGTGGCAGGTACAGTGCGGGGACCAGCAGATCTCAGGGTGAGGCCCCCGCACGTGTTGACGCAGACCACCTCCCGCGTGCTCGAACCGAGCGACCTGGACGCCGCGCTCGCCATCCTCGACAGCGAGCCGGTCGCGAACGCCTTCGTGGCCGCCCGGGTGAACATCGCCGGACTCGACCCGTGGCGCCTCGGCGGGGAGATGTGGGGCTGGTACGAGCACGGCATGCTCACGTCCCTGTGCTACGCGGGCGCCAACCTCGTCCCCATCTGCGCCAACGAACGCGCCGTCCGCGCCTTCGCCGACCGCGCCCGCCGGGCCGGCCGCCGCTGCTCCTCGATCGTCGGCCCGGCCGACCCGACCGCCCAGCTGTGGCGGCTGCTCGAACCCGGCTGGGGCCCCGCCCGCGAGGTCCGCACCCGCCAGCCCCTCATGGTCACCGACCGCATGCCCGGGGACATCGTCCCCGACCCCTACGTCCGCCGCGTACGCAAGGACGAGCTGGACCGGGTCATGCCGGCCTGTGTGGCGATGTTCACCGAGGAGGTCGGCATCTCCCCGCTGGCCGGCGACGGCGGCCTGCTCTACCAGGCAAGGGTCGCCGAACTGGTCGGCTCCGGCCGCTCGTTCGCCCGTTTCGACGCGGACGGCAAGGTCGTCTTCAAGGCCGAGATCGGTGCCGCCACCGACCGCGCCTGCCAGATCCAGGGCGTGTGGGTGGCCCCCGAGTACCGCGGCAAGGGCCTGGCGGCACCGGGTATGGCGGCGGTCCTCCGCTACGCCCTCGCGGACGTGGCCCCGGTGGCGAGCCTCTACGTCAACGACTTCAACACCGCGGCACGAAGGACGTACCTCCGAGTGGGCTTCCAAGAGGTCGGCGCCTTCATGAGCGTGCTGTTCTGAGCCCCGCGGCAGGCCTGTAGGCTCCCCGCCATGGACCTCGTGATCGGCCCACTGGACCTCTCCGCGCACGTGGACGAGGCCCTGGCCGTCCAAGCCGCGGCGTTCGGACTCGGCCCCGACGAGGTCGCCGTCCGCCGCCAGATCGTCCTGCGCCACATGACCCACCCGGGTGCCCGGGCCCTCGGGGCCACCGCCGGCGGCGACCTCGTCGGCTTCGTCTACGGCATGCCCAACGACCGCACCCACTGGTGGTCCACCGTGGTCGAGCCCTACCTCCGCGCCCAGGGCACGGAGACCTGGCTGGACGACTCCTTCGTCATCACCGAGCTCCACGTCCACCCGGCCCACCAGAACCGCGGCGCGGGCCGCGCCCTGATCACCACGATCACCGACAGCGCCACGGAACCCCGCTCGATCCTCTCGGCCATCGACACCGAGAGCCCGGCCCGCGGTCTCTACCGCTCCCTCGGCTACCAGGACCTGGCCCGCCAGGTCCTCTTCCCGAGCGCCCCCAAGCCGTACGCGGTGATGGGCGCCGCACTTCCGCTGCGCAGGCCGTCCCGATAACCGATTTCCACCGTGCGCGGCCCCCCGGCTAACCTCCTAGCACCACCCTTACGCAGCAGGAGACACGAGAACCATGGCCAACGCACCGGTCCAGCGCATGTCGAAGTTGATGGCGAAGACGCTGCGCGACGACCCGGCGGACGCCGAGGTCCTCAGCCACAAGCTGCTGGTCCGCGCCGGCTACGTGCGCCGCACCGCCGCCGGCCTCTGGAGCTGGCTGCCGCTCGGCAAGAAGGTCCTCGGCAACATCGAGCGCATCGTCCGCGAGGAGATGGACGCCATCGGCGCCCAGGAGGTCCAGCTCCCCGCCCTGCTGCCGCGCGAGCCGTACGAGGCCACCGGCCGCTGGGAGGAGTACGGCCCCGAGCTGTTCCGCCTCCAAGACCGCAAGGGCGGCGACTACCTCCTCGGCCCGACCCACGAGGAGATCTTCACCCTCCTGGTGAAGGACCAGGCGTCCTCCTACAAGGACCTGCCGGTCATCCTCTACCAGATCCAGAACAAGTACCGCGACGAGGCCCGCCCCCGGGCCGGCATCCTGCGCGGCCGAGAGTTCCTGATGAAGGACTCCTACTCCTTCGACGTCGCCGACGAGGGCCTGGCCGAGTCCTACGCCCTGCACCGCGCCGCCTACCAGCGCATCTTCGAGCGCCTGGGTCTGGACTACCGCATCTGCGCGGCCACCGCGGGCGCGATGGGCGGCTCGAAGTCCGAGGAGTTCCTGGCTCCCGCGCAGGCCGGCGAGGACACCTTCGCCGACTGCCCGAACTGCGACTTCGCCGCCAACACGGAAGCGATCACGTACACCCTCAAGCCGGTGGACGCGGCCTCCGTGCCCGCCGCGGAGGACATCCCCACCCCCGACACCCCCACCATCGAGACCCTGGCCGCCTCCCTCGGCGTCGAGGCCTCCGCCACCCTGAAGAACCTCCTGGTCAAGGTGGACGGCGAGGTCGTGGCCGTGGGCGTCCCCGGCGACCGCGAGGTCGACATGGACAAGGTGGAGGCACACTTCGCCCCCGCCGCCGTCGAACTGGTCACCGCGGAGGACTTCGTCGGCCGCCCCGACCTGGTCCGCGGCTACGTGGGCCCGCAGGGCCTGGGCGACAAGGTGAAGTACATCGCCGACCCCCGCGTCGCGCCCGGCACCGCATGGATCACGGGCGCCAACAAGGCCGACACCCACGCCAAGAACGTCGTGGCGGGCCGCGACTTCGAGGTCGACACCTACGTCGACGTAGTGGTCGTCCGCGAGGGCGACCCCTGCCCGAACTGCGGCACCGGCCTCAAGCTGGACCGCGCCATCGAGATCGGCCACATCTTCCAGCTGGGCCGCAAGTATGCCGACGCCCTCAAGCTCGACGTCCTCGGCCAGAACGGCAAGCCGGCCCGCGTCACGATGGGCTCCTACGGCATCGGCGTCTCCCGCGCCGTCGCGGCCCTCGCCGAGCAGCACGCCGACGACAAGGGCCTCGTCTGGTCCAAGGAGGTCGCCCCGGCCGACGTCCACGTCGTCGCGGCCGGCAAGGCCCTCCAGACCGAACTGGCCCTCGAGGTCTCCGACAAGCTGGCCGCGGCCGGCGTACGCGTCCTGGTCGACGACCGCGCGGGCGTCTCCCCGGGCGTCAAGTTCACCGACGCCGAACTCATCGGCGTCCCCCAGATCCTCGTCGCGGGCCGCCGCTCGGCCGAGGGCGTCCTGGAACTCAAGGACCGCCGCACCGGCGAACGCGAGGAACTGACGGTCGACGAGGCCATCGCCCGCCTCACCAGCTGACCCCTGCCGGGGGTGCCGCCTCGTGTGGCGGCACCCGGTGCGGGTGCGGGCGCGGGGGTGGGTGCCGCGGTCCGGCGCTTGCCGGGTGCCGCCCGCGCCCACCCGTGCCGCCCCAGGCGGCACATGTGCCCGCGGTCACGAGGGGGGGCGCCCGCAGCGGTTGGCGCGTCAACGAACGTCACTTCTGTGGCCGACCGCTTCCGCGCCGTTCCGAGGACGGACACCCCCCGGCGCGACCCCGACCCACAACGCACCGCACAGCGCTACGCGCACCCCCACCGAACCCGCACAGGCCGCCGCAGGCACCCGCACCCCCCCCCACCTCAAAGCCAGCCCGCGAACTCCAGCAGCAGCTCCGCGTCCTTCTCCCGGCCCACCCGCCGGGCCCGCACCCCCGACTCGACCGCGCGGAACAGCGTCCAACCCCGCAGCCGTTCCTGATCCACCTCCAGCGACTCCGCGAGCCGCTTCACTCGGCGCCGGGTCGTCGAGGCCCCCGAGGGCTGCGCGATCAGGTCCTCGACCCGATCCCGCACCAGCCGCGCCAGATCGAACGCAGTCTCGCCCACCACCGGGTCCGGCCCCACCGCCAGCCAGGGCATGCGATCCCCGGCCAGCACCTTGCTCTGCCGAAACGTCCCGTGCAGCAGCCGCGCCGAAGGCGGCCCCGCCAGCAACTCCTCCCGGGCGCCGAGCGCCGCGTCGACCAGCGGCGCCACCTCGGGGTCCGCCACCGCACCCGTCCGCATGGCCTCCGCCTGCCGCCCGGTCCGCTCGGCCACCGTCTCGAAGGGGTGACCGTCCGGCGGCTCGACCCACAGCCGCCGCAGCGTCCCCGCCGCCTCCAGCAACGCCTTCGCCTCCGGCAACGACCGCACCGACACATCCGGGTGCAGCCGCTCCAGCAGCAGCACCCCCTCGCCGCCCTCCCCGACAGCGGCCTCCTCGCGCAGCTGCACCGCCCCCAGCCCACCCCAGTGCGCCAGCGCGGCCCGCTCGCTCTCCGGACGCGCCCGCCGCGGGGCCAGTTTCAGCACCGCAGGCGTCCCGTCGGCATCCCGCACGAGGACCACGAGGCTGCTCCGCCCACCGGGCACCTGCACCCGCTCGGCGCTCAGCCCGCGCAGCGCCACCGCCCGCTCCGCCGCCTCCGGCAGCCCCGCCAGCCAGTCGTCGCCGCCAGGTGCCGTCTCGCCGAGCGCCCTGACCAGCCGCCGCGGCGCTTCGAAAGCCATGCGCGAGCCGTTCCCTTCCCGTACGTCCAGCCGTACGCGTTACCCAGTCGGTGTGGCCGAAGCCGAGGCATCCGGAGCCGAGGTGCGCGCCGACGACGTGCCGGTCCGCTCCGCGAGCCCAGGGAAGGCTACGCTCCCGCCCCGCCACCGCGCCGCACGGACCGCCGCCTCCCGCAGCGCCCCGGCGGCGGCGGCCCGCCGGTCGCCCTCGGCCGCCCGCACCAGGTCGGAGTAGACCCCGGCGAGCCGCTCCTCCAGCTCGCCGGCCAGCCGTACCGCGGCGGCCGCGTCCGGCACGGAGAAGGGCAGCGCGTACCCGGCGGACGCCGCCACCGGCCGCCCGCCCAGGCCCCGCACGTCGCGCACCAGCGCGTCCCGCCGAGCCCGGTGCGCGTCGTACGCGGTCCGCGCCTCGCCGCGCCGTTCCTCACCGATCCGCCCGCCGACGACCCCGTAGCCGTACACGGCCGCGTGTTCGGCCGAAAGCGCCGCCTGGAGGGCGTCCAGCTCCCGGTCCTCCGCCTCGCTCACCGTCACCCTCCGTCCGTCAGCAGATACACGTGCGCCGCCCCGGCCGCCGCCACCGAGGCCAGCAGCCGCGCCAGCTCACCCGGGACATCCAGCAGGGCCTCCGCCCGCCGGTCGGCCAGCTTCCGCTCGGCGCCGGCCAGCAGGGCCACCGCGTCCTTCTCGTCCGCGGGCACCCGCCCGACGTCGTCCCCCGGCCCGGCGGCCCGCGCGGACACCGAAGGCGAGGCCCCCGACGGCGCCGACGCCCCCGGCGAGGCCGTACTGCCCGTGCCCTTCGCGCCGAACGCCTTCGCGTGCCGCAGCACCTCCTCCCGCAGCGGACGCAACCGCTCCGCCAGCCCGGGATGAGCGGCGATCACCGCCGCGTACCGCGCGGCCAGCGCCTCGCTGTCCCGGCCCGCACGCGCACGTGCCGCGTCGGCCGCGGACCGTTCGGCGGCCGGTTCCCCGGACTCCGGGTCGCCGGAGCACCCGACGAGCAGGACGGCCCCGGCGGCCCCGGCAGCCGACACGAGCAGACTCCTTCTGCGCGGCCCCGGCGGGCGCGGCGATGCGGAAAGCGACACGGCAGACGTCCTCGACAGGCTCGTACGGAAGCGGCGGCAAAGCGACGGACACGGTGACGGGCGGAGCGACCGGCGACGCGGCGGCGACCCACGGTGCGGCCGGCCCGTGATCACGGTACCCGGGCCCCGGCCGGGCACCGGTCATCGGCACCGCCGAGCCGGGGTGGACGGCAACACCCCCCGGGACCCGATACCCTTTGACCAGACACGCGCCCCATCCCACAACAGCACACGCGGCCGAGGAGTCACCCGGATGAGCACCACCCAGAGCGAGAGGCTGCGAGAGCTGCTCGAGCCGCTCGTCGCCTCCCAGGGACTGGACCTCGAGGAGATCGCGGTGGACTCGGTCGGCCGCAAGCGTGTGCTCAGAGTGGTCGTCGACTCCGACACCGGTGCCGACCTGGACCGGATTGCCGATGTGAGCCGCGTGCTCTCGGCGAAGCTGGACGAGAGCGACGCGATGGGCGACGCGGAGTACACCCTCGAAGTGGGCACCCCGGGCGCGGAGCGCTCCCTGACCGAGCACCGCCACTACGTGCGCGCCACGGACCGGCTGGTCCGCTTCCAGCTGCACGAGGGCGGCGAACTGGTCGCCCGCATCGTGGCCGTGGACGAGGACGGCATCGACCTCGAGGTGCCCGGCGTCAAGGGACGCAAGGCCACCGCCCGCAGACTCGCCTTCGGTGACATCGACAAGGCACGCGTCCAGGTCGAGTTCAACCGCAAGGACACCAAGAACACCGAGCACACCCAGAACAGCGACACGACGGAAGAGGAGGCGTAGCCGTGGACATCGACATGAGCGCCCTGCGGGGCTTGGTACGGGAGAAGGAGATCTCCTTCGACCTGCTGGTCGAAGCGATCGAGTCGGCCCTCCTCATCGCCTATCACCGCACCGAGGGAAGCCGCCGCCACGCGCGCGTGGAACTCAAGCGGGACACCGGACACGTGACCGTGTGGGCGAAGGAGGACCCCGACGACCTCGAAGAGGGCCAGGCGGCCCGCGAGTTCGACGACACCCCGTCCGACTTCGGCCGCATCGCCGCCACCACCGCCAAGCAGGTCATCCTGCAGCGGCTGCGCGACGCCGAGGACGACGCGACGCTCGGCGAGTACGCCGGCCGCGAGGGCGACATCGTCACCGGCGTGGTCCAGCAGGGCCGCGACCCGAAGAACGTGCTGGTCGACATCGGCAAGCTGGAGGCCATCCTGCCGGTGCAGGAGCAGGTGCCCGGCGAGACCTACCCGCACGGCATGCGGCTGCGGTCCTACGTGGTCCGGGTGGCCAAGGGCGTGCGCGGTCCCTCCGTGACGCTGTCCCGCACCCACCCCAACCTGGTGAAGAAGCTCTTCGCGCTGGAAGTGCCGGAGATCGCCGACGGGTCCGTCGAGATCTCCGCGATCGCCCGCGAGGCCGGCCACCGCACCAAGATCGCCGTCCGCTCCACCCGCTCGGGCCTGAACGCCAAGGGCGCCTGCATCGGCCCCATGGGCGGCCGGGTGCGCAATGTCATGGGGGAGCTGAACGGCGAGAAGATCGACATCGTCGACTGGTCGGACGACCCGGCCGAGATGGTGGCGAACGCGCTCTCCCCGGCCCGCGTCTCCAAGGTGGAGGTCGTGGACCTGGCCGCCCGCTCCGCGCGGGTGATCGTGCCGGACTACCAGCTGTCTCTGGCCATCGGCAAGGAGGGCCAGAACGCCCGCCTCGCGGCCCGGCTGACCGGCTGGCGCATCGACATCCGCCCGGACACCGAGCAGCCGTCCGGACAGCCCTCCGAGCAGCCCTCGGGCGAGCAAGGGGAATAGATCCAAGCCGCACGGCGCTGAGATCACGTCAGCTTTGCGTGCGGCACGTGTTCGATTCTTGCCCCGAAGGGGTGAGGTCGGCCCGGGGAGGTAGACTTAGGAGTGTCTGGCCGGACACGTACCCGAGCATGCCCTGAGCGCACCTGCGTGGGGTGCCGGGAGCGAGCGGTCAAGAGCGAGCTGCTGCGCATCGTGGCGGACGAGGGTCATTGCACCCCTGATCCACGCGGTACGCTGCCCGGCCGGGGTGCGTACGTACACCCCGTACCGGTCTGTGTCGACCAGGCGGTGCGCCGCAAGGCGTTCCCGCGGGCGCTCCGCGTCCCGGGTCCGCTCGACGTAAAGGCGTTGCGCCACTACGTCGAGCAGGCACAAGGTTGCTGAAAGCAGCATGTAAGCAACGTGGTAAGGAAGACGAGCCGTGCGGAACCCACCGCGCGGCCCGGTACCTCGCGAGTCGAAAGCAGGTCGAGATTGCGATGAGCACTCGATGAGTACGCGATGAGTACGCCCATGAACTAGCGACGGTCCGGACGCAACCCGGACCTCAGAGGAGCGAAGTGGCTAAGGTCCGGGTCTACGAACTCGCCAAGGAGTTCGGCGTTGAGAGCAAGGTCGTCATGGCCAAGCTCCAGGAGCTCGGTGAATTCGTCCGTTCGGCGTCTTCGACCATCGAAGCGCCCGTAGTACGCAAGCTGACAGACGCCTTCCAGCAGGGTGGTGGCAACGGCCGGGCAGCCGGTCGCCCCGCCGCCCCGAAGAAGGCCGCCCCCAGGCCCGCCGCGCCGTCTCCGGCGCAGGCTGCGGGCCCCTCCCGCGCCGATCAGGCGGGGGATCGTCCGGCCGCGCCGCGTCCGGCCGCCCCGAAGCCCGCGGCTGCCCAGCAGCCCGAGGCCCCGGCGGCCCCCGCTCCGGCGCCGTCCCAGGGTCCGCGTCCGACGCCGGGCCCCAAGCCCGCGCCGCGTCCGGCTCCCGCCGCGCCGGAGTTCACCGCTCCGCCGGCCGCTCCGGCCGCCCCCGCCGCCTCGACGCCCGCTCCGGCCGGCCCGAAGCCCGGCGGTGCGCGTCCCGGTGCCCCCAAGCCCGGCGGTCGTCCGTCCGGCCCGGGTCAGGACCGTGGTCAGCAGGGCGGCCAGGGCCGTCCCGGTGGCCAGCGTCCCGGCGCCCCCGCGCAGCGTCCCGGCGGCCGCCCCGGCGGTCCGCGTCCGGGCAACAACCCCTTCACCTCCGGCGGCAACGCCGGTATGGCGCGCCCGCAGGCACCCCGTCCGCAGGGCGGTCCGCGCCCCGGCGGCCCCGGTGCCCCCGGCGCAGGCCCGCGCCCGCAGGCCCCCGGCGGCCAGGGCGGCGGTCCCCGTCCCCAGGCTCCGGGCGGCAACCGTCCGAGCCCCGGCTCGATGCCGCGTCCGCAGGGCGGCGGCCAGGGCGGTCCCCGTCCCGGCGGCGGTCCGCGTCCGAACCCCGGCATGATGCCGCAGCGTCCCGCTGCCGGCCCGCGTCCGGGCCCCGGCGGCGGCGGTCGCGGTCCCGGCGGTGCCGGTCGTCCCGGCGGCGGCGGTCGTCCCGGTGGCGGCGGCGGCTTCGCCGGTCGTCCCGGTGGCGGTGGCGGCGGCGGTCGTCCCGGTGGCGGTGGCGGTTTCGCCGGTCGTCCCGGCGGCGGTGGCTTCGGTGGCGGCGGTGGCCGTCCCGGCTTCGGCGGTCGTCCCGGCGGTCCCGGTGGCCGTGGTGGCACGCAGGGCGCCTTCGGCCGTCCCGGCGGTCCCGCGCGTCGCGGTCGCAAGTCGAAGCGGCAGAGGCGCCAGGAGTACGAGGCCATGCAGGCCCCGTCGGTCGGCGGCGTGATGCTGCCTCGCGGCAACGGCGAAGCCATTCGCCTGTCGCGCGGTGCGTCGCTCACCGACTTCGCGGAGAAGATCAACGCCAACCCGGCGTCGCTCGTCGCGGTCATGATGAACCTCGGCGAGATGGTCACCGCGACCCAGTCCGTCTCCGACGAGACGCTCCAGCTCCTCGCCGGCGAGATGAACTACACGGTTCAGATCGTCAGCCCGGAGGAGGAGGACCGCGAGCTGCTCGAGTCCTTCGACCTGGAGTTCGGCGAGGACGAGGGCTCCGAGGAGGACCTGGTCGTCCGTCCGCCGGTCGTGACCGTCATGGGTCACGTCGACCACGGTAAGACCCGGCTCCTCGACGCCATCCGCAAGACGAACGTCATCGCGGGCGAGGCCGGCGGCATCACCCAGCACATCGGTGCCTACCAGGTCGCGACCGAGGTCAACGACGAAGAGCGCAAGATCACCTTCATCGACACCCCGGGTCACGAGGCGTTCACCGCCATGCGTGCCCGTGGTGCCCGGTCGACCGACATCGCGATCCTGGTCGTCGCGGCCAACGACGGCGTCATGCCGCAGACGGTCGAGGCGCTCAACCACGCCAAGGCGGCCGAGGTCCCGATCGTCGTCGCGGTCAACAAGATCGACGTCGAGGGTGCCGACCCGAGCAAGGTGCGCGGTCAGCTGACCGAGTACGGCCTGGTGGCCGAGGAGTACGGCGGCGACACCATGTTCGTCGACATCTCCGCCAAGCAGGGTCTGCACATCGACTCCCTGCTGGAGGCCGTGGTCCTCACCGCGGACGCCTCGCTCGACCTGCGGGCCAACCCGGTCCAGGACGCGCAGGGCATCTCGATCGAGTCCCGTCTCGACCGCGGCCGCGGTGCCGTGGCGACGGTCCTCGTGCAGCGAGGCACCCTGCGGGTCGGCGACACGATGGTGGTGGGCGACGCCTACGGCCGCGTCCGCGCCATGCTCGACGACAACGGCAACAACGTCGCCGAGGCGGGTCCGTCGACCCCGGTCCAGGTGCTGGGTCTGACCAACGTCCCGGGCGCCGGCGACAACTTCATCGTGGTCGAGGAGGACCGTACGGCCCGCCAGATTGCGGAGAAGCGTGCCGCCCGCGAGCGGAACGCCGCGTTCGCCAAGCGCACGCGCCGCGTGTCGCTGGAGGACCTGGACAAGGTGCTCAAGGCCGGCGAGGTCCAGCAGCTGAACCTGATCATCAAGGGTGACGCTTCCGGATCCGTCGAGGCCCTGGAGTCCTCCCTGCTCCAGCTGGACGTCGGCGAAGAGGTCGACATCCGCGTCCTGCACCGCGGCGTCGGTGCGGTCACGGAGTCCGACATCGACCTGGCGATGGGCTCCGACGCCATCGTGATCGGCTTCAACGTGCGCGCCGCCGGGCGTGCCGCGCAGATGGCCGAGCGCGAGGGTGTGGACGTCCGGTACTACTCGGTCATCTACCAGGCGATCGAGGAGATCGAGGCGGCCCTCAAGGGCATGCTCAAGCCGGAGTACGAAGAGGTCGAGCTGGGTACGGCGGAGATCCGCGAGGTCTTCCGCTCGTCCAAGCTGGGCAACATCGCGGGTGTTCTCATCCGCTCCGGCGAGGTCAAGCGCAACACCAAGGCGCGCCTGCTGCGCGATGGCAAGGTCATCGCGGAGAGCCTCAACATCGTGGGCCTGCGTCGCTTCAAGGACGACGTCACCGAGATCCGCGAAGGCTTCGAGGGCGGTATCAACCTCGGAAACTTCAACGACATCAAGGTCGACGACGTCATCGCGACGTACGAGATGCGCGAGAAGCCGCGGGTGTAACCACCGCGACTTCCGAGACGGTGCGGCCCGGGGCCGGTCGGCGGAGCACAATATCCGTCGATCGGCCCCGGCCGTTCGTTGTACGGTTCTGATGTCCCCGCCGGTGAACGGCGGGGCCATCGATCCCGAACCGGCGGGTGAACCGGTTGCATACATGTATGTGGGGACGCTGTCCTTCGACCTCCTCCTCGGCGACGTACATTCGCTGAAGGAGAAGCGCTCCGTGGTCCGCCCGATCGTCGCCGAACTCCAGCGGAAGTACGCGGTGAGCGCGGCCGAGGTGGAGCACATGAACCTCCACCGCCGGGCGGTCGTCGGCCTGGCCGTGGTGTCCGGCGACGCCGGCCACCTCAGCGACGTACTCGACCGGTGCGAACGCCTGGTGGCAGGCCGGCCCGAGGTGGAACTGCTGTCGGTACGACGGCGCCTCCACGGCGACGACGACTGACCGGATGACACCGGGCCGGATCACGCCGGACCACGCAAGATCACGAAGAGAAGAAAGAACGGGAGACGGACCAGTGGCCGACAACGCGCGGGCGAAAAGGCTGGCGGACCTCATCCGAGAGGTGGTGGCCCAGAAGCTGCAGCGCGGGATCAAGGACCCGCGGCTCGGCTCGCACGTCACCATCACGGACACCCGGGTCACGGGTGACCTGCGGGAGGCGACCGTCTTCTACACGGTGTACGGGGACGAAGAGGAGCGCAACGCCGCCGCGGCGGGCCTGGAGAGCGCCAAGGGCATCCTGCGCTCCGAGGTCGGCAAGGCGGCGGGCGTGAAGTTCACACCGACCCTGGCCTTCGTCATGGACGCCCTCCCGGACACCGCCCGCAACATCGAGGACCTCCTCGACAAGGCGCGCCAGTCCGACGCCAAGGTGCGCGAGGCCTCCGCGGGCGCCGCGTACGCCGGTGAGGCCGACCCCTACCGCAAGCCGGAAGAGGCCGACGACGAAGCCGCCGAGGGCGACGAGACGGACGACACCGCTAAATGACCGAGAAGCACACCACGCCCGACGGCCTTGTCATCGTCGACAAGCCGTCGGGCTTCACTTCGCACGACGTCGTCGCCAAGATGCGGGGCATCGCCCGGACGCGGCGGGTCGGGCACGCCGGCACGCTCGACCCGATGGCGACGGGCGTCCTGGTCCTCGGTGTGGAGCGGGCGACCAAGCTCCTCGGGCACCTCGCCCTCACCGAGAAGGAGTACCTGGGCACCGTCCGGCTCGGGCAGACCACCCTGACCGACGACGCCGAGGGCGAGATCACGGGGTGCGCCGACGCCTCGAAGGTCACCCGGGAGGCGATCGACGCCGGGATCGCCGAACTGAGCGGCGAGATCATGCAGGTGCCGTCCAAGGTGAGCGCCATCAAGATCAAGGGCGTGCGCTCCTACAAGCGGGCGCGCGAGGGCGAGGAGTTCGAGATCCCCGCCCGTCCCGTCACCGTCTCCTCGTTCTCCGTGTACGACGTCCGCGACGCCGTCGCCGAGGACGGCACCCCGGTGCTGGACCTGGTGGTGTCCGTGGTCTGCTCCTCCGGTACCTACATCCGGGCCCTGGCGCGCGACCTGGGCGCCGGCCTCGGCGTCGGCGGCCACCTCACCGCGCTGCGCCGCACCCGGGTAGGGCCCTACAAATTGGACACCGCCCGGACGCTGGACCAGCTCCAGCAGGAGCTGACCGTCATGCCCGTCGCGGACGCGGCCGGCGCCGCCTTCCCGCGCTGGGACGTCGACACCAGACGGGCCAGGCTGCTCCTCAACGGGGTCCGCCTGGACATGCCCGAGGTCTACGCGGGCGCCGGTGCCGTCGCCGTCTACGGGCCCGAGGGCGGACTCCTCGCGCTCGTCGAGGAGCACAAGGGCAAGGCGAAGAGCCTGGCCGTCTTCGGCTGAGCCGACGCGCCGTCGGCATCCGCCCGTGGAGCGGCGATCACGGGGACTTCACTGTCGCCGCTCCACGGTCCCCCTCGGTTCCCCCGCCTCCCAGGGTGTATCCAACCGACCCCTCCTGTTCACCCGTCCGGGCAGGCGCTCGGAGTGAACCGGGGGAGTGGAAGGGGGCGCTTTCGCCGGGGGATCTGTCCCGCTGATCATCACGCCCCTACCGTCGACCACACAGCACGGGTGTACGGCGGGGAGGTTCGGCGATGGCGTCGAGGAACCGGTCCCGGGAGACGGCGGGCGGCAGGGCGGGACCGGGGCCGCGGGACGGAGCCCGGGACGCGCGCGGCGGGCCCCCGGCCCGGGTGGCCGATCCGGCCCGGCGCGCGCCCGACGGCGCCCTGGTCCAGGTGTACGACCTCGCCGGACGCCCCCGCGGCACGGGATTCGTCGCCGACCACCACGGCACCGTGCTCACCAGCCACGAAGCGGTCGACGGCCTCTCCCGGCTGGTCCTGCGCACCGCCGGGGACAGGCGCCGCGTGGTCGCCGCCGCCGACGTCACCCCGCTGCCCGCCCACGGCCTGGCCCTGGTCCGCACCGAGGGCCTGGGCGTCCGCCCGCTGCCCGTCACCACGCGGGAGCGCGTCGAGGCCGGCACCTACGTGCGCATCGCCGCCGGCGGCTGGCGCGAGGCCCGCGTCCTGGGCACCACCGACGTGACCTACACGGCCACCGACCGCTTCCACCTCCTCGGCGACGCGCTGGAACTGGCCTGCGGCACCTCCGGGCGGGACGCGCTGCGGCTCGGCGGCGGGGCGGCCGGCGGTCCCGTCCTCGACATCGCGACCGGTGCCGTCCTCGGGGTCCTCGGCACCGCGCTCAGCTCCGGGCACAGCGACGTCGGCTTCGCCGTACCGCTGCGCCGCACGGGCAGGGGCCCGCTCGCCGCCCTCCTCGCCGAGAACGCCGCGACGGTCCCGGCCTACGGAGCCGACCTCAACCTCGCGGGTGTCCTCGCCCTCACCGCGACCTCGGTCGGGCAGGACGGTCCGCGGGGCGCCTCGGGGGAGTGCGGGGGCGCCCGTGCGGTCGAGGGCTCGGGGCCGTCGGGCGGCGCACCCTCGGTGGAGCGCGTGGTGAAGCCGGTCGAACGGCCCGCCGTGACCCGCGCGTTCACCGCCTTCACCGCCGGCCGCGCCGGAGTACTGGGCCTGGTCGGCGCGCCGGGCAGCGGCCGTACGACCGAGCTGACGGCCCTCGCCGCCCGCCGCTCCCGGGGCCCCGCACCGGCGCCCACGCTGTGGCTGCGCGGCGCCGACCTGTGCGACGAGGACATGTCGCTGGCGGACGCCGTGCGCCGGACGCTGGACCGGGCCGCCCGCATCCTCGCCGCCTCGGACCGCGCCCGCCCCGACGACCTCGGAGACATCGCGCCCGAACGCCTCGCCCGCCTGGCCCGCACCGCCGGAAGGCCCATCCTCCTGGTGCTGGACGGCCCCGAGGAGATGCCGCCGGTCCTCGCCCACCGCCTCCCCGAGTGGACCGAGGGCACCGCGGCCTGGCTGGGGGAGACGGGCATCCGGCTGGTCATCGCCTGCCGGGCGGAGTACTGGGAGCACACGGGGGCGGAGTTCCCCCGGGACCTGCTGTACGGCCCGGTGCCCGAGGAGCGCGCCCCCGCGCCCTTCGCGGCGGACGGCGCCGGGAGGACGCTGTGGGCGACGCCTGGGGCGGCACGCCGGCGCGGTGCCGCCGTACCGGTGCCGTCCTGGGCGGTTGCCGGAGGGCGCCCGCCGGCCGGTGCCCTGTCGCCGGCCGGGGGACGCGGGCCGGCCGGTGTCGTGTCGTCGGCCGGGTCGGCGGTCGCCCGGGGCGGAGCCGCCGTACCCGTGCCGTCCTGGGCGTCTGCCGGGACACGCGCGTCGGCCGGGGCGGTGGGGGCCGGGACGGCGGCCGGCGTACCACGGCCGGGGTTCGACGGCGGGGAACCGGGGGCTCCCGGGCCGGTGCTGCCGCCCTGCGTTCCGCTCGGCGACCTGGGCGACGAGGAGGCCCGGGAGGCGCGCGCCCGCCATGGCGTCCCGGACGGCGCCCTGGGCGCCCCCGACGACCGGCACCCCCTCACCCTGCGCCTGCTCGGTGAGGTCCACGCCGGCCTCGACCTGCCCGCGGCACCCGTCGACCGGGACGAGGTCTTCCAGGCGTACCTGGACCTCGCGTGCCTGCGCGTCGCGACCCGCCTGGCCCGGGAGAACGGGCTGCACGGCACCGCCGTACGCCGTCTCGTCGCGAAGGTCTCCGGGCAGGTCCACGAGGCCGCCCGGCGCAGTCTCGGCCCCGGACAGGGCGCTCTGGACCGGGAGTCCTTCGAGGCGCTGTTCCCGTGGGGGCCCGCCCCGGCCGGGCTGGGCGGCGGCACCGGCTGGGCGTCGGCCGTGCTCGCCGAGGGCCTCCTCGTCCCCGCGGGCCCCGGCTACCGGTTCGCGCACGAGGAGCTGGCCGACTGGATCCAGGGCGTCCACCTCGACCTGGACGAGGCCCTGCGCGCCCTCGTCCACCGCCGCGGCACCCCGCACGACACGCACACCCTCCCGGCACCCCACCACCGCATCGGCCCCGTGGTCGAGGCCGTCCTGCTCCTCGCCCGGCAGCACGGCGTCCTCCAACTCGCCCTGACCCTCGAGGAGCTGGTGCACGCCCTGGACGCCGACCCCCACTCCTGGTGGGCACCCCGGCTGCTCACCCGCGTCCTCACGCGCGTGCCCGACGCGACGCCGTACACGGAGGTGCTGCGGCTCCTCGCCGACGGCCTCGCGGAACGGCGCGGAGAGGGACGGCCCGCGCCGGCGGAGTTCGGGCCCGCCTTCTGGACGGGCCTGCGGCTGCCCGAGGCCCTCCGGCTGGACCTGCTGCGCCGCCTGGTCCTCGCCGACGGTCCCCCGGGCGAACCGGGCCCCCGGCACCTCGACACCGTCGCGGCACTGCTCACCGCAGCACCCGGGGCCGTACAACCGCTCCTGGTCCGCTGGTTCGACGACGACCGGCCGCTGCCCGCCACCCCGCACGCCACCGTCGCGACGGCCGCGCAGGCGCTGCTGCACACCCACCGCCACCGCGGCCTCGACGGACTCACCGAGGTCCTCGTCGACAGCACCCACCGGCGGGCCGACGAACTGCTCGCCGTCCTGGCCGAGGAGGAACCCTCGGCCCTGTGCCGCGCCGTCGAGAGGTGGGCGCGCGACGAGCGCCCCGAGCGGCGGAGCGCCGCCGTCACCCACGGCCTGCGCACCGCCCCGCACACCCGCACCGCCGCCGACCGCACCCTGCTCCGGCACGCCGCCCTCGTCCTGCTCGCCGGGCCCGCCGACAGCCCGCTGCACGGCGGCGCGCTCGCCCTGCTCGTGCACGACCCGGACAGCCGTGAACGCCACCTCCCGAGAGCGCTGGACCACTTCGCGGCCGGCGACCCCCACCTGCCGCCGAGCGCGGTGGCCACCGCCCTGCCCACCCATCCGGAAGCGGTCCTCGAAGCATTCCGGGCCCGGCTGCGCGGCCCGGACGCGGGGGAGGCGCTGCGCGTGCTCGCCGACGCCGCCACCCCCGCTCTGGCCCGCCGGGTGGCCGCCCTGGTGGCGTGGGCCGTCGCGGACCGCCCCGAGACCGCCGGACACCTGGCCGCCTACGTCGACCGGCGCCTGGACCGGGACCCCGCCGACCGCGCCGTACTCCTCCCCTTCGTCACCCTTCTCCTGGACGACGGACCCGAGCCGGCGCGGGCCGCCCTCGCCGGTGTCCTCCCCGCCGACAGCACCGCCGCGGCCGGCCCGCTCCGCCGGGAACTGCGCGAGCGCCTCCTCGCCCACGAGCAGGCCCCCGCCGTCCTGGAAGCGCTGCTGTACGCGGCCGCCCGGTGCGCCGGTGAGGACCAGCGCGCCCTCGTCCACCGCACCGGTCTCCTCCTCGTCCGCACCGCCGACGGAGCCACCCGCTTCGACCGCGGGCTGGTCGACCTGGCCCGTCACCTCCCGGGCTTCGCCACCCGGCTGACCGGCTGGCTGGCCGACGCGCCGCCGGACTGGGCCGCGCTGGTCGGCCCCAGCGCCCGCCGCACGATCGAGAACCTCGCGGGAGCCCGGGTCCCCGCCTGACCCCGGCCCGGACGGCATGGCACCCTTAGACCTGCGCAAGGGTCACCACCGGACCCACCGAGATCACGGAAACCACCAAGGAGCAGACACAGTGCAGCGCTGGCGTGGCTTGGAGGACATCCCCGAGGACTGGGGACGCAGCGTCGTCACCATCGGCTCCTACGACGGCGTCCACCGCGGACACCAGCTGATCATCAAGCACGCCGTGGACCGCGCCCGCGAGCTGGGCGTCCCCGCCGTCGTCGTCACCTTCGACCCGCACCCCAGCGAGGTCGTCCGCCCCGGCAGCCACCCGCCCCTGCTCGCCGCGCACCACCGCCGTGCCGAACTGATGGCGGAGCTGGGCGTGGACGCGGTGCTGATCCTGCCGTTCACGAAGGAGTTCTCGAAGCTCTCCGCGGCGGACTTCGTGGTGAAGGTCCTGGTCGACCGGCTGCGCGCCAAGGCGGTCGTCGAGGGCCCCAACTTCCGCTTCGGCCACAAGGCCGCGGGCAACGTGGACTTCCTCACCGAGCAGGGCAAGGTCTACGACTTCGAGGTCGAGGTCGTCGACCTGTACGTGACCGGTGACGCGGGCGGCGGCGAGCCGTTCTCCTCCACCCTGACCCGCCGCCTGGTCGCCGAGGGCGACGTCGAGGGCGCCGCGGAGATCCTGGGCCGCCCGCACCGCGTGGAGGGCGTGGTCGTGCGCGGCGCCCAGCGGGGGCGCGAGATGGGCTTCCCCACGGCCAACGTCGAGACCCTCCCGCACACCGCGATCCCGGCCGACGGCGTCTACGCCGGCTGGCTGCACGCCCAGGGCGAGGCGATGCCGGCCGCGATCTCGGTCGGCACCAACCCGCAGTTCGAGGGCACCGAGCGCACGGTGGAGGCGTACGCCATCGACCGCGTGGACCTCGACCTGTACGGCCTGCACGTCGCCGTCGACTTCCTCGCCTTCGTACGCGGCCAGGCCAGGTTCGAGACCCTGGACGCGCTGCTCGAGCAGATGGGCCAGGACGTCCAGAGGTGCCGCGAGATCATCGCGGCCTCGGACGTCTACCGCCCCTGACGTTCAGCCCGGCCGGACGGTCGCCTCGTCGCCCGCTCCGGCCGTGGGCCGCTCCGCCCGCGACCGGGCCCAGTGGCAGGCGACCTGGGCCTCGTCGCCGCCGGACAGCACCTCCAGCTCCCCGTGCCGGCACGCGTCGGCCACCCCGGCCCGCTCCGCCGCACCGCCGGCCAGCACCTGGCAGCGGACGTGGAAGCGGCAGCCGGACGGGATGAACGACGGGTCCGGGGGCTCGCCGGTGAGCACGACCGGCGTGCCCGGCGCCTCCGGCAGCACCGACAGCAGCGCCTGCGTGTACGGATGCCGGGGTGCCGTCAGCACCTGTTCCACCGGGCCCGTCTCGACGATCCGGCCGAGGTACATCACCGCCACCCGGTCGGCGATGTTCCAGGCCAGGCCCAGGTCGTGGGTGACGACCAGCGCCGACAGGCCCAGTTCGGTGCGCAGCCGCAGCAGCAGCGCGAGGATCTCGCCGCGTACCGACGCGTCGAGGGAGGCCACCGGTTCGTCCGCGACGAGGAGTTCCGGCTCCAGGACCAGCGCGCCGGCGATGACGACCCGCTGCCGCTGGCCGCCGGACAGCTCGTGCGGGTAGCGAAGGAAGAACCGCTCGGGTGGCCGCAGTCCGGCCCGGGACAGGGCCCCCGCGACCGCCGCCCGCTCGTCCCCCGCGTGACCGTGGATGCGCAGGCCCTCGGCGACGATGTCGTACACCGTGTGCCGCGGGTTGAGCGAGCCGCTCGGGTCCTGGAGGACCAGCTGGGCCCGCTTGCGGTACGCCTTCAGCGCGCGGCCCGAGCGGGCGAGCGGGGCGCCGTCGAAGGTGACGCGGCCCCCGGTCGGCGGGACCAGGCCGAGCAGGGAACGCGCGAGGGTGGTCTTGCCGCAGCCCGACTCGCCGACCAGCGCGACGATCTCGCCCCGCCGGATGTCGAGATCGACCCCGTCCACCGCCCGCGCGTCGGCCGCCCCGCGCCGGCCGGGAAAGGTGACGTGCAGCCCCTGGACGCTCAGCAACGGGGGTGTGGTGCTCGTCATGGGCTGCTGCTCCTCACTCCGTCGTTCGTCACGGCACCGCCGAAGGGACCGGCGGCCGCCTCGGTGCCGCCGGGCGCTCCGCCGTCCCCCGCCCCCACGTGGACGCAGGCCGCCCGCCGGCCGGCTCCCGCCTCGCGCAGTGCCTGGTCCTCGGTGGCGCAGAGGTCCAGGGCGACCGGGCACCTCGGGTGGAACGCGCAGCCGGAGGGCACCGCCGTCGGGTCGGGCGGGTCGCCGGGCAGGCCGCGGGGCGCGAACCGCGAGGCCGGGTCGCCGATCGTCGGGAAGGCCGCCGACAGCGCCCGGCCGTAGGGATGCCGGGCGTCCTCGTAGACCTGCCGGGCCGGTCCCTCCTCGACCACCCGGCCCGCGTACATCACCGCCAGGCGGTCGCAGGTGTCGGCCAGCACCGCGAGGTCGTGGCTGATCATGATCAGGCCGACGTTCTGCTCGCCGACCAGGCCCTCGATCAGCCGCAGGATCTGCGCCTGGATCATCACGTCGAGCGCCGTGGTCGGCTCGTCGGCGACGATCAGACGCGGGTCGCAGGCCAGCGCCATCGCGATCATCACGCGCTGCCGCTGCCCGCCCGACAGCTCGTGCGGGTAGGCGCTCGCCCGCGAGGCGGGCAGCCCCACCTGTTCCAGCAGCTCGCCCGTCTTCCTGCGCGCGCCGGCCGCCGTCGCCCCGCGGTGCAGCAGGACGGGCTCGGCGATCTGGTCACCGATGCGGTGCACGGCGTTCAGGGAGTGCATCGCGCCCTGGAAGACGATCGACGCCCCCGCCCAGCGCACCGCCCGCAGCCGGCCCCACTTCATGGTCAGCACGTCCTCGCCGTCCAGCAGGATCTCCCCGCCGGTCCGGGCACCGGCCGGCAGCAGCCGCAGCAGCGCGAGCGCCAGCGTGGACTTGCCGCAGCCGGACTCGCCCGCGATGCCGAGCTTCTCGCCCGCGTCGAGGCGCAGGTCGACCCCGCGCACGGCGGCCGCGCCACCGGCGTACGTCACCTTCAGGTCCCGTACCTCCAGGAGACTCAACGGGACACCCCCAGCCTGGGATTGAGAACGGCCTCCACCGCACGCCCGCACAGCGTGAACGCCAGCGCCACGACCGCGATCCCGACGCCCGGCGGCACCAGGTACCACCAGTCGCCGGAACTCACCGACCCCGCCTCCCGCGCGTCCTGAAGCAGCCCGCCCCAGGACACCACCGTCGGGTCGCCGAGCCCGAGGAAGGCCAGCGTCGCCTCGGCCAGGATGGCGGAGGAGATGATCAGGGTGGTCTGCGCGAGGACCAGCGGCATGACGTTGGGCAGCACGTGCCGGGACATGATGTGCCAGTGCCCGCCCCCGAGCGCCTTCGCGCGTTCGATGTACGGCCGTGACTCCACCGCCAGCGTCTGCGCCCGCACCAGCCGCGCCGTGGTCGGCCACGTGGTCACCCCGATCGCCAGCACGATCGTGGCGAGGGAACGGGACATGACCGTCGCCAGCACGATCGCAAGGACCAGCGTCGGCATCACCAGGAACCAGTCCGTGATCCGCATCATCACCGTGGCGTACCAGCCGCGGAAGTGCCCGGCGGTGATCCCGATGACCGCGCCGATCGCCACCGACAGCGCGGCCGCGAGCAGCCCGACGAGCAGGGACACGCGTGAGCCCCAGATCAGCAGGCCGAGCAGGTTCCGTCCGAACTGGTCGGTGCCCAGGGGGAACCGGCCGCTCGGGCTCTCCAGCGGCTGCCCCGGCGCGTCCGTCACGCTGTCCACGTCCGACCCGACCGTCAGCGGCGCGGTGAGCGCGACCAGCACGAACAGCGTCAGCGCGGCCAGCCCGAAGAGGCCGGCCCGGTGTCTGCGGTACTCCTTCCAGAAGCGCGCGACGGAGGCGCGGCGCCGCCGCCGGGCGAGCGTACGCGGACTCGGCGCACCCGGCTTCCCGGCGGGCTCTTTCCCGGCGGGCTCCTTCCCGGGAGGCTCCGCAGGGGTCTCAGTGGTCTCGGCGGTCATCGGCCCACCCTCGGGTCGAGCAGCGGATACAGGAGGTCGGCCAGCGTGTTCATCAGGATCACCGCCGCGGCGAAGACGAAGAACAGCCCCTGCACCAACGGCAGATCGGGCACGCTCAGCGCCTGGTAGAACAGCCCGCCGAGCCCCGGCCAGGAGAAGACGGTCTCGACCAGGATGACACCCGCCACCGTCCGGCCGAGGTTGACGAAGACCAGCGTCACGGTCGGCAGCAACGCGTTGGGCACGGCGTGCCGGCGCCGCACGAGGTCATCCCTGAGCCCCTTGGCCCGCGCGGTCGTCAGGTAGTCGCCGCCCATCTCGTCCAGCAGCGCCGACCGGGTGACCAGTAGTGTCTGCCCGTACTCCACGGCGACCAGGGTCACCACGGGGAGGACGAGATGGTGGGCGACGTCGAGCACGTGGGCGAAGCCCTCCTCGCTGCCCGACTCCATGCCGCCGGTCGGGAACAGGCCCGGAATCGGGTCCACGCCGACCGACAGGACGATGATGAGCAGCAGACCCAGCCAGAACGACGGGATGGAGTAGAGCGTCAGCGCCAGACCGGTGTTGAGCCGGTCGCCCAGCCCGCCGTGCCGCCACGCCGACCGGGTGCCGAGGAAGGCACCCAGCGCGGTGTAGATCACGAAGGCCGTGCCGGTGAGCAGCAGGGTGTTCGGCAGCGCCTCGACGATCTTGTCGGTGACCGGCGCGTGGAACTGGTACGACGTGCCGAGGTCCCCGCTCAGCGCCTTGAGGCAGTAGTCCGTGAACTGCTGCCACAGCGGCAGGTCGAGCCCGAACTCCTCACGGTAGACGGCGAGCTGCTCGGCCGAGACCGGACGGCCGCCGGTCATGAACTTCACCGGATCGCCGGGGATCAGCCTGAAGAGGAAGAAGCTCGTGACCAGGACGGCGAAGAGGGAGACGACCGCTCCGCCCAGCTTCCCCGCCACGTACCGCGGATAGCCGCTGCCCCCGCGCCGCGACGGCCCGGACGGCCGCTTGCCGAGCGCGGCGCCGGTCGCGGCCAGTGGCGCGGAATCCGTCGCGCTACTCACGGTCGTCCGCCGTCGCCCGGCGGCGGACGGCGAAGAGCACCCCGAGGCCGGCGAGGACGACGACACCCGCGACGATCCCGATCACCATGCCCGTCGACGACGAACCGCCCGAGGAGTCGCCGGAGTCCGCGGGGACGGCCGACCACCAGCTCCAGTACCCGTCCTGGCCGTAGATGTTGCCCGCGTCGGACGGCATGGTGGTGATCGACTCGATCTGGTCCGTGCGGTAGGCCTCGACCGCGTTCGGATACGCCATGACGTTCATGTAGCCGGTGTCGTAGAGCCGGGACTGCATCTGCTTGACGAGGTCCGCGCGCTTGCCGGCGTCGTACTCGCCCAACTGCTGGGCGTACAGGTCGTCGTACTTCTTGTCGCAGATGAAGTTGTCGGTGGCGCCGGTGTCCTTGGGCGTCGCCGGGAGCGCCGCGCAGGTGTGGATGGAGAGCACGAAGTCCGGGTCGGGGTTGACGGACCAGCCGTCGAAGGCGAGGTCGTACTTGCCGGCCAGCCACGGGTCGGTCACGTTGTCGAGGCAGTCGAGGGTGATCGAGATGCCGAGTTCGCCCCACCACTCCTGGAGGTACTTGCCGACCGCCTTGTCGTTCGGGTCGGTGGCGTGGCACAGGACGCGGTAGTTCAGCGGCTTGCCGTCCTCGCCGACGCGCTTGCCGTCGGCGTTCGTCTTGTAGCCCGCCTCGTCCAGCAGCTTCGCCGCCCCGGCCGGGTCGTACGCCAGCTCCTGGTCGGTCGTCGGCTCGTAGAAGTACGGCGAGAAGCGCGGCGGGATGTAGCCCGCACCCTCGACCGCGTGACCCTGGAACACCTTGTCGACGATGGCCTTGCGGTCCACCGCCATGAACAGCGCGTTGCGCACCCGCTGGTCGAGGAGCGAGGGATCGCCGTCACCGAACTTCGTGCCGTCCTTCGCCCGGGCACCCGGGTTGGTGGCGAGGGCGTAGAAGCGGCGGCCGGGGGCGTCGTTGACGCGGATGTTCTCCTCGCCCTTGAGGGAGTCGGCCTGGGCGGGCGTCAGGGACGGCGACCCGGCCACGAACGACACCTCGCCCTTGCGCAGGGCGGCGACGGCGGCGTCCTGGTCCTTGTAGTAGCGGAAGACCAGGTTGTCGAACTTCGGGGCGCCCCGCCAGAAGTCCTTGTTGGCCTTGAGCTGCACATAGCTGTCCGGCTTGTAGTCCGTGAGGATGAACGGCCCGTTGCCGACGACCGGGAAGTCCTTGTCGTTGTTGAACTTCGAGAAGTCCCCGACCTTCTCCCAGACGTGCTTGGGCACGATCGGCACGTCCAGCGCGGTCATCGTGGCCTGCGGCTTCTTCAGCCGGATCACCAGCTGGGTCGGGCTGGGCGCGGTCACCTTCTCGAAGTTGCCGACGAAGCTGCCGTTGGCGGTGGCGGCGCCCTGGTCGGTCATCATCTTGTTGAACGTCCACGCCGCGTCCTCGGCGGTGGCCTGCTGCCCGTCCGACCACTTGGAGTCGGAGCGGATCGTGTACGTCCAGGTCAGCTTGTCGGTCGACGCCTTCCACTCGGTCGCCAGACCCGGTATGACGTGGTTGTCCTTGGCGTCGTAGTTGGTCAGGTACTCGTACGTCAGCTTGTGGATGCTCGTGCTGAGCAGGCGTACCGCCAGGAAGGGGCTGAGCGAGTCGACGCTCTGCGCCACGGCGACGGTGAGCGTCTTGTCGCCGCCCCCGTCGCCGTCCGCCGCCGTGGCCGCGGGAGCGACCGCCCCCGACGTGAGGAGCAGCGCGCAGGCGCCCGCCGCGGCGACGAGCCGGGCTCTGAACCGGCCGGGGGCGGTACGTCCACTGCCGTGCTGATCGTGTGTGCTCATGACTACCTGACCTCGCGTCATCGCACGCGGGAACGCGGGACGTCCCCGTGTGAGGCGGGCTTGAACAGTGGTGAACGCGGAATGAAGTGTGTGTCTACCAGCGGCAGTCTGCGCCCGTCAACGGTCCGTCAAACCCCATGTGGCCTGCGGAAACGGCGAGTTGACCAACCCGTCACTCTCATTGGCACAGACCTCTGGCGCCTCCCTGGTGAGAGCCTGGCGCCGGTGTTTCACCGGTTCTGCCCGCGCACACGCGAAGGCCCGCGCCGTCCGGGACGACGCGGGCCTTCTGGACTCCGGCGGGCTACTGCTGCGGTGGGGGCGGGGGCGTCTGCCCCTGCTGCGGATACCCGTACCCGGGCTGGGCATGGGGCTGCCCGGGCTGGGGGTAGGGCTGCCCCGGCTGCTGCGGCGGCACCTGGCCCGGCTGGTGCGGGTAGGGCTGGCCGGGCTGCGGCGGCACCTGCCCCGGCTGCTGCGGGTAGGGCTGGCCGGGCTGCTGCGGATAGGCCTGGCCCGGCTGGGGGTGACCCGGCATCGGCTGCTGCCGGCCCGGCATCGGCGGGGCGGCGACCGGCGGCGGGTTGCCGTCGGACGTCCACAGGCCGTGCGACTGCTGGTGGCGGACGAAGTCCTCGGCGACCATCGCCGCCAGGTTGAAGTACGCCTCCCGCACCTTCGGCCGCATCATGTCGAGGTCGACCTCGGCGCCGGCGGACAGGTGCTCGTCGAAGGGGACCACGACGACGCCCCGGCACCGCGTCTGGAAGTGCCCCACGATGTCGTCGACCTTGATCATCTTGCCGGTCTCGCGGACTCCCGAGATGACCGTGATCGAGCGCGACACCAGGTCGGCGTACCCGTGCGCGGACAGCCAGTCCAGTGTCGTACTGGCGCTGCTCGCACCGTCCACGGAGGGGGTGGAGATGATGATCAGCTGGTCGGCGAGGTCCAGCACGCCGCGCATCGCGCTGTACAGGAGCCCGGTGCCCGAGTCGGTGAGGATGATCGGGTACTGCTTGCCGAGCACGTCGATCGCGCGCCGGTAGTCCTCGTCGTTGAACGTCGTGGACACGGCCGGGTCGACGTCATTGGCGATGATCTCGAGACCGGACGAGGCCTGCGAGGTGAACCGCCGGATGTCCATGTACGAGTTGAGGTGCGGGATCGCCTGCACGAGGTCACGGATGGTGGCCCCGGTCTCACGGCGCACGCGGCGGCCGAGCGTGCCGGCGTCCGGGTTGGCGTCGATCGCGAGGATCTTGTCCTGCCGCTCGGTGGCGAGCGTGGAGCCGAGGGCGGTGGTGGTGGTCGTCTTGCCGACACCGCCCTTGAGGCTGATGACCGCGATGCGGTAGCAGGAGAGCACCGGGGTGCGGATCAGATCCAGCTTCCGCTGCCGCTCGGCCTCCTCCTTCTTGCCGCCCAGCTTGAACCGCGAACCGCCGGCCGCCGGGCGGCTGCTCTTCGCCTTCTGCCGCTTGTTGTTGAGCAGCCGGTCGGACGACAGCTCCACGGCCGCGGTGTATCCGAGCGGCGCGGCCCCCGGGTTGGTGGGCTGACGCTGGTCGTGCTGCATGGGCTGCGGCCAGGCGGCCCCGAGCCGGGGGTCGACGGGCTGCTGCGGGGGTTGCGGGGCGTCCGGCTGCTGCGGGTACTGGTGCTGCGGCTGGGGTGCCTGAGGCGCCTGAGGCGCCTGGGGCTGCTGGGGGATGTGAGGCTGCTGCTGTGGTGCCTGAGGGGGCTGGGGCGCCTGGTGCTGCTGCGGCCGGCCGTCGGGCGATCCCGGCTGCTCCGGCTGCTGGACGGGTGCACCCGTCTGCATCGCCTGCGGGGGCTGCATCGCCTGCGGAGGCTGGGGCTGGTGCGGGTGCTGGGACGCCTGCGGCGGCTGATGTGCCTGGCCCGGCTGCGGCATCTGCTGGACCGGAGGGACCTGCGGGGCGAAGTCCTGAGGGGCCGGCTGCGGCGGGGCGGGCTGCGGGGCCTGAGCCGCCTCGGGCTGCGGCTGCACCGGCGGCGGGGTGTGCGGGAACCCGTACGCACCGGGCCGGGCGGGGGAGTGCGGCTGCGGAGGCTGCTGCGCGCCCGGCTGTGGGAACCCGTAGCCCTGACCCGATCCGGGCTGCACCGGCCCCGGGAACGGCGGCACCGGCGCGGTGGGGGCGGGCGGCGGCGGGTTCCAGGCGGCGGGCGCCGGCTGCGGGGCCTGCGGCTGCTGGAACGGCGGCTGCTGGGCCGGCGCGGGGGGCTGCTCCGGGGCGCCGGGGGCCGGCTGCGCGGGCCACTGGTGGGCGGGCGCTGGTGCGGCCGGCGGGTACGACGGGGGCAGCGGCGGCGTCCCGCCCTGCGGCGCGGGCGGCGACTCCTGCGGGGCGGCGTCCTGCGGGGCGTCGTCCACGGGCTCGGCGTCGCCCGGCACGGCGTCCTGGGGCTCGTCCACCGCCGGAACGGCGTCCTCGGGCTCGGGCTCCTGCTCGGGTACGACCCTCAGGGCGACCGGCGCGGGCTGGGCCCCGGGCGTCTCGGCCGCGTCGTCGACGTCCTCGACGTCCGCGCCCTCCGCGGCGTCGTCCGGCGCTCCGGCATTCTCGGCCACCGGGAACGGCTGGTCCGGCGCCTCCTCACGGGCCTCGTCGTCGGACCCGGTCGTGGACCGGTCCTCGGCGTCTTCCTCGGTGTCCGCACCGGCGTCCGCGGCCGCCCGCTCGGCGACCTCCCGCCGAAGGGCGGCGGCGGAGAAGCGCATGGTCGCGCCACTCTCGAGGTCACCATTGGCGGGCTCGGGCTCGGGCTCGGGCTCGGGTTCGGTCGGCGGCTCCGGCTCGTGCTGCGGCTCGGGTTCCGGCTGAGGCTCGGGCTCGGTCGGCGGCTCCGGCTCCGGCTGGGGTTCCGGCTCGGGCTCCCGGGCCGCGGGGGAAGCGGGCGCCTGAAGCTGGAACCCTCCCGCGGGGAAGGCCGGCACGGCGCTCGGAGAGCTGAAGTCCGTCCCGGGCGCGGCCGTTGCTTCCGGCTCCCGCACCTCCGCCTCGGGCTCCGGGGCAGGCTCGGCCTCGGGCCGCGCCGACGCGGGCTGCGGCGGCTGCGGCTCGAACCCGCTCCCGACCGGCAGCCGCGGCACCCCGGTCGGCCCTCCGGCAGGCGGCGCGGGCGGCGTGAAGGGCGCCCCGGGCCCGGGCGGCGGAGGCGGCGTGTACGGGGCACCCGGCGCGGGCGCGGGGGGCGGCGGCGTGAAGGGCGCGCCCGGCGCGGGAGCCGGAACGGCGGAAGGCCCGCCGGCCGGCGCCGCGTGCGGCGGAGGCGTCAGCCCCGGCAACGGCGGAACCGGACCACGGGGAGCAGGCGGAGCGGGGGGCGAGGCCGGAGCGGCGGAGTCGGAGGCACCGGAATCGCCGGAAGGACGGGACGACGAACCGGCCCCCGCCCCCTCGTCCTCCTGCCCCGATCCGCTCTCACCGGACGCGTTCTGCGTGTACCAGGCGGGCGGCGCGTAGTCGATGGTGAACTCGCCGGTCGTCTCGACTGAGGACTCCGCGTCGGGCTGGTCATCGCCGGGTGTAGCCCAGCCCCCGCGGTTCCCGTCCCGGTCGCTGCTCACAGTTCCTCCTGGTGTGGTCGAGCACCCTCAAGCCGTGCTGGGGCGACCCTTGCTTGTCATTCGAAGTTGTCCAAGGCCGTTCGAGGTCGTCCGATGAACCGGCTCTTCCCCCTGAGACGCCGACGCCCGGTCCACGGGTTCTGGCGTCGCGCCGGTCCCAGCCTAATCACCGCAAGCCCCACCACGGCAGGCCCGTCCACCCGTCGACGTCAGCCCCTCGCGTCACAGTGCGACGGAAAATGACAAGGGCGGCCCCTGTCAATGAACAAAGCGGGCGATACCGGTGAACAATGCGGACGGAATCCGGCACTACTCGTTTCCGAATCTGCCCGATCCCCGCCGCGCGAATCCCGGTACCGCCCCTCGTCGCGCCTTTACTCGGCGGCCTCCACGTCCCGTGCCGTCGGCTCCAGGTCGAACTCGCCGTCCCGGGCGCCGAGCACGAAGGCCCGCCACTCCGCCTCCGTGTAACGGAGCACGGTGCTCGGGTCCAGCGACGACCGCATGGCCACGGCACCCTCGGGCAGGTAGGCGATCTCCACCCGCTCCTCGTGCTCCTCGGTGCCGGGCGCGCTGTGCCATTCGACGCCGGAGATGTCCAGGGCGTAGAGCTCGTCCCGCTCCCGATCCTTGCGTGCCCTGAGTTCCTGGTCCTCGGCCTCGGTCATCGCGGTCCGGTCCTTCCTGCTGTGCCAACGAGCTGTGCCGTCACCCTACTTGTCCGTGTTACGCCAGGTCAGCGGTTCGCCCATGTACGTCCCCGGCACGGGTGACGGCCTCCACGGCCCCCCCCATGAGGCCCTCCCAGGCGGCCGCCCGGGCCGGGGACAAGGGCATCCGCCCGGACTGGTACGCTGTGTGACGGCCGTATGTGTACGCGCCCCCGGAGCCCGAGCCCTGCCTCAGCCCTGGAGGCCGCGCCCAGCGGATCCCCGCCTTCCGAGTTACGGAAGATCCCCCGAGACGTAGACCGGGGGCACTCGGTGGCCACACACAGACTAAGAGGAGTACGCGTGTCGCTCGACGCCGCAGTGAAGAAGCAGATCGTCTCCGAGTTCGGTACCAAGGAGGGCGACACCGGCTCCCCCGAGGTCCAGGTCGCGCTCCTGTCCCGTCGGATCTCCGACCTGACCGAGCACCTCAAGACCCACAAGCACGACCACCACTCCCGTCGTGGTCTGCTGATCCTGGTCGGCCAGCGCCGCCGGCTGCTGCAGTACCTCGCCAAGAAGGACATCCAGCGCTTCCGCGCGCTGGTCGAGCGCCTCGGCATCCGCCGCGGTGCGGCGGGCGCCAAGTAGGACGCCGTGAAGGGAGCGGTTCCCATTCGTTCGGGGGCCGCTCCCTTTGCTGTACGTGCGCGGTGTCGCCGTCCCTTTGTAGTGTGGTATCGGACACAACACCTACGGACACCGCACGTACGACGTAGGACCCAAGGAACGAAACGAGGAGAAGCGCGCTTCGCCGCCGCCGGTCCTCGGTAGTGGCCCCCGGGAGCAGAACCCCGGGTGCTTCGATCGAAGACCGGCCCGCATTGCACGGAGCGCTTCTCCGCGACCGTCCCCCCGCCACACGGGCGAGGCGGGACGAAAGACGACAAGTAACGGAGAAGACACTAGTGGAGAACGAGACCCACTACGCCGAAGCCGTGATCGACAACGGCGCGTTCGGCACCCGCACCATCCGCTTCGAGACGGGACGGCTGGCCAGGCAGGCCGCCGGTTCCGCCGTGGCGTACCTGGACGACGACACCATGGTGCTGTCGGCCACGAGCGCCTCCAAGAACCCCAAGGACCAGCTCGACTTCTTCCCGCTCACGGTGGACGTCGAGGAGCGGATGTACGCCGCCGGCAAGATCCCCGGCAGCTTCTTCCGCCGTGAGGGCCGCCCCTCCGAGGACGCCATCCTCACCTGCCGCCTGATCGACCGCCCGCTGCGCCCGTCCTTCAAGAAGGGCCTGCGCAACGAGATCCAGGTCGTCGCCACGATCATGGCCCTCAACCCCGACCACCTGTACGACGTCGTGGCGATCAACGCCGCCTCCGCGTCCACGCAGCTGGCCGGCCTGCCCTTCTCCGGCCCGATCGGCGGCGTCCGCGTCGCGCTGATCCGCGGCCAGTGGGTGGCCTTCCCGACGCACACCGAGCTCGAGGACGCCGTCTTCGACATGGTCGTCGCGGGCCGCGCCCTGGAGGACGGCGACGTCGCGATCATGATGGTCGAGGCCGAGGCCACCGAGAAGACCGTCAAGCTGGTCGAGGGCGGCGCCGAGGCCCCCACCGAAGAGGTCGTCGCCGCCGGTCTCGAGGCCGCGAAGCCCTTCATCAAGGTGCTGTGCCGCGCCCAGGCCGACCTCGCCGCGAAGGCCGCCAAGCCGACCGGCGAGTTCCCGGTCTTCCTGGACTACCAGGACGACGTCCTCGAGGCGCTCACCGGGGCCGTCAAGCCCGAGCTCTCCCAGGCGCTCACCATCGCCGGCAAGCAGGAGCGCGAGGCCGAGCTGGACCGCGTCAAGACGCTCGCCGCCGAGAAGCTCCTCCCGGAGTTCGAGGGCCGCGAGAAGGAGATCTCCGCCGCGTACCGCTCGCTGACCAAGTCCCTGGTCCGTGAGCGCGTCATCAAGGAGAAGAAGCGCATCGACGGCCGCGGTGTCACCGACATCCGCACCCTGGCCGCCGAGGTCGAGGCCATCCCGCGCGTGCACGGTTCCGCGCTGTTCGAGCGTGGCGAGACCCAGATCCTGGGCGTCACCACCCTCAACATGCTCCGCATGGAGCAGCAGCTGGACACCCTCTCCCCGGTGACCCGCAAGCGCTACATGCACAACTACAACTTCCCGCCGTACTCCGTCGGCGAGACCGGCCGCGTCGGCTCCCCGAAGCGCCGCGAGATCGGCCACGGCGCGCTCGCCGAGCGCGCCATCGTGCCGGTGCTGCCGACGCGCGAGGAGTTCCCCTACGCGATCCGCCAGGTGTCCGAGGCCCTCGGCTCCAACGGCTCGACGTCCATGGGCTCGGTCTGCGCCTCCACCATGTCGCTGCTGAACGCCGGTGTGCCGCTGAAGGCCCCCGTCGCCGGTATCGCCATGGGCCTGATCTCCCAGGAGATCAACGGCGAGACGCACTACGTCGCCCTCACCGACATCCTCGGTGCGGAGGACGCCTTCGGCGACATGGACTTCAAGGTCGCCGGCACCAAGGAGTTCGTCACCGCCCTCCAGCTCGACACCAAGCTGGACGGCATCCCCGCCTCCGTCCTGGCCGCCGCCCTCAAGCAGGCCCGTGACGCCCGCCTCCACATCCTCGACGTGATGATGGAAGCGATCGACACGCCGGACGAGATGTCCCCGAACGCGCCGCGGATCATCACCGTGAAGATCCCGGTCGACAAGATCGGCGAGGTCATCGGCCCCAAGGGCAAGATGATCAACCAGATCCAGGAGGACACGGGCGCCGACATCACGATCGAGGACGACGGCACCATCTACATCGGTGCCGCCGACGGCCCGGCCGCCGAGGCCGCCCGCGCCACGATCAACGGCATCGCCAACCCGACCATGCCCGAGGTCGGCGAGCGCTACCTGGGCACGGTCGTGAAGACGACCACCTTCGGCGCGTTCGTCTCCCTGCTGCCCGGCAAGGACGGACTGCTGCACATCTCGCAGATCCGCAAGCTGGCCGGCGGCAAGCGCGTGGAGAACGTCGAGGACGTCCTCGGTGTGGGCCAGAAGGTCCAGGTCGAGATCGCCGAGATCGACTCGCGCGGCAAGCTCTCCCTGATCCCCGTGGTCGAGGGCGAAGACGGCGAAGAGAAGAAGGACGACGGCGACAAGTGACGCCCCGTGGCTCCAAGGCGACGGCCCGCACCTCCTCGGAGGCGCGGGCCGTCGCCCGTACCCAAACCCTGATCAAGGGCGAGCACGGCACCGGCACGGTCCGCCGGACCACCCTCCCGGGCGGCCTGCGGATCGTCACCGAGACCCTGCCCTCGGTCCGCTCGGCGACCTTCGGCATCTGGGCCCACGTCGGCTCCCGCGACGAGACCCCGGCGCTGAACGGCGCCACCCACTACCTGGAGCACCTGCTCTTCAAGGGCACCCGCAAGCGCAGCGCCCTGGACATCTCCGCCGCCCTCGACGCCGTCGGCGGCGAGATGAACGCGTTCACGGCGAAGGAGTACACGTGCTACTACGCACGCGTGCTCGACACCGACCTGCCGCTCGCCATCGACGTCGTCTGCGACATGCTGACCGGCTCCCTGATCCAGGAGGAGGACGTCGACGTCGAACGCGGCGCCATCCTCGAAGAGATCGCGATGACCGAGGACGACCCCGGCGACTGCGTGCACGACCTCTTCGCGCACACCATGTTCGGCGACAGCGCCCTCGGCCGCCCCGTCCTCGGCACGGTCGACACGGTCAACGCCCTCACCGCCGACCGCATCCGCCGCTTCTACAAGAAGCACTACGACCCCACCCACCTCGTGGTCGCCTGCGCCGGCAACGTCGACCACAACAAGGTCGTACGCCAGGTCCGCGCCGCCTTCGAGAAGGCCGGCGCCTTCCGGGAGCCGGTGGCCGCGCCCGTCGCCCCGCGCGACGGACGGCGCACCGTCCGGGCCGCCGGGCGGATGGAGCTGATCGGCCGCAGGACCGAGCAGGCCCACGTCATCCTGGGCATGCCGGGCCTGGCCCGTACCGACGACCGGCGCTGGGCGATGGGCGTGCTCAACACCGCCCTGGGCGGCGGCATGTCCTCGCGCCTGTTCCAGGAGGTCCGCGAGAAGCGCGGCCTCGCCTACAGCGTGTACTCGTACACCTCGGGCTTCGCCGACTGCGGCCTCTTCGGCGTCTACGCGGGCTGCCGGCCCTCGCAGGTGCACGACGTGCTGAAGATCTGCCGCGACGAACTGGACCACGTCGCCGAGCACGGCCTGACCGACGACGAGATCGGCCGCGCCGTCGGCCAGCTCCAGGGCTCCACGGTCCTCGGCCTGGAGGACACCGGCGCGCTGATGAACCGCATCGGCAAGAGCGAGCTGTGCTGGGGCGAGCAGATGTCGGTCGACGACATGCTGGCCCGGATAGCCTCGGTCACGCCGGACGACGTCCGCGCGGTCGCCCGCGACGTCCTGGGCCGGCGGCCCTCGCTGTCGGTCATCGGCCCGCTCAAGGACAAGCAGGCGTCCCGGCTGCACGACGCCGTCGCCTAACGATCCCCGGTAAGGAAGCAAGAGACATGAGCAAGCTGCGCGTGGCCGTCCTCGGTGCCAAGGGCCGGATCGGCTCCGAGGCGGTACGGGCGGTCGAGGCCGCCGAGGACATGGAGCTGGTCGCCGCCCTGGGCCGGGGCGACAGCCTGGACACGCTGGCCGGCACCGGCGCCCAGGTCGCCGTCGAGCTGACCACCCCCGCCTCGGTGATGGACAACCTCGACTACTGCGTACGCCACGGCATCCACGCCGTCGTCGGCACCACCGGCTGGACCGACGAACGCCTCGCGCGGCTGAACTCCTGGCTCGACGCCTCCCCGGAGACGGGCGTGCTCATCGCGCCCAACTTCTCCATCGGCGCCGTGCTCACCATGAGGTTCGCGCAGCTCGCCGCCCCGTACTTCGAGTCCGTCGAGGTCGTCGAGCTGCACCACCCGAACAAGGTGGACGCCCCCAGCGGCACCGCCACCCGCACCGCCCAGCTGATCGCCGAGGCGCGGCAGAAGGCAGGCTCCGCTCCGGCGCCCGACGCCACTGCCACCGCCCTGGACGGCGCCCGCGGCGCGGACGTCGACGGTGTCCCGGTCCACGCGATCCGCCTGCGCGGCCTCCTCGCCCACCAGGAGGTCCTCCTCGGCGGCGAGGGCGAGACCCTCACCGTCCGGCACGACTCCCTGCACCACAGCAGCTTCATGCCGGGCATCCTGCTGGGCGCCCGCCGGGTGGTCACCACCCCGGGCCTCACCTTCGGCCTGGAACACTTCCTGGACCTGAACTGAGACCCGGCCCGGACCCCGAACAGAGCCCCTGACCCCATGCGCGCGAAGATCTCCTACCTCGTCACGGCCGCCGTCCTGGTCTTCTACTTCGTCCTGGCCGGCGGCCGCGGCGTGATGCTCATCGAGGCCGGCACACCCCTCACCGTCACGTTCGGCGTCGCGGTGCTGATCCTGCCGGTCATCGGCCTCTGGTTCCTGTGGAAGAACACCCAGTTCGTCCGCAGGGCCAACCAGCTCGCCGCGGAACTCGACGCCGAGGGCGGACTGCCCGTGGACGACCTGAAGCGCACCCACAGCGGCCGCGTCGACCGGGAGTCGGCCGACGAGGTCTTCGCCCTGCGCAAGGCCGAGACGGAGGACGCACCGGACGACTGGCGCAGCTGGTTCCGCCTGGCCGTCGCCTACCACGACGCCCGCGACACCCCGCGGGCCCGCAAGGCGATGCAGCGGGCGATCGCCCTCCACGACGGCAAGCCCGCCGAGGCGGCCTGACCGCTGCGCGGCTCAGGCCCGCCGGTACTCGGCGGCCCACGCCTCCACGGCGTCGGCCGCCCGGTCGAAGGCTCCCTCGCGGGCGAGGAAGTCGGAGTTGTGCGTGGTCAGCAGGGGCGGCAGCGGGTCCGTGGACCGGCCCTGCCGGACGAGGAGCAGCGCCTGCCCCTGCACCGTGCGCGGCAGCCCGAGCCAGCGCACCGGCTGCTGCACCGTGCGCATGCTGGCGACCTGCTGCCAGGCCACCGTGCGGGTGCTGAGGAAACTCACCTGCCGCACTCCGTGCGCGCTCACCCACACGCCCATGCGCAGCATCCGCAGGGCGCAGGCGATGACGACGGCCGCGATGCCGAAGACCACGCCGGCCGAGGACAACGTGCCCGTAGCTGCGATGATCACCGCTGCGAACAGCACGAACGAGGCGAGCAGCAGCATCACCGCCGCCGCACCCACCCGCCAGGGCCCCGGCCGGTAGGGCCGGCGCCACTGGTCGCGGTCGTCGTACGGCAGCGCGACGTCGTCGGCCGCGTCGAAGGCGCGGTCGGCCGTCAGGAAGGGCAGGGGCACGGCTGGTCCTCACTCGTTCCATGGCACATGGCATGTGCTGTGCCCGGTGAGGCTACCGACCTGTGTCTGCGGTCACCACTCTCGGGGGTCCGGACGGGAGGTGCCCCCGGCCGTCCCCCGGCCCGTCTAGCGTCCCTCGGACGCCTGCGACGGCTGCTTGTGCGGCGAGGGCTGGTCGGTCGACAGGGCGGGCATCCCGATCAGCAGGGAGCCCGCGATCCCGGCGACGACGGTGAGACCGAGCAGCCAGCGTCCGGCCTGCTGGCCGAAGGACGCCCGCTCGCGGGGAGGGGGTGTGACATTGCTGCGGAACCTGTCGGCTTCGGCGACGAAGGCGAACGGCACGGGTTCACGCCGGCGGATCATGGAGCTGCGTCTCCCTTCGGGGACTTACTGCTTCGCTGTTACTCATACAGACGAACGAACGCCCCTGCAGGTGCCCTGTTTCACCGACTTCATTGCGGCACGGCAGTGAAAGCCCGATTCAGCGGTGGCCGTAGAGTGGCCCCGCCAAACGACGAGCTGGGAAGGCCCTCCACACCGTGACCGACACACCCCCCGACGACTCCAAGATCGAACTCCGCAGCGACGTCACCGTCGAGCTGGTCAAGAGCAGCGCGACCGACTCCGACGTGCTGTTCGCCGCCCGGGTCTCCACCGTCGGGGAGCAGTCCCTCGCGGAGCTGGACAAGGACCCGGAGCGCTCCAAGGGCCTGATCAACTACCTCATGCGGGACCGGCACGGCAGCCCGTTCGAGCACAACTCGATGACCTTCTTCATCAGCGCCCCGATCTTCGTCTTCCGCGAGTTCATGCGGCACCGCGTCGGCTGGTCGTACAACGAGGAATCAGGCCGCTACCGGGAGCTCCAGCCGGTCTTCTACGTCCCGGACACCTCCCGCAAGCTGGTCCAGCAGGGCCGGCCCGGCAAGTACGTCTTCGTCGAGGGCAGCCCGGAGCAGTACGAGCTGGTGGGCGGCGCCATGGAGGACTCCTACCGCCAGGCGTACGCCACGTACCAGCGGATGCTCGCCGCCGGCGTCGCCCGCGAGGTGGCCCGCGCGGTGCTCCCCGTCGGCCTGTACTCCTCGATGTACGCCACCTGCAACGCCCGCTCGCTGATGCACTTCCTGGGCCTGCGCACCCAGCACGAGCTGGCGAAGGTGCCCTCCTTCCCGCAGCGGGAGATCGAGATGGTCGGCGAGAAGATGGAGGCGGAGTGGGCCCGGCTCATGCCCCTCACGCACGCCGCCTTCAACGCCAACGGCCGCGTGGCGCCGTAGGGCGTCCCGAAGCCGGGCACACATGTGCGCATCAGCCGTGCGAAGTGTCCGTATTGCGGCGTTTGGAGAAGTTCATCTAGCCTGATCAAAGGGACCCGGCACTGCTTGAACCCCCGAGCAGGCAGTGCCGGGCTCCACATTCCTCTCGACAGGCCCTAAGGCAGACCCCGCCCTGAGCAACGAGTAGCGTGTAACCCATGGCTCCGACCTCCACTCCGCAGACCCCCTTCGGGCGGGTCCTCACCGCCATGGTCACGCCCTTCACGGCGGACGGCGCACTCGACCTCGACGGCGCCCAGCGGCTCGCCGCCCACCTGGTGGACGCAGGCAACGACGGCCTGATCGTCAACGGCACCACCGGCGAGTCCCCCACCACCAGCGACGCGGAGAAAGCGGACCTCGTACGAGCCGTACTGGAGGCCGTCGGAGACCGGGCCCACGTCGTCGCCGGCGTCGGCACCAACAACACCCAGCACAGCATCGAGCTGGCCCGCGCCGCCGAGCGCGCCGGAGCACACGGCCTCCTGCTGGTCACGCCGTACTACAACAAGCCCCCGCAGGAGGGCCTCTACCTGCACTTCACGGCGATCACCGACGCCGCCGAGCTGCCGGTCATGCTCTACGACATCCCCGGCCGCAGCGGCGTCCCGATCAACACGGAGACCCTGGTCCGCCTCGCGGAGCACCCCCGGATCGTCGCCAACAAGGACGCCAAGGGCGACCTCGGCCGCGCCAGCTGGGCCATCGCACGCTCCGGCCTCGCCTGGTACTCCGGCGACGACATGCTGAACCTGCCGCTGCTCTCCGTGGGCGCGGTCGGCTTCGTCTCCGTCGTCGGCCACGTCGTCACCCCGGAACTGCGCGCCATGGTGGACGCGCACGTCGCCGGTGACGTACAGAAGGCACTGGAGATCCACCAGAAGCTGCTCCCGGTCTTCACCGGCATGTTCCGCACCCAGGGCGTCATGACCGCCAAGGCCGCGCTCGCCCTCCAGGGACTGCCCGCCGGACCGCTGCGCGCGCCGATGGTCGGTCTCACGCCCGAGGAGACCGACCAGCTCAAGATCGATCTTGCCGCCGGCGGGGTACAGCTCTGACAACAGACTTCGCACCACCGCACGGCCGCACGGACTTCACAACTGAATAGGCGGGCCACCGGTGCCCGCACCCCACACGACAACTGCTTCTGCACGAACGTCACGCGCGCCACGTGCCCACCGGTACGTGGCGCGTGTGGTGAGGAGAGTCTTTTGAGTCATCCGCATCCTGAACTGGGCCGGCCCCCGGCGCTCGCGAAGGGCGGCCTCCGGGTCACCCCGCTCGGCGGCCTGGGCGAAATCGGCCGCAACATGACGGTCTTCGAGTACGGCGGCCGTCTGCTGATCGTCGACTGCGGAGTGCTCTTCCCCGAGGAGGAGCAGCCCGGAATCGACCTGATCCTGCCGGACTTCTCGTCCATCCGGGACCGCCTCGACGACATCGAGGGCATCGTCCTGACCCACGGGCACGAGGACCACATCGGCGGCGTCCCCTTCCTCCTGCGCGAGAAGCCGGACATCCCGCTGATCGGCTCCAAGCTGACCCTCGCCCTCATCGAGGCCAAGCTCCAGGAACACCGCATCCGCCCGTACACCCTCGAGGTGGCGGAGGGGCACCGCGAACGCGTCGGCCCCTTCGACTGCGAGTTCGTGGCAGTCAACCACTCCATCCCGGACGCGCTGGCCGTCGCCATCCGCACCCCCGCGGGCATGGTCGTCCACACCGGCGACTTCAAGATGGACCAGCTCCCGCTGGACGGCCGCCTCACGGACCTGCACGCGTTCGCGCGCCTCAGCGAGGAGGGCATCGACCTCCTCCTGTCCGACTCGACGAACGCCGAGGTCCCGGGCTTCGTCCCGCCGGAGCGGGACATCTCCAACGTCCTGCGCCAGGTCTTCGCCGGCGCCCGCAAGCGGATCATCGTGGCGAGCTTCGCCAGCCACGTCCACCGCATCCAGCAGATCCTGGACGCCGCGCACGAGTACGGCCGCCGGGTCGCCTTCGTCGGCCGCTCCATGGTCCGCAACATGGGCATCGCCCGGGACCTCGGCTACCTCAAGGTGCCGCCAGGCCTCGTCGTGGACGTCAAGACCCTCGACGACCTGCCGGACAGCGAAGTGGTCCTGGTCTGCACCGGGTCCCAGGGCGAACCGATGGCCGCGCTGTCCCGCATGGCCAACCGGGACCACCAGATCCGCATCGTCAACGGCGACACGGTGATCCTGGCCTCGTCCCTCATCCCGGGCAACGAGAACGCGGTGTACCGCGTGATCAACGGCCTGACCCGCTGGGGGGCCAACGTCGTCCACAAGGGCAACGCCAAGGTCCACGTCTCGGGCCACGCCTCGGCCGGCGAGCTGCTGTACTTCTACAACATCTGCCGCCCGAAGAACCTGATGCCGGTCCACGGCGAATGGCGCCACCTGCGCGCCAACGCCGAACTGGGCGCCCTCACCGGCGTCCCGCACGACCGCATCGTCATCGCCGAGGACGGCGTCGTCGTCGACCTCGTCGAGGGCAAGGCGAAGATCTCCGGCAAGGTCCAGGCGGGATACGTCTACGTCGACGGCCTCTCCGTCGGTGACGTCGGCGAGCCCGCCCTCAAGGACCGCAAGATCCTCGGCGACGAGGGCATCATCTCGGTCTTCGTGGTCATCGACTCGTCCACCGGCAAGATCACCGCGGGTCCGCACGTCCAGGCCCGCGGCTCGGGCATCGAGGACTCCGCGTTCGCCGCGGTGCTCCCCAAGGTGACCGAAGCACTGGAGCGCTCGGCCCAGGACGGGGTCGTCGAGCCCCACCAGCTCCAGCAGCTGGTGCGCCGGACGCTCGGCAAGTGGGTCTCGGACACGTACCGGCGCCGGCCGATGATCCTGCCTGTCGTGGTGGAGGTCTGACGGCCCGTCGGATCTCCGGCGACGTCAACCTGGAGCGGGGCGCCTCGATTTGCATCGGGGCGCCCCGCTCCAGTACGTTTACAACTCCGCTCGGACGGGCACCCGACCACTTCGTGGATCGGATCCGCCCCTGGAGGGCGGGAATTCCGACTCAGAATCTCTGATAAAGTCGGAACCGCCGGAAAGGGAAACGCGAAAGCGGGAACCTGGAAAGCACCGAGGAAATCGGGTCGGAAAGATCTGATAGAGTCGGA
>NZ_JBIDAU010000017.1:0-132290 GCF_043202655.1 Streptomyces sp. NPDC048171
CACAGGTCCGTGTGCCGGCTGACGTCGCCGTCCGGCGGTGTGAGGCCGGCCAGCAGCGTCAGGAGCAGGTTGTCGCACTGAGGGTGGTACGACAGCGCGGCTCGCAGGGGTGAAGCTTTCGCGTAGTGGCTGCTCACCTGTCCGACCGCACGTCTGGAAAGGGCGCCGGGGTCTCCCCAGTAGTGCCAGGTGAGCAGCGATAATGCCGTCTGCGAGAGATCGGGAGATATGGGACTGTCGTGGCTCCAGTGCTCGAACCAGGAGTGGTTGTTGCCTGCTGCCCGGCTCATGACCAGTTTGTGCACGCCGGCCGTCTTGTTCTGGTCGCACTGGTCCGGGAGGCGAGGGTCCTGCAGCCACGGACGGTCAACGTCGAACAGGTCGAAGCGGTGGCTCCACTGACCGAAGTAGCCGTCGATGCCGGCTTTGCGGCCGTCAGGCAGGTCGATGCTTTGCTCGACAAGCCCCTCTTCGAGGAGCTGTTCGCGCCGGTCGCCCCAGCTTCCGGGTCCAGCCTCGTCCAGAGCGGTGATCCGGGCGGTCAGCGCATACAGCAAGCGCAGCAGCGCCGAGAGAGCCGGAGCCTCCGGGATCAGCAGAGTGCGGATCTCTCGGGCATGCACAAACAGCTCCCTGAGCCCCACTTCGGGTGGGCCTGACTGCCCCTCCACCCAAGCGACCGGAATCCAGGGCTGGTCGATCAAATTGGACACAGACGTGGTCACGCGCCCCTCCCCCCTCGTTGCGCGTCACCGAATACTAGAAGGACAACAGGGGAGAATGTAGGTCGTTAAGGCAACCGGTCGACCATCAGGCCGAGTTCACTTACATGGAATCGGTGCCTCTCACCGGTTCGCGCCCACGTACCGTCTTCCAGGGTCATGTTCAGCCGGAGGACGCTCTTGAGGGCGGCCATGCCGCGCCAGACCGTGTTTGCATCGCCCTTCACGCCGTCGACGAGCCGCTGCGGTACGGGGATCAGGTAGGGGACGAGCTGGCCCGGCCTCGGTCTGCGCTTGCGCTTGGACTCGAACGCAAGCTTCTCCTCGAAGACCCCCTCTTCCAGGAGAGACCCCGGGTACAGGCACACCACATGCACCAGGTCCTCGCCGAGCACGGAAGGAAGCAGCCCGGGCTCCATACCAGGGTGGTCGCGGCTCAGCAGTCCGAGGTCGCCATCGAGTTCCCACGGCCCCGGCACCTGCAGCCAGCCCACAGTACCCGTGGCCCTTCGCTCCCGGACCGTCCGCCGGTTGTCGAGCTGCTGGAGCTCACGCCCCGCAGCCTCCCCCAGCCTGTCGACGAGCTCATCGGCGTACACCTCGTCCAACAACGCGGGCACGTCCTCCGGCAGGGAAACCGTCCGGCCGGCCCCCAAGACCAGTCCAGTACGCCGCACCAGCGCAACGTCGTCCAGCTCGGAGGTGCTGTCCGCTCGGAGCACCACGAGCCGCGGCCGGCCCCCTGAGCTCTGTCCCGCACGGGTCAGCAGGCTCGCGAGCGGCGCCGGCCCCGAAACGACGAAGTCGAAGCGCAGACCCCTGACGTGTTCCAGCATCGGCGTCGTCACCAGCACGGAAGGACCGCTGACGCCACCGTGGGGAGAGAACGTGCTCCGGCAGGCCGCGAGACGCCGCCACCGGTCCTTGTTGCGCATCTGCTCATGAACCAGGGTCACCTCAAGGCCGGGCAGGTCCTGCGAGAGCTGACGGAACGTAGAGATGGCTTCCACAGGCGTCGGCCGGTAGATGACAGCCCGGCCCTTGCCGGCTTCGGCCAAGGGGGCAAGCGCTGCCTGGATCTCGTCGTACGGCGCACCATCAACGACCTCGATGCTGAGCGTGGCAGCATCAACGGTTCCTGCGGGCTGACGGGGCAGGTGCCCCGTTGCGGACTGTGCGTCCACGAACGACCACGCCGGCGGCCGGCGAGGCTGCACCATCGCCTCCTTGCCGCCTCCAGCACCACGGCGATAGGCCGCCAGCATCGCGTCCACCGACTTGTCCGCAGACATCGCAGCCAGGACAACGGGAATCTGCAGCGCAGCGGCCCACTCCAGGAACCGGAGCATCAGCTTCTGACCCCAGGCGCCGCGGGCATGGGCCTCATCCACCACGACGACCTTGCCGGAGAAGGCAAAGAGCCGCATCACGTTGAACTGCACCGGCATGACCGCCTGGAGAAGTTCGTCCACCGTCCCCGTGCCCAGTGCCGCCAGGAGAGCGCGGTGATGGGAATTGAGCCAGCTGTTCGCTGCCACAACCCACTCCTCACCAGGCTCCGCACTCACGTCGCCGGAAGCGTGGGCATGCACCCACTGCTGCGCGGCTTCCGCCGGCTTCAACCGCGACGAGCTGTGCAGCAGGAGCGAGCGCCAGGGGCCCGTCAGGGCCTGCTCAGCAAAAGCGTGCAGCTGCGCCATGTGGCTGTCGGCCGCCGAACCGGTCGGCAGCGCATAGAACAGACCGCGCGCGTCCACCGCATGCCCGAGGACCGCTGCCGCACGAAGAGCCGCCTGCGTGCGCTCCTGTGACGCCGGAGCCGTCACCACCACCAAGCCCGGCCCGTGCGCGGACACAAGATCAGGCAACTGGGCTTCCACACTGTCCGCAAGGCTGGTCTCACCCGCGCACTGGACCGGCTCTGGCCGGGCGAACCCCGTCCCGGCCAGGTCGCTCTGCTCCACCAGACGCAGAGCCGCCGCCCGGGCAACTGGCCAGTAGGCGTCCAAGTCGTCCCTCGTGCCGGCCCATCCCTCCTCCCTGAGCCTGGCCCGAATCTCTTCGTCGATACTGGCCAGCCAGTCCGACAGGGTCACCAGCCCCGTCAAGACGACAGCCGCGCCCGGCGTCATCCGCCCTTGCGGAACCGATACCGCCCCCGTCACCCGGCGCACCTCCTCGAAGTGAACCCGCCGCTGCTCCTCCCACCTGCCCGCGCCCAGACCAGGGTGACGGGCGACAGGGCACCGGTAGTCCTTGGCGTAGACGACCGGGTGGAAGCGGCCGCCGTGCCCACCGAGCATCTGGGCCACCGCGTGACTGAGCCGAGACTGCGGACGCCGCTTCGACGACGGATAGCCGATCTCCTCGAAGACCCCCGCCAGCCACCAGTGCGCCGCCGCCTCATGCGACTGCCCATCCTGCGCGGCACCGGCCGCGAACCCGTACCCGTGTTCAGCGCCCAGCTCCTGCGCCAGCAGCTGCCCGTCCGCGTACTTCGGGCCGTTGCGGTGCAGCTGGAACGGCACACTGATCTTCCCGATGTCGTGCAGTCCCGCCCAGAACGCCGCGAGCGCCCGCGCCTCCCCGTCCGCAACCTGCAGCGCCCCGGCCACCATGCTCCGCTGGCGCGAGGTCAGCAACTCATCCCAGACGACCTGCGCGACAGCTGCCGTATCCAGCAGATGACAGATCAAAGGATGCGTGTGGTGAGCCCCGGCGGGATTCTTGCCCAGCCCGGCAGCCTTGCCCCACAGGCGGGAATCCAGGGACATGAGCTGCTCCTCGTCACGGATCCAGTGCAGACGCATCTCGAAGGGCCGCGGCAGAAACCCCGGCGCAGCTCCCCGTTCATCCTGCTTCATCTCGTTGAAGGCCGACGGGGGGTAAAAGCCTCAAGCACCGTCCCGCCAACGGGTTTCCGCCGTAGAGTACATACCGCTGCACGCCTCCCGGGGAGGTGCGCGGAACCGCATTGAATTTCCAGGCGACGGCAACGCCGAGCAGAACGCACGACCCTCTCGAGGGATGAGCGTCACCCTCGGCTCAGTCTGCGCTCTGGAGATGCAATGTCCCGGTTCCTGCACAAGTTCGTCCTGCGCCGCGAGGTACTCCTCGAGACCTCACGCGTAGTGGTCACCGCGGTCATCCGCGCCCTGATCACCGAACTCGTCAGCTGGCTCATCTGAGCCAACGGTGACGGACCCCAAAGGGGTCCGTCACCCCTCATTTGCCGACAACCCCCACTGGCTGAACACGTCTCCGCGTCACAGGGATACACCACAGGACGAGATGCCCTGCTACCAGCGATGTTCCGGTGCCGGCGCTGTCGACCCCCGGAACCGGGATGCCCTCCCCGCCGACGCGGGGATGTTCCGACGACCGGCGACAAGGACAACCGGCGCTGGCGGTCCTCCCAGCCGTCGCCGGGGTGCTCCGGCCGCCACCGTGTTCCGCAACATCAAGGCGGGCGTCCTCCCCGCCGACGCGAGGGTGTTCCGATTCAGCATCTTCCGCAGCGCACTCATCCCGTGTCCTCCCCGCCGACGCGGGGGTGTTTCGCCGAGCACCCGCGTGCCCCGCATCGTGGACCAGTCTCCCCCGCCGACGCGGGGGTGTTCCGATCGAGGTGAGCTGGGTGGTGAGGGTCTGCCGGTCCTCCCCGCCGACGCGGGGGTTTCCGACGAGAGGGAACGTGAGGCCGCTCTGGGTGAGGTCCTCCCTGCCGACGCGGGAGTGTTCCGGCTGGACGGGAGCACGGTGCTCGCCGTGTACGGTCCTCCCCGCCGACGCTGGGGTGTTCCGCCGAGCGCGGTCATGGTCTGCACCCCGGCGCAGTCCTCCCCGCCGACGCGGGAGTGTTCCGCTCTCCCCGGAGGTCGCCTGGTACCTGGTCGAGTCCTCCCCGCCGATGCGAGGGTGTTCCACTCGGCGCGACAGGCGGCTACACGGTGACGTTGTCCTCCCCGCCGACGCGGGGGTGCTCCGGACACCGGGTGGCTGGACTGGCTCGCGCAGCGTCCTTCCCGCCAACCAGGGGGGATCCGGTGTAGGTGCGGTTGGGCACGAGGGTGCCCGGCCGTCCTCCCCGCCGAGCGGGGGTGCTCCGGTTCTCCTGGAGCAGGAGCGTGCCATGCACGCGTCCTCCCCGCCGACCGACACGGGGTGTTCCGTCCCAGCTCAGGAGGGAAAGTGTTCGGTCTTGGCCCTCCCCGCCGACGCGGGGGTGTCCCGGCGCCCACCAGGGAGGTGGGGAACGGGGCCGCGCCCTCCCCGCCGACGCGGGGGTGTCCCGGCGGCGATGCCCTGGTCACGTAGGCCAGGCCGTCCTCCCGCCGACGCGGGGGTGTTCCGTTGTCTCGCCACTCCTGGAAGACGGAGGTGAAGTCCTCCCCGCCGACGCGGGGGTGCTCCGGCGCAAGGCTGGAGCGGCTCGGACGCGGACGGGTCTTCCTCGCCAACGCGGGGGTGCGCCATAGTGCGGACGACCGGACCGGATTCGTCGGTCTTCCCCGCAGACGCGGGGGTGTTCTGGCGCAGACCGTCGTGATGGCCTCCAGGACACCGTCTCCCTCGACCGACGCGGGGTGCTCCGAAGGTGTGGCGGCTGAACGTCGTCGAGACGACGTTGTCCCCGCCGACGCGGGGGTGTTCCGTTCCTGGAGGACCACCTCCCCGAACTCCTGAAGTCTTCCCCGCCGACGCGGGGGTGTTCCGCCGATGACGTCGGGGGTGCCGTGCGTCTCTAAGTCTTCCCCGCCCACGCGGAGGTGTTCCGACCTTCCGGGACGGACGATGCCGAGAGCACCAGTCTTCCCCGCCGACGCGGGGGTGTTCCGAGCCGCAGCTCGTCGTGCAGTCCGGGCTCAAGGTCCTCCCCGCCGACGCGGGGGTGTTCCGGCTGTTTCGAAGGAACGAGACGAGCTGAAGGCGTCCTCCCCGCCGTCGCGGGGGTGTTCCGACAGGAGCGGCGGCCGGGCCGTGGGCCGGGCCGTCCTCCCCGCCGACGCAGGGGTGTTCCGGTCATCGAGCGTGGGGACGAGCAACCCCAGACGTCCTCCCCGCCGACGCGGGGGTGTTCCGACGAGCACGTCGGTGACGACGCCCGTGCCAGCGTCCTCCCCGCCGACGCGGGGGTGTTCCGGTACCTGCCTCGGCTCCGCTTGTGGAGGAGGGGCCCTCCCCGCCGACGCGGGGGTGTTCCGCCGTAGTACGCCTCCGCGAGGATCAGCACCAGGTCCTCCCCGCCGACGCGGGGATGTTCCGGCCCGGAACGTGAGGCGGCGTCCCCGGCCTACGTCCTCCCCGCCGACGCGGGGGTGTTCCGGACGGTGCCGTCCACCACCGCTTCACCATCACGTCCTCCCCGCCGACGCGGGGGTGTTCCGTCGATCGAGTGCAGAACTCCCCACAGAGCCGCGTCCTCCCCGCCGACGCGGGGGTGTTCCGCAGGGCAAACGCCTCCGGGCAGAGCCCATCGCGTCCTCCCCGCCGACGCGGGGGTGTTCCGATCCAGTCTTTGAGCTCCGCTTCGGTGGTTAGGTCCTCACCACCGACGGGGGGTGTTCCGCGGCGCTGGAAGTCGGAGAGGTCGACATTGCCGTCCTCCCCGCGACGTGGGTGGTGGTCCGGCCGAGGGCTGCACCATGGTGAAGTAGCGGTCGCCCTCCCCGCCAACGCGGGGGTGACCCACCGCAGTGCCGACCGTTCGCGGCGCGGTAGGTGTCCTCCCTGCCGACGTGGGGGTGTTCCGCTCTGCTGAGTGGCCGGCAAGCGGTTTGCCTCGTCCTCCCCGCCGACGCGGGGGGGGTGTTCCGGAGCGGACCACGGACGCGCTGAAGCAGAGCGTCCTCCCCGCCGACGCGAGGGTGTTCCGTGCACGGCCATCCGCGCACCGGCCCGGTAGGTGCCCTCCCCGCCGACGCGGGGGTCTTCCGGTGATGCCGTCAGGGGTGCCGCCGGACGGCGTGTCTTCCCCGCCGACGCGGGGGTGCTCCGGGAGACGCGGTCGATGACATTGCTGAGCAGCGGTTCTCCCCGCCGACGCGGGGTGCTCCGTCCATCAGGCTCTGGTGGTAATGCCGTCGTCCCGGGGGGTGTTCCCTTCCGGTCGCCCCAGGTCTGCCGTACGGACTCGTCCTCCCCGCCGAGGCGAGGAAGTTCCACTTCAGGGCTGAGGTGGGGCGGGAGGTCCTCCCTGCTGACGCAGGGTGTTCCGAGGTCGCGGATGTGCCATTTCCGGCGCTGCGCGTCCTCCCTGCCGACGCAGGGGTGTTCCGTTCTGCGGCTGAGGCCAGTACGGCGACGCGTCGCCCTCCTCGCCAACGCGGGGGTGTTCCGCTGGCCGCGCTGATCCTGCTGCAGCACCTCTGGTCGTCCCCGCCGACGCGGGGTGTTCCGGCGGTGGTGGCTGCGGTAAGGAGCCAGGCTCCGTCCTCCCCGCCGACGCGGGTGTTCCGTGACCATGCAGAAGCGCTCGATGACCGCCGCCGTTCTCCCCGGTCGGCGACGGCAGCACGTACCGGTGGTGGCTGTCCTCCCCGCCAACGCGGGGGTGTTCCGCCCTGGCATGTCGGGTTCGAGGGGTGCCACAACTCCTCCCCGCCGACGAGGGGGTGATCCGCACACGACCCAGGCCGTTTCGGAGTACACCCCGTCCTCCATACCGCGCGGGGGTGCTCCGACGGTGGGGAGCACGATGTACAGGAACGCCAAGTTGCCGGCCGACACCCGGATGCACCGATCAGACAGGATGGTCCTCGTGGCCGACGCTGATCTTCCCCGCCGACGCAGGGGTCTTCCGTCGAGGTAGTCGTGGATGGCCCAGCCGTCGTCGTCCTCCCCGCCGACGCGGGGGGGGTTCCGACGATCCTGTACTCGGGGGTGCCCGGCTCGGAGCCTTCCTCGCCAATGCGGGGGTGCTCCGGTCAGGCAGTGGCAGGGCGCCATTCGCGACCAGTCCTCCCCGCCGACACGGGTGTGTTCCGCGCATCGCGATGGTGGACTGCGGACACCACACGGAGTCCTCCCCGCCGACGCGGGGGTGTTCCGAGGTTTCGCGACCACCACGGGAAGACCACCTCGTCCTCCCTGGCGCCACGGGGGTGTTCCGGAGACGACGCGGCGTAGGTCGAGCTCAGCAATGCCCTCCCCGCCGACGCGGGAGTCCTCCGTACGACAACGGCGGCATGCTCCAGCCCGGCTTGTCCTCCCCGCCAACGCGGGGGTGTTCCGGCGTGATGTACGGGTGCGCCGTCGCTCACGAGGCCCTCCCTGTTGACGCGGGGGTGTTCTGCTGATCATCCTGGCGGCCCTGGTGGCCGCCTTGTCCTCCCCGCCGACGCGGGGGTGTTCCGCCTTGGGTGTCGGTCATGGAGTCGCGGGGCCGGTCCTTCCCGCCGACGCGGGGGTGTTCCGTTGACGCGACCCGGCCGGGCCCCCGTCCCCCAGTCCTCCCCGCTGACGCGGGGGTGCTCCGCCGTCGAGCCGACGGGCGATCTCGACGTAGGGGTCCTTCCCGCCGACGCGGGGGTGATCCGTCGTCCAGCCAGTGCTGGATGTAGACGCCTTCGTTTTTCCCCGCGGACGCGGGGGTGTTCCGCAGGACGAGGTCGCGGGCTTCGAGTGGACGATGTCCTCCCTGCCGACGCAGGGGTCTTCCATTGTGGATCTCGTCAACGAACAGGTAGTCGAAATCCTTCCCGCCGACGCGGGGTGCTCCACCCACGAAGCGCTGTCGGCACCGCTTGGCGCGGTGCTCCCTGCCGACGCAGGAGTGTTCCGGACTGGAAGGAGAGGTTCGACGAGTTCGCGGGGCCTCCCTGCCGACGCGGGGGTGTTCCGGGGCGGTTCGTTGAGACGGGCGGTATCGCCCGGTCCTCCCCGCCGACGCGGGGATGTTCCGGAGACCCGCGCATGACTGAGACCACCACCCCCGTCTTCCCCGCCGACGCGGGGGTGCTCCGCCCTCCGGCCTAATGCCGCCCTGTGCGCTGGCCTCCTCCCGGCCGACGCGGGGGTGCTCCGTCGCCCCGGCTGGCCCCACCCGCACCGACGAAGTCCTCCCTGCCGACGCGTGGGCGTTCCGCAGGAGCGAGAATCGTCGCTGCACGTCTTCACGTCCTCCCCGCCAACGCGGGGGTGTTCCGGTCATCGCGCGGCGCGACCAGCTCGCCACGAACTCCTCCCGCCGACGCAGGGTGTTCCGTCGTCGCCGCTGAACGTGTCCGTCGCCGTGTCGTCCCCCCGGCCGACGCGTGGGTCTTCCGACGAGTGGGCGGCCAGCGTGGCCGGACTGCTCGTCCTCCTGCGGGTATTCGGAGCCTAAAGGTTGTCCCGTATGAGGTCGGCACCCGGGAAGATGACCTGATGGTGAGCATGGTGGAGTGGGAGGAGATACGTCGTCGACTGCACTTCGGGCAGCGTGTTTCCGGAAGGGTGGTCCAGATACCGAGGCCGGGCACGATCGGCGTCTTCGTTGACATCGGGCTTGCCGTCAGGGGCTTCGTCGACGTGCTGTTGCTGCCGGAGGATGCCGCTCAGTGGCCGGCTGAGGGCACCGAGACTGAGTTTGAGGTCTGGTGGGTCGATGAACGGCCCCAGGTTCGGCTGAAACCAGTAGATCGCCAGTTCTTGCGGGAAGACTTCGATGAATGGCTCAGTCGATGGCGACCTGGGTGGCCCCAAGAGCTCGGCCTCCCAGTTCTGGCCATCGAACCACCGTCTCACGGCACCTGACAGCAGTCGGCTGAGACGATCACCGACCGGTGAGAGCCAGGTTGTGTAGTCGGGCGATGCCGAGCATGGCTTGGTGAACGCCATCGCCCTTGAGGCGGCAGTCCCGCAGGACTTTCCAGTTCTTCAGGCGGGACAGGGCATGCTCGACGCGAGCGCGGGCCTTGCGGTGCACCTTGTTCTCGGCTTCCTGTTGCGGGCTCAGGGCTTTCTGACCGCGTCGTCGGCGGTGAGGAATGAGCAGGCCGGTGCCTTGGTAGCCGCCATCGGCGACCACCGGAACGCCTCGGCAGGCGATGTCGACACCCGACTCGGTGAAAGCCCGGCAGTCGTTGCGGCTGCCGGGCAGTGGCTCGCCGACGGCCACGACCAGGCGGCTGTTGGCGTCGATGACGACCTGCAGATTTGTCGAGTGTCCCGGACGGTGAGCCGGCGCCCGCGCAGCCCGCGATCGATCCGGAGGTCCTCGCCCGTCGGGCGTCCTCCGGACTTCCCTCCGCCCGAGCCGCTCGGGGCGTCCTCCGGACCCGGACGGGCCCGCGACGGGACGGGACAGGTGCGGCGACCCGGACGCGTGGGCAGCCCCCACCAGGTCGTCCGAAGTGCCCTTACCCTCCACAGTGACCGGAAGGACAGCGCTCAGAGGGCGCTCCATCCCTTCCATGTCCACCCCGAGCCACCCTGGGTGTTCACCTCGGTAATCATCCATCGGCCGTCCCAGCGTTCTGCCGTCGCGGTGGCGCGGTGCGACCCGATCGCCGGGCGGTCGGCCCGCCCGGTGACCTGCACGCTGTAGGTCGCCCCGTCATCGAACGCGCCTGTGACGGTGAACGGCATGATGCCCTCCTCATCGTGTGACGAGCAGGCTCAGGAGGAACGCCCGAAGGTCGTCTTCCATGCACCAGTCGCCGCTGAACATCGACTGAACGGATCGGGCGACGGTGTCACCGGTGTCCGGTTGCGTCTGCTGGCGGCGCAGGAGACGACTGAGGGGACTGGGCCGCATGCTGCGTGCGCCCGGCCGGCCAGTGTGGGTTTGGGTGAACCAGAACACCCGCTGCGCGGCGTCCAAGTCGCCCAGGTGCCGGGCAAGGTGCTGCGGCAGGAAGCAGCCACCGGCCGGCTTCTCGGTGAACTCGCCCGACGCGCAACGCTCGCTCCAGACCAGCGGGAATGGGAGCAGCAGCAGCGCCACGCCCTGCGCACCGCCGGCCCAGCGGGCGGTCAGCGAGCCGGGCTCCACCCTGCCCGCCCGGCCGAGCGCCGCGGCGGCACGAAGCCGGTCGACCACCGTCACGCGGCCTCCGGGCGGTACTCCCCCGACGTCGGGCCCCAGCACCGATTCCCGGCCCGGCACCGGCATCGAGTCCCGCCGCGGCCGCAGCCGGCAGCTGCGAGAAACGGCTGGAGGCCCGCACCATGGCGGTGCGGGCCTCCCAAACGGTGACGCGGGGTCTCGAATCAACCTTCGCGTCACCGACGCATCCGGGCTGAGGACGCCGCTGCCAAGCGGCGGTCATCAGCCCTTATTTCGTTGAGCCGCGCGCCAATCGCGGCCCGGTGAGTCCCCGGATTGAGTGTCAGCAGCAATACAGGGCACCGCTCGGCGAGCCCGTTTACACGGAGTCGCTGGCGACAGATTCATGGTGTACCCAGTTGGGTGGGAAGGTCCCGCCCAAAAGCTGGACACTCCGTGAGCCAACCCCTTGACGGCGAGCGGGGCCGCAGCTCACGGCTCTCGCGGGCGTCAACTTCAAGTGGGACGGTCTCTGAGCCAACGCATCGGCCGTTAGTGAAACGGCCGCTGTTCCTGGAATCGTTGGATGTGGTGGTCCCCACGTCGACCCAACGGACTGTACGCCAACGGTCCGTGACCGCAAGGACCGCTCGGATCATCGATCGCATCCGGGGCGCTTCGCAGAGGTGTCCCGCGATCCCCCGATTCGACTACATGTCAGCAGCAAGGAGGCGGCGGCCCCTTCGGGAGCCGCCGCCTCGGACAGGAACGATCATGGCCATCAAGAAGAACGCATCGGGCGACGGCCCCCATGCTGCGCCGCCCGTGGCGCAGGGATTCGGCATGCCGCAGGCGCTGGTGATCCTCGGCTTCCTCACCGCGGCGGTCGTGCTGCGCCTGGTCGCCCAGACCAGCGTCCAGGACACAGTCGTGCTCTTGACCGTCGCGGGGGGCGTCAGCGTTCCCGTGATGCTCGCCGCCGGCAGCCACAGCCGCTCGCGGCGACGGGCCGTCCGGCGCCTGCTGAACGCCGTACTGGCTCCCGGCTCGGGAAACTGAAGGGGGAGCTGTGGCACGCCCAGAAGCCCCCGTCGACCACAACATCCCAGAACTCGGCGACCTCGCCGAGTACCTGCGCTCGATGCGTCGGCAGGCAGGCCTGACGTACACGGAACTCGCCAAGGAGTCGTGCTACTCGGCTGCGACCCTGAAGCGAGCGGCCAGCGGAAAGCATCTGCCGGCCGTCGCCGTGGTGATCCAGTACGTGCTCATGTGCATCATGCTGGACCCGCAGCCGGCTGACGATCGCGGGTTGAAGATCGTGGACCTGTGGACCAAGGCAGCCAGGGCATTCGATCGGTCCCGTATGGCTGCGCGCCGCTCGAATGTGCTGCCAAAGCCGCAGTACGTCCGTGACGAGGGTGACCTGTCGGGAGCACTGCGGGACGTCTGGGCCTGTTCGGGGCGCCCCTCCACCCGGTCGGTGGAGAAGGCGTCGAGGGGGCAGGTGCCGCGATCCACGGCCCACGTCATCTCCACCGCGCACGCCGTCCCCAGGGACTTCCGGCAGTACGCCGCCTACCTCCGGGTGTGCGGCATCACGGGGAAGGCGCTGGAACCGTGGTTCCGTGCCTGGTTCAAGGTCAGGGGTGTCCCTTCTGATCTCCAGTCCGGCTTCACGGCCCTAAAGGATGATGCCGACGCTCAGGCGGCCTACGTCAGCGCTCACACACAGGCCACAGGTTCGGCCATCTCGGTTGCCGAGCTAGTGGAACGCCTCACGGCGACCCTTGCCCAGGTCAAAACCGTCTCTCGGGAGTCGCCTCACACTCGAAAGGTCGCCCGCTGGGACGCGGCCCCAGTGGAAGACATGCCGTACATGTACGTCCGGGAGCATCCAGGCGGTTCCGGAACGCACGTGTGCAACGAGGTGCTGCACGGGAGCAAGAAGCCCGTCCTGGACGCGAGGACCGCAAGGTACCTGGTGCACCTTCAGCGCTACATCCCACCACGACAGCTGCGGTTCTTCCGTGAGACGGAGGAGTGTCTCTATCGGGATCTGCTGGCGGATCGTCCGTCTGCCGCGCCTCAGGCTGTGACTGAAGCTCTCCGGCGGTCGAACAACAACCGCTCGTAGGAGGCCATGCACGTCGTCCGGGCCCCAGTACGTTCATCGCAGGTGATCCCGGACGACGTGAAGCCGCGGGCGCTCGGGGGTGAACTCGCCGAGTCCCAGGGCGGCCTCTCGCCAGTTGGCGATCAGCTTGACCTGCCATGCCGTGTCGTGCCGGAAGTCTGGCGGCGGCGTGCCTTGTGGGTCACGGGCCACAGGATGGCGGCGGTGAACTCGACCGCGTGCATGGCCGCGGTGCCGTGGGCGTCGACTCCGCCGCCTTCCAGACGGCGCAGTCTGTCGAGACGGCTGGCCGCCTGGAGCAGCTCGTTGAACGTCTCCTCGTACTCCTGCGCGCGCACGGTCGGGAGGTCATCCACACCTGCCTCCCTCGCGCGGCTGCGGCCGACGACCGACGGCGCTGCGCCGGGAGTCCCTCGCGGAGAAGCGGTTCACAGCGCGGGTGCCCTCCTTGATCACGTGTCCTCATGCTGTCAGGCGCTGGGCACCGGGCTGGGCTGGCGGTGCCCGATTTGGTGCTCGCCTTTGGTACAGCCCGTGAGTGATCCGGCGGGCGCGCGCAGCTCACGCATGACCGGGTCCAGGTGGTCACGGGTGCCAGGCGCTAGGTCCGGCGTAGCCGCAAGGGGCGGGGTCGGTGAGTTCCTGCCAGGCCAGCCAGCCCGCGTGCAGGCGGGCCACGGCGACGGGGTGCTCGAACCACAGGTGGCACCAGCGGGCGTCGGCCGACGGCTCGGCGAGGTAGCCGGGCACCAGCACGCCCTCCACCCACTCGATCAGCGCCCGCAGCTCGTCGTCGTACCCCGGCGGATCCAACAGCAGGATGAACGGCGGGTACTGCCAGTCCTCTTCCCCGCCTGCCAAGTCGGCGGCGGCCTCCCCGCTGGCCAGCTGCTGCCCGCCGACGGATGCCACGCCCGGCTCCCCGCCTCGTCCCCGGTCAGCTCCTTATCCTGGGCAGTGAGCTTCTCGACCTTCGCCTTGAGGTCTTCGATGTCCTGGAACATGCCGGCCGGCACGTCCATCTGGGGCACGTCGTCGGGTTCATCGGTCACCGTGCCGCCTTCCGCTCCTCGTACGCGGCGACCGCGCGTTTCGTGATGGCCTGCTCCTCATCTGCGGGCCGATGTGCGCCATCGCCTGCTCCGCGTACCAGGGGCGGAGGCTGATCTGGGCGACCGGCATGCCGGTGGACATGAGCAGGGCCGTGCCCTTGCGCATGGCGCGGATCTCGGCGGGGTCAAAGCCAGCAGACCTGCTCTGATCGCTTCGCCACACCTTGCAACGTGAGTCGATCGATCCGACGGATCAGCTCGAGAGGGGCAGTTCGGCGAGCATTACAGCATAGACCGGGGAGTCTGGAAACGGCTGGCGATCCCCAACTTGCCGAAAGCCCCACGCCTCGTACGTGTGTTGCACCTTTGAGTGTTCAAGATCGACAAGCAGTACTACGAGGTCTTCACCTCGGCTATCTAGCAACACCCGGCTTACCCGCTCGGCAGTTCCAGTCTTGCGCCACGTCGTGCGCACGGCCAGCTCGGAGAACGAAAACGTCCGGCTCTTCTCAGGCGCGGGCGTCAGGTGCTCGCGCCACCATTCGCGACCCGGTTTCGCCGGAGCGCCGTAGGCAAATGCCACTGGCTCGTTACCGTCGAAGGCGATGACACAGGCGAAATCAGGGTGGCCACCCCAGTGATCTACGAACCAGGGGAAACGCTGGTTGAACTCCTCATTCATGGCGTCGCCATAGGCGTCGGCATGCACGTCGATCAGTGCCTGGCGGATCCGCGCGAGGTCGTCGTGACCGTAGCGGCGGACGGCCAGATCAGCGGCGCTCAAGCTCGCCTCCATTCGGCTCGGTAGCGGTCTCCCCACTCTCGTGCGAGTGCCCATCTGGCGCAAGGGTGATCAAGCCGCGGTAGTAGTCGCTAATAGGACTCCGTTAGGACTTGCAGAGAATCAAGGTGTTGCTTCCCGCGATGCGGCTCGTTGTTGTGGTATGAGCGTCTCCGACAAGGTTCGCGGCCAACTCGCTGTGCAGTTCTAGATGTTGTTCCCGCACCTCGACGAACGGCAGCGGCGGCTGATGATGGGGGCCGGAAGCCCGGATCCTGGGCCACGGTGGTATCCGGGCGGTGGCGCGGGCGGCCCAGGTCAGCGAAACGACGGTCCGCAAGGGCGTGGACGAGTTGGAGGCCGGCGAGGAGCCTTTGGGCCGGGTACGCAGGCCGGCGGTGGCCGGAAGAAGTCCGCGGATCTTGATCCGGGTTTGCGGCCCGCGCTGCTGGCACTGGTGGAACCTGACGAACGGGGCGATCCGATGTCGCCGCCGCGTTGGACGGTGAAGTCGACCAGGAGCCTGGCGGCCGAGCTCACCCGGCAGGGGCATCGGGTGGGCGCGGACACGGTCGCAGACCTACTGCGTGAGGAGGGCTTCAGCCTGCAGGCCGGCGCCAAGACCATCGAAGGCAAGCAGCACCCCGACCGTGATGCCCAGTTCCGCTACATCAACGAGCAGGCCAGGCAGCACATGGGCGCCGGCCAGCCGATGATCAGCGTGGATGCGAAGAAGAAGGAACTCGTCAGCGATTACAGGAACGCGGGCCACCAGTGGCGCCCGGCCGGTGAGCCAGTCCTGGTCAAAACGCAAGACTTCCTGGACCGGCAGGGACCGGGCAAGGCGATCCCCTACGGCATCTACGACATCGCCGCGAACACCGGCTGGGTCATCGTCGGCACGGATCACGACACCGCCTCGTTCGCCGTCGCCTCCATCCGCCGCTGATGGCAGGCCCGAGGCCGCCACGACTACCCGGCAGCTACACGACTGCTGATCACCGCGGACGCCGGTGGCTCCAACGGCTACCGCACCCGCGCCGGGAAGACGGAACTCGCCGCCCTGGCCGCCGAGACGGGCCTGGCCATCACCGTCTGCCACATGCCGCCGGTCACCTCGAGATGGAACAAGATCGAGCACCGGCCGTTCTCCCACATCTCCATGAACTGGCGCGGCCGCCCGCTGACCAGCCACGACGTCATCGTGAACAGCATCGCGGCGACCACCACCCGCACCGGGCTGACCGTCCACGCGGAGCTGGACCCTGGCACCTACGACACCGGCATCAAGGTCACCGACGGTGATATCGACGCTCTGCGCATGCACCGGCACCGCTTCCATGGCGACTGGAACTACACCCTCCACCCTCAACCTCGCGACACCACCAGCGGAGCCAAGGACTCGCAGTCAGCCGACGGCCCGTCCCTGCAGCCCTGCAGCCCTGCAGCCCTGCAGCCCTGCACCGAGTCTCTGCGCAATCCGGAGCTGACCGGCATGCCCGAGCCGGCGATGACCGAACTCGTCGACCAACTGGCCCAGACACTGGACGTGTTACGTGAGCAGGAACGGCTCTGGCAGCGAGGAGGCGAACGCATCCGCGCTCGGGGAGCTGGGGCCAAGGACAAGCTGACCACTGCCGACAGAGTCCTGGCCACCGTGCTCTAGCTGCGCAAACTCGTCACCCAAGACCTGCTCGCCCAGCTCTTCGGGGTCAACGGCAGCACCCTCACCAGGGCCGTCCGCCAAGTCCAGCCCCTGCTGGCCGAGCACGGCTACACGATTCCACCCTCGGCAGCCAGGTTCCGGACACCTGCTGACGTCACCGCGTTCCTCGCCAACAGCAGCCCCACGGAGATCAAACCAGCATGTTGATTCTCTGCAAGCACTTAGCGGAGGGGAGCAGCCGTGGCGAACGCAGTCGACTGTATTGGCGAGGGCCCCGCATCAGCCCCCAGCGATCTCCTGTACGGCGTCGAGGACCAGGTGCCAGGGATACTCCTTGGGTTGGCCTTGGCCAGGCTGGTTCGGCTGGAAGCCGCCCTCGCCGTACAAGACGCGCACGCCCATCTCTCGCAACTCGCCGACGCTCCTCTCGAACTGGCGATGCTTGACGTAGGCGGCGTTGACGCACGGCATGGTCACCGTGGGGATCTGTTTGCCAATGCCCTCAGCAACGACGCCCACCACGAAGTCGTGGGTCAAGCCCAGGGACCACGCGTTCACCGTGTTGAAGGTGGCCGGGGCGACGGCGATGACGTCAGCCTTCGGCCACACGTCCGGCTCGCCGGGCATCTTGTACTCACTGCGCACCGGGTGCCCTGTCAGGCGCTCCAGTTCCGACAATTGCGGCTGGAGCCAGCGTGCGGCGGTTGGGGTGAGGCCGAGGCAGACGTCGAAACCGCGGAATTGCCCATCCTGGATGACGGCAGCCACATCGAACACTGGCGGAGCTGCGGAACCGAACAGGTATAGCACAGGGGCTTCTGTCATCATGCGATCCATCTGACCACACGCAACCGCCCCCTTATGCTTACGAGTCGAGAGCGGACGGAGGCGCCGGCGCCTTGGAGCGCAGGTACTGTTCCAAGTGGCTGCTTAGAACGGAGACCAGTATGCCCACACTGGACGAAGGCCACACGGGCGCCCGCATCAAGGAGCAACGCAGACTGGCCAGGCTGACGCAACGCCAGCTCGCACAGCTGCTGCCGTACTCCTACAGTCTGCTCAACCAGGTGGAATGCGGCGCTCGCCCGGCGACGGCCGACTTTGTGGCTGCTGTCGCCCATTCCCTAAAAATCGACGTAACGGTGCTGACGGGCCAGCCGTACGTGACCGAATTGCAGCGTGATCGGCTTGCCGAACTCGTACGCCCGATCCGCGAGGCGTTAGACCTGTACGACTTGGGTCCAAACCCGGCTCTGATCAGCGTTCGGACCGATGACTGCCTCATCGCCAGCGCAGACCACATTTGTCAAGAGGTACGAGCTACGCGCCTACGCAACGCCGCACAGAAGCTGCCGGACTTGATCGCGGAACTCACCCACGCCGCCTGGTCGTCCCCGTCCGCCCAACTGTGGCAGGCGCTGGCTTCCACCTACCGCACGGCGCACGACATCAGCGTCAAGCTCGGGTACTACGACCTGTCTGCAGTGGCGTTGGGCCGCATGGACTGGGCTGCGCAACGCGCCTCCGATCCCTGCCTGGCCGCCGTCCGCCAGTACATGCGGGCCCTGGTCTACTTCCGGGAGGGCGAGTACTGCATTGGCCAGCGCCTCATCGCGGCCGGTCATGGAATCGTCGGGCAGGCCGGCGAGACTCGGGAGACCTTGGCGGTCGCTGGCCAGCTGCACCTGGGTGCGGCGGTGCTTTCCGCACGGGCGGCGGACGAGACGTCAGTGAACCTGCACATATCAGAGGCTCGTCGGATCGCGGAGCAGATCGGCGACGCATCGGACGTGCATTGGCTCAGCTTCGGGCCAGCCAACGTAGCCCTGCACAAGATGTCCGCCGCTGTCGAGATGAGGCAGTACGACAACGCGCTTAAGCAGGCCCGGAAGATCAAATTGCCGACGCAGCTCGCTACGTCCCGTCGGGCGCACTTCCTGATCGATAAGGCTCGGACTGAGATGGAGACTGGCCACACCGAAGGTGCGTTGAAGTCGCTGGTGGAAGCCCGGAGACTGGCGCCGGAGCCCACCCGGTACCACCCGGCGGCTCGCGAGACGATCACGGGCCTTGTGCATTTGTCCCGCCACACGCCGGATTCACTCAACCACTTGGCCGCTTGGGTCGGTCTCTAGGGTCGCTCACAACGCTCACAAAACGTGAGCGTTCCGCCCTTCTCAGAGAGTCAGGCTGAACTCACACCAAGTGAACGACGGTGCGAGGGCGGTGCGATGACTCCGGCTGAGCCTTACGAAAAGCAGGTCTTCGCAGACCGCGCCCGCGCAGTCTCACACTGGGCGCCCCGGCAGCCGCGCGAACGGCTCCGGGGCCGGCCAACGCTGCGAAGGAGCGTCGACGTGAGGAACGGTACAGCTCGTAGAAAGCCCAGCGCCAGGACGACCCTGCACCTTTGCCGGGCCAATCGAGGCGGCGCAATCGCCAAGGGTCAGGGCGCTGGGACCAGGGCGGTGACGAGGTGAACGCCACCCGCGATGAGATGTCCAATCCGACCCTCGCGTCTTGCCGACCGCCTGACCTGGAGGACGTCGCACAGACTTCACCGAAGGTCCCCGACTGCGGGCGGGATGTGGTGCATGCGCGCTTCGAGGTCGCCACTCTGAGCAACGGGTTACCTCCGCGCTCTGAGGACGCGTGTCAGGTGGGGACTATGCGGCGGATTGCGGCTGCAAGGCTTCGCTACTGCGGGCTGGAGGCGATGACGGATGACGTGATGCTGATCGTCTCTGAGTTGCTGACCAACGCCCTCCAGCACAGCGGCACCACAGAAATCAGTCTGGTCATCACCGTGGCCGACGGGGCGTTGCGGGTGCGGGTGCGAGACGGCATGCCGACTCCCGCTGTACCCCGGCGCCCCGGGCCCGCCGCGGAGTCTGGTCGGGGTCTGCTGCTCGTCGACGCCGTGGCGAAGGAGAACGGCGGCAGCTGGGGAACCAGCGAGGCCGGCGCGGAGACGTGGTGCTGTCTGCCGCTTCCGCCGCAGGGGCAGCCGTGACTGTCTTAACCGCCCCCTCATGGTCTGCGCCGCTGGGGCCGTCAGAGCTGGCCGGCGTCCTGACGAAGCTGCGGCGGTGGACCCCCTACGACGGCGAGGCAGTCCTCGACGACGTCGGCGCAGTACTGGACGACGTCCTCCCGCACCGGGACCTGCTCGCTGACCTTGCGGTGCGCCTCAGTGGGCATCTGGCCCGGCTGTCGGACATCGCTGTTGCCACCGAGGCCGGCCAGGAAGATCTTGAGGCGGAGCGACTGGTCCGCCAGGCCCGGGCTGTGTGCGCTGAGCAGGCGTCAGTCGCTCGGGTGCCGACGGTGGGCCAACTGCGGCGGCTGGCCTGGGCCGTCAACGAACTCCTGGAGCGCTTGACGGTCCTCGGATGTCTCAGGGAGGCGGCATGAGGACTCCCCCGCTCGCCTTGGGCACGACGAGAGAGAAGAACCGCACCGTGCATGCCGCGTCCGATCAGGGCCTGGTTCCCTTCATCACCCAGCGCGAGGGCGAGGAAGCGGCGCCGGACAACCTCCTCATCCACCAGCATGCGGCCGGGCCCCGGCTGTACTACGGCGACGAGGACCCCCGAGACCGGCCCCTGCGCGGCATCCTGTGGGCGCGGTGCGGCTTCAATCCGGTGGACGAGCGGCAGATGCCGACCGGAGTCCCGCAGTGGAAGCTCATGCACCCCTACCGGCAGATGCTCACCATGCAGGCACTGCACTGCCAGGTCTGCGCGCGACCCGCCCGCACCCCGCTTGGCTTCATCTTCCTCACCGGCCCCCGGGACGAAGACCCCACCCGGGCCGAGATTCTCACCAACCAGCCGCCGGTGTGCGCCAGGCATGCCCGTGCCGCGGCCGCGCTCTGCCCACATCTGGAGAAGAACCCCATGGTGTTCCTGGCCCGGAGTGCGCCCCTGTACGGGGTGCACGGCGTCCTCTACGGCCTGAACGCACAAGCGCAGGTGCGAGTCGTCGCGCAACCCGACCATGCCCTGCCCTTCGCCCACCCCAACCTGCCCACCCTGCTCGCCTCCCAGCTCATCCGGCGCCTCAGCTCGTTCCGCGTCCTCGACATGAACGAACTTTTGCAGGAACTGGCCGACCACTCTGCACAAGGTTCGGCCCGTGACCCGGCGGCTCATCGCTGAAGCCCTGCCGACCAGGTCGGCACCGCCGCCGTCTCGACCCAGGATCCAGGCGTTGCTGCTCCTCAGCGCCCATGCGCGTCGCGGCGCAGGGCCTCAAAGACTCACCGGCCGGCCATGCGAAGGACAGGCGGCCGGTGAACAGGGGCGGGTCCGCGGAGTTCCCCCGACTCCACCTCTGCACGGACCCGCCCCACCCCAACTACCGCCCCAAGGACGCGATTTCCCAGCACCACCTCCAGCCCCCTCCCCCCCCCGTTCCGTTTAGAGGAGTTCCACACGTGAAGGCCCCAGAGGTGACCGCACCGGTCGTACGCACCGTCACCCTGAAGCTGCCCGCAGACACCGGCGCGATGGCCATGGCACGCATCATGGGCCGCACTCTGCTCACCGTGCTGGGCTGGCCCGGCAACGTGAACGCTGCGACCGACGTCTTGGGCCACCTCGTCGACAACGCCGTCCAGCACGGCCACACCCCCGAAACGACAGGCTGCCTCCGCGAGATCCGCGCCTGGCTCCGGGTCACCGAAGCCCACGAACTCATCATCGACGTCGCCGACCCACACCCCGCCTTCGAACACTTCACCGACGCCGTCAACAGCCGCTCAGGGCGCAGCCTGTGGCACGTCAGGCAATACGGCGCCCACCTCAGCTGGTTCCTCACCCCCCAGTGCGGCGGGAAAACCGTACGCGCCACCATGACCGCCGAGCCCCCGCCCCCGTGACCACCGCCGCTCCCGCCTTCGCGCCGGTGCCAGCTCCGGCGCGAGGCAAGCCCCGGCTCGCACTCCCCCGACGGCCAAGTCCCGCACGCGCCGGCACTCAGCAGCACCCGACCAAGGAGAGGCACCATGACGTTCGTTCCCGAGTCCCCGACCCGCCCGGCGGTACCGGACTTCCTCGAGCTGGAGATCACCGGTAAGTGCCAGCTCACCTGTCCGTCCCTGTGCTACGCCAACGCCGGCCCCACCGAGGGACACGGCAGCATGACCACCGACGACTGGAAGCTGCTCATCAGCGAAGCCGCCAACATCGGCGTGGAGAAGGTGCAGTTCATCGGCGGTGAGCCGACCATGCACCCCAGCTTCGAGGCCCTGGTGCACCGGGCCCTTGCCGTCGGGCTCGGTGTGCAGGTCTACAGCAACCTGTACCGCGTGAAGCTGGAGCACTGGGCGCTGTTCGCACACCCGAAGGTGTCCCTGGCGACGTCCTACTACAGCGACCTCGCCGAGGAACACGAGCGGGTGACCGGCCGCAGGGGCTCCCACGCAGCGACCCGCGCGAACATCGTCCAGGCCATACAAAGGCACATCCCGCTGCAGGTGGGCATCGTCGAAGTGTTCGACGGGCAGCGCACCGCGCAGGCCCGCGAGGAGCTGCTCGCGCTCGGCGTGCGCACCGTGAACGTCGACCGTGTCCGCAGCGTCGGCCGGGGCGAGGTCCACGTCCCCAGCACCGCGGACCTGTGCGGCCAGTGCGCTAAGGGCCGGGCCGCGGTCATGCCGGACGGCACGGTCACACCGTGCGTCCTAGGCCGCTTCCTCAGGACAGGGAACGCGAAGACGGACGGACTGGCCAACGTCTTCAGCGGGCAGCCCTGGGCGGACACCGCAGCGAGGATCCCCCGGCGGCCCGTGCCGACGGCCGGCTGCACCCCGGCCGACTCCAACGACTGCGACCCGGCGAACACGCCGGCCTGTGATCCTGCCTACTAGGACGAGAGGGGCGAAGACACGATGACCGTGAACTGGCTGCCGCACGCCCGGCGCCTGGCCCACCAGGTCGCCCGGCCGGAATCACGCTGGCATACGGCCGTGGCCAGTGTGCCCCGGCACCAGTTCGTGCCCCGATGGTGGGAGCCGGACGGTGGCGTGTGGCGCCTGCGCACCGGCCTCGAAGACCCCGGCATCTGGCTACAGGAGGCGTACCAGGACAAGACCCTCGTGACACGGGTCGGCGCCCACCATGCCGACACCGTCGGAATCGACGAGGTCCTCGACAGCGGTACGCCGACCTCGTCGTCGACGCTGCCCAGCCTCGTCGTCCAGATGTACCGGCACGCCATGATCGACGACGGCAACCAGGTCCTCGTCACGACCGGATCAGGCTACGGCACAGCCCTGGCCTGCATGCGACTCGACAGCGACCTCGTCACGAGCATCGACATCGACGAGCACCTCGTCAGGCTCGCCGAAGAACGTCTCCTGCTCTTCGGAGAATCTCCCCGGTTGGAGGTCTGCGACATCACCGGCCCCCTCCTGCCCGGGACGTTCGACCGCATCGTTTCCACCGTGTCGGTGCGCTCCGTGCCTGCCTCCTGGCTGAAGGCGCTGGGCACCGGCGGGCGGCTTGTGACCACGATCGCCGGCACCGGTCTGATTCTCACCGCCGACAAGACCGCCGACGGCGGGGCCGTGGGCCGCATCGAATGGAACCGTGCCGGATTCATGCGCACCCGGCACAGCGACGACTACCCGCAGCCGGCCGACGACCTGTGGGAAGGCGCCGCCGAAGACGACGGACAGGACATCAGCACCAGCCGCTACCCGCTGCTCTACCCGCCCGACGCCTGGGACGTCATGTCGATGCTCGAGCTGCAGATCCCCGGTATCGAGTACCGCAAGCAGGAGGACGGCGACACCCGCACGGTATGGCTGCTGCACCCCGACGGTTCATGGGCCCGCGCCACGGCAGCCGGGCACCTCAAGGCGCCGACCGTGCATCAGAGCGGCCCACGACGGCTGTGGGAAAACCTGGAACGGATCCGCAACCGCCTCAACCGGGAAGGCGCCCTGCCCCTGTACGGCGCCAGCGTCACCATCGACCCCGACGGGACCACCACCCTGGCCCGCGGATCATGGACGGCCACGCTGTAGGCCCTCCACCACACGACGCCGGCACGACGACCAACCCCTGCCAAGAAGCAGCCGCCGCACCGGTCCACCACCGCTTTCGCGTTCAAAGGGGAACGACGTGACAGCAGCAACGGTGCCGGACATCCACCACCTTACGGATCGGTGTCCTGCGCGGAGGCAACTCCCCCGAGCGGCCCAGTTCCCTCACCTCCGGCGAGCAAGCAGCCAGGGCTCTCGCTCACGCGGGCCTCACCACCGACCTGATCAACCCCCCGGACACCCCTCTGCAGGACCAGCGCCCCCTTGTTGACACTCGCGAAAGAGGTAGTCATGGGAACGAGCAACAACGCCACGTCCGCCCGAACTGAGGGGGCGCCGAGCACTACGGTCAACGGGGTGAACAGCGACACCATCGAGGCCCCTTCCGCCGACCGTCTGGGCGCCCATTGATCGACCATCTGGTCGTGACCGGGTGCGTGCGCACGCCCCGGGTGGAGGAGGCCATGCGGACCGTACCCCGCCACCTCTTCGTCCCGAACGCCCCCTGGAGAAGGCGTACGGCAACGCCCCCGTGGACACGAAGTTCGACGGATCCGGGCGATACGGTCCTGTACGCCGCGCTCAAGGAGTGGAATCATCTGAAGCAGCGCACGTGTGCCGAGGCCCAGGACCGGTAGCCGCGCGCCGGCCGGCCGAGGATCTCCTGCACGTCGCCGGCGGTCTGCTGCTTGGCACCGGCACTCTGGCGCTTCGCGCTGTCGGCCATGGCCCGCACCATCACCTCGGGATACTTCGCGCGCCACGCGTCCATCGCCTCTTCGATGGTCAGCTCCTCGAACCGCAGCGGCCGTCCGAGCAGGGAAGCGAGCTGCCGGGTCTGCTCGCGCGCGGACAGCGGTTCGGGCCCCGTCAGCGCGTAGCTGCGCCCCGCGTGCCCCGGCTCGGTCATGGCCCGCGCGGCCACCTGCGCGACGTCCCCCGGGTCGACGCAGGCGTTGCGCGCCGAGCCGTACAGTGCGCGCACCGTGTCCTCCTCCCGCACGGAAGCCGTCCAGGCGAGGGTGTTCGACATGAAGGCGCGGGCCCGCAGGAGAGTCCACTCCAGGCCGCTGGCGCGCACCAGGTCCTCGCAGCCGCGCTGCCAGTTCGTCAGGAAGTCCTGTGCGTGGGGGTCCTCGACCGCGAGCGCGGAGAGTTTCACCAGCCGCCGGACGCCCTGTCGCTGCGCCGCTGTGACGAGGTGTTCGTCGTGTTCCGGGTGGGTGGGGTCACTGGTGATGATCAGTACGGTGTCCGCGCCCTCGAGCGCGCGGGCGACCGACCTGCGGTCGGCGAAGTCCGTCGCCATCGGTTCTCCGGCGACTTCGCGGGCTCCCGCCCGGGCGGGGTCCCGCGAGAGCGAGCGCACCGTGTGGTGCTCGCTCAGCATCCCGGCCACGCGCCGGCCGACCGTTCCGCTGGCCCCGCAGACCACCAGGAGCCGCCGTGCGGAGTGTGCGGTCATGCTCGTTTTCCCCGCTCCGTGTCGAGATCGCGCCTCCGCCGCCCCGGGGGTCGGCCAGTGCGGGCACCGGCAGGCGTCATAGGGTCACCGCACGCTGCGGCAAGTCCGCACGCCCCGTGGTCAGTTCCGAGTGCAGCTGCCTGCCGGTTATAGAGCAGGCGTTACGTTACTGGCCCCAGCCCTCCCACGCCAAGGCTCGTACTCGGCATCCGCGAAGCAGCGCAGCCCCCGTCGAAAGGGCCGCCGCGGCCATCCCGCACACCCGTATGCAGTGTTCACTACCTCCTCGGCTGCGCGGGTGACGAGGTCCGCTGCCTTCGCGAGCACTGGCCCGTGGTGGACACGGTCGTGCCGGCCGCAGCGCAGCAGAGGGGACGGGGCCGTCCTCCCGACCCCCGTGGCGGGAGGTCGGCCCCGGGTCCTGTGGGGCGGCCGGTCAGTGCAGCTTGTTGACGGCTGTGGTGGTGGTCTTCTTGAAGGCGGTCACGGGGGCGTGGGTGAAGTTGCCCATCTGTGCCCACTGCACGACGGTGACGGTCCTGCCGTCCCGGCCGACCGACAGGAGGGCGATGTCGGTGGCGCCCCAGGACGTTTCGGTGTGCAGGCCGCGGACGCGGGCGCCTTCCTCGACGGGCAGGGTGCCGTAGTCGCGGCCTTCGGCCTCGGTGTCGGGGGTGGTGTCCTCGATGCGGTCGGCGCAGGTGCGGATCAGGTCGTCGTAGTGCTTGGCCAGCGCTTTGGCCTGGGCGGGTGTGCCCGTCACGACGGTGAGCTGGACGGCGCCGGTGTCGAGGTCGGTGTGGAACTGCCGGTGGCGGTAGTCGTAGGAGGGGACGCCCTCCGTGCTGACGCACAGGCCCAGCTGTTCCGGGAAGCCGTCGGTGACGGGGCCGGCGGTCCAGGACGAGGTCGGGTGGGGCGGGAGCTGGGAGGCCGACAGGAAGGCGGGTGCGGGTGTCCTGGGTGCGGCGCCGGCGGGCGGTGCGGTGAGGACCGTGCCTGCGGCGAGGACGGCGGCGGTGAGTGCGGTCAGGGCGCTGGTCCGGTTGCGGACGGGCATGGCTGTTCCCCCGTGGGTGGGTGGGTGGGCGTGGGTGCCGCGGCGAGGCCGGCGGGCCGGCCGGTGAGGGCCTGGTCGGTGCGGCACCAAGAGCATCCGCGGCCGGGGCGGCCGGGCGCAACAGCCGGCGGCCGATCGGGCGGGGTGGAACCATCCCAGCCCGTCTGACGTGCAGGTACTTGGGGTGCCTGGGATGCCCGTGTTGGGCCGGGCGGGGCGTACGAGGACGGGGGAACCTGTGTCGGCACACGACGGCGGCGGCAGCGGCGGTGAGGTGGCGCAGTTCGCGGCGCTGCTGCGGGCGTTGAAGGAGCGCACGGACCGCAGTTACGGGTCGCTGGCGCGTCGTCTGGGGATGAACACCTCGACGTTGCACCGCTACTGCGCGGGTGACGCGGTGCCGCTGGACTTCGCTCCCGTGGAGCGGTTCGCGGCGCTGTGCGGGGCGACGCCCCGGGAGCGTGTGGAGCTCCATCGCTGCTGGCTTCTGGCGGTGGCCGAGCGGCGCCGGCCTCGTGCGGCGGAGGCGGCGGCGGAGGCGACGGGGGCGGCGGAGGCCGTGCAGGGTGCGGCGGGCGGAGCGGATGCGGCGGTGGAGGGCGCCCCGGTGCCGGAGGGGGCGTCGCCGGCCGGCGCGCCCCCGCCCCCGCCCTCGCCCTCGCCTCTGCTGCCGGGGCGGCCCTGGTATCGGCGCAGGCGTGTCGTGGTGGGGCTGGCCTCGGCCGGTGCGCTGTTCGGGATGCTGTCGGCGCTGCCTGCGCTGCCGGACGGGCAGCGGGCGTCCGCCGACGGCCCTGTCCGGGCCGGCCGTCCCACGGTGTCCGGGCCGGCAAAGGCCGGGGCGCCTGAGCGGCGGGGCGGCTCACCCGGGCCGAGCGCCACCCCCGCATCCGGGCGGCCTTCGGCATCGCCCTCCCCGCGCAAGGAGCCGGACAACTCTCCTGCGCCCGGCACGGCGTCGTCCGCGCCGTCCGGCGGCGCTCAGGATGCCGGCGGGCTGCCGTTCGCCTGGTCCGTCAATTCCCAGGCGTGGAAGCTGGGTTGTGGCCACGACTATGTCATCGCCAAGCCGCCGGGCCGGGTGCCTCCTCCCCCGGCCCCGCAGGACGCGGCGCCGTGGGCGGCGGCGCAGGGCGCGGTGCACGGGGGCGAGACGCTCGTGCAGTTGTCGGTGCAGGGGCGCAGCGAGACGGCCGTGGTGCTGGAGGCGCTGCGGGTGCGTGTGGTGGGCCGTGCGGCGCCGGTCGAGGGCCATGCCTATGCCATGGACCAGGGCTGCGGGGGCTCGATCACCCCGCGGTATTTCGCCGTGGACCTGGACAAGGACCGCCCGATCGCCCGCGCTGTCGCCGGCAGCGATTCGGGCACTCCCATTCCGGCCGTGCGGATGCCCTACCGCGTGTCGGCGAAGGATCCCGAGGTGCTGCTGGTGACGGCCGAGGCCGTTTCGTGCGACTGCCGTTGGTATCTGGAGCTGGACTGGTCCTCCCAGGGCCGTACGGGCACGGTGCGCGTCGACGACGGCGGGCGCCCGTTCCGCACCAGCGGCATCGAGGGCCTGCCCCGGTACATGTACGACACCCTGGAGCGCCGGTGGGGTCCCTACAGCTGAGGGATCCGACGTGCGGGTGCGGGGTGGAGGCCGCCGGAACGCGGGGGATGTCGTTCCGGCGGCCGGTTTGCTCAGACGGCGCTCAGGACGGCCGCCGAGTTGAAGCCGCCCCGGCCGCGGGCGAGGACGAGGGCGTGGCGGACGCGGGTCTCGCGGGGGGCGGTGACGAGGTCGACGGGGCAGTCGGCGGCGGGCCGGGTGGTGGCGGTGGTGGGCGGGATGATCTGGTCGCGCAGGGTGAGCAGGGCGGCGGCGGTGTCGAGGGTGGCGCCGCCGGCCAGGAGGCGGCCGGTCATCGTCTTGGGTGCGGTGACGGGGACGCCGCGGGGGCCGAACAGGGCGGCGAGGGCCTGGGCTTCGGCGCGGTCGGCGGCGCGGGTGCCGGCGGCGTCGGCGAAGACGACGCCGATGTCGGCGGCGTCCAGGCCGGCGTCGGTGAGGGCCAGGCGGGCGGCGTCGGCCAGGCGTGGGGTGCCGGGGCCGTCGAAGGTGGCGGCGTAGCCGGTGAACGCGCCGTAGACGCAGGCGTCGCGTTCGCGGGCGGCGGGGGCGTTCTCCAGGACGAACAGGGCGCCGCCCTCGCCGACGACGTGGCCGTCGGCGCGGGCGTCGAAGGGCCGGTAGGCGCGGGCGGGGTCGGTGGCGGTGCTGAGGTGGCCGGTGGCCAGGTGGGCGGCCCAGCCCCAGGGGCACAGGGCGGAGTCGACGCCGCCGGTGACCATCAGGCGGGCGCCTTTGCGGATCTGGCGGCGGGCGTGGGCGAGGGCGTCGAGGCCGCCGGCCTGTTCGGCGACGACGACGCCGCTGGAGCCGCGCAGTTGGTGGCGGATGGAGATCTGGCCGGTGTTGACGGCGTAGAACCAGGCGAAGGACTGGTAGGCGCTGACGTACTGGCCGCCCTTGGACCACAGGGCCTGCAGTTCGCGCTGGCCGAACTCGAAGCCGCCGGCGGAGGAGGCGGTGACGACGCCGGCGCCGTAGTCGGGCAGGGTGGCGGGGTCGCTGCCGCAGTCGTCGAGGGCTTCCTTGGCGGCGGTCAGGGACAGGCGGGTGACGCGGTCGGTCTGCGACAGCAGGAGGCTGGGCAGGTGGTCGGCGTCGACGAAGCCGGGGATCTCGCCCGCGATGCGCACGGGGTAGCGGGAGGCGTCGAAGCGGGTGAGCGGGCGGATGCCGCTCTCGCCGCGCAGGGTGGCCGCCCACCAGGCCTCGGTGCCCAGCCCGTTGGGGGCCGTGACGCCGATGCCGGTGACGACGGAGCCGGTGGAGGCGCCGGTGGAGGCGCGCCGGGCGGGTCGGTCGAGGGTGGCCGTGGTCATGCCGCCTCCTGAAGTCGCGGCCGGGTCAGGACGATGGCGCTCTGGAAGCCGCCGAATCCGCTGCCGACGCTGAGGACGGTGTCCGTGCGCTGTTCGCGCGCGGTCAGCGGGGTGTAGTCGAGGTCGCAGGCCGGGTCGGCCTCGTGCAGGTTGGCGGTGGGGGGCACGGTGTTGTGCTCGATGGCCAGGGCGCTGGCGGCGATCTCGAGTGAGCCGATCGCGCCGAGGGAGTGGCCGATCATGGATTTGATGGAGCTGACCGGGACTCGGTAGGCGTGGTCGCCGAGGCTGCGTTTGAAGGCCGCGGTCTCGTGGCGGTCGTTCTGCTTGGTGCCGGAGCCGTGGGCGTTGACGTAGTCGACGGCGGTGGGGTTCAGGCGGGCTTCGTCGAGTGCCGCGCGGATCGCCTCGGCCATCTCTGCGCCGTCGGACTTCAGGCCGGTCATGTGGTAGGCGTTGCTGCGGCCGGCGAAGCCCGCGATCTCGGCGTAGATGTGGGCGCCGCGGCGGCGGGCGTGCTCGAACTCCTCCAGGACCAGGACGGCCGATCCCTCACCCAGGACGAAGCCGTTGCGGGAGCGGTCGAAGGGGCGCGAGGCGGTCTGTGGGGTGTCGTTGCGGGGGCTGGTGGCCTTGATGGCGTCGAAACAGGCCACGGTGATCGGGGAGATGGGTGCCTCGGTGGCGCCGGTCACCATGACGTCGGCGCTGCCCTCGCGGATCAGGTCGACGGCGTGGCAGACGGAGTCGATGCCGGAGGTGCAGCCGGTGGAGACCAGGGAGACCGGGCCCTGGGCGCCGACGGTGACGGCCACCTCGGCGGCCATGGAGCTGGGTACGAAGTAGTCGAAGAGGTGCGCGACGGCGCGGGTGTGGTCGACCTCCCAGGTGCTGCCCCCTTCGCTGACCACGCCGTACTCGGTGTCCAGGCCGGTGGTGCAGCCGACGGCGCTGCCGAGCGTGACGCCGGTGCGGACCGGGTCCAGGGCACCGGACAGTCCGCTGTCGTCGACCGCCTCGCGGGCGCTGGCGAGGGCGAACTGGGCGGCGCGGTCCAGGCGGGCCGTCTCGGCGGGGCCGAATCCGTGTGCGGCGGGGTCGAAGTCCGCTTCGGCGGCGATGCGCGAGCGGAAGGTGCTCGCGTCGAACAGTGTGATGCCGCGCGTGGCGGTGCGGCCCGCGGTCAGCGTGTTCCAGAACGCGCGGGTGCCCACGCCGCCCGGGGCCACGACCCCGATGCCGGTGATGACGACCCGCCTCATCGGTTGTCCCTCACAGTTGTCCTCCAGTTATGAGCCCAGGTACGCGCCGGGTGCGCCGCACCACGCGGCAGGCGCGTCCGATCAGTCGGGGTGCGTGCGGGCCGCGGACGAAGAAGTGGTCGCCGGGGACGGTGCGCCGGACGAACCGCTCGGTGGTCCAGCGCGCCCAGCCGTCCAGCGCGGCCGCGCCGACGACGGGGTCGTCCTGGCCGTCGACGGCCAGGACGGGCACGGGGAGGGGGGTGTGTGCCGCCTCGGTGAGCGCGGCGGTGCGCAGGGCCGCGGCGAGCAGGAGGTCGTCGCGCAGGACGGGCAGCACGGAGCGGTACCAGAGGCTGCCGGGCGTGGCGAGGGGGCCGTCCGGCGCTGCTCCGAGGTCATCCGCGAACCGCAGCAGCCGTTCGTCGGTGATGTCGTCCTGGCGCAGGGTCGCGGAGTGGGGCGGGGGGCTGGCGCCGACCACGAGGAGAGCGGGGGCGGGCAGCCCGCGGTCGATGAGCGCGCGGGCGAGGGTGTGGGCCACGACTCCGCCCAGGCTGTGCCCGTACAGCGCGTAGGGGCGGCCGTCGGCGGCCTGGCGGGCGAGCGGGCCGAGGAGTGCGTCGAGCAGTTGATCGCGTGAGGTCGCACGGGCCTCGCGGCGCCGGGCACCCCGTCCGGGCAGCAGTACGGGCACGACGGTCACCCCGGGGCCGGTGCCGGTGCGCCAGTGCGCGAACCCGGAGACGCCGGCGCCGGCGTGTGCGAAGCAGTAGAGCGTGACCGGTGGGTCGTCCCGCATGGTGTCGCACCTCCTCGGCCGCCGTGGTGATGGCGCATCGGTTGTCCCGAGCCTCGCCGACGTACCTGGAGGACGACTCGAATCGGCCACGTGCGGACCGCACCCTGGTGGCCGGTGAGGGCCGGCCCGCCGCGGCGTCCCGTCGCCGGGGTCACACCGCGCACGTCGAGGTGAAGGGGAGGGACGGGGTGCTCGGGGACGGGGGCCTGGGGAGCGCACGGGCGGCCAGGGCCGGTGCGTCGCCCACGTAGGCGGTGGGGTCGAGCAGTCGTTCGAGTTCTTCCTCGGTGTGGTGGGCGGTGACGTCCGGCAGGGTGCGCAGCACGTCCAGCAGCGGGCGTTGCTGCCGGTCGGCGGCGAGCGAGGCCCGGGCCATCAGGTCCTTCGCGCGGGCCCGGCCGAGGCTGGGGGCGAGCACGGCGGCCAGGCGTTCACTGACCACCTGGCTTCCGGTCAGTTTGAGGTTGTGCAGCATGCGTCCGGGGTCCGGGGTCAGGCCCTCGGCCAGTTCCCGGGCGGTCCGCGCGGCTCCGCCGGCCAGCCGCAGCGCCTCGCGCAGCAGCAGCCACTCGGCGTGCCAGACCCCGGCGGAGCGTTCGTCCTCGGTCACCAGGCACTGGGTGAGGCCCGCGGTCAGCAGGGGCACCTGCAGGGCCGCGCTGCGGATCAGGGTGGACAGGACGGGGTTGCGCTTGTGCGGCATGGCGGAGGATCCGCCCCGTCCCGTGACCGCGGGCTCGGCGACCTCGGCGATCTCCGTGCGGGACAGGACCTGTACGTCGGCGGCGAGTTTGCCGAGGGCGCCGGTGGTGAAGGCGAGGGCCGCGGCGGTGTCCGCGACCGGGGTGCGCAGCGCGTGCCAGGGCAGGTCGGGGCGGGCCAGTCCAGTCTCGTCGGCGAACGCGGCCACCAGCCTTTCCCGGTAGGTGTCCGGGCCTTCCGCGCCGGCCTGCGGGCCGGCGAACTCCAGGTATCCGGCGAGGGTGCCGGCTGCCCCGCCGAGGGAGACCGGCAGGCCGCGGCGTGCGGTCCCGATCCGGTCGGCGGCGTCCTGGACCAGCCGGTGCCAGCCGGCCGCCTTGAGGCCGAACGTGGTGGGGACCGCGTGCAGGGTGAGGGTGCGGCCGGCCATGGCGGTCGCCCGGTGCCGGTCCGCGAGGGCGGCCAGTGCGGCGGCCGTGCGGTCCAGGTCCGCGCGGATCAGGTCCAGCGCCCGCCGGCACACCAGCATCGTGCCGGTGTCCAGGACGTCCTGGCTGGTGGAGCCGCGGTGGACGTACTCGGCGGCCTGCCGGTCCTCGGCCGCCACCGCTTCGGTCAGGGCACGCACGAGGCCCACGACGGGGTTGGCGGTCTCCCGGGCCTGCAGCGCCAGTGCGCGCGGGTCGAACCGTTCCGCGCGGGCGGCGCGGGTGATGGCGCGGGCCGCGAAGCCGGGCACGGTGCCCAGGGTCGCCTGGGCGCGCGCGAGTGCCGCCTCGGCGTCCAGCATGGCCTGGAGCCACGCCGATTCACAGACGGCTTCCTCCACGGGCGTGCCGGCCCGCACGGGAGAGAACAGTCCGGCGTCCGGGCCGCCGTCGAAGGGGGGCGTCGGGGTCGTCCGCTGCGTCATGTCGTCATCTCCAGCAGGTCGGCCGGGCGTTGCGGAAGGGGGACGATGGGCCGGGCGGGGGTGAGGCGCAGCACGGCGCGGGCCATGGCGTCGGAGTCGCCGAGGATCACGGAGTCGACACCCGGCCGGATTCCGGCGGCCGTCACCCAGTGCACGGCCTCGGTGGGGACGCCGTAGGCGAACCGGCGCGGGTGGGCCCGGCCGCGGGCGTCCACCATGCGGTACGGGCGTCGGGTGACCGCGAGGCCGCCCGACTCGTAGGCCCCGTTGGTGCCTTCGATCCGGTAGGGCACCGCCTGGCCGGTGGTGAGCAGGCAGCGCAGCAGGGGGTCGGCGGTACGGCGCAGGTCGGGTTCCGGCAGCCGGGCCTCGATCAGTGTCCGTGCTCGGACGGGCTCCGCGGTGACGTGGTCGGCCGTGGCCACGAACGCGGCCCGGTCCTCCCGGATGCTCAGAGCGATCCGGGTGCCGGGTCCCAGGAGCCGTACGACTCCGGCCTCGACCAGCGCGTGCAGCTCCTCGATGCGGGAGACGGGAGGGCCTATGGAGAGGAAGGCGTTGAGGGGGGTGTACCAGCCGGTCAGCTCGTCGCGGTGGGAGTCGCCGTCCAGGCCGCCGTGGTCGACCGCGAGGCGGACTTCGTTGCGCAGGTCCCGCAGGACGTCGAGCGCGGCCTTCAGCGGTCCGTCGACGTTGCCGGCCCGTGCCTGGCGTACGTCCTCGGCCAGGTGGCCGAGGAGCCAGTGCCGGAACTCGGCCCGGCCGGCGAAGTGCCTTCCCCGGGTGGGTCGTTGGATCAGGTCCCAGTCCCACCGTCCGCCGGGTTCGACGCCGTAGGAGTCCAGGACGTGTGCGCGGTCCTGCGCGGTGGTGGCGGCGAGGTAGGCCGGTACGAACTCCGCCGCCTCACGGGCGCGGCCCTGCGTGCGCAGCAGCGTCTCGTAGTAGACGCTCTCCACCTCGCGGGCGATCAGTGGCCACAGGTGGGTGCGGAAGCGGACCGGTTCCCCTGCCAGCCGTCGGCGCCGCAGCCGGTCGATGGCGCCGGTGGTCAGCAGCCGGGGTTCGTGGCGGCCGCTGGGTCCCTTCTGGTTCTCGCCGCGCGCATGATGGGGGACACCGCGCCGGGAGCCGGCCCAGATGCGCGGCTCTTGGCCCGAGGGCAGGTAGACCGTGCGTCCGGAGCGGCGGACGAACCGCCCGCCCCGGCCGACGGTGAGCAGTGCCATCCCGTCGAAGAAGTTGAGTCCCAGTCCCCGCATCAGCACGGTCCGGCCCGGTGGGATCGTGTCGAGGTCCAGGTCGGCGGGGTTGGCGGGCATGACGTACGTGAGGCCGTGCCGCGCCGCCGCGCGGGTCCAGGCGGATTCCTCGGCGGTCGGTCGCCGCGGGAGGTGGCCCTGGGCGAGGACCACGGCGTCGAGGGCGCGCAGCCGGGTTCCGTCCGCGAGGGTGAGGACCTGGGGGCCGCCGGGTGCGCCGGTCTCGTCGCGCAGCGCCACGGCGCGGGTGCGGTGCTCGACGATGCGGCAGTTGGCGGGCAGCCGCTCCTTGACGCGCCGGTAGGCGTCCTCCAGGTAGCTGCCGTAGAAGGCGCGCGTGGGGTAGGTGTCGGGGCGCAGGGTTCGCGCCTCGGCGTACACGGCCTCGCCGAACCGGCCGGGGGGCGCCGCCAGGACCTCGGAGCGGGCCCATTCGTACAGGTCAGGGCCGGGATCCACCGGTCCCTCCATCGTGACCGTGTCGTCGGTGAAGACCGTCACCTGGGAGGCGACGGTGTTCATCAGCAGCAGCCGCGACTGGTCCGTGCGCCAGACCTGTCCGGCGCCGGGCGGGGCGGGGTCCACGAGGTGGACGGTGACCCGGCGGGGTGAGGGGGCGGCGCGTTCGTTGGCGCAGATCCGTTCCAGTACGGACAGGCCGCGGGGGCCGGCGCCCACGACGGCGATCCGCAGGTGCTGCGTGTCCATCACGCGTCCTTGGATCCGGGCACGGACGCGTCCTCGGATCCGGGGCCGGGAACGGGGGTGGTTGCGGGGGTGGGTGCGGGGGTGGGTGTCCGGCCGGTGGTGGGGTGGTCGGGGGCGCCTGCCGGGGTGCGGCGCCGACGGTGGGTGGTCATGGCCGGGGCTCTCCTCGGGTCGGTTCACTTGAAGCGGGCGCGGTGGGCGCCTGGGCCATCCGCACCCGCGGCTGACCGGCCAGGGCGGCGAGCGCGGCGGCCACGCCGCCCGTGCCGCCTCCCAGACGGGGCAGTTCGCGCAGCAGCCGGGCGCACTGGCCGACCAGACGCGACGCGTCGGCGTCGGCGAGCCGGGAGCGGTCGTGCACGGCGGTCAGGACGAGGCCGTCGTCGGTGCCGCGGTGGGCGGACAGCGTGACCGGGAACAGGGTCCGGGCGCCGGCCGGGCGGGGCGGGGTGACGCTGATGCCCTGGGCGGCGAGGGCGGAGCGCAGGTCGTCGCGGCCGGGCCGCAGGGCCTCGACGGCGATGACGCTCTGCGCGAGTTCCTCGTCCGCGCGGCACCCGCTCCACCGGTGGACCTGGCCGAGCGAGACCCACTCGTAGGAGGCGATGTCCAGGGCCGCGTCGCGCAGTTGGGCCAGCAGCCGGGTGACGGGCGCGGCCGGGTCGACCCGCACGGTCACGGGCAACGTGTTGGTGAGCAGGCCGGGCAGCCGTTCGACGGAGTCGAGGGCGATGCCGCGGCCGGGAACGGTGACGCCGAAGCGCACCGTGGCGGGCCCGGCGGCGTCCGCCGCCCGGTACAGCAGCAGGGCCCACGCCGCCTGCAGCGCGCCGGCCTCGGTGGCCGCGCAGGACGCCGCCCAGGCGCGCAGCCGGCCGGCCTGGGCGGCGCCGAGGCGGGCCTCGCTGCGGCCGGTCCCGTTCAGACCGGTGGCCGGTCCCGGCACGCCGGGCAGCACCAGGGCGGTGCCCGGGGTGATGGCGCGGGACCAGAAGTCACGGGCGGGGGCGGTGTCCTGGCGGGCGAGCCAGCGCGCGTAGTCGCGGATGTCGGGCCGCCGTTCGCCGCCGGGCAGGCGGCCGCCGGCGAGGTAGGCGCGGTAGAACTCCTGGAGCAGGACCGCCACGCTCCAGCCGTCCAGCATGGCGTGGTGGAAGGTGAGCAGCACCCGCTCGCCCGGGTGGTGGCCGGCACCGGCGGGGGCCCGCTCGTCGAGGAGGTTCAGGCGCAGCAGGGCCGGGCGGCGCAGGTCGAAGCCGCGTGTGCGGTCGCGTGTGCCCAGGTGCTGGAAGCCGACGGAACCGGCCGGGTGCCGGACGACTTCGATGCCGGCGTGTTCGTGCAGGAGCAGGCGTGGTCCGTTCTCCCAGTCGAAGGCGGCGCGCAGGACGGTCTCCCGGTCGGCCACCGACTGCCAGGCGGCGGTGAACCGTTCGGTGTCCAGGGGGCCGCGCCAGCGCCAGTGCAGTTGCTCCACGTGCCGGCCGGGGTCGGGGTGGGCGAGGGCGTCCAGGAGGAGGGTGTGCTGGTGGGGGGTGAGCGGCAGGGTGGCCGGTGGAGGGTGAGGGGTGGGGGCGGGGTGGTCCGGGGGATGGCCCGAGGGCCGGCCCGGGGGGTGGTGGCGGGACTCCCCCGGGCGCGTCGGGACGGTGGCCGGCAGCTGCTGCGGATCGCGCGGCGGCACCGGGTCCGGCTCGGGCGCACACGACGGCACCGGATCACGCCCGGAGCCCGGATCGGGCTCGGACCCCGGATCACGACCGGAGCCCGGATCGGGCTCGGACCCCGGATCACGACCGGAGCCCGGATCGGGCTCGGGCTCACGCCCGCGCTCGGTCTGTGGTGAGGTCAGTTCCGCCAGGGCGGGCCGGTCGGTGCTGCCGTCGGCGCGCAGGGGGATGTGCGGCACGCGGTACAAGCGGGCGGGGACCAGGTGGGCGGGGAGTCTCGCCGCCAGGGCGGCCCGCAGGTCGGCCGGCGCCGTGCCCGTCACCACGTGGGCGACGATCCGCCGGCCGTCCGGGCCGTGTCCGGCCAGGCCGACGGCCGCGTCCCGCACCCCGGGCAGGGAGACGAGCGCGGCGTGCACCCGGCCGAGTGCGACCCGGTCGCTCATGTCGGTCTCCCGGTGTTCGGCGGCAGGACGGGACGACGGGCCCGGCCCGCTGTCGCCGCCGGTGCCGCCCCAGGGGCTGTCGCGCCGCTGACGGCTGCCGCCGCGCCTTACTTCGCCACTGTCATGACAGGGCGGCCGGGTGGACTCCGGCTGTGGCGCGGCTCGCGGGCCGCTGGTGCGGGCGGGGGCAGGAGGGGCCGGGCGGCGGACGGGCGGGGCACGGCCGGTGGGGGACGAGCGCGGCGCAGGGGCTCTGCGACCGGTCCTCGACCCGTGGTCCAGCGCGGCGGCCGAGGATGCCGCCAGACGGGGAGGTGAGAGCACCTCCGTTTCGGCGTGAGGAGTGCGTGATGCGCAAGGTCGTTTCCCGGGACGGCACGACGATCGCTTACGAGAAGGCCGGCGACGGACCACCGATCGTGCTCCTCAACGGCTCCTTCCGCGACCACACCATCTTCGACGCGCTCGTCCCCGAACTGGCGCCGCACTGCACCACCTACGTCTACGACCGCCGCGGCCGCGGCGAGAGCGGCGACAGCCCCCACTACGACGTGGCCCGCGAGATCGAGGACCTCCAGGCCGTGATCCAGGAGGCGGGCGGCTCGGCGGTGGTGTTCGCCGGTTCCTCGGGCGCGAACCTGGCCGTCGAGGCGGCGCTCGCCGGGACGGCCATCTCCAGGCTCGCGCTGCACGAGCCCTTCTACCGGGTCGACGGCTTCCCGAAGCCGCCGTGGAACGTCGCCAAGACGCTGCGTGTCCTCATGGAGGAGGACCGGCGCCAGGAGGCGGTCGAGTACTACCTGGGCAGCTTCCTGGGCCTGACCCCGGACACCGTCGCCGAGTGGCGCAGGGGACCGATCTGGGCGGTCAACGAGGCGAACGCCCACACCCTCGCCTACGACGTGGCGATCTGCGGCGACTGCACCGTCCCGGCCGGCCGGCTCGCCGGGTACACCACGCAGACCCTCGTCCTCAACAGCTCCGGCACCAGCGAGTGGCTGCGTGCGGCGGCACGGGCCACCGCGGCCGCCCTGCCCGCCGGCCGGTCGCTGGAACTGCCCGGCTCCTGGCACCGGATCGACATGGACGTCCTGGGCCGGACCCTCGCCGAGTTCGCCACGGCCTGAGCACCGTTCGGCTCGCTCCCCCACGCCATCCCCCGTCCAGGAGGGCTCCACCGTGACCACAGCTCACCCCCGGGCCACGAGGACCGGCCCCGCCGGGGCAGCCGCCGGTGCGGGCGGCGCCACCGTATGGCTGACCGGGCTGCCCAGCGCGGGCAAGTCCACCCTCGCCCGTGCCCTCGCCCGGCGGCTGCACGTCAGCGGCCGCCGCGTCGAGGTCCTCGACGGCGACGAGATCCGCCAATTCCTCTCCGCGGGCCTCGGCTTCGGCCGCGCGGACCGGCACACCAACGTGCAGCGCATCGGCTTCGTCGCCGAACTCCTCGCCCGCAACGGCGTCATGGCGCTGGTCCCGGTGATCGCCCCGTACGCGGAGAGCCGGGACGCGGTCCGCGAGCGGCACGAGGCGAACGGCACCCCGTATGTGGAGGTGCACGTGGCCACCCCGGTCGAGGTGTGCTCGGTGCGCGACGTGAAGGGCCTGTACGCCAAGCAGGCCGCCGGTGAGATCTCCGGGCTGACCGGCGTCGACGACCCGTACGAGGTGCCCGGGACGCCGGAGCTGCGGATCCGGACACAGGACAGGACGGTGGCCGACACCGCCGCCGAACTGCACACCTTTCTGACCGAGAGGGGCCTGGCATGACCGTAGCGGCGCAACCCCGTGAGGCGGTGCCCGAGGACCTTGCGGTACTCCCCCACCTCGACAGCCTCGAGTCGGAGGCGGTGCACATCTTCCGTGAGGTGGCGGGTGAGTTCGAGCGGCCGGTGATCCTGTTCTCCGGCGGCAAGGACTCCATCCTCATGCTGCACCTCGCGCTGAAGGCGTTCGCGCCCGCGGCGGTGCCGTTCACGCTGCTGCACGTGGACACCGGGCACAACTTCCCCGAGGTCCTCGACTACCGCGACCGCACCGTCGAGAAGCACGGGCTGCGGCTGCACGTCGCCTCCGTGCAGGACTACATCGACCGGGGAGTGCTCAGGGAGCGCCCAGACGGGACGCGCAATCCGCTGCAGACCCTCCCGCTGACCGAGAAGATCCAGGCGGAGAGGTTCGACGCCGTCTTCGGCGGCGGGCGCCGCGACGAGGAGAAGGCGCGGGCCAAGGAGCGGGTGTTCTCGCTGCGCGACGAGTTCTCCCAGTGGGACCCGCGCCGTCAGCGTCCCGAGCTGTGGAACCTGTACAACGGCCGCCACGCCCCGGGTGAGCACGTCCGGGTCTTCCCGCTGTCCAACTGGACCGAGCTGGACGTGTGGCAGTACATCGCCCGCGAGAACATCGAACTGCCCGCCATCTACTACGCCCACGAGCGCGAGGTCTTCGCCCGCTCGGGCATGTGGCTGACCGCCGGCGAGTGGGGCGGGCCCAAGGCCGGTGAAGCCGTGGAGAAGCGGCTGGTGCGCTACCGCACCGTCGGCGACATGTCCTGCACCGGCGCCGTCGACTCGGATGCCGACAGCATCGAGAAGGTCATCGCCGAGATTGCCGTCACCCGGCTCACCGAGCGCGGCGCGACGCGTGCCGACGACAAGATGTCCGAAGCCGCGATGGAAGACCGCAAGCGCGAGGGGTACTTCTAGACATGACCAGCACCACCGAACCCACCGGAGCCCTGTCCATCTGGCAGCTGTCCGAGACCACGCTGCTGCGGTTCGCCACCGCCGGCTCCGTCGACGACGGCAAATCCACCCTCGTCGGACGCCTCCTGCACGACTCCAAGTCGGTCCTCACCGACCAGCTGGAGGCCGTCGAGCGGGCCTCCGCGAGCCGCGGCCAGGACGCCCCCGACCTCGCGCTGCTCACCGACGGCCTGCGTGCCGAACGTGAGCAGGGCATCACCATCGACGTCGCCTACCGCTACTTCGCCACCCCCAGGCGCCGGTTCATCCTCGCCGACACGCCCGGACACGTGCAATACACGCGGAACATGGTCACCGGCGCCTCCACCGCCGAACTGACCGTCATCCTGGTCGACGCCCGCAACGGGGTCGTGGAGCAGACCCGCCGGCATGCGGCGATCGCCGCTCTGCTGCGGGTGCCGCACGTCGTCCTGGCCGTGAACAAGATGGACCTGGTCGACTACCGCGAGCCCGTGTTCGCCGCGATCGCCGAGGAGTTCACCGCCTACGCCACCGAGCTGGGCGTCCCCGAGGTCACCGCCATCCCCATCTCCGCACTCGCCGGGGACAACGTGGTCGAGCCGTCGGCGGTCATGGACTGGTACGGCGGACCCACCGTGCTGGAGCACCTGGAGACCGTGCCGGTCAGCCACGACCTCGCCCACTGCCACGCCCGGCTGCCCGTGCAGTACGTGATCCGCCCGCAGAGCGCCGAACACCCCGACTACCGCGGTTACGCCGGTCAAATCGCCGCGGGCACCTTCCGCGTCGGCGACGAGATCACCGTCCTGCCCTCCGGGCGGACCTCGAAGGTGTCCGGGATCGACCTGCTCGGCGTGCCGGTCCAGGAGGCGTGGACGCCGCAGTCGGTGACGCTGCTGCTGGAGGACGACATCGACGTCTCCCGCGGTGATCTGATCGTGCCGCGCAAGGACGCCCCGGCCACCTCCCAGGATGTCGAGGCCACCGTCTGCCATGTCGCCGACGCGCCGCTCACCGTCGGCCACCGGGTCCTGCTCAAGCACGGCACCCGCACCGTCAAGGCGATCGTGAAGGACATCCCGGCCCGGCTCACCCTCGATGACCTGTCCCTGCACCCGCACCCCGGACAGCTCGCCGCCAACGACATCGGCCGGGTGACCATCCGCACCGCCGAGCCCCTGCCCGCGGACTCCTACGCCGACTCCCGCCGCACCGGCTCCTTCATCCTCATCGACCCCAACGACGGCACCACCCTCACCGCCGGCATGACCGGCGAATCCTTCGCCACACGCATCGGCCGACCGTGAGCGCCGGACCGACGAGAGGAACACCTCCCGTGCCTGCCACCACCGCCCTGCGCCGCACCGTCGCGGTCCTGGCCGCCCTGCCGCTGCTGGCCCTCGCCGGCTGCGGGTACGGCTCCCAGGCCGAGAAGGACGACGGGGCCAAGGTCGCCGCCGGTGCCGAGAAGACCGACGGTCTGGACTCCGTCCGCATCGGCTACTTCGGCAACGTCACCCACGCCACGCCGCTGGTCGGCAACCAGAAGGGCTTCTTCCAAAAAGCCCTGGGTGGCACCGAGGCCAAGTACGCCACCTTCAACGCGGGCCCCTCCGAGATCGAGGCGCTGAACTCCGGCTCCATCGACATCGGCTGGATCGGCCCCTCCCCCGCCATCAACGGCTACACCAAGTCCGGCGGCAAGAACCTGCGGATCATCGGCGGCTCCGCCTCCGGCGGCGTGAAGCTCGTGGTCAACCCCGACAAGATCAAGTCGCTGAAGGACGTCAAGGGCAAGCGCATCGCCACCCCGCAGCTCGGCAACACCCAGGACGTCGCCTTCCTCCACTGGATCGCCGAGCAGGGCTGGAAGACCGACGCGCAGTCCGGCAAGGGCGACGTGACCGTCGTGCGCAGCGACAACAAGGTCACCCCGGACGCCTACAAGTCCGGTTCCCTCGACGGTGCCTGGGTGCCCGAGCCGACCGCGTCGAAGCTGGTCGCCGAGGGCGGCAAGGTGCTGCTGGACGAGTCGGCGCTGTGGCCCGACGGGAAGTTCGTGATCACGAACATCATCGTGTCGCAGAAGTTCCTCAAAGAGCACCCGAAGGCCGTCGAGGCGGTGCTGAAGGCATCGGTCGACACCAACGAGTGGATCAAGGCCAACCCGGACGAGGCGAAGGCCGCCGCCAACAAGCAGCTGGAGAAGGACACCGGCAAGGCCCTGCCCGCCGACGTCCTCGACCCGGCGTGGAAGTCGATCCAGCTCACCGACGACCCCCTGGCCGCCACCCTCGACGCCCAGGCCGAACACGCCGTCAAGGCCGGCCTGCTCGACCAGCCCGACCTGGGCGGCATCTACGACCTCACGCTGCTCAACAAGGTCCTCAAGGCCAAGGGCAAGCCCACCGTCGACGACGCCGGACTCGGCCGCCGACCCTAGGCAGCCCGGCCGATCACGCCCAGGGACCAGGACCAGGGACCAGGAGGTTCGACCGACCATGGCCACGACCACGACCCCGCCCGTCGCCGAGGACACCCGGGCCGGTGCAGCCACCACCGCCGGGAAGACCGCGGCCACCGCGTACGCCGCCCGTATCGAGCACGTCTCGAAGTCGTTCGCGGGCCCCGCCGGGCAGCAGCTCGTGCTGGACGACATCACCCTCGATGTCGCGCCCGGCGAGTTCGTCACCCTCCTGGGGGCCTCCGGCTGCGGCAAGTCCACCCTGCTCAACCTGGTGGCGGGCCTGGACCGGCCCAGCACCGGCGAGATCACCACCGACGGACGCCCCGCCCTGATGTTCCAGGAGCACGCCCTCTTCCCCTGGCTCACCGCGGGCAAGAACATCGAACTCGCCCTCAAACTGCGCGGCGTGCCCAAGACAGAGCGCCGCGAGAAGGCGGAGGAACTGCTCGAACTCGTCCGGCTCAAGGGCGCGCACGGCAAGCGGGTGCACGAGCTGTCCGGCGGCATGCGCCAGCGCGTCGCGCTCGCCCGGGCACTGGCCCAGGAGAGCAAACTCCTGCTGATGGACGAGCCGTTCGCGGCGCTGGACGCCATCACCCGCGACGTCCTGCACGACGAACTGACCCGCATCTGGCGCGAGACCCAGCTGTCCGTCCTGTTCGTCACCCACAACGTGCGCGAGGCCGTCCGCCTCGCCGAGCGCGTGGTGCTGCTGTCCTCCCGCCCCGGCCGCATCGCCCGCCAGTGGACCGTGGGCATTCCGCAGCCGCGCCGCATTGAGGACACCGCCGTGGCGGAGCTGTCCGTCGAGATCACCGAAGAACTCCGTGGGGAGATCCGCCGCCATGGCCAGCACTGACTCCTCCCTGAAGGGTGACGCCGACCTCGCCGGCCTGGAAGCGGGCCTCGACGCCCTGGAGACCCGGCACAGGACCCGTATCCCCTTGCGGCAGACCCTCGTGGAGAAGATCCTGCCCCCGGCCGTCGCCGTCCTGCTGGTGCTCGCCATGTGGCAGGCACTGGTCTCCTTCAAGATCGTCGACGACCCGACCCGGCTGCCCGCGCCCTCCGCCGTGTGGGACGTCGTCCACCAGGCCTGGCTCGAGGGCGAGTTGCTCGGCTACATCTGGACCAGCGTCTCGCGCGGACTCTCCGGCTTCCTGCTCGCCCTGGTGATCGGCACCCCTCTCGGGCTGCTGGTCGCCCGGGTCAAGGTCGTCCGCGCCGCCATCGGACCCATCCTGTCCGGCCTCCAGTCCCTGCCGTCCGTGGCCTGGGTACCCCCCGCCGTCATCTGGCTGGGCCTGAACAACTCGATGATGTACGCCGTCATCCTGCTCGGCGCGGTCCCCTCCATCGCCAACGGCCTCGTCTCCGGCGTCGACCAGGTCCCGCCGCTCTTCCTGCGCGCCGGCCGCACGCTGGGCGCCACCGGACTCAAGGGCACCTGGCACATCGTCCTGCCGGCCGCGCTGCCCGGCTACGTCGCCGGCCTCAAGCAGGGCTGGGCCTTCTCCTGGCGCTCCCTGATGGCCGCCGAGATCATCGCCTCCTTCCCCGACCTCGGGGTGGGCCTGGGGCAGCTGCTGGAGAACGGCCGCAACGCCAGCGACATGGCCATGGTCTTCGAAGCCATCCTCCTCATCCTCATCGTCGGCATCGCCATCGACCTGCTCGTCTTCAGCCCGCTGGAGCGGTGGGTCCTGCGCAGCCGCGGCCTGCGGGCCGCGTTCTGACGGCGATGTGCCGTGCCGCCCGTTCGCTCCAGCCGCGTTCGACCGGTCGGCGAACGGTTCTCGAGAAGCCTCGCCCAGGGTGACGGTCAACGGTTGACCGGCGCGAGGAGGCCGACATGCGGGCACAGCACGCATCCGACGTGAAAGCGATCGGCGGGGGTCCGGCCCGGCGGAGCGCACCTCCACCGCGCCGTCGCCCGGGATGTGCCGGGCCGCCCGAGCCGTCGGCCGGCGAGCGCTACGGCGCCTCGCCCGAGCGGAGGCGGGCATGACACGCCGTGTCGCGGTGGTGGGCGCCGGCGCGGCGGGGGCCCTGACGGCGGTTCAACTGATGCGCCGTGCCGAACGGGCCGGGCGCGGCCTCGGGATATGGCTGATCGACCCTGCCGCGCACACGGGCCGAGGTGTCGCCTACAGCACGCCCGACCCCCGTCACCTGCTCAATGTGCCCGCCGCCCGCATGAGCGCCTTCCCCGATGACCCCGGGCACTTCCTGCGTTGGTTCGCCGGCCGGCACCCGCACGTCACGCCCGGTGACTTCGCCCCCCGCAAGGAGTACGGGCGTTACCTGAGCGACGTCGTCGAGCAGACCGTGCGGGGGAGCCGGCACGCCCGGCTGCACCGGGTGCGGGAGCGGGTCGTCGACGTCCGCGACCGGCCGGCCGGGCCGGTGCTGCGTCTCGCCGGCGGGGGTGAACTGGGCGTGGACGCCGCCGTACTGGCGCTGGGCGGCCTGGGTCCCGAACACGCCTGGGCCGGTCCGGTGCTCAGGGCGTCCGAGCGCTTCGTCGCCGATCCCTGGGCGCCGGGGGCTCTGGACGGCGTGGCCGGAAAAGAGGACGTGCTGCTCGTCGGCACCGGTCTGACCATGGTCGACGTGGCCGTCACCCTGGCCCGCCCCGGCCGGGTGCTGCACGCGGTGTCCCGGCACGGGCTCCTGCCCCAGGAGCACCTGGACGTGGCGGCCACGGCGCAGCGGCCTCCTGAGCTGGACGGCAGCCAAGGTCTGGACGCGCTGCGCCGCGGCGTGCGGCGGTATCTGGCGGCCTGCCGCCGTTCCCGCGGGGACTGGCGGCCGGCGATGGACGGGCTGCGTCCGGTGACGGCGGCCCTGTGGCAGCAGCTGTCCGCGGAGGACCGCAGACGCTTCCTGAAGGAGGACCTGCGGGCCTGGGAGGTGCACCGCCACCGCGTGGCCCCCGCGACGGCGGTCGCGCTGCGTGCGTTGCGGGCCTGCGGACGGCTGCGGGTGGCCGCCGCGGAGGTGGTCCGGGCCGTGCCCGACGAGAACGCGGTGACCGTCGTCCTGAGCGACGGCAGGCAGCTGCGGGCCGGCGCGGTCGTCAACTGCACCGGGTCGCGCATGGACCTGCGCCGCACGGACGACCCCCTGGTGCGCGGCCTGCTGGAGCGTGGCCATGCCCGGACCGGCCCGGCCGACCTCGGCCTCGATACCCGGGACGACGGACGGCTGGTGCCCGCGGCCGGGGCCCCGGCCGCGCGGCTGTGGACGATCGGGGCCGCCCGGCGCGGGAACCTGCTGGAGACCACCGCCGTACCGGAGATCCGGGCGCAGGCCGGCGAGGTCGCCGGCGCGGTGCTGGAGGCGCTCGCCGCCCGCCGGGTGCCCCGGCCGGCCGTGCGCGAGCGGCGTGCGGCGCGGGACGCCGGAGGGGCCCCGCCGCCGCTCCACGGCGCTCTGCCTTTCCTCCAGCGGGACGCGACGGATCACCTGCTGGTCCTTGAGATGCGTCAATCAAGGTGGCGGTGAATGGTTGACCGGCGAAACGGAGACCGTCATGCGGGCACGGCACGCATCCGCCCTGCGCACCATCGGCAGGAACGTCGGCGAGGGCCTCATGTGGATGGGGTTCGGATGGTTCGGGGCGCATCCGCCCCACCCCTGGTCGGGTTACGTGACGGCGCCCACCGAGCAGCCGTGCCTGCCTCCGCTGTCGGAGGAGGAGTTCGCCCGGTGGACGACCGCGGCCAGACACCTGTGAGAGGGGGCCGCGGCCGTTCCGCGGCCTGCGCACGATCCCTCCCGAAGACAAGGAGACCAGGGTGACCAGCACCAGGCCGGCCACTGCCCACGTTCCCGTGCAGAAGCGGCGCATCCTCAAGCTGTTCCGTCCGTACCGCAAGAGCCTGCTGTTCGTCGCGTTCCTGGTCGCCGCATCTTCGCTGGTCTCCCTCGTCAACCCCTTCCTGATCCGCGAGATCATCGACGTGGCGCTGCCGCAGGGCAGGACGGGACTGCTGTCGCTGCTGGCTCTGGGCATGGTCGTCGTCGCGATCGCCAACAGCTCGTTCAACGTGTGGCAGACCTATCTGTCCGCCAAGGTGGGCCAGCTCGTCATGCACGACCTGCGCACCGCCGTCTACTCCCACCTCCAGCGCATGTCGCTGGCCTTCTTCACCCGGACCCGCACCGGTGAGGTCCAGTCGCGGATCGCCAACGACATCGGCGGGATGCAGGTGACCGTGACGACCACCGCGACGGCACTGGTGTCGGACGTGACCACCGTCATCACCACGGTCACCGCGATGGCCCTGCTCGACTGGCGGCTCACGCTCGCGTCGCTGGTCGTCCTGCCCGGCTTCGTCTGGGTCAGCCGCCATGTCGGGGACGAGTTGCGCGGCCTCACCCGGGCCCGGCAGCGCCAGTTCGCCGACCTGTCGTCGAACGTCCAGGAGTCGCTGTCGGTCAGCGGCATCATGCTCGGCCACACCATGGGCCGTTCGCGCTCGCTGAGCGACGCCTTCGCGGGACAGTCCCGCAAACTCACCGACATCGAGGTGCGCGCCAGCACGGCGGGCCTGTGGTACCAGTCCACGATCTGGATCGTCATGGCCGCCATGCCCGCGGTGATCTACTGGGTGGCGGGCCTGACCGGCAGCGGCGGCCACATGTCCATCTCCATCGGCGCGCTGGTCGCCTTCGCCACGCTCCAGCAGATCCTGTTCCGGCCGGCGCAGCGGCTGCTCACCATCGGGCTGGACATCCAGAGTTCCCTGGAGTTGTTCGGGCGTATCTTCGAGTACCTCGACCTGCCCGTCGACGTCGCCGAGCCCGAGCACCCGGTGGTGCCGGCGAGCCTGCGGGGCGAGGTGCGGCTGCGCGGGGTCGGCTTCAGCTACGCGGGCGCCGAGCGGCCGACGCTGGACGGCGTCGACGTGACGGTCGCCGCCGGGCACAGCCTCGCCGTCGTCGGTGAGACCGGCTCGGGCAAGACGACCCTGAGCTACCTCATCCCGCGCCTGTACGACGCGACGTCCGGCACCGTCACGATCGACGGCATCGACGTGCGCGACCTGTCGTTCGACACGCTCGCCGCCGCCGTCGGCGTCGTGTCCCAGGAGACGTATCTCTTCCACGCCTCGGTCGCCGACAACCTCCGGTTCGCCAAACCCGACGCGAGTGACGAGGAGCTGGTCGCCGCGGCGCGGGTGGCGCACATCCACGACTACCTGATGTCCCTGCCCGACGGCTACGACACGGTGGTGGGCGAGCGCGGGTACCGCTTCTCCGGCGGGGAGAAGCAGCGCCTGGCCATCGCCCGTGCCATCCTGCGCGATCCGCCCGTCCTGGTGCTCGACGAGGCCACCAGCGCGCTGGACACCCAGACGGAACGGGCCGTCCAGCAGGCCATCGACGCGGCGAGTGCCGGACGCACCACCATCACGGTCGCGCACCGGCTGTCGACCGTACGCAATGCCGACGAGATCCTCGTCCTGGAGCGCGGCCGGGTCGCCGAGCGCGGCACCCACGACGAGCTCCTCGCCCTGGACGGTCACTACGCCACGCTGGTGCGCCGGGACGGCGAGATGGCCGTCGTGTAGGCCGGCGCCGGGCGGGGGGCCGTGCAGCGGATCTCGAGCGGATCTGGAGGGGGCATTGCCTACGATCCGCGCATGGAGACCGCGTCTGCCGAAATACCGGACCCGCCCTCAGTCGCCCGGCGCACCCTGCTGAGGGGCAGCGCCGTCGCCGGCCTGGGGGCGTTCGTGTCCTCGTCGTCCGTCTTCGCCGCGGCCGACCCGGCGTCGCCCGGCGGTCCCGAGCCGTCGGCGGACGGACTGCTGCTGACCAAGTTCCGGGACCCGCTGCGTACGCCGCCGGTGCTCCGCCCGCGCGACCGCGGGGGGCACGACGCGCTGACCGTGCGCATGCGCACCGCCGACGTCACCGTGCACTCGGAACTGCCCGCGGTGCGGATGTGGACGTACGAGGGAAGTTACCCGGGCCCGACGATCGAGACGGTCCGCGGCCGCCGGCTGCGCGTCACCTGGGAGAACGGTCTGACCGGGAGCATCCCGGTCACCGCTGTGGAGTTCGGCCGGCCCGGTGCCCCCATGCCGGACCCGCTGTCCAACTACCCCGGCACACAGGGCTGTCAGGATGTGGCCGCGGTGGCCGGCCTGGAGCCGTGGGCCGCCGTGCACCTGCACGGGATGCTGACCGGCGGCGGCAACGACGGCTGGATGGAGAATCTCGTCGCTCCGGGCGAGGTGCAGTTGTCGGCGTACCCGAACGACCAGGCCGCCACGACCCTCTGGTACCACGACCACACCCACCACGTCAGCCGCTTCAGCGTGTACGCCGGTCTCGCGGGCCTGTTCGTCTCCCGCAACGAGGAGGAACGGGCCCTGGACCTGCCCCGGGGCAGACACGAGGTGCCGCTGGTGCTCAGCGACCGCAACTTCGCCCTGGACGACTCGGGGGCCCTCACCGGGCGTCTGGTGCACAAGGTGGAGATGGTCGGCACCAAGCTCATGCGGGCCCACGCCGCCCCGTACACCCTGGTCAACGGCGTGGTCTGGCCCTATCTCGAGGTTCAGCCGCGCTGGTACCGGTTCCGGATCGTCAACACGGCCAACTCCCGGATGTACCGGCTGATGCTGCTGGCCGACGGCCGGCCCGTCCCCGGGGCCTTGCAGGTGATCGGCACCGACCAGGGGCTGATCGACAGGCCGCTGCCGGTCGAGGGAGCGCTCAACCTCTCCTCCGGCGAGCGCGCCGACGTGCTGGTCGACTTCAGCCCGTTGCGCGGCCGGTCCGTCAAACTGGTCAACACGATGGAGGGCGTCTCCCCCGGCGATTCCAGCACCCGCCACGACCTGCTGGAACCCGACGTGATGCAGTTCCGCGTCGCAGGCCGGGGGTCCACCGGACGGTTCACGCTGCCCGAGACCCTCTCGCCCACCTTCCAGCGGCCCACGCACCACGACCTGCCGCACGGCGGCCGGCCCCGGTGGGTGGTGCTGGTCGGTCCGGGCACGGCCAACGTGCCCGAGCTGTGGGAGATGGAGGAGATGGAGCAGTCCGAGGCGGAGGGGATCACGTTGCCGTCCGCCGGGATCGTCCAGGTCGAGGACGCCGAGGGAACGGTCACGACCCTGCGCCGCACGGCCATGCACTACGACGACGGCAACGCCTTCACCGTGGCGCACCACGGCGTGGAGATCTGGAAGTACCTCAACCTCGCCGCCTCGCCCCACCCCATGCACATCCACCTGGCCCACTTCCACGTGCTGTCCCGCGAGAACTACGACGTGACCGGCTTCGACCGGGTCGTGCGGGGCTCGGCCAGGCCGGTCTCGTTCCTGGGAGCGGCACAGCTGGAGGCGCACGAGCTCGGGGAGAAGGACACCGTCCGGGTGGGCACGGCCGGCCAGATCGTCCCCGGCCCGGACGGGACACCGGGCGAGATGGTCACCGTGGCGGTGCGGTTCCCCGTCGTCGGCAGGGGCGTGCACCACTGCCACATGCTGGAGCACGAGCAGCACATGGTGCGCCCGCTGGTGGTCGGCCCGGCCGCCCACCGGCACGCGAGCGGCCACCACCACTGACACGAGGAGTGCCCGCGGCGGTGGACGGCGCGGGCACTCGGTGCGGCGAATCCGCGGGAGTTGGCGGCAGTGCGGTCAGGCAGCCTTGCGGACGATCTCCACCGGACCGGCGTCCAGGAGGGTCCGGACGGCCCCCTCGCCGCCGGCGACGTCCAGGGACATGTCGTGGAGACGGCCGATGACGTTCCGGACGACCTTTTCCGGCTGCGTCTTCTCGGTGCCCTCCCAGACCAGCTCCGGGAAAACCGTCAGGTAGACCTTGTCGTTTCCCTGGCTGTAGATGTTCACTTCCATGACGTCACGGAGAGCCATCCGGGCTTCGTAGATCAGATTGTTCATGTGCCACCGACTTTCGGTATCCGTTTCTGAGACTTCCTGGCCACACGTACCGATCTCATGATGGTCAGCGGGCGAAGGGCGCGCAACGACGTCCGGAGATTACCTGTTCAACTGCGGGAAATCCGCGATTGAACGGGCTTGCCAATTGGCGGTGTTTGACAGAAAAAGGCCGTCCTGCGGACCATCGGTACTGTTCGCAAATGCTGTAGGCCGCGTCCCACGAAAAGCATCCGGAGTGCCATGAAAATCCTGTTCATCACCACAGGCAGCCAGGCCACCTACTATGCCGCTGCTCCGTTGGCGACGGCCGCGCGCAACGCGGGCCACCACGTCATGCTGGCCGCCCACGAGCCGTGGGTGGAGACCGCGGAGGCCATCGGTCTTCCCACCTTCTGCTTCACCGTGGACCCGATCCGGCACTTCATGCGGATCACCAACCCGGGCAAGGGGCTGCGCTTCCCCCGGGAGCTGGGCGACGAGGAGATGCACGGGCAGGGCCGCGGCTTCGCGAAGATGGGCCTGGCCGGCGTCGAGTCCCTGCTGGAACTGGCCAAGGACTGGACCCCGGACGTGGTCGTGGGCAGCTCGCAGAGCTACGCGGCGATGCTGCTCGCCGCCCACCTGAAGGTCCCGTACGTGCGCCACATCGAGTACCTGGGCATTCCGCTCACCGGTATCGACCCGGGCGCCGAGGAGGAGCTGCGGCCCGAGATGGAGCGGCTGGGCGTCGACGGGCTGCTCAAGCCCGACCTGCTGCTCGACTCGACGCCCCCGTCGCTGCGGCCCGTCCACGACCCGGCGGCGCAGCCGATGCGCTGGATCCCCAGCAACCCGCAGCGCCGGCTGGAGCGCTGGATGTACACCCGCCCCGAGGGCCGCAAGCGGGTGGTGATCACCTCCGGCTTCCGCAGCCTGATGTTCCGCGACCCGGGCTGGTCCATGCCGCTGCTCGTCAAGGAGCTGGACAAGCTGGGTGCCGAGGCACTGATCGCGGCGAACCCCGGCGCCGTGGAGCGGTTCGGCACCGAGCTGGGCGACGCCCGCGTCGGGTGGATCCCGATCGACGTCACCGCCGCCACCTGCGACCTGGCGGTCCATCACGGCGGCGCCACCACCGCCACGACGCTGATGGCCAACGGCGTGCCGCAGCTGGTCATCCCGGAGAACCCGCCGGAGTTCCCGCCGAACTACCACCGGGAGGCCATCGCCAAGGCCATCACCGGCTTCGGCGCCGGCAAGACCCTGTGGCCGCAGGCCCAGGAGCCCGACAAGGCGCCGGGCGAAGTGATCGCCGCGGCCTGCCGGGAACTGCTGGAGAACCCCGGCTACACCGAGCGGACGCAGTTCATCGCCAAGGAGATCTCGACGCTGCCCACGCCGTCCGAGATCGTGCCCAAGCTGGAGGCCCTGGTCTGACGGCAGGCGCGTCGTCCTTAGGCAACGCGAGTCGCCCTGGGACCGCGGAGAGGTTCTCCGCCGGTTCCAGGGCGATTCGCGTTGCCCGCGCGGTGGCCGGGACGCCGGCGACGCCGGTCAGCGGGCGGCCAGGGCCTCGATGTCGCGCAGCACCTCGTCCGGCGTGGGCAGCGCGGCGCTCTCCGCGGCGAGGATGCGGGTCCGCTCGGCGTACCGCGGGTTGTCGAGGATCGACCGGCAGGCCGTGACGGTCACCTCGTCCGGGTCCTGGCCGGCCTCCGGCCGGTGCCGGTCGACCATCACGGCGGCGCCGAAGCCGCTGACGGCCTCCGCGACGGCCTTGCCGTAGCCGTTGTCGGGGACGATCAGCTGCGGCACGCCGGCGTTGATCAGCGTCATCGCGGTGGTCGCGCCGCCGTGGTGGACCGCCAGGTCACAGGTGGGGGCGACGACGTCCAGGGGGATCCAGCCGATGCGCACGTCGCCCAGTTCCGCGCCGTAGCGCTCGGCGGCCTCGGGCAGCGCCGCGATCAGCACCTCGGCTCCCGTCCCGGTCAGCCCGTCCACCAGCCGGCGCAGCGAGCTGCCGGGGGTGTCGAGCATCAGGTTGCGGGTGCCCGCGGTGATCAGCACCCGGCGGCGGCCCTCGGGGCGGGTGTACATCCACGGCTCGACCCGGCGCTGGCTCACCCGGGGGACCCAGCGCATCGCCCGTCCGGCGGGGGCGCCCGGCGGGCGCAGGGACGGCGGGCACAGGTCGACGAAGAGGTCGGGCTCCGGGAGTTCGGCCAGCCCGAGGCGTTCCAGCTGCGGCTGGAGTTCGGCCACCGCCGTGCGGTCCCGGCGTGCCATCGGGGCGATGTACCAGATGTGCCGGACGAAGGGGACCTTGAGCCGGGCGGCGAGCACCCGCGGGACGTGGGAGAGGCCGCCGACGACCACGTCCGGGGACCACTGCCGGGTCAGTTCCAGCAGGGCGTCGATCCGGACGGTGGCCGTCATCGCGTCCTGGCCGTAGCGCATGCGCTCGGGGGTGATGCAGACCGCGGGGAGTCCGACGGACTGTGCGGCCGCCATCAGCGGTTCGTCGGCCGCCAGCAGGATCTCGTGGCCCGCGTTGCGGGCGGCGGCGGCGAGCGGGGCGACGCCGAAGACTGCCGCCTGGCTGCCTCCGACGGTGAAAAGCATTTTCATGGCTGTCGCACTTCTTCCGTTGGGAGGCGCAGGGACTGCGCGGGATCTGATGGGGGGTCAGCCGGCCTTGGCCATCTCCATGACGTACCGGCCGTAGGAGGAGTTCGAGAGGCGGCTGCCGAGCCGGTAGCAGGACTCCTGGTCGATGTAGCCCATGCGCCAGGCGATCTCCTCGAGGCAGGCGATGCGGACGCCCTGGCGGTGTTCCAGGACCTGGACGTAGTCCCCGGCCTCCATGAGCGCGTCGTGCGTTCCGGTGTCGAGCCAGACGAAACCGCGGCCGAGCGGGACGAGCCTGGCCTCGCCGCGTTCCAGGTAGACGCGGTTGAGGTCGGTGATCTCCAGTTCGCCGCGCTCCGAGGGCCGCAGTCGGCGGGCGATGTCCACGACCTGGTTGTCGTAGAGGTACAGCCCCGTGATCGCCAAGTTGGTCTGCGGATGTGCGGGCTTCTCCTCGAGGGCGACGAGCCTGCCCTGCTCGTCGAGGGTGCCGACGCCGTAGCGCTCGGGGTCGCGCACCGGGTAGCCGAACAGGACGCAGCCCTTGAGGTCCTGCGCGGCCCTCTGCAGCATGGGGCCGAACTCGTATCCGTGGAAGATGTTGTCGCCCAGCACCAGGGCCACGGAGTCGTCTCCGATGTGGTCCGCGGAGACCAGGAACGCGTCGGCGAGCCCCCGGGGCTTGTCCTGCTCCGCGTAGGTCAGGGTGATGCCCAGCCAGGAACCGTCGCCCAGCAGTCGTCGGAACATCTCCGAGTCCTCGGGCGTGGTGATGATCTCGATTTCTCTGATCCCCGCCAGCATCAGTGCGGACAGCGGGTAGTAAATCATCGGCTTGTCGTAGACCGGGAGCATTTGCTTCGAAACTCCGAGAGTGATCGGATGGAGCCTCGTGCCATTGCCGCCGGCCAGGATGATGCCCTTCACCGTGGCGCCTCCTCAGTAACTTCGTGCCAATTAGGCGTGCCCGCACTTTATCGGGGGCCGGCGTCCGCCCGGAAGTCTCTCCCGGACCACCACCGCCCCGAATGGCGTTCTTGTTGACAGGCGGGGGCCCGCTTACTCAGGCTGACGGCATACCGGTTCAGGCATTCGCATTTTCGTCGTCGTTTAGGTGGACCTGTGGAAATCCAAGATCTGGCGTCCGATCTCGAATCCGAGCAGAGGGCCGGTATCGGCATCATCGGGTGCGCCGACATCGCCGTGCGGCGGGCCCTCCCGGCGATCGGCCGGTCGCCGTTCCGGCTGGCCGCGGTGGCGAGCCGTTCCCGGGAGAAGGCGGAGGGTGTCGCGGCCACCGCGGGGTGCCGGGCCGTCGAGGGCTACGAGCGGCTGCTGGAGCTGCCCGGCGTCGACGCGGTCTACGTCCCGCTGCCCAACAGCGAGCACGCCAAGTGGGCGCAGCGGGCGCTGGAGGCGGGGAAGCACGTGCTGCTGGAGAAGCCCGCCGTGCCCGCGGAGGACAGTGCCCGGGACCTCGTGGCGCTCGCCGAGGAGCGCGGACTGGTCGTCATGGAGAACTTCGCGTTCCTCCGGCACCCCCAGCACGAGCAGGCCCGGTCCCTGGTGGCCGACGGCGCCATCGGTGAACTGCGCTCCTACAACGGTGCGTTCGGGATTCCGCCGACCGACCCGCGGGGGATCAAGTACCAGGCGGACCTCGGCGGCGGGGCGCTGTGGGAGGTCGGCTGCTACCCGGTGCGTGCGGCCCAGGAGTACCTCGGCCCGTCGGCACGGGTCCTGGGAGCCGGCCTGAAGTTCGACGCGGACCTGGGCGTGGACGTCTCCGGGGTGGCACTCCTGGGCGACGACGACGGGGTCACCGCCCACTGTTCCTTCGGTCTGTCCCACGGCTACCGGTCGACGTACGACCTGTGGGGCAGCGAGGGGCGCCTGGTCCTGGAATGGGCGTTCACGCCCTCGCACAGCGCCCGTCCGGTTCTGCGCCTGGAGCAGAAGGACCGCGAGACGCGTCTCCTCGCCCCGGCCTCGGACCAGTTCCTCGGCGTGTTCACCGCCTTCCACGACGCGGTGCGCGACCCCGCGGCGCGGGCGGCGCACCACCGCGACCTGGTGCGGCAGGCGGGGCTGATGGCCCGCATCCGCGCGCACGCCCTCGGCCGGGCGCCTTGGTGAGCGGCTGCCCGTGAGGTGCGCGGGCATCCGGGAGAAGACGAACGGCGGTCGGCGCCCGTGGGCGCCGACCGCCGTCGCGCGCGTTCTATCGTCCGGTCTGAGCCGCGGTGAGCCGGCGCGGCGGGCACTGCTCCCAGGTGGGGAGCAGTCCCGCGGCCGCCGCCTGGGCGAGCGTGGGCGCCGCGGCGTCCTTGTCGGAGCGGACCGGCGGCCCGGTCAGGTCCCAGGGCAGGGCGAGGGCCGGGTCGAGGGCGTCCACGTCGATCATCGTCCCCGGCACGTACTCCTGTGAGCAAAGGTAGCTCATGCACGTGTCGTCGGTGAGGGCGAGGAAGGCGTGCCCCACACCGTCGGGCAGGTACACGGCCGTCCCCGTCTCCGGGCTCTGGTGGGTGACGTCGTAGTGGCCGAACGTCGGTGAACCCACCCGCAGGTCGACGGCGATGTCCAGGGCGCTGCCCCGCACGCAGGTGACGAACTTCGCCTGGCCGGGGGGCACCTTGGTGCCGTGGATGCCGCGCAGGGTGTTGCGCCGGGACACCGAGTAGTTGACCTGGCGGACCGCGAACTGCCAGCCGCTGCCGGCCAGCAGGGAGCTGGCCCGCACGGACTCGAAGAAGTGGCCCCGCCGGTCGCTCAGGGGTTCGGGCTCGACGCGGTACGCGCCGGGGACCGTCATTTCCGTTATCAGCACCGTGGCTCCTCGCCGGCTCAGCCGGTGGCCGCCGCGGCGGCGCCGGCCGCCCGGGCGACCCGCCGGCGCATGGACGCGGTGTCGTTGGTCCGCGGGAACTCCTCGGGCGGTACGTCGACCCCCAGGAAGTCGCACAGCGGCTCCCAGCCCTGCTGGACGTCGTAGACGAGGACGTTGTCCGCGCCCAGCGTGCGCACGACCTCCTCGTTGTGCCGGTGGTAGACCTCGATCGCGTGGTCCTTGTCGGAGAACCGGCCCCCGAACAGACCGTCCCAGACCATGGTGGTGGTCACGCGGAACAGCCGGGCCTGCGGGCTGCCGGGCTCCGGCGGGTTCGCCATGCTGCGCAGGGCGAACTGGTACAGCGTGTCGTGGGTGCTGCGGTACCAGCTCTCGGCGTCACGGACCGTCAGGATCATCCTGGCGTCGGGGAACGCCTCGCCGATCTGCCGGTAGTACACGGCGCAGGGGCCGTCCACCGCGGCGCCGTAGCCGTCGAAGACGGCCGCCCAGTCGGGGCTCTCGCCGTCGCAGACGATCCGCTCCCACCGCTGGAGGCGCTCCGTGTCGCCGACGATGTCGAACATGTGGAAGGAGGGGCCGAGACCCAGCCGGTCCAGGGCCACCTTCAGTGAGGTCGTGCCGGTCCTGCCCAGACCGGCGTTGACGAGTTTCAGCACGGTGCCGTCTCCCTTCTCAGCGCCAGGCCGCGTCTTCCTGGCGGGTGGCGACGTTCACCCGGTTCCAGAAGTTGACCAGGCCGATGTGCATGACCAGCGCACCGAGCTGCTCGTCGGTGTAGTACTGGGCGGACTTCTCCCAGACCTCGTCGGAGGCCATGTCCTGCGGGTCGGTCATCAGCGTGATGGCCTCGGCCATTTCCAGCGCCGCGCGCTCGGCGTCGTCGAAGCAGGTCTCGGTGCGCCAGCCGGCGACCCGGGGCAGCCGCTGGTCCGTCCCGGCGGCCTGCTCCGGGTTGTCCGGGAACGTGTAGACGCGGCCGTTGATCTCGCTGACGCGCAGCCGGACCAGGTCGAGCGTGGTCTGCGGCACGCCCACCTTGCCGATGACCTCGGTCAGGTCGAGCAGGGGCTGCAGGGCGCCGGGAACGACCAGGGAGGGATTTTCCATCCGTGGAGTCATCGGGTCTTCTCCTGTGCGGTATGCGTGGATGAGTCGGTTGCTTGCGGCGGCCTCAGACCGGGATGCCCTCGATGACCGAGATCGGCGCGCTGGTGGGAACGACCCTGGTGAGTTCGAAGCCGGCCTTGGCGAACAGCTCGCCGTACTCGGCCCGGGTGCGCTCGCGGGCGCCCAGCATCAGCATCAGCCAGAGGTCGATGGTGTGGCCGATGTGCTTCTCGTTGTTCTCCGGGAGCGCGTACTCGATGACGAGCAGCCTGCCGCCGGGGGCGATCGCCTCGCGCGCGTTGCGCAGGGCCGTGACGGCGTCGGCCTCGGAGAAGTCGTGGATGATGTGCTTGAACACGTAGGCGTCACCGCCCGAGGGCAGCTTGCCGAGGTAGCCGCCGTGCTCGATGGTGAGCCGGTCCGCGACTTCGGCCTCCTCGAAGAGCGCCGGCGAGTCCACGGTCGCGATCTCGGAGTCGTACAGCACGCCCTTGGTGTCCGGCGCCTGCTGGAGGATGCCCGCCAGGAGGTTGCCCCGGCCGGCTATGACGTCCACGACGGTGCCGAACCGGGAGAAGTCGTACGCGTCGAGGATCGGGGCGGTCTCCGACGCCGACAGCTCGCCGAACGCCTGGAAGAACACCCTCGCGTAGTCGGGGTTGGCGTGGAAGAAGTCCAGGGCGCCCATGCCGCGCAGCCTGGGCAGATTGGCCTCGCCGGTCTCCACGGTGGCGGACAGGTGGCCCCACTCCTCCCACAGCGTGGGGTGGTTCATCAGCAGGGCGAAGCCGCGCATGGAGTCCGGTGCGTCCTCACGGAGCCTGTCGGACAGCGGCGTGTGCTCGTACCGGCCGTCCGGGCGGACGGCGAACACCCCGTGGCCGGCGAGCGCGCGCAGGATGCGGTGGGTCGCCCCGGGGTGGGACCCGACGCGTGCCGCGATGTCCTCGGCGGCCAGCGGGCCGTCGGCCAGCACGTCCGCGATCCCGAGCCTGGCGGCGACGGAAATCGCCTGTGTGATCACGGCGCCCTGAATGAGATGAAGCAGTGTGTACGAGTCGGACTGATCACGAACCTCGGGCAGCACGGACATGCCTTTCCTTTCGGAGCGCCTTTTCTCGCGGATTCCAGACGATAGGCGGGCGCTTCTCAAAACCGCAACCTCAGTATTGGCGCAATTGCCCAGCGGGCGTTCAACCGTGGAAATTGAGCGGTTGAACAGGCCATGTCCAGCGGCACTCCAGCGTGATTCCGGCGCCGCTTGTCAAATTGTTCCGGCCCGGCTACATCGAGGAGGCCCCGTTGCGGCACGACACCCCGACCACGGTGGATTTCTGGTTCGACCCGACCTGCCCCTGGGCGTGGCTGACCTCCCGCTGGGTCCTCGATGTCGCCCGGCAGCGGCCCCTCGAGGTCCGCTGGCGGCTGATGAGCCTGACGGTGCTCAACGAGGGGCGGGCGGACCTGCCCGAGCGCTGGCACCGTGACCTGGCGGTGCGGATGGAGCCGGTGCGGGTCTGCGCCGCCGCCGTGCGGACGTACGGCCCCGAGGTGCTGGGCCGGCTCTACTGCGAGCTGGGGAGCCGGTTCCACCTGGAGGGGGCGCCGAAGGAACCCGCCACCTACGCCGCGGCCCTGACCGCCGCGGGCCTCGACGCCGGCCTGGCCCAGGCGGCGGGTTCGCACACGTACGACGACGCGGTGCGCGCCTCGCACCAGGAGGCCGTCGACCGGGTCGGCACCGATGTGGGCACGCCCGTCGTCGCGGTGGGGGGCGTCGCGTTCTTCGGACCGGTGGTGTCCCCGGCCCCCCGCGGTGAGGCGGCCGTACGGCTGTGGGACGGCGTGCTCGCCGTGGCGGCGACCGACGGGTTCTTCGAGCTCAAGCGGACCCGGACCCGGCAGCCGGTCTTCACCTGAGGCGCCGTCAGCGTCCTGCCGCGGCGACGGGAGCCGTCCAGTTGCCGGCCAGCCAGGTCTCCAGCGTCACCAGACCGGGCCTGGTGGCGCGGAGTGCGGCGAGGTCGGCGCGGTAACCGTCCCGCTCGAACCAGTCGAACATGTTGGCGAGGTCCGGACGGGCCGAACGCAGCGGCTCGATCGGCAGCTGCTGGTAGCGGACCGGGACACCGGCGACCGCCTCGAACGCCGCGGCCATCTGCGGTCCGGTCAGCTCGTCGCCGGCGATCTCGACCACCCGGCCCAGCCAGGCGTCCGGGTTCTCGAAGGCGTCCGCGGCGAAGACGCCGATGTCGCCGGACGCGATGAGCTGCACCGGGACGCGCGGGTCCAGCCACATGGCCAGGACGAGTTCGCCCCCGGCCGGCCGGGGGGCGATGTCGAGCAGGATGTCGTGGAACATGACCGGACGCAGCACCGTCACCGGCAGGTCGAGCGTCCGCAGGTACCGCTCCACCGTGTGCTTGCTCTCGAAGTGCGGGACCCGGGTGTCGCGGTCCGCGCCCCCGACCGAGCTGTAGACGAAGTGCCGCACCCCGGCGCGCACCGCGGCGTCGGCCACCGCCCTGCCCTGCCGCACCTCGGCCTCGACACCGCCCGGGCCGCGGAAGGTCTGGACGCTGAACACCCCGTGGACGTCCCGCATCGCGGCGGTCAGCGACGCCTCGTCGTCCATGTCGCCGCGGACCAGGACCGCGCCCGCCTCCCGCAGTTGCCTCGCCTGCGCCTTGTCGGGGTCGCGGACCAGGGCGTGCACGGTGTGCCCGCGCCGCAGCAGTTCGCGGGTCACGGACCCGCCCTGCCGGCCGGTGCCGCCCAGCACCAGGATCGTTGCGTCAAGCGCCACTGTCTTCTCCAAGTCTCGTGCCCGCCGCGGTCGGGCCCGGCGGTGCGGTCGGAAGCGGTGACCGCAAGGCGGCCTTAGTGCGTCGGGGCCGTGCGCTACCAGGGCACGGGCCCCTCGTCCGCCAGGCACACGCCCGACGGGCCGCTCTCGTCCAGCAGGGCGAGCCGGACCACGATCGCGGCCCCTTCGGCCGGCGTGCGGTGACCGCGACGGTGGTTGATGTCGGTGGCCACCACTCCGGGCAGGGCTGCGTTGACCTTGACCGTGGTCCCCCGCAGCTCCTTGGCGTACGCGACCGTGACCGCGTTCAGCGCGGTCTTCGACGACTGGTAGGCGATCATGTTGACGCCCGCCGTCGGGGAACCGGGATCCGAGTTCAGCGTCAGCGAACCCAGGTGGCTGGACAGGTTGACGACGCGGCCGGCCGGGGAGCGGCGCAGCAGCGGCAGCATCGCGTGGGTCACGGTGACCACCCCGAAGACGTTGGTCTCGTACACCTCGCGCATGTCGGCCGCGGTCGCCCGGCTCGGTGCGCCGGTGTGGCCCCCGGCGGTGCCGGCGTTGTTGACCAGGATGTCCAGGCGCCCGTGGCGCCGTTCGATCTCGCGGGCGGCGTCGGCCACCGAGACCGGGTCCGTCACGTCCAGCCTCAGCGGTGCGGCGGCGATGCCGTCGGCGGCCAGCGCGTCGGCGGCCTGCTTGCCGAGCACCTCGTCCCGCGCGCCGACGAGGACGACGATCCCCCGCTCACCGAGTTGCCGTGCGGCGGCGAACCCGATGCCCTTGTTGGCACCCGTGACGAGGGCGACCTTCTCGACCGTCACGTCGACTTCCTTTCTGCGGCCGTCGCGGCGCGCATTCACCGCGGACAGGAAATTCCTGAAGACGCCCGAAGATATTGCTGCGGTGCGCTCCCCGCGCTCAAGCGTTCACCGCCGCGTTCAAAAGGGTCGCCGTCTGAACACCGGCGCCGGAGCCCAACGGAATTCGGAATCGTTGCGACCGGACATCGCCCTGAGTAGCTTCACAAAGGCCAACCGTTGCCACAGTGCAGAGGGCCTCATGAAATGAAGAGAACTGACGTCATAGTGGTCGGTGCGGGGCCGGCCGGCCTGATGCTGGCCGGGGAACTCCGCCTGGGCGGAGTGGACGTGGCCGTCCACGACAGGCTGCCCGCCCCCGCCGGGGAGTCCAGGGCGCTCGGCTTCAACCGGCGAGCGGCCGAGTCGCTGGATCAGCGCGGCCTGCTGAGCCGGCTGGGCGAGCTCCGGTGGGGCCCGATGGGCCACTTCGGCGGGGTCCGGTTCGACCTCGGCATGCTCGACGAGGACCACAGCGGTGTGCTGGGGCTGTCCCAGGCCAGGACCGAGGCGGCGCTCGGCGGCTGGCTGGACGACCTCGGCGTGCCGGTGCGCCGGTCCCGCGAGGTGACCGGCCTGCGCCAGACGCCCGACGGGGTCGTGGTGTCCTTCACGGGCCCCGACGGGCCCGGCGAGGAGACGGCCCGCTACGTCGTCGGCTGCGACGGAGCGGGCAGTACCGTGCGCGGGCTGGCCGGCGTCCCCACCCGTGTCTGGGAGCCCACCAGGGGCATGTTCACCGCGGAGATCACCGGCGCCGCCCCGCGCCCCCGGCCGATCGGCGAGCGGCTTCCCGGCGGACGCATGGTGGTGTGCACCCCGGTGGGAGCGGGCCGCTGCCGGATCGTCGTCCACGACCCCGATCTGCCGGCCCGTCCGGAGCCGGGCGCGCTGACCTTCGCCCAGGTCGCGGACGCGTGGCGGCGGCTGACCGGCGAGTCCATCGACGACGCGGACTGCCAGTGGCTGTGGGCGTGCGGCAACGCGGCCGCCCTGGCCGGGGAGTACCGGCGCGGGCGGGTGTTCCTGGCCGGCGACGCGGCGCATGAAATCCCGCCGCTGGCCGCGTGGGGGCTGAGCGCCGGACTGCAGGACGCGGTGAACCTCGGCTGGAAGCTGGCGGCGGTGGTCACCGGGCGGGCCCCCGAGGACCTGCTCGACACCTACCACGCCGAACGCCACCCCGTCGGCGAGCAGCTGATCCGCAACGCCCGCGCGGCGTCGAAGCTGTACCTCGGTGACGGGCCCATGGATCCGGTCCGCGAGGTCGTGGGCGAGCTGCTGTCCCACAAGGATGCCGCCGAACAGGCCGCCGGGATCGTGAGCGGTCTGGGCGTCGGCTACGACCTGGCCAAGGGCGACCACCCGCTGCTGGGCCGGCGCATGCCGCCCGACCGCACCCTCACCCTGCCCGACGGCACCCGCACCCGCGTCGCCGAACTCCTGCGCACCGGACGCGGCCTGCTCCTGACCACCGACCGCACCACCGCCGGCACGGCACGCGAGCACACCGGCCACCTCGACGTCGTCACCGCCACCTGGACCGCACCGCCCGACCCCGCCCTCGACACCGTCCTGATCCGCCCCGACGGCTACGTCGCCTGGACCTCACCCGGCACCACCGACGACCTCACCGACGCCCTCCACCGCTGGTTCGGCAGTGGCGTCGGGCAGTACGCCGACCGGTGAGCGTCCCACCGCACCCATTCAGAAGGAGCTGACACATGGCCAGGGATGTCATCGTCGTGGGGGCCGGACCGGTCGGGCTGATGACGGCGGGGGAACTCAGGCTCGGCGGCGCCGACGTCGTCGTCCACGAGCGCCTGCCCGCACCAACGCACCAGTCGCGCGGCGCGAGTTTCACCAAACGCACCGCCGAGTGCTTCGACCAGCGCGGCCTGCTGGACCGCCTCGGCGGCACCGAACCCGCCGACAGCCACTTCGGCGGGGTGCCCATCGATCTCGGCATGCTGGCGCAGGACCACTACGGGCACCGCGGCGTCTCCCAGTTCCGCACCGAGCGGATGCTGGAGGACTGGGTGGGCGAACTCGGCGTACCGGTCCTGCGCGGCCGGGAGGTGACCGCCCTGCGGCAGGACGGCGACGGCGTCGTGGTGAGCGTCGAGGGCCCCGACGGCCCGTCCGAGGAGCGGGCCGCCTACCTGGTCGGCTGCGACGGCGGGCGCAGCACCGTCCGCAAGCTGGCCCAGATCGGCTTCCCCGGCACGGACGGCCGGCGCGGCTTCCTCACGGCCGACGTCACCGGCATCGACACCCGCAAGCGGCGCATCGGCGAGAACCTGCCGGGCGGCAGCATGGTGATGGCCATGGACCTGGAGGACGGTGTCACCCGGGTCGTCGTCCACGAGGCCGGTACGCCGCCGCCCCGCGACCGCGACGCGCTCACCTTCACCGACCTCGCCGACGCCTGGCAGCGCCTCACCGGCGAGTCCCTCCACCACGGGCGGTGCCGCTGGATCAGCTGCTTCACCGACACCTCACGGGCCGCCGCCGAGTACCGGCGCGGGCGGGTGTTCCTGGCCGGCGACGCGGCGCACGTGCAGCCGCCCGCCATGGCGCAGGGACTCAGCGTGGGTGTCCAGGACGCGGTGAACCTCGGCTGGAAGCTGGCGGCGGTGGTCACCGGGCGGGCTCCCGAGGACCTGCTCGACACCTACCACGCCGAACGCCACCCCGTCGGCGAGCAGTTGGCGCGCAATGCCCGCGCGGCGATAGAGCTGCGGCTCACCGGGGAGGAGATGGACCCGGTCCGCGAGGTCGTGGGCGAGCTGCTGTCCCACCAGGACGCCGCCGAGTACGCGGCCGGCATGCTCAGCAACCTCGGTGTCCGCTACGACCTGGCCAAGGGCGACCACCCGCTGCTGGGCCGGCGCATGCCGCCCGACCGCACCCTCACCCTGCCCGACGGCACCCGCACCCGCGTCGCCGAACTCCTGCGCACCGGACGCGGCCTGCTCCTGACCACCGACCGCACCACCGCCGGCACGGCACGCGAGCACACCGGCCACCTCGACGTCGTCACCGCCACCTGGACCGCACCGCCCGACCCCGCCCTCGACACCGTCCTGATCCGCCCCGACGGCTACGTCGCCTGGACCTCACCCGGCACCACCGACGACCTCACCGACGCCCTCCACCGCTGGTTCGGCAGTGGGCACCGGTCCTCCAGCCGCCCTCGACCGCAGGGCTGGGCCTGACCGCGAGACTGCCGGGACCTGTCCTGACGCCGGGCGCCGGCGTCGGGACGGCCTCTACGACCCTAACCACGAAGGATCTGGTGGAATGGCTGGCACCGAACAGGATCAGGTGAGTGGAAAGCCCCATGTCGTCGTCATCGGGGGTGGTATCGCAGGTCTGGCGGCGGCGTTCCGGCTCCGCGACCAGCCGGTCCGGGTGACCGTCCTGGAGGCGTCGTCCCGGCTCGGCGGGAAGCTGTCGGTCTCCGAGGTGGCGGGCGTCGCGGTCGACGAGGGCGCCGAGTCCCTGTACGCCAACCGGCGCAGGACCACCGGGCTGATCCAGGACGCCGGGCTCGGCGAGCAGATCATGTCGGCGGGGGTGACCGCGTCGGCGATCTGGACCAGGGGGGAGATCCGGCAGCAGCCGGACCGTCAGTTCATGGGCGTGCCCTGCGACATGGACGACCTCGCCAGGTCGGGTGTCGTGTCCGCCCAGGGCGTCGACCGGGCCCGGCAGGACCTCGTCCTGCCGTCCTTCGACCGGGACGGCGACATGTCGGTGGCGGACTACGTCGGCGGGCGTTTCGGCCGCGAGGTCGTGGACCGCCTCGTCGAACCGTTCCTCGCCGGCGTGTTCTCCGGCCGCGCCACGGACCTGTCGTTCGAGGCCACGCTGACGCCGCTGGCCAAGGCGGCCCGCGCGCATGTCTCGCTCGCGGACGCGGCCGCCTCGCTGACGCCCGTGCTCGCCGAGGGCCAGAAGCCGCCGCCGGTGCGGGTGGCGACGCTGGACGGCGGGTTCGGTTCGCTGCCCCCCGTGCTCGTGCGGCAGGTGCTGGCGGCCGCGCCCGACGCAAGGGTGCGTACCGGTGCCCCCGTGCGGGAGCTGTCCCGCACCGCGGGCGGCTGGCGGGTGACCGTGGGCGACGCCGCCGGCGCGGAGCACATCGACGCCGACGCCGTCGTCGTCGCCGTCCCGGCCGGCCCCGCGGGCAGGCTGCTGGCCTCGGTTCCCGGGTTGTCCCCGGCCGTCTCGGCGTTCGCCGAGGTGCCGTACTCGAGCGTGGCGGTGGTCACCCTCGCCTACCCCCGCGCGGCGTTCCCCGGCGGTCTGTCGGGTCGCGGGTACGCCGCCTACCGGGTGCCCGCCGTGGAGGGCAGGGCGGTCAAGGAGGTCACGTTCACCACCGTGAAGTGGCCGCACCTGGCCGGCGAGGTGGAGATCGTCCGCTGCTCGATGGGACGGTTCGGCGAGGAGAACCTGCTCCAGCGCGACGACGCCGGCCTCGTGGCACTGGCGACGGCCGAGCTGGCCGAGGCCACCGGTGTCGGCGGCGTCCCGGTCGCGAGCCGGGTCAGCCGGTGGGAGGACGCCCTGCCGCAGTACACCGTCGGCCACTTCGAGCGGGTCCGGCGCATCCGCGAGGCCGTGGCCGCCCAGCCCGGCCTCGCGGTGTGCGGGGCGCTGTACGACGGTGTGGGCGTCGGGGTGTGCATGGCCTCTGCCCGGCAGGCCGCCGACCAGATCCTGGCGTGGATCGGGCAGAACGCCGCGGCCCCCACGGTCCCGGTCGGTGCCTGAGCGGTCCCGCGCGAACGCGAGCGGCCGTGCCCGGTTCCCCGGGCACGGCCGCTGCCGTGCGGTGACGTGCCGTCAGCGGTCCAGGACCGCGGCGAACGCCTGCGCCAGGACCTGCTCGGCGTCCTCGCCGCCGTCCGTGCCGCGCCAGGCGACGTGCTGGTCGGGACGGACCAGGAGCGCGCCGGCGTCGGTGATCCCGCGAACGGCCTCCCAGCCACCGTCCACGTCGGCCCAGTCGCCTCCGGCGCCGATGGACACCGTGCGCAGGCCGACGGAGAACTTCTCCGCGACCCGCGCGGCCGCCTCGCGCCACGGCGCCCCCTGCGGGCCCGTGATCAGCGTGAAGCCGGTCCGGCCCGCGAGGTCGAGCGTGGACTGGCGCCGGCCGTCCCGGGTGATCCAGGCGTGCGGCAGCCGGTGCCCGGGACGGGAGGCCGGCCGGTGCTCGTTGCGCATCGGGACGCGGGCCGGCGCCTCGGTGCCGTCCGGGACGAGGGCACCGTCCTCGTAGTGGAAGCCGACCTCCATGTCGAGGGACTGGCAGCCCCCGCGGTGCGTGTGGAAGATCTCCAGGGCGCGCTCCCGCACGGTGTCACCGAGCGGCGAGGGGTCGAAGTACGCCTCCAGGCGCTGCTTGCGGCGCCCCGCGGGGATGTTGTGGCCGGCGCCGACGGCGTCGATGACGGCCTGGTGGTGCACGGCGGCGGACACCGCCCAGTCGACGTTCTCGCGGCCCACCGGCCGGCGTTCGGCCTCGTAGGTGTCGATCAGGCCGTCGGTGGCACGGCCGCCGAGGACCGCGGCGAGCTTCCAGGCGAGGTTGTGCGCGTCCTGGATGCCGGTGTTGAGGCCGAGGCCGACGGCGGGCGGCTGGCGGTGCGCGGCGTCGCCGGCGATGAGGACCCGGCCGGCCCGGTAGCGGTCGGCGAGGTGCGCGTGCACGATCCAGTCCGTCACCTTGTGCACCGTGATCTCGAGGTCCGGTATGCGCAGCAGCTCCCGGATGCGGGGGACGACGGTCTCCGCGTCCCAGCGTCCGGGCGGGCCCGGGGCGAAGTGCAGGCCCCACTGCTCGCAGTCCTTGCCCCAGCTCGGCCCCATCTCGATGAGGTTGCTGGACAGGTCGGGGTCCTCCGGGCTGAGGAAGTGCGTGATGAGCGTTCCCTCCTCCCACCACTGGGACAGGTCGGCGGAGAAGTACGCGGTCGTGGTGTTGACCAGTCCGGGCGGGCCCTGCATCTCGATGCCGACCGCGGCTCCGACCATGCGGCCGCCGTCGGCCCCGATGAGGTACTGGGACGTGACGGTGGTGGTCTCCCCGGTGTCCAGGTTCCGCACCTCGGCGACGACGCGGTCGCCCTCGTCCGAGAAGGAGACCACCTCGTGGTGGAAGAGGACGCGGCCCGGATTGCGGTCCTCCGCGTGACGGCGCAGGATCGGCTCCAGCCACATCTGCGGCAGCTTGGCGGGCAGGACGGGCCCGGCCGCCGCGTAGGTCTCGCGCAGTTCACCGCCGCCGAAGGCATCCATCTCGTGGATCAGGCGCCGGTCCAGCGGCCCGTCGCCGGCGAGCGTGGTCTGCCAGCGCACCTTGCCGAACTTCTCCAGCGGAGCGGCCTCGGCGAACACGTCGTCGGCCACGTCGTGCTGGCGGAAGATCTCCATCGTGCGCTGGTTGAGGTAGTGCGCCTTCGGGACCCTCGATGTGTCCGAGTGCCGTTCCACCAGCAGATGATCGACGCCCTGGTCGGACAGGAAGACGGAGGCGGACAGGCCGCATCCGCCACCGCCCACGATCAGAACCGGAACCTCGATGGCTCCCATATTCGCCCCTTTGAGATCGACAGATGCCTTGCCACTCGCAGCCTGGCAAAGCCCTCTTCAACACCGGTCAAGCACGGCTGGAACGCGGCGCCGCGCCGGACGGCGGGGACGGGAAGGTTGCCGGTTGGAGGGCCGGGGTCAGCCGAGCCAGACGCCGTCGCGCATGAGGCCGCGTCCGGCCAGCTCGTTCGCCTCCCGCCAGGCCTGGACGCGCCGGGGCCTGATCCGGAAGTACTGGTAGGGCTCGTCGAGCTTGCGGGGGTCGAAGCCGGTCTTCGCCGCGAAGGCGTCCGCCGCCTCCTGGCCCAGCTCGGCGACGTCGGCCGGCTCGGCCGTACCGTCCACGATCACGACGTCGCGCGTCGGGCCCAGGCCGAGCCTGACCCGGCCGTCCGCGAGCAGGTTGCGGCCGGTGACCGAGTCACGGGGCGTCGAGACGAGGACGGCCGTCCCGTCCCAGAGGTAGGACAGGGGCACGAGGTGGACGCCGCGCGAGGCATCCGCGGTCGCCACCCACAGATCGACGTCGTTCTCGAGCCGTGCCCGAGTGTCCCGGAGCCGTTCCTCGAGTCCACGCGCCTCACTCTTCGCTGTCATGCTTCCTCCGTTCCTGACGGGACGTCTGCCCGTCCTGGTGGGCCTGGCCGGGCGCGGACCGCGCCTGCGGGGCGCCGGCCGCCACGGCTTCAAGTGCGCCGGCGGCCGCGCGCACCCCGATCATGTCGTGCTCCCGGTGGACCACGAAGCGCACGTACCCGTTCGGCAGCGGCAGGACGCCGACCCCGTGCCCGGCCAGGCGCGCCGCGCACTCCTGGGCGGACAGTCCGGCGAGCCGCGCCATGACGATGTTGGTCGGCCGCGGCGCGATCCTCAGTTCGGCGCCGGGCACCGAGGCCAGCGCACGGGCCAGCGCGGCGGCCCTGTCGTGATCGGCGGCCAGGTCGGGCAGCCGGCCGAGCGCGACGAGGGCGGGAGCCGCGAGCACCCCCGTCTGGTGCAGGGAGCCGCCGAGCCACCCCCTCAGCTCGCGGGCGCGCGCGATGTACTCGCGTCGTCCGCACAGCAGTCCGCCGGCCGGGGCGCCGAGCCCCTTGGAGACGCAGAAGGCGACGCTGTCCGCCGGACCGGCCAGCTCCGCGGGAGCGACCCCGAGCGCCACGGCGGCGTTCGCGAGCCGGGCTCCGTCGAGGTGGAGGTGGGCGCCGTGCCGGCGGGCCAACGCGGCCACCGTACGCGTCGCCTCGGCGTTCAGGGCGTTGCCTGCGTGCATCATGGCGGTGTTCTCGACACAGACCACGGCCGGTGCGCCCGAGCCTGCGGTGAGCAGCGCGGCCAGGGCCCCGGGGTCGGGCAGGCCGTCGGGACGCTGCACCACGGGCACCAGCTCGACCCCGCCGAACCGGCGCAGCCCGTCCGCCTCCAGGAAGGCCATGTGGGTGTCCACGCCGGCGATCACCCGCGGTGCGGGCGTGCCCCGGGCGCCGCTCGCGGCGAGCGGGGCGAGCAGGTTCGCCATCGTGCCGGTCGGCGTGAACAGCGCGGCATCGGTGCCCAGCAGTGCGGCCACCCGCTCCTCCAGCAGGGCGACCGTCGGGTCGTCGCCGTACACGTCGTCACCGACGTCGGCCGCGGCCATCGCCGCGCGCATCCGTGCGTCCGGCGACGTGCGGGTGTCGCTGCGGAAGTCGAGCCGCGGGGAGCCGGTCCACGCCACGGGGGCCTACCGTCCCGGCCGGTGGGCGATCCAGACGGCACGGGGCCTGGTGCAGCCCTCCACCGCGTGGATGCCCAGCTCGCGGCCGTACCCGGACTGGCCCAGGCCCGAGACGCTGACGGTCTCCTCGGTGTCGCCCCAGGTGTTGACCCAGTAGTTGTTGGGGACGACGGCCGCGCACACCCCGACCGGCATCCGGTCGGTGTAGGTGCGCATGCCGGGGCCGGCCGGGTGGCTCTCCCCCACCGGGTAGCGGGCCGCCGCCGCGAACCAGTCGGCGACCTCGGCGGCGAAGTCCACCTCGCCCAGGGCACGCCGGGTGGGCTTGCCCGCGTCCCGCCGCTCCAGTGCGGCGAGTTCGTCGCGGTCCTGGCGCAGGAGCTTGGCGAGTTCGCGCAGCAGCCCGCCGCGGCGGGCCGGTGAGGTGTCGGCCCAGCCCCCGTGGAACGCGGCCTCGGCCCGCGCCACCGCGTCGGCGACGCCGGACGCGTCGGTGTCCGGCACGTGGGTGACGGTACGGCCGGTGGCGGGATCGAGGACCGGCCGGCCCGCGGCGCTCATCCCAGGACCCCGGCGTTGCCCGCGAGCCGCAGGGCGCCGTCGATCCCGGCTACCAGGCCGAAAAACGCCTCCGGTCCCAGGCCCGCCCCGGCGCTGCCGAGCAGCCTGAGGTCGTACCCGTCCGGGTGCTGCCACCAGGCGTCGCAGGCCCCGTAGTCGGCGCTGAGGTGGCCGAGCCGGACCGGGCGTCCGCCGAGGTCGCGTTCCTCGGTGGTGGCGGGGTGCTTGTCCTGCTCCGGCGGGAACGCGAGCCGTCCGCCACCGGTGCGCTGAACGGTGAGGCGCAGCTCCGCGCCGGCCGGCGACGTGTAGACGACGTCCAGTTCGCGTACGTCGGCGCCGTTGCCGAAGACGGCGGCGCTCTCGGCGCGGAACTCCCCCGCGGCCACCGGCACCCCCTGGGCGGTGAGGAAGTCCACGGCCTTCTTTGAGGGGACCCAGTCGCCCTCGTGTTCACGGCCCCGGCGGTGGAAGCGGAAGACGCCGGTGGGCACCGACACCATGCCGGCGGGGTGTCTGGCCCAGTAGCTCAGTTCGGCGAACGGCGTGCCCAGCACCCTCGGCACCGCCTCCGGCACGGCCGGGCGCAGCGCGGCGTAGAGCGCGACGATCTCCTCGTCGGAGAACTCGCCTTCCGTCACCGACAGTTCGACGGTGGTCCGGGCCAGCCGCGCGCTGGCGCCGCGGTGGCCCAGGTAGTCGGTCCCGAGCCAGACCACCCGGCCCTCGCCGATCTCCGCCGGCCGGGTCCGGCTGCCCCACAGGCACGGATGGTCGGCGGCCGGGAACGCCCAGTCGTACAGGAACTGCTTGAGGCGCAGCCGCCGGCCCCCGCCAAAGATCTCGGTGCGGTAGCCGGCCGGGTTCGCGTCGCTCCACGGGGTGCGCCCCTGGGCCTCGACCCGTCCGGGGGGCGCCTCACGGCGCAGGGTTCCCACGCTGGTGTCGCATCCCTCGGGCAGCCGGGACGGCCGCCACAGGACGAAGTTGCACCAGTCCTGGGCGCGCGCCTCCTCGATCGCCGGGGGTACCCGGTCAAGAGCGGCCGCGTGGTCCAGGCACTGCCAGCGCCACAGGGTTGCGGGACTGCTCACCATGACTCCTCAGGTCGGTGCGGAGCTCCGCGAGGTGGCCGAGCCACGCGGAGGTCGAGGCAAGGAACATCCACTCGCCCACGCCCAGCTCGTCCCGGAGCCCGGGCGGGAGCGGCGGCAGGGCGAACGGGCTGCCGAGCTCGTCGGCGAGGGAGGCGAGCTGCCGGACGTACCGCGGGTCGGTGGGGGTGGGGAAGCCCTGCTTGGGCCGGTGGCGCACCGAGTCCGGCAGCAGGTCGGCGAGCGCCTCCTTGAGCAGGCCCTTGTGGCTGCTGCCCGGCTCACCGGAGTCCTTCAGATGCTCGGGGCAGCGGAAGGCCAGTTCGGCCAGGGCGACATCCTGGAAGACGGGCCGGTCCTCCAGGGTGAAGGTCGCCGACGTGGCGTCCACCATGTCGTTGACGTAGACCAGGAAGCGGCGCAGCAGGTGGTGCCGGCCGCGCTTGAGCGGGGACGCCGTCTTGATCGCCCGGTACTCGTCCATGGTGCGCTCCCACACCAGGTCGGTCACCGCCGTCATGTCGACGTCGAGCTCGCGCGCCATCCACGTCACCAGCTTCGCCCACACCGGCCGTTCGTCGGAGTAGAGCTGGTGGGTCAGGTAGTGGCGTCCGTGGATGTAGGTGGGCGCGTAGGGGTCGACGACGGGGAAGTAGCGGCCGGCCTGGTAGCCCCACAGCTCGTCCGCCCCGTGGCCCGAGTACACGACCACGTTGCGGTCGCGGGCGATGGCGCCGTAGAGGTGGTGCATCGCCAGTTCGGCGCCGTGCAGCAGCGGCCGCATCAGCCGGGTGGGCAGGAGGGGGACGAGTTCGGCGGCGCGGTGCCGGTCCAGGTCGCACACGGTCAGCGGTACGCCCAGGCGCTCGGCGGCCTCGGCCGCGTGCGCGACGTCGTCGCCCGAGCCGCCGATGCCGTCCTGGTAGCGCAGGACGTATCCCTCGACGGGCACGCCCAGTGCGGTCAGGCCCGCGACGGCCGCGGTGCTGTCGACGCCGCCGCTGAGCACCGCCGCCCGCGGGACGTCGGACGCGGCCCGCTGGGCGATCGCCCCGTCGAAGGCGGCCCTGATCTCCTCGGGGCTCACCAGCCCGTCCACCGGGGTGGGGAGCCAGTAGCGGTGGGTGCTCGTCCCGGGCCGGTCGACCGACAGGTACTCGGCGGGCTGCAGGGCGCGCACGCCGCGCAGCCAGGTGCGGTCGTCGGCCGCGTCCATCCTGATCCAGGACCGCAGGACGTACTCCTCGGGGTCCACCTCGGGGGTCACCAGGCCGGTGCGCAGCAGCACGCCCGCCTCGGAGGCGAAGAGGAGCCCGCCGTGCGTGAAGGCGTAGAACAGCGGTTTGACGCCGAAGTGGTCGCGGGCGAGGACGACGCGGCCGGTCCAGGTGTCGTGCCAGGCCAGGGCGAACATGCCCGACAGCGGCCGCAGGGCGGCCGCGGGATCGTCCTGGCGGCACACCTGCTGGAGGACGAACTCGGTGTCACAGGTGGTGCGGCGGGGCCACTGCGGCGGAGCGGGTGAACGGGAGCCGTAGACCTCGCCGTTGTGCACCAGGACGACCCGCCCGGTGGGGTCGGTCATCGGCTGGTCGCCCGCCTCGGTGCGGTCGCGCACCGCCAGGCGCGTCGCGCACAGCATCACCGTGCCGCAGGCCGAGACGTACGGGGCGCGGGCCCCCTCGCCACGGTGTGCCATGGCGTCCGTCATCGTCCGGCCGAGCGCCGCCATCCAGTCGGTGTCACGCCGTCCCTCGAAGCTGACGAACCCGGCTATGCCGCACATGCGCCGTCCTTTCCCCACAGGTCCCACAACCGGGCCAGCGCCCCGGTGAACACGTGCTCGATGCCGTGGTGCCCGCCTTCGTGCTCCAGGTAGCCGTGGGGGACGCCGTGCGCGTCCAGGGCCGCGTGCAGCGCGCGGACCCCCCAGTGCATGCCGTAGTCGTCGCGTTCGCCGACGCTGAGGTGGAGCAGCCCGAGTCCGGCGAGCCGGCCGGCGTGGGCGGGCAGCATCCGCACCGGGTCGTGGCCGAGCCACCGCTGCCACACCTCGTCCCGGAACAGGCCGGTCTCGGGGTCGCAGGGCAGCGCGTCGGCGGGGGTGGTGCCCGGTGTGTCGGCGTAGCACATGCCCATGGCGACGATGCTCATCGCGACCATGAAGGGCACGTCGTGCGGGCCGGTGTCGCGGCGGGCCAGCAGCCCCTCGACACCGCCGGCCGCCCGGACGGTGTCGAGGGCGGCGGGCAGCAGCGGCAGGTAGCAGTGCTCGAACCCGGCGTCGGGCGAGAAGGCGAGCACCGCCGCGAACAGCCGGGACGTCATGCCCGCCACCAGCGCGCCGTAGCCGCCGCTGGACTTGCCCGCCACGGCACGCCCCGCGGGCTCGGCCAGTGTCGCGAAGCGGCAGTCCACCTCGGCGACGACCTCGGCAAGGTGGCCGGCGTAGCGGCCACAGGCGGCGGAGTCGATGTACTGCGAACCGCCGTGGGCGGTCGTGCAGTCGGGCACCACGAGCAGGGCGGGGGGCACCACGCCGTCCGTCATCGCCCGGCGCAGCCGGTCGGCGACGGACCCGCCGAAGGCGAGCGCCCGGTTGGCGAGGCTCGGATGGGCGCCGAACCCGGGCAGCCAGTACACGACGGGGAACCGCCGCACGCCGTCGTACCCGGGCGGCAGATGGACCTCGACGCGGCGGCGGTACGGGTCGCCCAGCGGGTTGCCGCGCAGGCAGGCGCTCGTGTGCTCCAGCACGACCGGTTCGCTCATGACCCGCTCGCCTCCCGCTGGGCGCGCTCCACGTGGCGGGTGTAGAAGGACGGGTGGTGGAAGACCGCGGAGAGCAGGACGCCGTCGCTGGCCCACAGCCCGAAGGAACTGCCGAACAGCAGGTCGGCGCCGAGCATCGCCTCCAGCGTGGCGGCCGCGATCTCGGTCCAGCCCTCGCCGCCGGCGAGGTGGCCGCGGGCCGGTCCCGGGCCGAGCCGGGTCACCCGGCCCGCCACCGGGTCGAGCAGGAAGGAGGTCTCGGTGCCGTCGTCCTCGTACAGCGAGACGACGTGGCGTCCCGCGCCGTGGTCCAGCGCCCGGTACCAGTAGTCGGTGGCCACCAGCCGGTCCAGCAGCTCGCGCAGCATGTCCTCGCAGCCGCGGCTCTGCCGCCCGTACCGGTCGTGGGAGGCGTCGAACGGCGGCACGGCGGTGCCGGGGTCGAGGGTGACCGCCGCGTAGACCTCGTCGAAGTCGTACCCGCCGGGCGGCACCGGACCGTCGGCCGGGGCGACCTTTCCGTCCTTGACCTCGATCACCTGGCCCGGGCCCCACAGCAGGCCGTCGCGGTCCCGCTCGCCGAGGCGGCGCAGGGCCTCGGCGGGGGTGAAGGGGAAGATGGTGCGGTTGCACCAGTCGTAGTCCCGTTCGCCCTCGCCGCTGATCCGCCATCCGAACGAGGAGGGCACGGTCACGGACGCGGGGAGCGCGTCGACGTACCGGTCGAAGTTGGCGACGGCGCGTGCGCGCACCGCGTCGGGGTCGGTCAGCGGCCGGCGTTCGGTGAGCACCCCGGGCGGGGAGATGCTGTGGGCCGGGACGAACAGCGCGTCGAGGCGCGGTGCGTCGGGGCGGCCGAAGGCGGCCACGGTGTCCTCGTGCAGGATCGCGTCGCCGCACAGCATGACGGCCGCGTCCTCGGTCTGCACCAGCACGCTCATCTCGGGGAAGGACACGGCCGAGGGGAACGTCCTCAGGGTCGCCCCGCCCAGGGTCACCGTGTCGCCCGGCGTCACCGGCTGGAGGTTCTCGTAGCCGAAGCGGCGCAGTGTCCAGGCGATCGCCTGGTGCCCGAGCCCCGACGCGGTCAGCTGCGGCGGCACGGGACCGGCCGGGTAGATGCAGGTGACCCCGGAGCTCTGGCGCGGGCTGTCGTCGAAGTCCACGTCGGCGCCGTCGACCAGCCGCAGCAGGGAGGGGAAGTGGTGGTGGTCGAAGTGGTGGTGGCTGAGCACCACGTAGTCCACGCCGTCCTCGAGGACCTCGCGCACCAGCTGGTCCGGCAGCGGCGGGTGGTGTTCCCAGAAGCGGTCCAGGCGCTGGGTGAGCCACGGGTCGAAGAGGATGCGCTCCGCCCCCGTCTCGACGAGGACGGCCGCGTGGCCGAGGGAGGTCAGTCGCATCACAGGCCCGTTCCGTACACGCAGCGGAAGCCGACCTCGTTGTGCCGGTCGGTGATCAGGTCCTTGCCCCGGTAGAACGTGGTCAGGCAGGAGCGCGGGGAGGTCCAGGTGCCGCCGCGCAGCACGTGGAAAGCGTCCTTGCGGTTCATGAAGTCCAGCGGGTGCCGGCCCTTGAAGAAGGGGTCCATGTCGTCGCCGGTGTAGAAGTTGGTCCGCGTCAGCTCCCAGACGTTGCCCGACATCTGCAGGGCGCCGTAGGGGCTGGCGCCCTGCGGGAGGGCGTCGGCGGGAAGCACCGGGTGGGAGGGGTTGTCGCCCTGCGAGACGGTGACCAGCAGAGCCTCGAGGGAGTCGAGGTCGGCCACCTCCTCGCCGAACGACCGCTCGACGTAGTTCACCCGGTCCGGGTCCCACTCCTGGCCCCACGGAAAGCGGCGGCCGTCGACGCCGCGCGCGGCCTTCTCCCACTGGACCTCGCTGGGCAGCGCACCGCCCGCCCACTTCGCGAAGGCGTAGGCGTCGTACCAGTCGATGCCGACGACGGGCAGGTCGGGTGCGTTGAAACGCGGGTCGTGCCAGTGCACCGGGCGGTGCGAGCGCTGGAGCGGCTGGTCCGGGTGGTCGAACTCGCCGCTGTCGCCCACCTCGTCGAGGAACTCGCGGTAGCGGGCGTTGGTCACCGTCGTGCGGTCGATGAGGAACGCGGGCACGTCCACGGCGCGCAGCGTGCTGTCGTCCTGTGCCATGCGGAAGGCGTCGGGCTGCTCGTCGGCGCCGATGACCGCCGGGCCGCCGGGTACCAGGACGACGTCGGTGGAGCGGCGGGGCCGCTTGCGCGCGGTGTCCAGCCGGGCCCGCAGGTCCGAGAAGTACTCGTCCTCCAGGCGGCGGAGCTCGGCGGGGTCACGGGTGCCGAAGACGGCGATCAGGGCCCGCTTGGTGAGCGCCGCTCCGCAGCCGACGGGCTTGCGGGTCCAGTCGGCCCGGGTGAAGTTGCTGGGCCACCCGGAGATGCGGATGAGGTCGGGGACGGCGGCGGAGATCCGGTGCTCCGCGATGACCTTCAGCGCCGTGAAGGCGACCCAGTCGACGGTGTCGTGGGTGGCCGCGGCCACCGCGGAGTCGGCGGCCGGGTCGCCCGCGTGGTGCCGTGCCAGCAGGCGCACCGCGCCGGCCCGCACCGGCCAGTCGGGGTGGGAGACCGCGACAGACGCCAGCAGCGGGATCCCGTCGGCGGTTTGCCCCCGGTCCTCGGCCAGCGCGACGACGCGTTCCACCGACGCCCAGTAGCGGTCGTCGGTGGAGTCGTCGGTCACCAGCAGATCGGCGGGAACGTCGATGACTTCTGAAACGCGATTTCCTACCATCTCAGCCTCTCTGTGACGACGCGCCGCCCGTACGGATTCGATTCCATACGGGCGGCGCGTTCCGCTGGTCAGGGAATCACCACTTGCTGGTTTCCTCGTCAGCGTCACGGGTTTCGATGAAGTCGCGGTCGGTCATTTTTCACTCCCTCCGCCGTATCGAGTTCTGTGTGGGCCCAATCCTCACGGCCCGGAAGCATAGGGATGTCCCGGAAGGCACGGCAACGGCCCTTGAAGACCGGGAGTTGAACATGAACATTCCCGTGATATGTGCCGGTAGGTTCGCGACGGCCGACGTGTGGAGAGGGAGAGAAGAATGGGCGACACCCATGACCGTGAACTGCGGGAGAACGGATTCGTGCGCCTGCCCGGGGTGGCGGCGGGCGACGCGCTCGCCCGGCTCCGCGGGGCGGTGGCCCGGCTGGAGGAGATCGCCCGCGACCGTACGGTCTCGAGCGACGACTTCGTCCTGGAGGCGCCCGGCATCGGCGGCTGGGCGGCCTGGCAGCAGGGCGCCCGGGCCCTGACGGGCGTACTGCGCTCGGCCGACCGCATCCACGAGCACGTCCCCGAGTTCGACTCCGTGCAGCGGGCGCTGGACCTGGGCGGCGGGCCGGTCGCGGGGGCCGCCGCAAGCCCCGGCACCCTGGTCAACGCCTTCCTGTGGGCCAAGCCGCCCGTGGTGGGCTCGGCCAAGCCCTGGCATCAGGACATCGCGTTCGCGCCCGCGTCGTTCGGCGCCGAGGAGCACGGCATCGTGACGATATGGATCGCGCTGGAACCCGCCACCCGGGACAACGGCTGCCTGGAGTTCATCCCCGGCTCGCACCTGCTCGGACTGTTCCCGCACTCCGGGGACCGCGAGCGGCTGCCGGGCGAGCCGCCGCTGACGGGGGCGGTGGAGCCGCACGTCGCGGACCGGCACCTGCCGCTCGGGACCGGCCCGGTCGCCGTCCCCCTGGAACCCGGTTCCGCCGTCATGTTCGACGGCATGGTGCTGCACCGCTCGGCGCCCAACACGACGGCGGCGCAGCCGCGTACGGCCGTCAGCTTCGTCTACCGGGTGCCGCGGCCGGCCTGGACGCGGATGGAGCCTGCCGCCGTCGCCCGGCTGTGACGTTCGACCGCGGCAGGTCGGCAGTCGAACGGCGTGCTCAGGCGCTCACCGAGTGGTCCAGGGCGTAGAACGCGGCGCCGTCGAGGTGCCGGATCGTGTTCAGGTCCCGCTGCACGACCTCTTCGAGGTCGTGCAGCAGCGTCACGATGACCGGGTAGGTGAGGTCGTCGACCGTCCGGGAGATCTCCTGCCCCGGTTCCACCAGGGTCGCCAGGCCGTGGAAGCTCTCCAGGCGCTCGATCTCCTCGATCCCCCGGTACGCGCCGAGCACCCCCTGGGCCGGTGAGATCATGCCGGCGATCGCGCTGTAGCGCCGCACGCGGTACGGCGTTCCGGCCCGGGCGTGGAAACGGTCCGGGTGCAGGTAGGCGTCGACGGTCCACTCCAGTTGCGACTCGCCGATGCCCAGGCCGGCGCAGGCCGGGATGCCCCCGCCGGCGACCCGGGCCCCGACCTCCACCAGGCACGGCCCCGACGGCGTCATCCGGATCTCCAGGTGCGCCGGACCGTGGCGGATGCCGAGGGCGTCCAGCACGTCGAAGGCGTACTCCCGCAGGGGCGCCACCACCCGGCTCGCCGAGTCGATGAGCATCAGGGCGTCGCAGAGGTCGACGACACCGTTCGCGCTGAGACGGCCGGTGCGCCAGACGTCGCACAGGTGGTGGCGGCCGTCCCGGCTGACGGTGTTCACCATGTACTCGGTGCCGGGCAGGTACTCCTGCGCCACGGCTCCCTCGTTGGGCCGGGAGAAGACGTCGTCGGCACCGGCCAGGGCCTCGAAGGCGGCGACCGACTCCTGGGGGGTGTCGCAGAAGAAGACCCCTTGGCTGCCCGAGCTGCGGGGCGGCTTGACGACGACACGGCCGCCGAGGTCACGGTGCCAGGCGGCCAGCTCGCCCGCGTCGGTGGCGCGCAGTTGCCGGGCGGCGCGCAGTCCGGCGGCGCGCACGGCCTCGACCATGAGGTGCTTGTCCCGCCGCGCGGCGCTCAGGTCGGTCCCGTTGCCGGGCAGACCCAGCCGCTGTGCGAGCAGGTCCGCGAACTCCACCCCGCTCTCGCCTCCCGAGACCACCGCGACGGGTCCGTACCCCGCGACGGCCGCGACGGTGGCCTCCAGGTCACCGTCGTGCACGAGGTCGGCGACGAAGTCGCCGGGCACGTACGGGGCCGTGCGGTAGACGTAGGGAACTTCCCGGGTGCTCTGCACGCGGACGATGGAGCATCCCTGCTCCAAAAATGCCAGGACAAGTGAACGGACCGCGGCGTACGCGTCGACCATTACGATGCACGGGCGGCCCTCGATGGCTGCTGTCATGTGTTCAAAGTAGAGAGACCTTTCCCTCGCGAAAAGCCGTTCAACTCTGCGATCCTCCCCCTTCGGAGGAATACCTGATGACGTCCTTTTCCGCGAATTTCCGCTCGCCGCACTGCACTCCGGTACTGCTTTTCGTCAACACCTGCGGAAGCTTCCTTGTGCTGGTGAGCCTTTCCACGCACGTGGGGTCGGTCACCGGGTCGGGTCTGCTGGCCGGGGCCGTGCTGAGCGCGCCGTGGCTGCCCGCGCTGCTGCTGGCCGGCCCGCTCAACCGGCTGCTCGCCCGGCACGCCCCGCAACGCCTCGTCCGGCTGGCCGAGGCGGCGAGCCTGGTACTGACGGCGGCGGCGCTCGTGGCGCCGGGGCGCTCACTGCTCGCGGTCACCGTCGTACTGCTGCTGGCCCGCGGCTACTTCGAGGCGGTGACCCGCGCGGCGACGGCGGTCGTCCTGCGCGACACGGTCCGGCCGCAACGGCTGGACCGGGCCAACACCGTCGCGGAGATAGGCAAGCTGACCGGGCTCAGCCTCGGTGCCGCGCTGGCGGGTCCGGCCGCGTCCGCCCTCCCGCTGCGGGGACTGCTCGCGGTGAACGCGGCGACCCTGGTGGTCTCCGCCCTGCTCGCCTGGGCACTGCCGGCGTCTGCGAAGCCGGCCCCCGCGGGCACCCCGGACGGCTCCCGGGCCGCGGCGCCCGCGCGCCCGCGCGTCGACGACCCGGTGCTGCGCAGACTGTTCGCCCGGTTCCTGCTGGTGTCCTTCTGGCAGGGCTTCCACACGGTGGCCGTCACGGTCGTCCCGGTCCAGTTGCTCGGCGGCGGCACCCGCCTGGTGGGCGTCTTCGTCGCCGTCTCCTCGGTGGCGCTGTTCGCCGGCTCCCTCGCCGCCCTGCCGGCCCAGCGGTACCTCGACCGGGTGCCGTCGGCCGCCTGGGCGGTGCTTCCCATGCCACCCCTGCTGGCGGCGGTGCTGGCCGGCGGCACGGTGCCCACGCTCACGCTGTACGCACTCTTCCTGGTGCTGTTCGAGATGGCCTACGTCCACTTCAACAACCGGCTGCTGGCCACGGCATCCGACGCGCAGCTGCCGTCGGTCGTGACGTTCCGGGCCACCCTGCTCCCCTCCGGCGTGGCGCTCTCCATCCTGGCGACGGGCGCGCTCTGCGACCTCGTGGGCCCCCTGGCCACCGCCTTCGCCGTCGCCGCGGTCACCCTCCTCGTCACCGCCTCGACCGGCGGTACACGGCACACGTGGAGAAGACACATGCAGGACGCGTGATCAGGGACGGACTGGCGGGCGAGGCCGCGGAGCGCGGCCCTCGCCCGCCAGTCCGTCCCTGATCCCCGACGTCAAGGAAGTGCCATCGTGCGGGTCCTCATCGTGCCGTTCCCGTGGAAGACGCATGTGTTCAACCTGGTGCCGCTGGCGTGGTCGCTCCAGACCGCCGGGCACGAGGTGCGGGTGGCCGGCTGGCCCGACCTGCTCGACGCCGTCACCGGGGCGGGGCTGACCGCTGTGGCCGTCGGGCCCGGTGAGACGCCCGAGGTACGCAGGCAGCGGGACCGGCGTCAGTCCTCGGACCGCGCGCAGTCCGCGCGCCTGGCGCCGCGACAGGGGCCGGGTCTGGAACCGCTGTTCGACATCCGGCCGGACCGTGAGCGGCTGGGCTGGGAGCAGGTGTCCAGGGTCGTCGACGACCTGGTGCTGCCCCAGGCCCGGCGGTCGAACGACCCGATGATGGAGGACCTGGTCGCCGCCGCCCGAGCGTGGCAGCCGGACCTGGTGCTCTGGGGCGCGAAGGCGTTCGCGGGGGCGGTGGCCGCCGCGGCGGTGGGCGCGGCACACGCCAGGGTGCTGTACTCCGTCGACGTCTACACCCGCCTGCGGGAGGACTTCCTGCACGCCCGGGCCCTGCAGCCGCCGGAGCGGCGCGTCGACACCCTGCGCGACTGGCTGACGGGCTGGGCCGGCAAGTACGGCGTGGAGTTCTCCGAGGACCTGGTCAACGGCCAGTTCACCGTCGCCCCGCTCCCCGAGGCGTTCCGCCCCGACCCCCGGCCGACCACGCTTCCCGTGCAGTTCGTTGCCTACAACGGTCCGGCCGTCGTGCCCGGATGGCTCGCCCGGCCGCCGCGCGCACCGCGAGTCCTGATGACCTTCGGCGACTCGGTCAACGACGGGCCGGTACGGCTGCTGCTGCCCGTCGAACGCATTCAGCGGATCCTCGACTCGGTGGCCGACCTGGACGTGGAACTGGTCCTGGCCCTGCCGCCGGACTCGCGGCGCCACCTGCGCGACGTGCCGGCCAACACCCGCCTGGTGGAGTCCGTTCCCCTGTCCGAGGCGCTGCCGACCTGCTCGGCCGTGGTGCACCACGGCGGCACCTGGTCCTTCGGCTGCGCCCTGCGCCACGGCGTGCCCCAGTTGCTGATCGGGCGGGCCTTCGACGCCCCGCTGAAGTTCCGTTGCCTGGAGCGGGCGGGCGCGGGCCTGGCCATGACCCCCGCCGAGGCGGACGGGCCCGCGGTCCGCGCCGCGCTCGTCCGCCTGCTCCAGGACGGGCCCCTGCGTGCGAACGCCCGGCGGCTGCGGGAGGAGATGCTGGTGATGCCCACGCCCAACGAGCTGGCGCACACCCTGCGGGACGTGGTCACCGCCCACCGCGAGCAGGCGGCGCCCGCCCCGCGCTGACGCGTGGAGCACGGCCGACGGGCCCCGCACGGTGACCGTGCGGGGCCCGTCCGGTGCGGGGTCAGGACGCGGGAACCGGGTCCGGTGACGCCTTGCAGGTGGCGTCGGCCCCGCTGCGGGAGGCGGGGCGGGTGCCGTCCCTCAGGAAGTCACCGACGTACTTGTTGAGGCAGGCGTTGTTGTTGGCCGACAGCGCCGCGCCGACGTTGTGGCCGCCCTTCTCCAGGACCAGCCGGGAGTTCGGGAACAGCGCGTGCGTCTCGACGGCGCCGGCGGTGCCGTGCGCGGTGTCGTACTGCGGCTGCACCAGCAGGACGTCCACGCCGTCGTCGCCGATCTCGCGCGGTTCACTCCTGGCGGGCTCCGGCCAGAAGGCGCACGGCGCGTTGTACCAGGCGTTGGTCCAGGTCAGGAAACGGTTACCGGCGTCGTACTGGCGGGTGTGGGCGCGGTGCCACCGGTTCCAGTTGGTCGGCCAGGGGCCGTCCAGGCAGTTGACCGCGTTGGTCATCGCGTGCCGGTTCTGGTGGGGGAAGCCGGGAGGTGAGTAGTTGGCCCGCAGCGAGGCCGGGTCGCCGTCCACCACCCAGTCGGAGAGTATCTGCGCGCGGGACAGCCAGGTCCAGCTGCGGTAGACGACCGGTTCGAAGACGTCCGCCCACTCGGACGGGCCGATCCTGCCGTCGACCGGCGCGGCGCGCAGCGCGTCCTGGCCCTCGTAGTAGTTCGCCTCGACCTCGGCCGCGGTGTCACCCAGGTGGTAGACGGCGTCGTACTTGGCGACCCAGGCGAAGAAGATCTCGGCGTTCCGCTCGGACGTCACGTTCTTGCGCAGGCTGCCGCGGTAGCCCACCGTGCTGGGGCGCACCACACTGTCCAGCACCATCCGGTCCACCCGGTTGGGGAACATCGTGGCGTACATCGAGCCGAGGTAGGTGCCCCAGTCGGTGCCGAAGTAGGTGATCTTGTCCTGGCCGAGCGCGACGCGCATCCGGTCGAGGTCGCGCGCGGCCTCCTGGGTGCCGAGGTGCTTCAGCACGTCCCCGTACTTGTCGCCGCAGCTCTCGGCGTACGCGCGGGCCCGCTCCGTCCACTCCTGCTCGGCGGCCGGCGTGGCCGGCACCGGGTCGGGCTGGGCGTGCCCGGGGTCGAGGTAGTCGCTGTCGCAGACGACGGCCGGCTCGCTGGCGCCGACACCGCGCGGGTCGAAGCCGATCCAGTCGTAGGCGTCGCCGACGTCGTTGGCCAGCCCGGTGGTGCCCTCGGCGTACCGGGTGGGCAGGTCCCGGCCGATGCCGCCCGGCCACTGGCCGCGGTTGAGGACGACGACACCCTTGTACTCGTGGTCGGGGACGGTGTGCCTGGCCCGGGTCAGCGCCAGGCTGATCTGCCTGCCCTCGGGGTCGTCGTAGTCGAGCGGCACCTGCACCGTGCCGCACTCCAGGCCCTGGAGCATGTCGCCGAGGACCGGGTCCCCGCCCGGACACGGTACCCACGCCACACTGGCGGCGGGAGCGGACGGTGCCTCGTCCGCCACCGCCACCGGAGCGACGGCCGGGGCCACCAGACCGGTCGCGATCACTGTTGAGACCAACGCAAGTCTTCTCACAATTCCCCTCCTGAATTCAGCGCGCTGGCAGCGTGGCACCGGCCTGTCGGCTCACGGTCAAGAACGCCTGGAAAACCGCTCGAGGCGATATGCGCGAAGATGCAGCGGGTCCCTGGATTTCCCTAGCATGAGGCGACAGAATCCCAACCCCCGGGAGTGAAAATGGCTGACTCGGCCATCCAGGGAATCAAGACCGTGCTGCATCCCGTAGCGGACGTGGCGGCGGCCAAGAAGCTGTACACCGTCCTGTTCGGCATCGAGCCGCAGACCGACTCGGAGTACTACGTCGGCTTCGACGTCGCGGGTCAGCACGTCGGCCTGGTGCCGGCGGGGGCGCAGGACGCGCAGGTCGCGTACTGGCACGTGGCCGACATCGAGGCGAAGCTGTCCGAGGTGACGGCTGCGGGCGCCACGGTGACCAGCCCCGCCAAGGACGTCGGCGGCGGCCGCCGGGTGGCCACCTTCACCGACCCGGACGGCAACGTCGTCGGGCTGCTGCAGGACAGCTGACGCCCGGCCCGCCACCGGCCGCCCCGAGCTCTTCGAGCCCGTCTCGAGAGGGTTTCGAGGGCGGCCGTTCAGCCTCACCGGACGGGGACGCCCGTCATGAGTCCCCTCGTCGAAAGGGGAAGAGGACATGTTCCGAGCGGGTTTTTCCGGCCGCGGCGACTGCGGTGTGGTCTCATGATGGTTCTCGTCACAGGCGGCGCCGGATTCATCGGCTCGCATTACGTACGGACCATGCTCGACGGCAAGTTTCCGGAATTCGAGGACGCGCACGTCACGGTTCTGGACGAACTGACCTACGCGGGAAACCGCGACAACCTGCCCGCCTCCCACCCGCGGCTCACCTTCGTGCGCGGGAGCATCCTCGACCGGGGCCTGCTGGGGGAGGTGCTGCGCGGTCAGGACGCGGTGGTCCACTTCGCGGCCGAGAGCCATGTCGACCGTTCCATCGCCGGCGGCGCGGTGTTCGTCCGCACCAACGTGGAGGGCACCCAGGCGCTGCTCGAGGCGTGCCTCGCGGCCGGCGTCGAGCGGGTGGTGCACGTCTCGACGGACGAGGTGTACGGCTCCATCGAGGAGGGCGTGTGGACCGAGGAGTCCCCGCTCCTTCCCAACTCGCCCTACGCGGCGTCCAAGGCGGCCTCCGACCTGGTGGCCCTGTCCTACGTCCGCACGCACCGGCTGAACCTGTCGGTCACCCGCTGCTCCAACAACTACGGCCCCTACCAGCACCCCGAGAAGTTCATCCCGCTCGCCGTCACCAACCTGCTCGAGGGACGCCCCATCCCCGTCTACGGGGACGGTGGCCAGGTCCGTGAGTGGCTGCACGTCGACGACCACTGCCGGGCGGTGCACCGGGTGCTCACCGGGGGCCGGGCGGGCGAGGTCTACAACATCGGGGCCGGCACGGCGGTGGCGAACCTCACGCTGGCCCACCGCGTCGCCGAACTGTGCGGAGCGGACGCGGACATGATCCGGCACGTCAGCGACCGCAAGGCCCACGACCGGCGCTACGCCCTGGACCAGGGCAAGATCGAGCGCGAGCTCGGCCACCTGCCGCTGACCTCCTTCGACGCGGGCCTGGCCGAGACCGTGGCCTGGTACCGGGACAACCCCCGCTGGTGGAAGCCGGTCAAGGACAGCGGTGGTCGGCCGTGAGCGCGCCGGCCGTGCTGGTCCCGCGCTCCAGGGCGGGCACCGCCGAGCGGCTCGCCCGGTCCGCCGCGACGACGGCCGGGGTCCACATCCAGGCCTCCGAGGTGCGGGGCTGGCTGGACCGGCACCGCAGGGCCGCCGGGACGGTGGTCCGCCGCATCCCCTTCGCCGGACTCGGCCACTGGTCGTTCGCGCCGGACACCGGCGACCTGCGGCACAGCAGCGGGCGGTTCTTCACCGTCGAGGGGCTGCACGTCACCCGGCCCGGCGCCGAGTGGCAGCAGCCGATCATCGTGCAGCCGGAGATCGGCATCCTCGGCATCCTCGCCAAGGAGTTCGACGGGGTCCTGCACTTCCTCATGCAGGCGAAGATGGAGCCCGGCAACCCGAACCTGGTGCAGCTGTCCCCCACCGTCCAGGCCACCCGCAGCAACTACACCAAGGCCCACGGCGGGACGGCGGTGAAGTACCTGGAGCACTTCCTCGCCCCCGAGCAAGGCCGGGTGCTCACGGACGTCCTGCAGTCCGAGCACGGCGCCTGGTTCTACCGCAAGCGCAACCGCAACATGATCGTCGAGGTGGACGGCGACGTACCGGCCGACGACACGTTCCGCTGGCTCACCCTCGGGCAGATCCTTGAGCTGCTGGGGCACGACAACGTCGTGAACATGGACGCGCGCACCGTCCTGGCGAGCGCTCCGTCGGTGCCGGACGGGAGCAGGGCGCTGTCGTCCGACTCCGGCCTGCTGACCTGGTTCACGGGAGAGCGGGCCCGCCACGACGTCCACGCCCGTCGCATGCCCCTGCGTGAGATCGCCGGTTGGCGGACCGGCGAGGACGCCGTCAGCCGGGAGGACGGCAGGTTCTTCCGGGTGGTGGCGGTGTCGGTCGAGGGCGCCGGGCGTGAGGTCGCCGGCTGGAGCCAGCCGATCATCGAGCCGGTGGAGAGGGGGGTCGTCGGTTTCGCCTACCGGGTGTTCGACGGGGTGCCGCACGTCCTCGCGCACGCGCGGGTGGAGGGCGGCTTCCTCGACACCGTCGAACTGGCGCCGACCGTGCAGTGCGCCCCGTCGAACTACGCCCCGCTGCCGGCGGAGCAGCGCCCGCCCTTCCTCGACGCGGTACTGAACGCCTCCCCCGGCCGCGTCCGGTACTCGACGGTCCACTCCGAGGAGGGCGGCCGGTTCCTCAACGCCGAGAGCCGCTACCTGATCGTGGAGACCGACGAGGCGACGACACCCGCCCAGCCGCCCCCGGGGTACCTGTGGGTCACGCCGGGCCAGCTGAACTGGCTCGCCGGGCACAGCCGCTACGTCAACGTGCAGGCCAGGACGCTGCTCGCCGTCCTCGGTACGGTCACGCGGGGCGCCGGCGCCGGCTGAGCCGGGCGTGCCCGCAACGGCATCGGCCCTGTCCGGCGGTGAGCCGCCGGACAGGGCCGATGCCGTTGCGGGTCTACTGCGCCGGGGTGAGCCGACTGGTCATCGGGGTCCACTTCTTCGGGTTGATCCGCCAGTCCACCGGCTCCTGCTTGGTGACGACGTTGACCCGGTTCCAGAGGTTCACCAGGCCGATGTGCATGACGACGGCGGCGAGCTGCACCTCGCTCCAGTGCCGCGCGGCCTCCTCCCACACCTCGTCCGACACCGGGTCCTCGCGGTCGTTGATGCGCGTGGCGGCCTCGGCCAGCGCCAGCACGGAGCGCTCGGCGTCGGTGAAGCAGGTCTGCTCACGCCAGCTCTCCACCACCGGCAGACGGTGGTCCTCCTCCCCCGCCTCCTCGAACTCCTTCTGCTTCTTGGGGAGTTCCACCGTGCGGCCGTTGATCTGGCTCACCCTCAAGTGGATGAGCACGAGCGTCTGCAGCGGCACACCGACGCTGTTGACGGCCTTGACCAGCGCGCGCATGGGCGGAAGAACGTCGGGAACCACCAACGAGGGGTTGGGCATCCGCGGCGACATGATTCTCCTTCGCATGGGGATCGAAAACATTCTGCGCACGGGGGCGCCTTTTCTCAATTTCTCAAAATTGCGGCGGCCGGTTGATGGTTCGCACCTCCGGCTGCCCCCGCGAGAGCTTGGTGAAGTCGTTTGTCGGCCGTTTGCCCGCACTCCCACTGCACACCGACCGCAAAGGGATGGTCCGTGACCTCGACGGCCTCGACGGTCCCGTCCTCGGCCCATCCGGTGGCGCTGAGGCCCTCGCCGAGCCGGTCCACCGCCTGGTGGTGGTGGCAGGCCGTGACGGGATCGGCCTCGTCGAGGATGCCGGCGATCCGGCTGCCGGGCAGCAGCTTCAGCGGGCGACGTCCGAGAGTGAAGGACGGCGTCCGCGGACGGTGGCCGTCGTGGCCCGTGACGTCCGCCAGGTGCTGGTGGAGGGTGCCTCCGTGCAGCACGTTGAGCAGCTGCATGCCGCGGCAGACCGCCAGGACCGGCACCTTCGCCTCGAGAGCCCGCCCGACCAGGGCGAGTTCGACACGGTCGGCGTCCGGGTCCAGCGCCCGGGTCGCCGGATGGGCGTGCGCGCCGTACAGCGTCGGGTCCAGGTCGGGACCGCCCGGGACCAGCAGCCCGTCGAGGCGGCCGGCCAGGTCCTCGGCTCCGGGCAGCAGCGGGAGCAGCAGGGGGGTGCAGCCCGCCTCGGACAGGAAGGCCACGTGCGCCTGGAGCGCCAGGGAGACGACCAGGTCGCTGCCCTGGAGGGTGACGGGCGCCGTCCGGGCGCAGATCCCGACCACCGGCCGCCGCCCGGCGCGCACCGGCCGGTTCGTGTCTGAATTCATGACCAACCTCGTGATTTCCGGGTTCAACTGAGGAAAGTCAGCAGATGAAACACGAGCTTCCCCAGACAGTCGGAGCTGTCAAAATATCCACGCCGTGACACCCGGGCCATCGTTCACGGCCACTCCAGGACGCGACTACTGAACAGATAGCGATCCTGCTATCACAGGGGGCCGGGGAGTTTTTCTGCCCCAGCGAAACTCTCGCAGGCCATTCAACCGAGGTGACCATGATCGAGGCCAAGAACCTCACGAAACGCTACGGCGACAAGACCGCCGTGAACGACCTGTCGTTCACGGTCGAGCCCGGCCGGGTCACCGGCTTCCTGGGCCCCAACGGCGCAGGCAAGTCCACCACGATGCGCCTCCTGCTGGGACTCGACAGGCCCGACGCCGGTGAGGCCACCGTCAACGGTGTGCCCTACCGTGACCTGTCCCGGCCCCTGCGCGTGGTCGGGGCCCTGCTGGAGGCGCGCGCCGTCCACACCGGCCGCAGCGCCTACGACCACCTGCTCTGCCTCGCGCAGACCCAGGGCCTGGGCAGGCGCCGGGTCGAGGAGGTCATCGAGCAGGTGGGGCTGACCTCGGTCGCCCGCAAACGCGCGGGCGGTTTCTCGCTCGGCATGGGCCAGCGCCTCGGCATCGCCGCCGCGCTGCTCGGCGACCCGGCGGCGCTGGTCCTGGACGAGCCGGTCAACGGGCTCGACCCCGAGGGCATCCTGTGGATCCGGAACCTGATGAAGTCGCTCGCGGCGGAGGGCCGGGCCGTCTTCGTCTCCAGTCACCTGATGAACGAGATGGCCGTGACCGCCGACCACCTCATCGTGATCGGGCGCGGCAGGCTGGTCGCCGACTGCTCCACCGAGGAGTTCATCGAGCGCAGCACGCACCAGTCCGTCCTGGTCAGGACGGAGGACGGGACACAGCTCGCCGCACTGCTGCGCGGCGAGGGCGCCACCGTCACCGTCACCGACGCGGGAGACCTGGACGTCACCGGGCTGGAGTCCGCGCGCATCGCCGAACTCGCCGCCGCCGACGGTCTGGTGCTGCACGAGCTGTCCACCCGGCGCGGCTCCCTCGAGGACGCCTTCATGGAACTGACCAAGGACGCCGTCGAGTACGACGCCGGCGTGCCCACCGCCGGAGGTGTGAAGTGACCACCACGACCGCGTCCACCCACGCGTCCGCGTCTGCCGCCGAGGACCGCGCGCCGGGCTTCGCGAGCCTGATGCTCTCGGAGTGGACGAAGATCCGCTCCGTCCGCTCCACCGTCTGGTCGCTCGCCGTCCTGGTGGTGCTCACCCTGGTGTTCACCGCACTGTTCATGCAGATGGGCATCGCGAACTGGGACAAGACCGACCCGTCCCAGCAGGCCGAGATGAGGGCGGACCCGACGGGCACGATCCTGGGCAGCGGAATCCTGCTCAGCCAGCTGGCGGTCTGCGTGCTGGGCGTCATGGCAATCGCCTCCGAGTACTCCACCGGCATGATCCGCGCCAGCCTCCTCGCGGTGCCCAGGCGGGTGCACGTGCTGGCGGCCAAGGGCGCGGTGTTCGGGCTGCTGGTCCTGGTGGTCGGCGAAGTGACCGCGTTCGGCTCCTTCTTCATCGGCGCGCCGATCCTGGAGGGCAAGGCGCCGGTCGCGATCGGCGACCCCGGCGCCCTGCGGGCCGTGGTGGGCTGCGGGCTGTACCTCGCCCTGCTCGGCCTGTTCGCCCTGGCCGTCGGCGCGATCATCCGGCACACGGCGGCGAGCATCACCGCCGTCGTCGGATTCGTCCTGGTGCTCACCCCCATGGCGGGCCTGCTGCCCGGCAGCGTCGGCGAGCACGTGTACGCCTACCTCCCGACCGAGGCCGGCTTCATGATCACTCAGCAGCACGAGCGCGCGGGTGATCTGCTGGGGCCGTGGCAGGGCCTCGGGGTCCTCGCGCTGTGGACCGCCGCTCTGCTGGCCGTCGCGGCGGTGCTGCTGCGGCGCCGCGACGCCTGACCGCCCGCGGGTGCCCGCCGCTCCGGCGGGCACCCGCGGCCTCTGGTTTCCAGGCGACGTCGACCTGCTCTCCACTACGGCTAAAGACCCTCCTGCGACCCTCATCGGCAGCGGCAGCAGAGAGGGAGTTACAGGAATGGCTCAGAGCAACGCGCAAGCCGTCTCGATAACGAGTGCATTCAGTCCCGTCCGGATGGAGGGCGTCGCCGCGCCGGCGCACCGCGAATTCGACCTGAGCAATTTCGAGAAACTGCCGGCACGCGACGTTCCCGTCGCCGCGCTCGCTCCCGGCGTCTCCCTGCGCCAGGGCGGAACGGACGCCGCTCATGTCCGGCTGCTCGTGGACGCGGCGGACTCGGCGGACCTGCCCCCCATCCTCGTCCAGGTGGACGGCTGTCGTGTCATCGACGGGCTGCACCGCCTGGAGGCCGCCAGGCTCATGGGCGACGACAGCATCAGGGCCCGCTTCCTGGACTGCTCCAACTCCGAGGCGCTCGTCATCGCCATGCAGGCCAACGGCGCGCACGGCCTGCCGCTGTCGAAGGCGGACCGCGTCGCCGGCGCCCAGCGGGTCCTCGGCTCCCACCCCGACTGGTCCGACCGCGCCATCGCCGGCATCACCGGTCTGAGCGCGAAGACGATCGCCTCACTGCGCGAGCGGTCGGCCGTCGCGGCGCCGCTGGGCGGCAAGCGCGTCGGTCAGGACGGCAGGCGGCGTCCGGTGGACGCGGGCGAGGGCAGGCGGCGGGCCGCGGAGTACATCGCCGCCCATCCAGACGCCCCGCTGCGCCAGGTCGCCAGGGCGACGGACGTCTCGCTGGGCACGGTGCACGACGTCAGCGCGCGCCTGCGGCGCGGAGAGGGACCCGAGCGGAACGGGCGCCAGACGCATGCCGCACGTCCGCAGCACGTGCGTCCGGTACCGAGCGTGCCGCTGCCCGACGGTCCGCAGGCGCCGGCCGAGGCGGTCTCCGAGGGTGCTCGCCGGGCACCGCTGCGGGTGGCCGGGCATGGCGAGACCGCCGCGCCCCAGCGCAGGAACCACACCGAGGTCCCGCCCACGTGGGCGGCGGTGGCGGCCAAGATGGCCACCGACCCCGCCGTCCGCTACACCGCCGGCGGCCGGGAGCTGCTGCGCTGGATGCAGACCCACGCCACCGAGCCCGGCGAGGACGGGCGGCGGTTCGTCGACGCGGTCCCACCGCACTGGCTCGGCGTCATCGCCCCGATCGCCGATCACATCGGCAAGGAGTGGTTAGTGCTCGCGGAGCGGCTGAAGGCCCGGCAGGAGCTGTGCCGCAATCCGTCGCCCTCAGGGTCCTGACCGCACCGGCGCGGCGGGCACCGCCCGCAGCCGGCCGGCGGGCGCCGCTCCCGCGGCCGCCGCGGCGCACCCGGGGTGGGGCACGACGGTGGCCGGGGGCCGCAGCGGGGGCAGGGCGAGCAGGACCGGGGGGTCGGCCGGGCGTGCCGGGCGCAGCCGCACCGCCGCGCTGGTGACGGTGTTCGCGGTGACGGTCACGGTCGCCGGGCCGTGGTTCCCGAGGAGCGGGGCCGGCGCGGCCCGCGGGTCCCGGCCGGTACCGGCGGCCACCGCCACCGCGAGCAGGTGCCACTCCCCCTCGGGCACGTTCTGCAGGCAGTAGCAGGACGGCCGGTCGCTCGGCACGTCGACGACGGCCGCGGCGACGGCCGGGTACTGGACGACGGCCGTGGCGAAGGCGCCCAGATACACCCGCGCGTTCCCGTGGCCCTCCGGCAGCCTGACCGTGCCGGCGACCGCCCCGCGTTCCGGCCCCGGCCCCGGGTCCGGCCCGGGCGGCGCCTGGCCCATGTCGCGGCACAGCCTGCGGAAGCGGCCTGGGGAGAGCCCGACGCCGGCCGTGAAGGCGTCGGTGAACGATCCCAGGCTGCTGTAGCCCACCGCGGCGGAGACCTCGGCGATGCTCATCGACGAGCGGTCGATGAGCCGCTTGGCCTCGTGAATACGCACCGCGGTGAGGAATTCCCCGGGGCTGAGCCCCGTCTCCTCCTTGAATACCCGCGAGAAATGGAAACGGCTGAGCCGTGCGCTCTCGGCGATGCCGGAGACGGTCAGCGGATCGCCGAAACACTCGCGGATGTACCCGGCCGCCCTTTCCACTGCTGCGTCCATAACCACCTCACCACGTGTCGGTCCGCTCGACAGGGTGACTCGAGAGCGTCGCGGCCGGCTCGAGCCGCGCTCGGGAACCGGTGCAGGACCGTGAGGGGGAAGGGGTCAGGAACGGAGAAGCCCGCCCCGCGGGACCGCGGCTAGCGTGCGGTCATGGACCTCACCCTTCATACGAGTTCCCTGCCGCACGACGACCCGGACGCCGCTGTGGCCTTCTACCGGGACGTCCTCGGCTTCGAAGTCCGCGAGGACGTGGGACGGGGCAGGACCCGCTGGATCACGGTCGGTCCCGCCGGCCGGCCGGACACCTCCCTGCTCCTGGCCCCGGCGGCCGCCGACACGTCGATCACCGGCGCGGAGCGCAGAACCGTCCTCGAGATGATGGCCAAGGGCACCTACGGCTGGATCGTGCTCGCCACCCCCGACCTCGACGCCACGTTCGCCAGGGTGCAGGCCGCCGACACCGAGGTCGTCCAGGAGCCGGTCCTCCACCCCCACGGCGTCCGCGACTGCGCGTTCCGCGACCCCGCGGGCAACCTGGTCCGCATCCGGGAACTGCGTTCCGACATCGGCTGAGAGGGGTCCCTCATGTGCCACCCCGGCCGCAGGCAGGCGTTGATCGCCGCGCAGCAGCTGCTCGACCTCGCGCACGTGCGCCGCGTGCGCGACCGGATCGACCGGGACCTCACGCGGCCGCTCGACGTCGAGGCGCTGGCCCGCGAGGCGGGCATGTCCTCCGGTCAGCTCGGCCGGAGGTTCCGTTGCGCGTACGGCCTGTCGCCGTACGCCTACCTGACGGTGCGGCGCGTCGAGCGGGCGATGGAGCTGCTGCGGCACGGCGACCACAGCCCGGCCGGCCTCCGGCTCGCGGTCGGCTGCCCGTCCACGGCCGTCCTCGTCGCCCGCTTCACCGAACTGGCCGGCATGCCGCCCGAGGTCTACCGGCGCCGCGCGGCAGCGGGGTCCGCCGGGCTGCCGTGGTGTGTGACGGCACCGGTGCCGTCATCGAGCAGGACCGAACAAGCCCCGGCGACCGCACCGCGGCCGGCGTGATCGTCATGACGGCACGATCTGGAAGCCGGCCGCCTCGTCGAAGAACACCGGCCCCGCCACCCGCGAGGCCGACGGCCTCGTACTCCTGCCGGGAGCGCAGGACGTCCAGGCGAGCAGGCAGTTCTACGCCGGGCGGGGCCTGGCCGTGGCGAAGAGCTTCGGCGGCACGTACGTCGAGTTCGCCTCGGACGCCTCAGGGCCCGTCAAGCCGGCGCTGTACAAGCGCCGCGGCCCGGCCAGGGGCGTCGGTGTGCCCGAAGACGGCGGCGGCGCGCACCGGATCGTCCCCGGCGCCGCCACCGGTGCCTTCACCGGCCCGGACGGGTTCGCCCGGGAGCCCGCGCCGGTGACGTCCGCGTCCGCCTGATCCGTGCGGCGGGACACGAGCGAGCCCACCGGGCGGTGCCGGTCGCGGGCACCGCGCGGTGGGCTCGGCTCTCGGACGGGCCGCCTCAGCCGAAGGAGATGCCGGTGCCGACCGCACCGGTGCCCTCCTGGTAGGCGACCAGCTGGCACTGCTGCGCGGCGCAGTCGACGGTCACGGTGGAGCCCGTGCCGGTGCTCCAGTCGGTGGCCGTGAACTGCTTGCGCACGGTGTAGGCGGTGCTGAAGCTGCCGTCGGCGCCGACGGTGGCCCTCGCCAGCGTGTCGGTGCAGGTGGTGTTCTCCCGGCACTGCGACACGGCGACCTCGGAGCCGGCCGGGAAGCCGGTGCCGGACACGGTCACGGACTGGCCGTCGGCCAGGTTGCTGCCGGGCGAGGCGGTCACCGCCGCGGCCGCCGAGGCGGGGGCCGCGGCGAAGGCGAGGGCGGCCACGGCGGCGGCGCCCAGCAGGCCGGACTTGGTCAGACGCGAGCGGATCTGCATGTTCGTCTCCCCAGGGGGTGCGGTAAGCGGAACGGCGCGCTCTTGTGATCACGCCTCACTCAGCGTCGGCCGGAACGCATGAGACCGGCTCGAGAACCGCTCGAACCGCCGCTGACCACCGCTAGGGACTGCCCAGCATGAATCCCACGCCCCGCACCGTCACGATCCAGCCGCTGTCGCCCAGCTTCCCGCGCAGGCTGCTGACGTGGGTGTCGACGGTGCGGCGGGACCAGGAGTCGCCCCAGACCTGCTGGAGGAGCTGCTTGCGCGCAATGACCGTGCCGGGGTGCGAGGCGAGCAGGCACAGGAGGTCGAACTCCTTGCGCGTCAGGGCGACTTCCTCGTCCCCGACCAGGACCTCGCGGGAGCCCACGTCGATGTGCAGACGGCCGTGCCGGATCTCACGGGCGGCGGCGGGCTGCCACTCCGCCCGGCGCATCACGGCCTCGATCCGGGCCATCAGCTCGCGCAGGCCGTAGGGCTTGGCCACGTAGTCGTCGGCGCCCGCCTGCAGGCCCAGGACGCAGTCCAGTTCGGAGGCGCGGGCGGTGACGATGATGACGGGGACCCGGCTGACGGCCCGCAGCGTGCGGCAGACCTCCAGGCCGTCCAGGTCGGGCAGCTCGAGGTCGAGGAGGACCAGGTCGGCGTCCTCGTGGGCACGCAGCGCGTCTGCGCCGCGCCGCACGCCGAGGGCCTCGTGGCCGTGCCGGCGCAACTGGGTGACCAGGGAGTCGGCGCATGCGGCGTCGGCGTCGACGACGAGCACGCGGCGCCCGGAGGGCATCGCGACGGTGGCGCCGTTGCCGGTGGCGGCCGGCTCGCGCTCCTGGACGGCCCGTGGGACGGCCGGGACGGCCGGGGCGGTGGGCGGGCGGGTGTCGAGCAGGGCCTGTGCCGATGTCTGGGTCATGCCTCCCCCGGGGGTCCGGTACGGGGCGCGCGGTGCGTGCGGCCGTGGGGGCGCGGCACGGACGCGGACCGCCCGTGGCGCCGCGGACGCGTGGGCCCGCCCCGAGCGTCAACCTAGGCAAGCGCGGTGGAGCCCCGGTACAGCCCTGCTGACCCGGTGGCAGGCGCGTCCTACGGGTTGAGCACCCAGGCCGACTCGTGGCGTGTGAACCCGATGTGCGGGTAGTAGCCGACGGCCGCGGGCGCGGACAGGAGCACCAGCTTGGCGGCCGGGGCGGCGTCCCTGGCGGCGTCGATCAGGGCGCGGCCGGCGCCGGAACGCTGACGGTCCCGGACGACGGCGATGTCCGAGACGTAGGTGACGTAGGAGAAGTCCGACACCGCGCGGAGGATGCCGATGAGCGCTCCGTCGTCGTCGCGGGCGACGAGCACCAGGTTGGCGTTCTCCACCATGGCCGACAACCGCTCGCGGTCGGCGACCGGGCGTCGTTCGCCGAGGCCGGAGGCGTGGTAGACGCCGAGTACCTCCTCCAGGTCGAGCGCGGAGCCCTCGACGCGGTCAATCTTCCAGCTCATGCAGCTTCTCCAATCGGGTGCGGATCACCCCGTGGTGGGCGAGGAAACGCTCGGGACCGAGACCGGCCACGTCGATGCCCTGTTTGGCCAGGGACGCGCCGAAGTGCTCGCCGGTCGCCAGGGTGTGGTCGGCCGCGGCCTGCACGCTGCGGTAGGCGCGTTCGCGCTCCATGCCGTCGCCGAGGAGGCCGGCGAGGACCGAGGAGCTGTGCACGAGCCCGTCGGTCTGGTCGATGTGCGCGCGCATCCGTTCGGTGTCGACGGTGAGCGAGGCCACCAGATCGGCGGCCTTGGTCACCTGGAAGTGGCCGACGCAGAGGCTGTCGGGCAGGATCACCCGCTCCACGCACTGGTGGGCCAGGTCGCGTTCGTGCCAGAGCGCCACGTTCTCCAGGGCCGTGTCGGCGTAGCCCCGCAGCAGGCGGGCCAGGCCGCACAGCCGTTCGCTCGTGGTGGGGTTGCGTTTGTGAGGCATGGCGCTGGAGCCCTGGTACGCGCCGGTGCGCCGTTCCTCGACCTCGCGGACCTCGGTGCGCTGCAACAGCCGCAGTTCCAGGGCGATCTGTTCCACACAGGCGCCCAGCGTGGCCACGGCCTGCAGGAGCTGGGCGTGGCGGTCACGGGCGACGACCTGGCTGGGTGCGGGTTCGGCGGCCAGGCCCAGGGCGGCCAGGACGTGTTCCTCCACGCGCGGGTCGATCAGCGCGTAGGTGCCCACGGAACCCGAGACGGTGCCGACGGCCACGGCCTCGCGGGCGGCGGCGAGCCGGCGCAGCGAGCGGTCGACGGCGAAGGCGTGCCCGGCGAGCTTGTGTCCGAAGGTGGTGGGTTCGGCGTGCACCCCGTGGGTGCGGCCCACCATCGCGGTGTCCCAGTGCTCCAGGGCCCGTCCGGTCAGCACCCGGCGCAGTCGCCGCGCGGCGCCGGTGAGCAGGTCGGTGGCCCGGGCCAGGGTGTGGCCGAGCGCGGTGTCGACGAGGTCGTAGCTGGTCATGCCGTGGTGCACCCAGCGTGCGGAGGACTGGGGGATGTCCTCGCAGTAGGCGGCGAGGAAGGAGAGCACCTCGTGGTCGCGTTCCCGCTCGATCTCGGCGACCCGCTCCGGCTCCGGCACGCGGGCACGGCGCATGTCCTCGACCGCCTCGTGCGGTACGCGGCCCAGGGCGGCCTGTGCCTCGGAGGCGAGGATCTCCACCCGCACCCAGGTGGCGTAGCGGAACCGGTCGGAGAAGAGGTGGGCCATCTCGGGCAGCGTGTATCGGGCAATCATGCGACGCCTTCGTCAGGGGGCCGGTCGGACGGGGGACGGCTGAGCAGGGGCGGGAGCCAGGGGGGCCGGCCCGAGCGGGGGCCGGGCTCAGTAGACGCCGAAGTACTCGCGCTGCTCCCACTCGGTGACCCGACCGGCTGCGGGCGCGGCCTGCAGGCACCAGGCGTCGAAGCGGCGCAGTTCGCTCTCCTTCAGCTTGACCAGGCAGGCCGCGAGCGGTGCGCCGAGCAGCCGGGCGGCACGGCCGGTGCGGAAGGCGTCCAGGGCCTCGCGCAGGTGCTGCGGTACGAGGCCGGCGTCGCCCGGCACCGCGGCCCCGGCCGCCTGCGCGGGTGCGGCCGGCGCAGCGATCCCTTCGAGGCCCGCGAACAGCTGGGCGGCGACGGCGAGATACGGATTGGCGCACGGCTCGCCGATCCGGTTCTCGATGTGCGCCCCCGCGCCGCGGCCGACGACGCGGAGCATGGCGCTGCGGTCCTCCTCGCTCCAGCCGAGGCGGGTGGGCGCCAGGGTGTGCTCGGCGGCGAGCCGCCGGTAGCCGTTGACGGTGGGCACCGAGAGGAGGAACAGCTCGCGGGCCCAGTTCAGCAGCCCCTCCGCGTATGCCTTGCCGTGCGGGGACAGCCCGCCGGAGGGGCTTTCGGTGCCGAAGAGGTTGGTGCCGGTGGTGAGGTCGGTGACCGACTGGTTGAGGTGCCAGCCACTGGGGTCGGCGGCGTCCAGCAGCGGTTGCGACATGAAGGAGGCGTGGTGTCCGCGTCGGGCGCACCAGCTCTTGGTGAGCGTGCGGAAGAGCAGCATCGCGTCGGCGGTGTCCAGGGCGGACATCGGGGCGAACGTCGTCTCGACCTGGCCGGGCCCCGACTCGTGCTCCATCGACCTCAGCGGCAGGCCGAGGGCGAGCAGGTGCAGGGCGAGCGGGTCGGTGAGGGGGGCGACGGTGTCGTAGTACGCGTCGAGGTTGAACTGGTAGCCGGCGTTCAGGGCGGACACGCGTGGTGCCCCGCCCTGCAGGCCGAAGCCGTTGCCGGTGTTGCCGGGGGCGTCGTCGAGGCGCCGGGTGAGGTACCACTCGACCTCGAGGCCGAGGACGGGCGCGAGATCCCGCTCGGTGTACCGGTCGACGACGCGCCGCAGCACGGTCCGCGACGAGAGGGGGTGCGGGCTGCCGTCGCGCAGGTATTCGTCCCCGATGACCCAGGCGGTGCGTGCGTCGCCGCCCGGCAGCGGGTGGAAGGTGAGCGGGTCGGGGACCAGGACGAAGTTCCCGGCGCCGGCGATCTCGTCGACGCCGATGCCGTGGTCGCCGAGGAAGTCGACGGCGACGGCGTGTGCGGTGTCGAAGACGAACGGCCCGGGGCTGAAGTTCATGCCGTTGCGCAGCACGGTGCGAAACGCCTCGGCGGTGAGGGTCTTGGAACGGGCCAGGCCGTGCGGGTCGCCGAAGACGAGGCGCACGAAGTCGAGGTCGGCGAGGCTCGCCTCGACCTGCTCGGCCGCGGCGGTCCGGGCCTCGTCCCACAGCCCGTGGTCGGCCACGAACGAAGGCTGCCCGACACTGCCCTGCGCTGCGGGCGAGGACCATGACCTGGCGTACATGGGAGCGTCCTTTCCATGGGCGTGCGTCATCGGGCGATCGCGGGTTCCGGTACGCGCGCGCCCGGCGGGATTGGTGTGCCGAGGTCGGCCTCCAGGCGTCCGGCGAGCTGCACGACCAGGTCGTCGGCGCCGACCGGGCCGGCCAGCTGGACTCCCACCGGCAGGCCGGCGCGGGTGAGTCCGGCGGGCAGCGACAGGGCGGGCTGGCCGGTCATGTTGAAGGGGTACGAGGCGGGTGCCCAGGCCAGCCACTGAAGGTCATGGGCATCGGCCGCCCAGGGCGGGCCGACGGCGTCGGCGGCGAACGGCTCGATGGGAACGGTGGCCATGGCGAGGATGTCGTAGCGGTCCATGACCGTGCGCAGGGTGGCGCGCAGGTTCTGGCGGACCTCCTCGGCACGGATCACGTCGGCGCCCGGGAGGGTGCGTCCGTGCCGGATCACCGCCAGGCGGCCGGGGTCGGCCCGCTCGTCGTCCTCGGGACGGGCCCCGGCCGCCTCGGAGGCGGCGAGGAGGTCGACGAGCGCGGGGTACAGGTGGGTGCAGCGCACCTCGACGTCCTCGACCAGGTGTCCCTGGTCCGTCAGGGCCAGGCGGGCCTGTTCGGTGACGCGGCGGACCTCGCCGGCGGTGCCGTCGTACTCGATCCAGCCGATCCGCAGCGCCCGCGCGGTGCGTGGCGCGTCGAGGGAGCCGAGGCCGGAGTCGGGGTCGGCCGGGTGCGGGCCGGCCATGACCTGTGCGAGCAGCGCGGCGTCGGCGACGGTGCGGGCGATGGGGCCCTGGTGGGCGAGACGGTCGGCGCTGTTGGGCACGTAGGGGATGCGGCCGAGGGACGGCTTGAAGCCGACGACGCCGCAGAACGCCGCCGGTATCCGGATCGACCCGGACCCGTCGGTGCCCAGGGCCGCGTCGCACAGGCCCGTCGCGACGGCGGCGGCGGCGCCGCCGCTGGAGCCGCCCGCGGTCAGGCGGGGGTCGTAGGGGTTGCGGGTGGGCGGGGCGACGCGGCTGAGTGTCGAGGCGCTCCAGCCGTACTCGGAGGTGGCGGTCTTGCCGACGACGACGGCGCCGGCGGCGCGCAGCCGGGCCACCGCGGGCGCATCCTCACGGGGACGGTCGTTGGGCAGCAGCGAGCCCCGCCGGGTGGGCAGGTGACGGGTCTGCAGCAGGTCCTTCACGGAGACGGTGGTCCCCAGCAGCGGCATGGTCCGCCAGGCGTCGGCGCCCAGTTCCCGGATGCGGGCGTCCGCGCGCCGTGCGGCGCGCAGTGCCTCCTCGCCCGCGACGGCCACGTACGCGTCGAGGGTGTCGCGCTCGCGCGCCGCGCTCAGGACGGCGGCGGTGTGTTCGACGGCGGACACCTCGCCCCGCCGCAGGAGTTCCCTGGTGCGGCTGACGCCGTGGGCGGTCATCGCTCTCCCTTCACGACGCTCGGCGTTCCGGGCCGGCCGCGGACGCGGGCTGCCGGCCGGTGACGGCGTTCCAGTGCCAGCCGGCGTCGAACGCGGTGACCTCGAGGTCCGTTCCGGCGGCGACGAGGTCGGCGGCCAGCGAGGTGGCGCGGGCGATGAACCCCGACACCCGGTGGGCGGCAAGCAGGTCCTGCTCGCCGAACGGGTCCCCGGCGCAGCGCAGCAGTCTGAGGTCCATGAAGCCGTCGAAGCGGCGGCCGTCGACCTCGACGGACTGCGGGGAGCGCAGCGAGAAGCGCACGTTGTTGCTGACGTGCCCGTGGTGGTGCTGGTCCGAGAAGAACGCGACGTCCGGGATGAGGGGCGGCACGAAGTGGTCGCGGGCCACCACCTCGGGCACCTGGGGCAGATTGCCGGCGACGAAGTGCCAGGAGTTGTACTGCATGCGCGAGGACATCGCCCAGGCGGCGTCGGCGAGTGCGGCTTCGGAGCCGCCGAAGTGGGCGGCGGCCGCCGGCCGCGGCACCACGCAGCAGAAGAAGTGCGTGATGTCCCAGTCGCAGATCTCCGCCCAGCTTGCGCCGCGCAGCGCGCGCACCAGGTTGGGCAGGGAGCGCATGCCGCGGCTCATCGCGAAGTCGGCACCGAAGGCGTCGGCGGTGGCGGCCACGGTCTCGTACACCAGGGACTCCAGGCCGGTGCCGAAGGCTGCGTGCGGTTGGGCGAGCCAGCCGGGCGCGGCGGCCAGTTCCCCGCCGAGTTCGGTGAGCGTGGCGCCGGCCAGCGGCAGCCTCGCGCGCAGGCGTGCGGTGACGGCGTCCTCGCGGGCCCCGGCGAGGGGCCCCGCGGGAGCGGCCACCCGTTCCACCTTGTGCATCAAGGCCCCGTGGATCTCGCGGTACAGCTGGGCGCGTCCACCCAGTTTCAGGCGTCGCTCGCGCAGCGCCACGGCGAGCCGGTCCAGGTCGGCGACGCGCCGCGAGGCCGCCGCGGGCACGGGTTCGGGCCCGGGTACGGCGTTGTAGGCGCGGCGCACCCGCTCCAGGGTGTACGCGACGTGGTCGACGCTCAGCTGGGTGCCGTTGGCCTCTTCGATCCGTCCGAAGCCGGCCGAGTGGATGAGCAGGGTCAGGCAGACGACGAGCTGGACGTCCTGGTCCGACCACAGGTCGAGGGGGAGGTCTTGCAGCGCGCTCAGCGCGCAGTCGGGGTGGCCGGGCCACAGGGTCTTGCCGGTCAGCGTGTTCTGCCCGCGGAAGTTCGTGTACTGCGTGTCCTCCTGGTGGAGGACGAACGGTGCGGTGCGCAGCGCCGCCTCCCGGGCCTGGTCGACCAGCGCGGCCCGGCCCTGGGGGCCCTGCCCGGCCAGCCACGAGCGGCAGTCGGCGACGCTGTCGGCACTGTGCTGGCGGGCGCGCTCGAGTTCGCGCCGGTAGGCGTCGAGCGCGGCGCGGTCGTAGGGCACGCGGAGCACTCCGCCGACCAGGTCGCGGGGGTCCAGGGGGCGGGCGCCGGGCGTGCGCAGGGCGATGCGGCCGTGGGTGGTGAGCCCGATCTCGCCGAGGAAGGCGGGGCGTTCGGACAGCGGGGAGGCCGATCGCGCGGGCGCTGCCGCAGGGGCCCCGGGCGGGTCGGCGGGGCTGTCACCGAGGTTGTCCGGGTCGCGCCAGCTCAGGTTGAACAGCGCGACGAGGGCCGCCTGTTCGGCACGGTTCAGGGCCCGCAGCGGGACGTCCGCGGGGACGTGTCCGTCGAGGGTGAGCAGGACGTCGAGCGCGGCTCGCGGGTCCCCGGCCTCGCTCGCCCGTCGCCACACGCGTCGCAGCAGCCCGGAGAACCCCGCGTCGGGGTCGCTCACCCGGTCCGGCTTGGCCGTGCTGCCGGCGGGGGTGCCGAGCCGGCTGGGACGGCGGCTGATCCGCTTTTTCGCGTGGGCGGCGCGGCGGGATTCGGGGCGCCCGGCGGGCTCCTTCATGCGGCCCTCGCGGCGGTGAGTTCGACGTGGTTCCACATCGCGTCGCCGGTGGGGGTCCAGTCCTCGTCGACGTAGATGCAGTCGACCGGGCACTCGAGCACGCAGGCGGGGCAGCCCGAGCACAGCTCCGGGACGATCACCACGTCGAGGCCCCGGTCGAAGATCGCGCCGAACTCCGCGGGGCAGCCGCGCAGGCAGCTGTCGCAGGTGATGCACTCGGACGCCTCGATGCGTCGCGGGGGCTTCTTCCAGTTGCCGGCGCGGGAGCGTGCGGCGATGCGATCGGCGCGCTCCGACAGCGCGGCGGACGAAGCAAGCTTCTTCACGGGATCGGCCCCCTTACGGGACTCTGCTCGGCCAGGCCGAGCCGGACGGTCCCGATCGTCACCGGGCTGCCTCGACTGCCCCCGGAGCGCGGGTGGGGACCAGCTGGAGGGCCGCGGCGTCTGCTCGAGTCGGCTGCGAGCGCGGCCCGTCCGCGCCGCCGGAGCGTTGGTGTCCTTCGTGCACGCGGACCGTCGCGTCCGCTGCGCGTCGCCCCCGCCCGCCCGCGGGCAGGCCCTCTGGCCGCCCGCCGCCCACCACGGAGGAACCCATGCCCCTGCCGCCCGCCCGCGTCGTGCGGGTCGTCGAAGGTGTGCGTACCGGTCTGCAGCGGCTGGCACGCAAGCTGGCCCCGGCACCGTTCTCGCTGCTCGAGATGGTCCAGGGCGCCATGCTCAGCCAGGCCCTCTACGCCGCCGCCCAGCTGCGCGTGGCCGAGGCGCTGAGAGACGGTCCGCTGTCCGCCGAACGGCTCGCCGAGCGCGTCGGCGCCCATCCGCAGACCCTGCAGCGGCTGATGCGGCTGCTCGCCTCGAACGGCGTGTTCGCCGAGCGCGCGGACGGCTGTTTCGAGATGTCCCCGATGGGGGCGGCGCTGCTCGAGGACGCGCCGATGTCGATGCGTGGCATCGCCGTGCTCATGGGCCACCCGATCCACTGGGAGGACTGGTCGCACTTCGTCGAGGCGGTGCGCACCGGCGAGCCGAGCCTGCCGAAGCTGCGCGGTATGACCGCCTTCGAGTTCATGGAGGCCAAGCCGGAGTACGGCGAGGTGTTCATGAAGGGCATGGGCGCGATGTCGGCCACCGAGACCGAGCCGGTTGTCGCGGCGTACGACTTCTCGCGTTTCGGCACGGTCGTCGACTTCTGCGGGGGCCGCGGTGAGCTGCTCGCGGGGATCCTGGGGAAGTCGCCGGGTGTGCGCGGCATCCTGGCCGATCCCCGGGTGGACGACAACGGTGCGGCCGGCTACCTGGCCGGGCAGGGGGTCGCCGAGCGGTGCGAGGTGGTGTCCGCCGATCTGTTCGGGCCGGTGCCCGAGGGCGGGGACGCCTATGTGCTCAAGCACATCGTGCACGACTGGCCCGAGGAGCAGGCCCTGCGCATCCTGCGCAACGTGCGGGCCGCGATGCGGCCGGGCGGACGGTTGCTGCTGATGGAGATGGTGGTGCCCGACAAGCCGAACGCCGCGCACTCCTCGAAGCTGGTCGACCTGTGGCTGATGCTGCTGGTGGGCGGCCGGGAGCGGACGGCCGGGCAGTACGGGGAACTGCTGGCGAAGGCCGGTTTCCGGCTGGAGCGGGTGGTGCAGACGCCCGCGGCGATCTCGGTGGTGGAGGCCAGTTGCCGGTAGCTCCCGCGCAGCAGTGAGGGGTGCCGCCCGCTGGTTTGGGCGGCACCCCTCACTGCACAGGTCAGTCTTTGGCGCTCTCGCCGAACCAGCGGGCGAGGGCGGTGGCGAGGCCGTCCACGGTGCCGGCGCCGGTCCACGCGACGTGTCCGTCGGGCCGGACCAGCACCGCCTGTGCGCCCGCGAACACGGCCTCGTGGTCGGCCGTGCGGGCGGTGACGGTGACGACGTCGACGCGGCCGGCCCAGGGCGCGGCGGCCTCGCGCAGGCCGGGGTCGCCGGCGAGGTCGAGCAGGACACCGTGTCCGGTGTGCAGCAGGGCGAAGGTGTCGGTGTCTGTGCCGGGTCCGGTCAGCGGCGTCTTGCCCAGGCGGCGCCCCAGGAGCGGGTGCGTGCTCCCGCCGTCGCCGGGCTCGCCGCCGTCGATGCCGTCGTAGCGGATGTCGAGGTGGGAGACGATGCCCGCGAGGTGGCGGCGGACCGTGTCGTGGCCGGTCAGCTCGGTGATGATCCGGCGCAGCGGCTCGGCCTGGTCGCCGCCGAGGAAGACCATGCCCTGGGCGCGGGTGTTCATCAGCAGGCGGCGCCCCACGGGGTGGCGCTCGGCGTGGTAGGTGTCCAGGAGGGCCTCGCCGGCGCGTGAGGTGACGACGGCGGCGAGTTTCCAGCCGAGGTTGGCGGCGTCCTGGACGCCGGTGCTCAGGCCCTGGCCGCCGGCGGGCAGGTGGATGTGCGCGGCGTCGCCGGCCAGCAGCACGCGGCCGCGTCTGTACTCGGCGGCCTGGCGGGTCGCGTCGCTGAAGAAGCTGACCCACTCGGCGCCGCCGCCGCTGATGTCCTCGCCGGTGATGTGCTCCCAGGCCTTGGCGACCTCCTCGAAGGTGACGGTGTCGTCGGCGCTGCGGGCGGCGGCGCCGTGCGGGCACACGATGATGCGGTGCACGCCCTCCTTGAGCGGGGCGGCCATCACCATGCCGTTGGGCAGGGTTTCGCCGAGGTAGCGGGGCTTGAGGTCGAGGCCGGTCACGTCGGCGAGGAACATCGCCCGGGTGGCCTCGGTCCCGGGGAAGTCGATGCCGGCGAGCTTGCGCACCGTGCTTTTGCCGCCGTCGCAGCCCACCAGGTAGGGCGCGCGCAGCTGCCGCGTGCCGTTGGCGGTGTTGACGGTGACCTCGACGTGGTCGCCGTCCAGGAAGCCGTCGGCGACGGCGAGGACCTCGTACCCGCGGCGGATCTGGGCACCGAGGTCGGTGGCCCATGCGGCGAGGACGGCCTCGGTCTGGCTCTGCGGGATGCCGCGGGCGCCGAAGTGGGCGCCCTGAAGGGCGGTGAAGTCGAACTGGACTCCGCCGAAGTGGCCGACGGGGCTGACCTCCAGGGTCTCGCCCTGCCCGAAGCGCGGGAGCAGCCCGCGCTGGTCGAAGACCTCCATCGCGCGGGCGGTGAATCCCAGGCCGCGGGACTGGCCGGTGGGCTCGGGCAGCTTGTCGAGGACGATCACTTCCGCCCCGCCCAGGCGCAGTTCGCCCGCGAGCATCAGTCCGGTCGGGCCTGCGCCTACGACGATGACGTCGGCGTCCATCGTGGTGTCCTGCATGGTCGTCAAATCCCTCTCATCATCAGTGGTCCGTGCTCGGCGGGGGGGGCGGCGAGGACGGGAGGTCTGCGGTTGGGGGACGAGGGCTCAGGCAATGCCGAACCACCGCCCGGCCGCCTCGGCGAGCCCGTTGCCGTCTCTGCCGCCCGCCCAGACGACGTGGCCGTCGGGCCGCACCAGCAGGGCCGGTGTCCGTTCGGGCGGTGAGCCGGGGGCCGGGTGCGCGGTGACCGTGTCGACACGGCCGGCCGCGGTGGCGTCGAGCCGCGGTGGCGGGGCGCCGAGCCCCAGGAGCAGCCCGCGCCCGGAGCGCAGCAGTTCGGCCGTGGTGCAGACGGTCTCGCCGACGCGCAGCCGCATGTGCGGCAGCCGCGCTCCCCGCAGTGGGTGCTCGGGTCCCCCGACGTCGTAGCGGACGTCGAGGCCGCTGATCATTGCGGCGAGAGGGGCACGCACCTCCTCGTGGGCGACGAGTTCGGCGAGGACCGTGCGCAGCCCTTCCACCTCGGGGCCGCCGAGCAGCAGCAGGGCCTGGGCCCGGATGTTGCCGAGGACGGCGGCGCCGACGGCGGCGCGTTCGGTGTCGTAGGTGTCGAGGAGAGGGGCGGGTGCGGTGCCGTCGACGGCGGCGGCGAGTTTCCAGCCGAGGTTGTAGGCGTCCTGGAGGCCGAGGTTGAGTGCCTGGCCTCCGATGGGCATCTGCCGGTGGGCGGCGTCCCCGGCGAACAGGACGCGGCCGTGCCGGTAGCGGGCCAGGATCCGGTTCTCGTCGTCGAAGTGGCCCACCCACAGCGGGGTGGCGCCGGTGATGTCCTGCCCCGTGACGCGTTTCCAGGCGGCCGCCATCTCGTCGAAGTGGGGGGCGCCGGCGCGTTCGCGGACCGCGGCACCGAACTCGTGCACCATCACGCGGGTCACGCCGGCCCGGTTGCGGGCGGCGACGGCGAGGCCGCCGGGGAGGCGTTCGAAGCGCCGGTTTTGAATGTCGACGCCCTCGACGTCGGCGCGCAGCAGCTCGCGGGCGGCCGGGGTGCCGGGGAAATCGGCGCCGGTCAGGCGGCGCACCGTGGAGTCCTGGCCGTCGCAGGCGACGAGGTGGGCGGCGCGCAGGGTGACACGGGTGCCGTGGCGGCTGGTGGCGGCCGCCTCGACGTGGGAGCCGTGGTCCCGCACGGCGTGCAGGGTGTGGCCGCATCTGAGGTCGGCGCCGAGGCCGAGGGCCCACTCCTCCAGGATGGCCTCGGTCCTGGTCTGCGGCACCTTCCACTGTCCGGGGTAGGGGCCGGGCAGGGTCAGGTCGAGGGGGATGCCGCCGAAGTGACCGCGCGGCTCGCACGGCGGGCTGCCGAGGTCCGCGAGCAGACCCCGGCTGTCCAGCAGTTCCATGGTGCGGGCATGCAGGGTGGAGGCCCTCGACTCGGTGGTCGGGCCGTGGCGCCGTTCGACGAGGGTCACCTGGATGCCGCGCAGCGCCAGTTCACCGGCGAGCAGCAGGCCGACGGGGCCCGCGCCGACGACGATCACCTGGGTGTCGAGCGTCTCGGCGGGCCCGGTGTGCGAGGGCCGGCCGTGCGGGTGCGGGGCGCCGGCCATGTCAGCGGTTCCGCTCCGCGTGGTCCTTGGCGTGGCCGAGGGTGGCGAGGCTGTTGGTGCTGAGCGCGCCGTGCACATAGGCCCGGGCATCGGCGACGGTTGCCTCGGGGCCGAGGATCCGGGCGATGTTGTCGGTGTTGAGGGTGACGGTGTGCTGGGAGCTGGCCGTGGTACCGCCCTCGGTCTCCTCGAAGGTCCACACTCCGGTGTGCAGGGTCATCAGGGCCGGCAGCGTGACCTGCTTGTAGGCGATGCGGTGGTGGCCCAGGACGACCCGGTAGGACTTCGTCGTGTGCGTGGAGCCGTCCTTGGCGCGGGTGTCCATCTCCAGTTCCTGCAGGCCCGGGGTGTCCTCGGTGAAGCGGACCCGGGCCACGTGCGGCAGCCGCTCGGGCCACAGCCCGGCCTCGTTGACGAAGGCGAAGGCGTCCTTGGCCGAGCCGTGGATCGTGACGGTGTCGGTGAAGGAGAAGGTCAGTTCCTGCGCGTCGGCGGCGTGGACGCGCTCGACGTTCTCCTTGAGCGCGGTCAGTTCGCTGGTGCTGTTCTTGTCCACGGCCCGCTCGATCCACAGCAGGTCGTGGGGGTCGTCGTCGATGGCCCGGTAGTCGTGCAGGAGCCTGACGCGTGAGGTGCCCTCGTCGAGGGGTTCGACGATCCAGGTGCCGCCCATGGCGGCGACCGGCGGTGCCGGCACCTCCTGGCGGAAGGTGATGCGCAGGGCCCCGGGGTCGAGGGTGCGGTGCGAGGTCCAGGTCTTGGGCTCGCCGTTGGCGGTGGCCCAGATGCGGATGCGTTCCTGGCCGCCGCCGCTGTCCTCGCGATCGACGTGGATGGTGGGCGGGAAGATCCGCGGCCAGTTGGTCACCTCGGCGAGGAGACGGTAGACGGCGGCGGCAGGCGCGCTGATGGTGATCTCGTGCTCGACCTCACGAGTCGTCATGACGGCTTCTCCTCGGTGGTACCGGCTGTGCGCGGGCGGCGGGAGCGCGGGCTCCCGGTGGGTGGGCGGCCTAGAAGTTGCCGAGGCCGCCGCAGACGTTGAGTGCCTGGGCGGTGATGGACGCCGCGGTGTCGCAGGCGAGGTAGCCGACGAGGCCCGCGACCTCCTGGGGCGTGGAGTAGCGGCCGAGTGGAATCTTGGCCTGGAACTTCTTGAGGATCTCGTCCTCGCTGGTGTCGTACGCCGCGGCGTAGCCCTGCCGCACCCGCTGGGCCATCGGTGTCTCGACGTATCCGGGGCAGACGGCGTTGACGGTGATGCCGGTCGGCGCGAGTTCGTTGCCGAGGGCCTTGGTGAAGCCGACGACGCCGTGCTTGGAGGCCGAGTAGGGGGCGCCCAGGACGACTCCCTGCTTGCCGGCGGTGGAGGCGATGTTGATGATCCGGCCGCGGTCCTTGGCGCGCATGCCGCCGGTGGTCAGGACCTCACGGGTCATCCGGAACACGCTGTTGAGGTTGGTGTCGATGACGTCGTTCCACAGCTCGTCGGTGATGTCCGCGGTGGGACCGCCGCCGGAGCGGCCGGCGTTGTTGACGAGCACGTCCACGGTGGCGAACGCGGCGAGGGCACCGAGCACGAACTCCTTGACGGAGGCGGCGTCGCGGACGTCGAGCTGCCGGCCGTCCACGTCGAGGCCCTCCTCGCGCAGCGCCTTGACGGTGTGGGCGACGTTGTCCGCGTCGCGCGCGCCGATGAACACCTGGTGTCCCTGCTGCGCCAGCAGCCGGGCGACCTCCAGGCCGATGCCGCTGGTCGCGCCGGTGACGAGGGCGACCCTGCGGGTGGAGTCGGACATGGGGTGCTCCCTTTCAGGCGGCCCGGGCCCCGGAGGGGGACAGCTGGGCGTTGACGATGTCGAGCAGGTCGCGCGGCGTGAGGTCGTCGCCGAGGTCGTCGTCGTCCAGGACGATGTTGTACTCGCGCTCGATGCGGCCGCCGGTCTCCAGCAGCGCGATGGACTCGTAGCCGAGGACCGCGAACGTGGTGTCCTGGATGTCTGCGTCGAGGTCGACGTTCTCGTCCGCGCCCGCGGCCTCGCGAAGGATGCGCCGGAGGTCGTCGAGGGTGAACTGGGTACTGGCCATGGGGTGCTTCCTTCGGTCTCGGGGCGGTGGCGCGCCCCAGCTGATCGTTGTGTGGTGCGCACCGGCCGGCCGGCGGCCCGCCGGTGGTGTGCCGTCCGCTCAGGCGGACGCCTCCCACCGGTAGAAGCGCCGTGCCATGGCGTCGGCCGGGGAGCGCCAGGTCGCCGGGTCGTAGGGGTCGATGAACGGTGTGAGGTCGTCGCTGATCCGCACGAAACGCGGGTCGTCCTTGGCGCCCTGGATCAGCTCGCCGCCGTTGTCCTCGTCGAAGTCCTGGAGGTGGAAGTAGAGGCCGTTGAAGGCGAACAGCTGGCGCCGCCGGGTGCCCATCCGGTGCGGCATGTCGGTCGCGTCGAACGCGGCGAACAGGTCGGCGACGTCCGCGCTCGAGCCGGGCGCCATGCGGGCCACGATCAGCGTGCTGTGCATAGTTCTCGCTCCTTGGCGGGTCCGTTGGGGTGCGCGGGGCGCGGGTGCCGGCCGGCGGCCGGCACCCGTGGGGCCGGCGCGCGCCACCCGGTGCGCGGGCCGGGTTACTCGCCTGCGGCGCGCGTGTGCACGACGCGGTAGGTGTTCGCGTCGCACGCGGTCTGCAGCTCGGCGATGCGCTCGTCGTTGGTCTGCCGCGGCTTGGGCTTGCGCGCGTGGGGCAGGTCGCGGAACGCCTCGTAGCTCTCCTTGCTGTCCCACTGGGAGTAGACGACGGCGAAGGCGCCCTCGACGAACATGGCGCGCAGCCCCTTGAAGACACTGTGCGAGCGGTAGCCGGGGACGTTCACCAGCCATTGCTGGCCCTCGCCCAGGAGCTTGACCAGCTCGGCCTGGTCGGCCTCGGCGACCCGGTGGACCTCGATGGCCGTGTAGTCGTCGCGCCCCGGCGAGACCTCGACGCGGCCGCCGGGAGCGGGGTGGGTCTGGGAGAAGACGATCTCGTTCTGCAGCAGCCGGATGGCCGTGGTGATCTCGCGGAAGACGGGCAGCGTGCGGTGCTTGAACTCGTCGCCGTCGTAACGCTTCTCCAGGTCCTCGCCGCTGCGCCACTGGATCAGGTTGGCGGTGCCGGGGGTGTCCTGCCCGGCATGCACGGTCGAGGAGATCCATCCCTCGTAGGCAGCCGCGTCGACGATCTTGCCCATCTCGGTGAGCAGCTGCTCCTGGTGCTCGGGGGTGTCGGTGGTGAACAGGTTGAGGACGGTCAGGTAGTTGTCCTCGGCGGAGATGATCGGCATGGCTTTTTCGCTTCCTCAAGATACGTGGGTGCGGTCAACAGGTCCGGTCAGGCGGCGGGGCCGAACCAGCGGGCGAGCGCGTCGGTGAGCGGCATGCCCGTGGCACCGGCGGCCGGTCCCTCACCTCCGGCGCCCACCCAGGCGATGTAGCCGTCGGGACGGACGAGCACGGCGCCCAGGCCGTAGCCGTCTTCGGCGTCCTGCACGGTGACGGTGTCCACGCGGTCGGACCAGCCCCGGCCGGCGGCACGCAGCTCCTGGCTTCCGGTGAGGTCGAGCAGCAGGCCGCGGCCCGGCTCCAGGAAGGAGAGGACGCCCTGCTTCACGCCGTCCCGGGTGACCTGCCTGTCCTCCAGGCGGCGGCCGAGCAGCGGGTGGCGGTCGCATCCGACGTCGTGGCGGATGTCGAGCCCGGTGACCATGCCCACCAGGTGGCGCTGCACCTCCTGGTGCCGCACCAGCTCGGCGAAGACCTGCCGCAGCGGCGCTGCCTCCTCGCCGCCGAGGTAAAGGGTGCGCTGGGCGAGGGTGTTGGCGAGGATGCGGGCTGCGACCGGGTGGCGCTCCAGGTGGTAGCTGTCGAGCAGCCCCTGGGGGGCCAGGCCCTTGACGTCCAGCGCGAGCTTCCAGCCGAGGTTGACGGCGTCCTGGATGCCGGCGCTCATGCCCTGGGCGCCGATCGGCAGGTGGATGTGGGCGGCGTCGCCGGCGACGAAGACGCGGCCCTTGCGGTACTGGGTGGCCTGCCGGCTGACATCGGTGGTCGAGGAGACCCACAGCGGTGTGGCGCCGCTGATGTCCTCGCCGGACAGGCGGTGGAACGCCTCGGCGACCTCGTCGAAGGTGATCGGGCCCTGGCCGGTGCGCATCGGCTGCGCGCGGTCGTAGTAGATGACGCGGCTGCGGTCCGCACCGAGCGGCAGCACCATGACCATGCCGCCGGGCACCGGCTCGCCGCTGAAGCGCGGGCGCAGCTGTACGCCGGCGATGTCGGCGAAGCGCAGTTCGACGGTGGGCGCGGTGCCCTCGAAGTCGATGCCGGCGCTGGTGCGCACGACGCTGCGGGCGCCGTCGCAGCCGACGACGTGGCGGGCGCGGAGCGTGCCGGTGCCCTCGGCGGTGGCCACGTGGACGCGGACCTCGTCGTCGTCCTGTTCGACGCCGGTGACCTCCACTGCGCGGCGCACCTCGACGCCGCGCTCCGCGATCCAGCCGGCGAGCATGCCCTCGGTGCGCGACTGGGGGATTCCGCGGGCTCCGTACGAGCCGTTCGCAAGGACCCGGTAGTCGAGCGGCACTCCACCGAAATGACCGAACGGAATGACGTCGACATCACCGAGCCGGGATATGAGTCCGCGCTGTGTGAATTCCTCGATCGTGCGCGCGGAAAAGCCGAGGGCGCGGGATTCCTTGATGGGTTCGGCAAGCCGGTCCAGGACCAGGGCGGAGACTCCATGGAGACTCAACTCGCCCGCGAGCATGAGTCCGGTGGGCCCTGCTCCTACTATGATCACGTCCGCGTCAAAGGTGTCCATCTTCCCTCTTCCGACTGGTGTTTGATGAGTATTGCCGGGCCATGGAGGAACGGTAAAGCGAGTCCGGTACAGGATTTGCGCAATCCATGACAGAACTTCGCCGGTAATGTCAGATCTCTGGCAGGGGACTGGTCCGCCCGCCGCGCCCGGCGCCATGCTCGAGCGGTGACTTCCCCTTTCTTGCCCGCCGATCCGGCCGCGGCCGCCGATTCCGCGGACGCCGCAGTGGTCGCCGAACTCGTGGGCCGTTATCTGGTGACGCTCGACGACGAGGAGCTTGACGACGCGTGGGCCCGGAGCCTGTTCACCGAGGACGCGGCCGTCACCTTCCCGATGAGCCGCCACCAGGGGTGCGCCGGACTCGCCCAGTGGCACCGCGCCTCGCTCGCGGCGTTCGCGCGCACCCAGCACCTGGGCTCGCCGGCGGTGGTGAGCGTCACCGGGGACAGCGCGGTCTTCCGCGCCAACGTGCTGACCACGCACGTGCACCACCCGGGCGGGGACCGGCCGCCGCTCTTTCGTGCGGGGACGCTCGCCTCCGGCGAGGCCCGCAGGACGGCTGCCGGGTGGCGGATCGGCGAGCTGTCGTTCCGGGTCCTGTTCACCGAGGGCGAGCCCCCCGTACGGGGCTGATCCCGCGGCTCAGATGTCCACGGCCGGGCCCTGCTGCCCGGGCGGGGTCATCGCCGTGAGCAGGCGCGGGTCCAGCATGGTGGTGACCGAGGTGTCCCCGGCCGGGTCGAGCCCGGCGTCGTGGCAGGCCGCGCTGATCAGGTAGCGGCCGAGCACCGGATGGGTGGCGAACGCCCACTCCTCGCCGAGTGCCGCGGCACCGTCGGGGGTGCGCAGGCCGCCGGGGGCGAGGCCGAAGCCGAACTCGGTGAAGGCGAGCCGCATGCCCTGCCCGAGCGCCTTGGTGTACGCCTCCTTCAGGGTCCACAGCCGCAGCACGCACGCCGCCCGGTGCTGCGCGGGCAGCGCGTCGAGTTCGGCCACCTCGGCCGGTGTGCACATCCGGCCGAGCATCAGGTCCAGGTCGAAGCGCCGGTCCGCGCACTCGGCGTCCAGTCCGATCCGGCCCATCCGGCTGATCCCGACGGCCATCAGTTCACCGGTGTGCGTCAGCGCGACCTCCACCTGGTCCAGGCCGCGCAGGTAGGGGCGGCCGCCGAGACGGTAGGCGATGTCGATGTCCTCGGGCCCGATGCCGAGCGCGGCCGCCGCGGTGTACTTGATGAGCAGCCGGGAGGCGGCGAACCGGCTGCGGACGGCGGGGTCGTTCGTGCCGGTGTAGCGGTTCCAGTCCCGCCCCAGCAGCGCCTTGAGGCGCGGCGTGGTGAGCACCGCGGGAAACCACTCGGTCCACGTCGCGTACGCCACCGTTCTCCCGCGGTCCAGGAGGTCCTCGCGTATGCGCAGCCAGGAGCTGTCCGGGCGCGGGATGTGCACGGGCGGTGCGACGGCGCGACCGTGCGCGGTGGCGGCGGCGCCCAGTGCGCTCAGACGCCGCAGGGTGCCCAGGACGCCCACGGCGTCACGGGTGTCGATGTCGTCGGTGACGCGGCCGTCGTCGCCGCGTGCGGCCACAGGCTCCCTGTGGTTCATGGTGTTCGCCTCCCAGCGTCGTCCTGCGGGCCCGGCGGCCGGCTCCCGGGCCGGCCGGCATTCCGGGCCGGATCGTTTCTGCCGGGCCTGGGTCTCACGCGAGCCGCATCCCGTAGAGGTCGAAGCTGCGCCCGTCGCGGTAGCGGTCCACGAGATGGGCCGCCAGTTCCTGGGTGACGCCGTCCGGCAGGTCGGGCACGTCCAGTCCCAGGCGGCGGCCGAACCTGGTCAGGGCGGTCAGCGCCCACTCGGGCTCGGCGAGCAGGTGGCCGTCGGGGGTGGCGGGGCCGGCGTTCTCGCGGACTCCGAGGCAGGACGCGGCCGCGAGCAGCAGGCAGTACCGGTCGACGAGGACGTAGGCGGCCGGTGCGAGCGCCCCGGTGTCCGGGCGCTCCAGGAGGGCGGCGCACCGTTCGGCGAGGCTGTGCACCTCGGCGGCGAAGGCGCGGGCGAGGTCGGCGAGCGCGGCCCACCTGGGGCCGCGGTCCCGGGTGCCGTCGAGGCGGGCGGCGGCGTGGGGCAGTGCGGCGAGCAGGCCGTCGCAGCCGCTGTGCGGATCGCGGGGTTTGGCGTCGAGCCGTGTGAAGTCGAGCGTGCTGTGCCCGGCACCCGGGGTGAACAGGGCGCCGGGTGCTTCCTGCCCGCTGTCTGCGTCGCGGGCCGTGTGGGCGAGGGTGCGCAGATGGGGGACGAGGACGGCCTGGGTGTCGGCGGTGCCGGCGTGTCCGAGCCCGGCCACCGGCAGGTCGCGCACGAGTTTGGGGAAGCCGCCGTAGGCGGGGCCGGTGTCGTAGCCGCGGGCGCCGAGTACCGCGGCGAGTTCGTCGAGGTCCTCGTGGAGCAGTGCCGACACGGCGTACTTGACGGCGGCGGAGGGAACCAGTGCGTGCTGGGGCGCCAGGTCGAGCAGCCTCAGACCGGTGACGGCGAGGCTGTCGCAGGCGAGCAGGTCGGCGAAGACTCCGGCGAGCACCCGGCCGCGGCGCCCGCGCAGTGTCAGGCCGCGCCGGGACTCGCTGACGGCCCGCACGGCGTAGCGCAGCGCGCTGTCCATTCCGCCGACCAGAGCACCGCCGGACACCAGCGCCCGGCTGACCTGGAAGGTGCGCAGGGAGAGGCTGACGCCCTCGCCCCGCTCTCCCACCAGGGCGTCGGCGGGCACCGGGCAGTCCTCCAGGCGCAGCCCCGCGTAGTGGGCGCCGCGCATGCCGTGGGTGCGGGCGCGGGGCAGCCGGTGCACGGCGTGCGCCGGCAGTCTGCCGGTCTCCAGCAGGAACACGGAGTGGCTGTCCGGGCCGTCGCCGGGCGCGGTGCGGACGTAGGCGACGAAGGTGTCGGCGCGGTCGGCGTTGATGACGACGTCCTTGCGGCCGTCGACCACGTAGCCCTCGGGCGCGGGCCGTGCGGTGTACTCGCCGCGCAGGATCGCGTTGGCGTGGGCGAACTCGCGGTGCAGGATCGTGATCCGGCCGCCGCCCAGCAGCAGCGACGCGGTGTCCCGGCGCTGGCGCTCGTCGCCCGCGCTCCACACCACGGACGCCGCGAACAGGGCGGTCACCCCGGCGCCGAAGCCGAGCGCGACGTCCCTGCGGAAGACCGGCCGCAGCACCTGGGTGAGTGCCTCGACGCCGGTGAAGCGGCCGCCCAGGACGGTGGGCACGAACTCGGCGGCCAGTTCGAAGCGGCCGAGCAGGTCTTCGGTGGCGGCGGGTGCCTCGCGCCGTTCGTCGGCGGCGAGCAGCGCCTGCTGGCCGTGCGGGTTGCCGTCGTCGAAGGGGTCGCCGAGCAGGTCCTCGAGGTCCCGGGCCCGGGCGGCTGCGTCAGCGCAGACCCGTGGGAGCCGGGTGTGAGCGGCCAAACCCGCGGCCGCGGTCGTGCCCCGGCCCGCGGTGAGAGTGTCGTTCACGTGCGACCTCCAACGTCGGCCCGTCCGGCGGGGGCAAAAAGGGGGGGCAAGAACAGCGCGATGAGCGGGAGGGGTGCGGCCGGCACGAGGCGGCGGCTCAGGCCCGGCGGGCCGGCGCGCGCTCGGCGTGCTCCCTGGCCAGCCGCAGCGCGACGCCGCTCTGTCGGGCGAGCCGGGAGCGCAGGGCCTTGCGTGCGAGGCGTAGCGCGTGGCCGCCGTCGCCGTACCGCTGACGGACACCGTCCTCGTCGAGGACCGCGTGGTGGCGCGCGACGACGGTGACCCCCGCGCCCCAGGGGTTGGGTTCGACCGACCACTCCCCCGTGTGCGCGGCGAGCAGCGCCGGCTCCTCGGTGTCCCTGATGTCCTTGTAGACGATGCGCCCGGCGTGCGGGAACCCGATCCGTACCGATTCCGTCGTCCGCGCACTCCCGTCGGCGCCGTCGAGTTTTACGGTCATCAGCTGCACGCCGGGCCCGCGTTCGGCGATGTCGATCCCCTTCGCGCCGGGTACCGCGTCGGGCCGGTCGCCGAACCGGTGCAGGAAGTCGTAGACCGGCTCGACGGGGGCGTCGACGCTCACGGCGTCCTCGAAGGACAGGACCAGGTCGTCGAGGCGGCGCCAGCGCTCGGCGAGCTGGCGGAGGTTGTCCAGGGCGGCCCGGCTGTTGGCGGTGGTGGCCCTCTTCACCCAGTCCACGTCGGCGCGCGCGTTGTCGGTCACGGTGAAGTCGTTGCTGAGGATGACCAGGGAGCGCTCGGGGCCTCGCGGTTCGACCCTCCAGCTGCCGCCCATCGAGGTCACCGGCCGGGGCAGCACCTCCTGGCGGAAGTCGACCCGGTGCGCCACCGGGTCCAGGACACGTCGGGTGGTCCAGGACTTGACCTCGCCGTTGGCCGTGACCCACATCCGCAGCCGCTCCGACTCACCGTCGAACTCGAGCTGTTCGACGTGCAGGGTCGGCGGCAGGAACACGGGCCAGCGCAGCGCGTCGGCGATCAGGCCGTAGAGCACGCCGGCGGGGGCGTCGACCTCCGCGTGCTGGGCCATACGGTGCACAGGCGCGAGATACATCCCCACACCTCTCTCGTCTCGGCGTCCGGAAGGCGGGACGGGCCGCCGTGGACGCCGCCCGCCCGTTGGTACAGGCTCGCCATGGACTGTGTCCTGACCCGGTGGAGAACGACTCGTCCGCTTCTCGAACACCGCTGGACTCCGCAGTGGAACACGAGACGCCCCCGCGCACGACGACCGCGCCGGACGCCGGATCGATCAGGGCACGACCTCCCCGCCCCACCCTGCGGCACCGCTGCCGCACACCGGTGTCCGCACACCCGCACCGGGCGGACACCCGCACCGGGCGGACGCCCCGCCACACCGCCCCCGCACCCGCACCCGGCCCGGCCGCTCGTCCGGGCGCTCTGCGCACCCCACGACCGGACCCGGCCACTCCCCCGCCCCGCCGCCGCGTCACACCGGCACCGGCCCACAGCCCGGCCACTCCCCCGCCACGCCACACCGGCACCGGGCCCACAACCCGGCCGCTCCCCCGCCGCCCACACCGTTACCGGCCCAGAGCCCGGCCGCTCGCCCCCGGAGTTTTCCGCCCCACGGGCGCTTCCCGCAGCGGGTGACACCACGTCGGGTCACGGAACACCGGCCCCCGCGGCCGTCACTGCGCGGGGGCCTCCGGCCCGGGTCACCGAACGCTCGACTGGGAGTCGAGAGGACGTCAGACCATCCTCGAGGGGCCGCTTCCAGCCTGACCGAAGTGGCACGACGATCCGCCGACCGAAAGGGGGACCCTCGATGACGATCGCCCGGCGTCTGCTCCGGTTGTCCCGCGCCCTGGCCACCACTGTCTGGCAGTCCATGGTCGCCGTCGGCGCCGTCCAGCTCGCCGGCGAGACGGCCCGCGCCGACAGCCGCCTGGTGGACGCGCCTGCGCCGGGTCACCCCGAACGCCTGCGCCCCGACGTGCCGTTGACCGCGCTGGAGCGTGCGCTGCTGAAGGACATCGGCCCGGCACGCTGACGGACGCGGTGCAGCCGCCGGGCCGTCGCCGGGTCAGGCCGCGTACAGGTCGAAGGTAGAGGTGCGCCGGGGCCCGGACGCCAGGTCCAGCTGGGGGTCCACGGCGAGGATCGCCTGGTGCAGCCGCTGCAGCTGCGGTGAGGGCTCCACGCCCAGCTCGTCGACCAGGCGCCGGCGCAGCCGGTGGTAGACGTCGAGCGCGGCGGCCTGCCGCCCGCAGCGGTAGAGCGCCACCATGGCCTGGGAGTGCAGCCCTTCGTGTTCGGGGTGGCGGGCGATCAGGTCGGTGAGTTCGGCGGTGACTTCGGCGTGCCGGCCGGTCCTGAGGTCGGCGTCGATGCGGCGCTCGCGCGTGACGAGGCGGCTCTCCGCCAGCCGCATCGCCTCGATCTCCAGGACCGGGCCGACGGGAACGTCGACCAGCGGGGGCCCCTGCCACAGGCTGAGCGCCGCGCGGTAGGTGCGGGCGGCCCGTTCGTCCTCGCCGTCCTCGAAGGCCTGCTGGCCCTCGGCGACGAGGCGTTCGTAGGCGTGGACGTCGACCGCCTCGGCCGGTATCTGCAGCAGATAGCCGCCGTGCCGGGTGGCGAGGACGTCCTTGGCGGTGCCCGGGGCGCCGGGCCCCATCGCGGTACCGAGCCGGCGCCGCAGCTGGAGGATGTAGGTCTGCAGGGTGGTCAGGGCGCTCTGGGGCAGTTCGGTGCCCCAGATCTCCTCCATGAGCGTGGGCACGGGCATGACCCGGCCCGGGTAGAGCGCGAGCAGGGCCAGGATCTGGCGCGGCTTCCCGGCCGTCGGAACGATCGACATCCCGTTGACGTCGGCACTCAGCGGACCCAGAACACGAATCTCCATGGCTTCCTTCCCCGTACCTCGACAACTGGACTCGGCTTTTGAGCCGGCGTTCGAACCGGTGCCCGAGGCTCGGTCGATATTGCGCCACGCGGGGGCCCGCTGTCCTTACCCCACGACGGATGCACGAGGCCCGCCGTATCCCGCCGCAACCGCCCGCCGGCCCCTTCGTCGAGGAGTCATCGAGCGGAATCCTTGCGGCCCCTCTCCCAGCAGTTCCTGCCGCATGCGCGGCACGCCCCCCCTTCTTTTCGAATTCTGCGAGAAGCGGGAGCGGCCCCCCGTTGTGCGGGCCCGTGCACGGAGCCGTCCTTTTACCCCTCGCCCGGGCCGGGCGGGGCGGCCACACCGGGAAAGGCGGCGTGAGGGTGCGGCGGCCGGACAGGGAAACCTGGTTCTGTTGACGGAATCCGACACCACTTGTCGCTCAGGGCCGAGAACGCCGTGTTTCGCCGGAGGGCGATGTTTGTGAGTTCTGGCAACGCTTGAGGGGTTGCGGTGGGAGCATTGACGTGCTCTGCGGGATGAGGCTGCGATGGCGCCACCGAAATCCAAGGTCGACTTGTACGCGGCGATCCGCCGTGACGCTCGGGCAGGGATGTCGTACCGGGCCTTGATGCGTGAGTACGGAGTCGGATTTCGCACGGTGAAGGCCGCGTTGGAGTCGGTCTGGCCGGAGGCCCGGAAGAAGCCGCGGCCGCGCGGGACCCGCTTGGATGCCTATAAGCCGTTGATCGACGCGATGCTCCGAGCGGATCTGGATGCTCCGCGCAAGCAGCGTCACACGGTCAAGCGGATCTTCGACCGGCTCCTGGACGAGCATGGGGCGGAGGCGGTGACCTATCCGATGGTGCGGGCCTATGTCGCCGACCGGCGGCCCCAGATCGCTGTTGAGGCCAGCCGCGGGGTGGTACACGCGTTCATTCCGCAGTCCCACCGGCCGGGGCCGAGGCGGAGGTGGACTTCGGTGACGTGAAGGTACGCCTGGCCGGTGAGCAGGTCACCTGCTTCGTGTTCGCGATGCGCTTGTCGTATTCGGGCAAGGCCGTCCACCGCGTCTTCGCCTCCTGCGGCCAGGAGGCGTTCCTTGAGGGTCACGTCCACGCTCTCAGCGTGCTGGGCGGCGTCCCGACCGGCAAGGTCCGCTACGACAACCTCCGCTCTGCGGTTTCCCGGGTGCTGAGCTCACGCTCCCGCGTGGAGAACGAGCGGTGGACCGCGTTCCGGTCGCACTTCGGCATCGATGCTGCGTATTGCCTGCCCGGCATCGAGGGCGCTCATGAGAAGGGTGGGGTGGAGGGGCAGATCGGCTGGTTCCGCCGCAATCACATGGTCCCCGTCCCCGAGGTCGCCTCCCTCGCCGAGCTCAACGCAATGATCGAGCAGTGGGACGAGGACGACGAACGGCGCCGGATCGGCTCTCGGCCACGGCCGGTGAGCGAGTACTTCGCTGTCGAACGGCCGCTGCTGCAGCCGTTACCGGACGAACCCTTTGATACGGGACGGCTGTTCAGCCTGCGGGTGGACCGCTTCAGCCAGGTCAGTGTCCGCACCAATCGCTACTCGGTGCCGGTGCGGCTGATCGGGCGGACGGTGAGGGCGATACTGCACGCGTCCGAGCTGGTGGTCTACGACGGCCAGCAGGAGGTCGCCCGTCATGAACGGCTGATCGCCAAGGGGAAGGCCCGGCTGGATCTGGACCACTACCTGGAAGCCCTGGTCCGCAAGCCCGGAGCGTTTCCCGGGGCCACCGCCCTCGAACAGGCACGTTCCGCAGGGAAGTTCACGCCCGTTCATGACGCCTGGTGGGAGGCGGCGAAGGCTTCCCACGGCGAGCGGGACGGCACTCGGGCCCTGATCGAGGTCCTGCTGATGGGCCGCCACGTCCCCCACGAGCACCTGGTCGCTGGGCTCGCCTCCGCGCTCAGGGCCGGCGCCCTGACCGCGGACGCCGTCGCCCTGGAGGCCCGGAAGGCTGCCGAAGCTGACGAGGTCGCGGCTCCGGTTGTCCCTGCGGAGCCGGAACGGACGAACGTGACTTCGCTGACCGAGCGGCGGCTGGCCCAGCTTCCGCCCGACACCCGGCCGCTGCCCTCGGTCGCGGCCTACGACCAGCTGCTGCGAGCCCGGCAGCCGGCCGACCGCCCCGCCATCCAGGGAGAGATGCCGTGACACTCAAAGGCCACCGCGGGCTGACCGAACAGGCCGCGACCGCCGCCGTCGACCAGGCATGCCGCATGCTCCGGCTGCCCACTATCCGGGCCCAGTTCCCCGACCTGGCCGAAGCCGCCGCCCGCGACCAGATGTCCTATCGCGGCTTCCTCGCCGAACTGCTGATGGCCGAGTGCGACGACCGGGCCCGCCGACGCTCCGAACGGCGCATCAAGGCGGCGCAGTTCCCGCGGGAGAAGTCGCTGAGGGCCTTCGACTTCGAGGCAAACGGGAACGTCGACGCAGCCGTCATTCACACTCTGGCGACCTGCGAGTGGGTCAAGAAGGGCCTGCCGCTCTGCCTGATCGGCGACTCCGGCACCGGCAAGTCCCACCTGTTGATCGCGCTCGGGACCGAGGCCGCCCTGGCCGGCTTCCGGGTCCGCTACACACTTGCCACCAAGCTGGTCAACGAGTTGGTCGAGGCGGCGGACGAGAAGGTCCTGACCAAGACCATCGCCCGCTACGGACGCGTCGATCTCCTCTGCCTAGACGAACTCGGCTACATGGAGCTGGACCGCAGGGGCGCTGAGCTGCTGTTCCAGGTGCTCACCGAACGCGAGGAGAAGAACAGCGTTGCCATCGCCTCCAACGAGTCATTCGGCGGCTGGACCAGGACGTTCACGGATCCGCGGCTCTGCGCGGCCATTGTCGACCGTCTCACCTTCGGCGGAAACATCATCGAGACCGGCACCGAATCCTACCGGCTCGCCAGCACCAGGGCGGCCCAAGGGCAGGACGTCGCCGCGAACTGATCACCTCTGGCGCTCCGCCGTGACCGGCCCTTTCTCGCAGGTCTGAGTGTGCAGTCAGACAGCTCGCCTGGTTCTACAGGTCGGCCACGAGAAGCCGGTAGCCGGCATCGAGGGCTTCGCGATCGAGCAGGTCGGCATGGCGTTCGTGCCACCGGCCGGAGGAAAGGTCGTCTGACAGCCGGGCCAAGCCCGGCTGGAGAACTTCGTCGCTGGTCTGAGCTAACAGCGAGATACCGGCCCGCACTTCCGGGTCGAGGTATGCCTCCGGTCGGCGCCAGAAGGCGGCGAGGAATCCGTCGGTGCAGTCGTGCGGGACGGGGACGGTTTCGATGCGCGCGCCTCCCAGCAACCTGGACAAACGGTCGACCGCGACGGCTCGTGTGTCATCGAACGCGGCTGCTTCGGGCAAGTACTCCTCCAGCAGCCAGAACCTGTGGTTGATGTCGGGGTCGAAGGTGAGGACGACGATCCGTTGCCGGGCGATGCGGAGGAGTTCGCCGATGCCGGCTTCCAGGTCGCTCCAGTGGTGCACGGTCAGGAGGGCCATCGCCGCATCGGCCGAGTCGTCGGCGAGAGGGATCGACTCCGCGGATGCTTCCAGGGCCGGTGCGGATCCGGCTGGGCGCTGGGCGATCATCACTGAGCTGGGTTCAACAGCCAACACCGTGTGTGACGGTTCGTAGGAGCCGGTGCCGGCGCCTACGTTGATCACAGTGGTGGCACCATCGAGGGCTTGATGGATCCTGGCGGCGATTCGGGGGTCCGGTCGCCGGGTGTCAGCGTAGGTCGCACCGATGCGGTTGTAAGTCGCCACACCGCACAGTATGCGCTTCCCGCTGACACCGGGAAGAGCTCGCAGCGTTGTCAGTTCTCATCGACATTTTCGAGCTGTCTGATCGCCAACTGCTACCCGAAACCGTCGACAAACGTTGCCCGCTTCCACTGACGAAACCAGAAACCCAACGCGCGGCGCCCGGCTTCTTGTTCACGCCTACCGTCCGGCAGCCGGAATCCGGGAAAAGGGGGGCGCCGGCTCGTGGGCCGGCAGCGGGAATCGCCCCCCCTTCCCGGGCGGCGTCGCCCTCTGTTTCCGAACGGCCCACCCCTCCCAGGCCCGCTTTCCCCCGTACGGGGCTCAGGGCGCCGCCCACAGGGGGGCAAGACCTGCCGGGGCGGCGGAGCACAGCCCAGCGGCTCACCGGCGGACGGAGGGGCAGGGCGGGCACCGCATCCGGGCGGACGGAGGGGGCTGCACCGCAACCGGGCGGAGGGGGCGGTGCCCGCAACGGCCCGGGCGGGCCGGCTGCGTCGGCTGCCGGCACCACCGCGCCCGGGCCTCCGGGGGCCGCGAACCGCACCGGGCTGGGACCGCGGCCCAGCCCTGCGGCCGCGTCCTGCGCCCCTGGCGGGCCACCGCACAGGCCGGGAGGGCCAGGACCGGGGAGCGGCACGGGCCGGGAGAGCCAGGATGACGGGGGGACCGGGACGGCCGGGACGCTGCAGGTCGGGTTGGATCTGCTCGACCGAATCGCCGTTCGTACGGCGCCGCAGCACGGTGTGATGCATGTCGTCGGTGATGACGGGCGGCCGGCCGCCGTGCTTGCCCTTGCGGGCTGCCGCGTCGAGCCCTTCGAGGGTCGACTCCCGGATGTTCTCCCGCTCGGTCTCCGCCATCGCGGCGAAGAACGCGGACAGCAGACGACCTGGTCCGCTGGGGTCGTACATGCAGGGCAGCGGCCCCGCTGTTGTGGACGCACGTGAACCCCTACGGGCGGTTCGAGCTGGATATGAACAGCCGCTTGGAGCTGGACCTGGCCGCCAGGGCCGCGAGGGTGCCCGGCCCGCGTACCCCTGAGGTCCACAGCGCGGCGTCCTTCGCGTGACTGGCGCCGGGCTTACGGCGGAGGCATGGGTCGGGCGGGCGCGCCGCTGCGCGTACATCCTCTGCTCTCAGCCGTCGCCGGTGGCGTGCTTCAGTTGGTCTTCGCCGACTCGTCGAAGAACCTGACGATCCGGGGCAGGGCTTGCCGCACCGATCCGTTGTGGTCGTGGTCGCCGACGTCGGTCAGCCGGCGTGCGGCGCCGTTCCTCGTCAACTGGTCGGCACAGTACGCCGCGTGACTGAAGTCGACGTCCTTGTCGCCCCGGCCGTGGAAGATCTCCACTGGTACGTTCGGCCGCCAGTCGCATGTGTTATCCATCGGGTGCAGCTTGTCCTTCAGGACTCCGTCGGGCTTGCGGATTTTGTTCAGGAAGTCCTCGGTGAACAGGTCCTTGGAGGCCGCCGGGAGTTCGCTGACGATCTGCCCGGCGGTGTGATGGCCGTCGAAGAGACCCTCCACCTTGCTGTCGTAGGGGGAGCGGAAGACATCGCCGGGTGACGTGTAAAGGCCGTACATCTTGTTCCAGGCGGTGACGAAGTAGGCGAGGTAGATGCCGGATTTGGCGATCTTGTCGTCGGCCGCGGCGGCCTCGAAGGCCGAGAGGTTGTAGGGGCCGCTGACCGGGGCGAGTGCCCCCAGCCGGAAGTAGCGGTCGGCGCCCTCCTGCTGAAGCGCCCGGCCTACCAGCATGGTCGCGGGGCCGCCCTGCGAGAACCCGCTGACCTGAACCTTCCGCTTCAGCTCCCGGCCGTTTCGGTGGGCGAAGGTCCGGGCCGCGCGCAGGCCGTCCACCGAGGCCGCGACGGTGGCCCGAGGGTCACCGTACGGGTGGAAGCCTTCGCCCGAGCCGAGGCCCACGTAGTCGGGCGCCGAAACGGCCCGCCCGGTCGAGGCGAACAGCAGGGCGACGAGCCGGTCGTTCGACTTTGGATTCTCCGAGGCGACGTCCTTGCGGTAGACGGTGGTGCCGTGCAGCCAGGAGACGGTGGACAGGTGGCGCGCCCCGTTCTTGGGCAGGACGACGAGCTGGCTCGCGGTCGTGGGGGCGCCTGCGCTGTCGGTGGTGCGGTAGGTGACCCGATAGGCGGTCACGCCGTGACGGACCTGGGACGAGTCGATCTTTCCCCGGAGCTCCCCGGCCACTTCCTCGGCTGTGAGGTCGGCCGCTTGCTCGACGGAGACGACAGCCCCGCCTTGTACCCGCTCACTGTGGGAGCCGGCCGCCGCCGAGACCGGAGTCACCAGGGCGGACACACTGCCGAGGACCGCCGCACCAGCCAGAATCCGGATACGTGTTCGCCGTAAAGTCATGGATGGATCATGCCCGTCGGCCGCTCCGCTGGGACATGGAGCGACCCCCCGGGCCGCAAAGGGGGAAAACCCCCTCGGGGCCCGTAGGGGATGCCGGGGTGCCCTATCCCTTCGGGACAGGCCCTGTAATCCCGGCTCGGAGACCGGGGAGCAAGTAACCCGCTGGTAGGTTTCGAATGTTCAGTTGCCGACCCTCACTTCGACCGCAGACCTAAGCGTCACGCAGTGCTACACGCCACCTCGCCGTAGCTGTACGAGAACACGGCCGTTTCTGGCAGTGATGCGGCGTGCGGCTACGGCTCCGCGTCGGCTCTTGCGGGTCATGCGTGAGGCTCTTGACCCTCACGTGACGTCAGGCTGCATAGTCGGTGCCGTGGAAGATCACTGGACCGTGGGGCGCGTGGCCGAGTTGGCCGGCGTGAGCGTCCGCACGCTGCATCACTATGACGAGATCGGCCTCGTGCGTCCATCGGCGCGGACCGCAGGTGGGTACCGGGCCTACTCGGCGGGTGACGTCGAGCGGCTGAGGGAAGTGCTGGCCTACCGGCGGCTGGGCTTCGGGCTACGGGAGGTTGCGGAACTGGTCGGTGACTCTTCCACCGACGCGGTCGCGCACCTGCGCCGGCTGCGTGGCCTGCTGCTGGAGCGGCGTGATCGTGCTGACGCCATGGTGGCGGCCCTTGACAGGGAACTTGAGACACGGGCGAGGGGACTGAAGGTGACACCGGAGGAGCAACTGGGGATGCTCGGTGCACGGCTGTACAACGTGATCGGCGGTGCTTACACGGCAACGCGGCGTACCGAACCGCGGATCGCCGCACAGATCCTGGGCGCGCTCGGGGACGCGCGGACGGTGCTGAATGTCGGGGCTGGCACCGGCTCCTACGAGCCGACTGATCGCGAGGTGACCGCGGTGGAGCCGTCGGAGGTCATGCGGCGTCAGCGGCCTGCCGGCTCGGCGCTGTGCGTGGCCGCCGCCGCGGAGAGCCTGCCGTTCGAGGAGCACTCCTTCGACGTCGCCATGGCCGTCTCCACTGTTCACCACTGGGAGGACCCGATAGCGGGGCTGCGCGAAATGCGGCGGGTGGCGCGCCGCGTGGTGGTGCTGACGTTCGACACCGACGAGCCCGGATGGCAGGACCGGTTCTGGCTTACCCGCGACTACCTGCCCGAGTTCGCCACCGTCCTTGCAGAATTTCCCTCACTTGCGGGGATGGCCAACGCGATCGGCGCCCGCGCTGAGCCGGTGCCCATCCCGTGGGACTGCGCTGACGGCCTGTTCGAGGCGTACTGGCGCCGACCGGGAGCGTATCTGGAGGAGCACGTCCGCCGTGGGATGTCGGTGTGGACGAGGGTCGGGCCGGACGCCGAGCGGCGGGCCGTGCAAAACCTCCGCGACGACCTCGACTCCGGCCGATGGGCCGAGCGCAACAGCGATCTCGCCCACCTCGACACGGCAGACCTCGGCCTCCGCCTGCTCATAGCTTGAATGGGCGACGGTCCGGACTGACCCGGGCTACTCCTCCTCGTCACCGTCCTCGGGCGTGTCCGGGGTCCCGGAAGGGTCGCAGGCCCTGCCCGGGGCCGCTGGCGATGTTGTTGATCAGGTAGCGGTCCAGGAAGTTGATGTGCCGGTCCTTCAGCGGGGACAGGCGGGCGACGTCCTCGTCCTTGATGTCGTGGCCCTCGGCTCGGAGCCTCGCGACGGCCGCGTGGCCCGTCCACATACCGCCGGCTGATCGTCCTGGACCTTCGGGGCACCGGCCGGTCCGCGATTCCCAGGACACCTCCTCCTACCGCTGCGATCGCCTGGTCGACGATGTCGAGGCGCTGCGCGAGCGCCTCGGCCTTGCGCGGATAGACCTGCTCGGCCACTCCGCCGGCACGAACATTGCGACGCAATACGCGGCCCGGTACCCGGAGAAGGTCAGCAAGCTCGCCCTCATCGGCCCCAGTCCCCGAGCTGTCGACGTAGCGATCACGGGAGAGACTCGGCGCGAGCTCGCGCAGCTCCGGAAGAACGAGCCGTGGTTCCCGACAGCGTTCGCCGCCCTGCAAGCGATCACTGAGGGCACGGGCAGCGACTGGGAAGCCGTCGCCCCCTTCTTCTGGGGCCGGTGGGACGCCACGGCACAGAAGGACCACGCAGCCAGCCAGCCGAGCAACCAGGAAGCTGTCGCTCTCTTCGCGGCCGAGGGGGCCTTCAGCCCGAAGAGCACTCGTGCGGCGCTCGCCTCCTGCGAGGCTCCCGTTCTGTTGCTCACTGGAGAGTTCGATTTGAACAGTCCGCCTGTGGCCGCGGCCGAGTTCGCGGAAGCGGTCCCTGATGCCACGCTCGCGGTGCAGCCGGGAGCAGGTCACTATCCGTGGCTCGACGACGCCGACTGGTTCGTGGCGACCATGGCGGCGTTCCTCCGCTACATGACGGGTGGCGGCAGCTATACGAGAACACGGCCGGGAAGGTCCGGGGGCGAGGGTGAACTGCCTTTCCGGGAGGCGGCGTTGGGGTGCCGGGGAGGCGCCGGCCCGCCCCGGGAGGTGAACTGCCGCCTGGGCAGCCGGTGTCGGGTCCGGTGGGCGCACGGGGGGGGCGTCGGCGGGAGCCGTCGGCGCGGCCCGGTGCAGTCCGGGTGGGGGGAGGCCGGCCCGCCGCCCGCCCGGGTCGCGGGGGCGGGGGCTGTGCTGAAGCCGGCCCGCCGGTCCCGCGCGGGGGGGGCGGGGGGGGCCGCGGCCGGCGGGAGGGGCCTGACCCTGCGGTTGCGGCGGGCAGCGGCGGCGGCGGGGGGGCGCTGCCCGCTCACGGGCGGGGCGGGGTGGGGTGGGGTCAGCCCACGCGGGCCACGGCCCGGCCGGTGGTCTCCGGGCCGCGGGCCGGGGCGCTCTCCGCGGCGGCCGTCAGGATGGAGCGCTGGAGCCGGCTGATCGTCGTGGACGGTTCGAGTCCCAGCTCGTGCACGAGGGTGGCCCGCAGCCGCTGGTAGACGCTCAAGGCCTCGCCGCGCCGTCCCGAGCGGTGCAGGGCCACCATGAACTGGCCGTGCAGGCTCTCGTGCATGCGGTGCCGGTTGACCAGGACGGTCAGCTCGGACAGCAGTTCGCGGTGGCGGCCGAGTCTGAGGTCGGCCTCGATGCGCTGGTCCAGCGCGCACAGCCGCAACTCCTCCAGACGCTTGACCTCCAGGCCGAGCCGGCTGCCGGCGCTCACGTCGGCGAGCGCGGTACCGGTCCACAGCGACAGGGCCTCGCGCAGCCTGCGTGCGGCACCCGTGAAGTCCTCGGCGTCCACGGCCCGGTAGCCGGCCCCGGCACGCTGCTCGAACTCGCGGAAGTCGACCCGGCCGCCCCGGCTGTCCAGACGGTAGCCGCCGGGCAGGGTGACCAGGACGTCCTTGGCGGTGACGTCGCCTTCACCGCCGGCCGCCAGCGCCGCGGCGATCAGCTCGCGCAGCTGCAGCACGTACGTCTGCAGGGTGGTACGGGCACTGCGCGGCGGCTCGTCGTCCCACAGCTCCTCGATCAGGGCGGAGACGGGGACCACCCGGTCGGCGTGCAGGGCCAGCAGCGCCAGCACCTGACGCGGTTTCGGAGCGGTCGGTGTGATCGAGACACCGTGCTCGCGTACGGACAGCGCGCCCAGAACTTCGATGTCCACTGCCTTGTCCCCCTTTTTGAGTCCCATGCCGGTTGCTGCGGGTCCGTGCCGCGAGGGCCGCCGCTTGGACACCCGGAGGGCACCCGACGACTCTGGCTCGAAGACGATTAAAAAAACAGCACAGTCGGTTTGTCAATGGGAGTGACGCAGATCCGGCCACCTTGCCCCCGCGGGCACCGGCGCCGGAACACCGGGCACACACGGATGCCACCAGGACGGAAGGCCCTTCACACGACGGCAGTTGCCCCGCCGCGAGCGGAGATCTCCCCGGTGAGGGCAAGGCCGGTATGCCACGCCGGAGGGACACATTCCGGCCCCCGGCAGCTACTCCGTCCGGGGGCACGGACGCCCGGACGGGGCCGTCACCGCGGAGACAGCACTCAGAAAACAGGGCAGGCGGTCTTGTTATGGGCGGGGCGGCAACGGCGCCCGGCAGCGGCGTGGCGGACGGGCGGACGGGCAAACGGAGCAGGGCGGGCGGACGGAGCAGGCCGGGGCGCGGCAGAGGGCGCGCACAGCCCGCCTCCGCTGCCGGCGGCGGAGGCCCGGGGGCGGCGGAGGCCCGGGGGCGGGGGCGGAGGCCGGGGGCGGGGGCGGAGGCCGGGGGCGGCGGAGGCCCGGGGGCGTGGAGGCACTCACCCCCGGCCCGGGGCGGGGAGGCACGCATCCCGGGCAGGGCGGCGCCTGCGGGCGCCGGGGCTTGGGGCTTGGGGCGGGAGGCTGCGGGCACCACCGGACGCCACCGGTCGCCGCCAGGCGGGCCGGGGCGGGGCGGGCGCCACCAGGCACCACCGGTCGCCGCCAGGCGGGGCGGGCGGGGCGGGAGGCTGCGGGCGCCGCCGGTCGCCGCCAGGCGGGGCGGGCGGGGCGGGCGGCTGCGGGCGCCGCCGGGCGGGCTGGGCGGAGGGCTGCGGTGGGCTGGTGCGGGGTTCCGGCGGGCTGGTGCCGGCCGGGCTGCCGGGGCGCGGGGGTCCCCGGATGGCGGGGGGGGTCAGTGGGGGCGGGTGCCGGCGGCGGTGAGGCCGGTGAGGGCGGGGGCGGCGGCCAGGCGGGGCAGCAGGAGCTGCCAGAAGCGGGTGAGGGTGGTGTGGGAGAGCCACCGGGAATCGCGGGTGCCCAGTACCTCGAAGCCGGTCGTGGCGGCCACGACGAAGGTCGCGACGGCCTCGGGGGCGACCTCGCCCAGGACGCCTTCGCGGGCGGCGCGGGTGAGCGCGGCTCCCACCCAGGCGTGCCACTGCTGGTGCAGGCCGGGGCCGGTGCCGGTGCGGGCGCGGCCGCGGGAGAGTTCGAAGCCGGCGCGCAGGACCACGTCGGCGGCGAGGGCGCGGGCGAGGCCGTGGGAGGTGTTGACCAGCAGCTGCAGGGCGTTGCCGGCCTGCTCCCGGTGGGCCTGGAGGAGGGTGTCCAGCTGCTGGGCGGCGGCCTGCTGGACCGCGCCGGCCAGGGCGGCCTTGTTCGCGAAGTGGAAGTGGAGGGCGCCGTTGCTGACCTGGGCCAGGGAGCTGATCGCGGTGAGGGAGGCGGTGCTGTAGCCGTCGCGGTCGAAGACCGTGGCGGCCGCCGTGATCAGCGCCTGGCGGGTGCGCAGCGCTCGTTGCTGTCGGGTCATGGCGCAAGTGCTCCGTTACTGCGGCGGGTTGCCGTGCTTGCGGGAGGGCGGGTCGGCGTGTTTCGTGCGCAGCATCGCCAGGGAGGCGATGAGGACCTCGCGGGTCTCGGCGGGGTCGATGACGTCGTCGACCAGGCCGCGCTCGGCGGCGTAGTAGGGGTGCATGAGCTCGGCCTTGTACTCCTTGACCATGCGGGCCCGCGCGGCGGCGGGGTCGGGGGCGGCGGCGATCCGGCGGCGGAAGATGACGCCGGCTGCGCCCTCGGCGCCCATGACGGCGATCTCGTTGGCCGGCCAGGCGTAGGTGAGGTCGGCGCCGATGGACTGGGAGTCCATGACGATGTAGGCGCCGCCGTAGGCCTTGCGCAGGACCAGGGAGATGCGGGGCACGGTCGCGTTGCAGTACGCGTACAGGAGTTTGGCGCCGTGGCGGATGATGCCGCCGTGTTCCTGGCCGACGCCGGGCAGGAAACCGGGCACGTCCACCAGGGTGACGAGCGGGATGTTGAACGCGTCGCACATCTGCACGAAGCGGGCGGCCTTCTCGGAGGCCTCGATGTCCAGGACACCCGCCAGGGCCTTGGGCTGGCTGGCGACGACGCCCACGACCTGTCCGTCCAGCCGGGCCAGGGCGCAGATGATGTTGCCCGCCCAGCGCTCGTGGACCTCCAGCACCTCGCCGTCGTCGACGATCTCCGCGATCACCTCGGCCATGTCGTAGGGGCGGCTGCCGTCCGCGGGGACCAGCGCCGCCAGCCGCTCGCAGCGGCGGCCGGGCGGATCGGTGCACTGCACGCGCGGCGGATCGGCCCGGTTGTTCTGCGGGAGCAGGGACAGCAGGTAGCGGACCTCGGCCAGACAGGTCTCCTCGTCGTCGTAGGCGAAATGACACACCCCGCTCGTCTCGGCGTGCACGTCCGCGCCGCCCAGCCCGTTGTGGGTGATCTCCTCACCGGTGACCGCCCGGACCACGTCCGGACCCGTGATGAACATCTGCGAGGTGTCCCGGACCATGAACACGAAATCGGTCAGCGCCGGACTGTAGGCCGCACCGCCCGCACACGGGCCGAGCATCACACTGATCTGCGGGATCACCCCGGACGCCCGCGTATTGCGCTGGAAGATCCCCCCGTACCCCGCAAGCGCCGAGACACCCTCCTGGATACGCGCCCCCGCACCGTCGTTCAAAGACACCAGCGGCGCACCCGCCGCCAGGGCCATGTCCATCACCTTGTGGATCTTCGCGGCGTGCGCCTCCCCCAGCGCACCGCCGAAAATACGGAAATCATGCGCGTAGACGAAGACCCTGCGGCCCTCCACCGTGCCCCACCCCGTCACCACCCCGTCGGTGTACGGCCGCCGGCCCTCCAGACCGAACCCCGACGCCCGGTGCCGCCGCAACTGCCCCACCTCACGAAACGAACCCGTATCCAGGAGCAGCCCGATCCGCTCACGCGCCGTCAGCTTCCCCCGCGCATACTGCGCCGCCGTCGCCTCCTCCCCCGGCCCGGCCAGCGCCCGCGCACGGATCTGCTGCAACTCGGCAACACACCCCCGCCCGTCCGCCGGCCCCGCGGCCACCTGAGAAACCTCACTGAGGACTGTCACGATGCCTCCCTCCCGGGCACGACCGGCACGAACCCCCAGGCTAACAAACCGTCTGTGCGGTTTATAGGGGGGTGAGTGCCGTGCGCACACACATCAGCTGAAAAACGGCCCACCGAACACCAACCACCGCCCCCGCTCCCAGCCACGACCACAGCCGCAGCCCCCACCCCCGCACCCCCGCACGGAGCCACCCCCGGCCCCCCGCCAACGCCCAAACGGCACACCAAGAACGGGAAAGCAGCAGGACCTGGGGCCGAGCCCCGGCCCAGGCCGGAGCCTGAGCCTGAGCCTGGGACCTGAGCCCGGGACCTGCGCCTGCGCCTGAACCTGAGCCCGGGACTCGGCCCTGACCCGGGCCTGGGCCTGGGCCTGGGTTTCGGCCCCGGCATCCGGCCTGGGCCTGGAGTTCACTCGCGGTCTGAGGTTTGGGGTCCGGGTCTCGGCCCGGGCTTGGCCTGGAAATCTGGGGTCTGGATTGGGTCTCGGTCTGGAACTTGGGGGCCCGGGATTGGACCTGGACCTCGGATTCGGTCCGGGCCCGGGATTCGGTCCGGGCCCGGGCTTGGACTTCGACTTGGGTCTGCGCTTGGGTCCGCGCCCGGGCCTGGGCCCGGTCCGGGCCTGGGCCTGGGCACTGGGCTTGGGTCTGGGTCTGGGTTTCGGGCCTGGGCTCGGGTTTCGATCCGGGCGTGGGCTTGGGCTTGGGCTTGGGTTTGGGCTTGGGCTTGGACTTGGGCCCGGGATTCGGTCCGGGCACGGGCCTGGGCTTGGACTCGGACTTGGACTCGGACTTGGGCCCGAGCTTGGGCCTGGGCCTGGGCCTGGGTTTCGGGCCTGGGCTCGGAGTTCGATCCGGGCGTGGGCTTGGCTCTGGGTTTCGGGTCTGGGTCTCGGTATCCGGCTCTGGAATCTGGGTTTTCGGCCTCGGCCTGGGCTGGGCCTGGAGTTCGCTCTCGCTCTGGGTCTGGGCTTGGGTTTCGGGTCAGGGTCTGGGCCTGGGTTTCGGTCCGGGCTCGGGTTTCGGTCCGGCCCTGGGCTGGGCCTGGAGTTCGCACTCGCTCTCGGTCTGGGGTCTGGGTCGGGTCTCGGCCCGGGCTTGGGGGTCTCGGTCTGAGTCTGGGTCTGGGTCTGGGGTCTGGCGGCCCCTGCCCACCGGCCGTGCGGCGGACGGGGGGCGAACAGCGGCCGGGGGGTGGCGTGTTCCTGCCGTCGGCCGCAGAACGGACAGGGGACGGCGGACAGCAGGCAGCCGGGACGGCCGGGGGCTGTTACCGCCAGCAGTGGGGCGGGCGGTGGACCGCCCGGGGGCTCTCCGGCCGCCAGGACACGGCACCGGACGGCTCCTGCCCCACAGCCTCCACACGGCCTGCGGCCTGCTCCCGCCGGGCCAGTACCGCACACAGCACCGCCGTCAGCGCGGCCAGTTCCTGATCGCCGGCCCGGCCGCGCTCGATACGCAACGCCAGGGCCCGGGCAGCGGGTTCACCCATGTCCGCTCCTCTCCACAAGCGCCACCCTGCCCCGCCCCGCTGCACAACCGCCTCAGCCCCGCTCGAGAACCACTCGGCCCGCCGGCCCCCACCACCCGCCCCCACACGCCCCGCGCCAACTGCAACGACACACACCCACAGACCCCCACCGGGACCCGCACACCCGGCCCGCCCTCGACAACGGCTCGCAACATTCCCCGGCGGAGGATGCGATTCCTCTGGAAATCAAACCGGGTGGTCTCTATCTTTTGGGGCCTCCGCAGACCATCTCCGATCACGTTCTGGGGGAGCGATGACCGCGAGCACATTCGACACCGTCAGACCACCCGCCCAGCAGCCGGCACCCGCAGCCCGACCCCACCCGCCCCACCCGCCGCACCTGCCGCACCCGGCGGCCGTCGCGGGCCCCGGGCCCTGGACCTCCACCGTCCCCAGCGAACTCGTCCACCGGGCAGCCGTCGCCGAAGTCATGCTCACCAGCTGGAAACGCCTCACCGAGACCCGCTACACCATGCGCGCACAATGGCCCCGCGGCCACAGCTTCTTCACCCCCCTCAACGGCACCCACGACCCCCTCATCGCCGCTGAAACGATCCGCCAGGCCGGAGCCCTGCTCGCCCACGCCGAATTCGGCGTCCCCCTCGGACACCACTTCCTGCTCGAAAACATCACCCTCACCGTCGACCCCGGCCACATGCACGTCGGCCACGCACCCGCCGACCTCGACCTCGACATCACCTGCACCGACATCAAACGACGCGGCACCCACCTCACCCACCTGAACTACCACACCACCCTCTGGCGCAACGGACACCACACCGGACACGGCCAAATCTCCTTCACCGTCGTCACCCCCGCCGTCTACCGACGCATCCGCCCCCCACACGTCTTCACCCCCCAACACACCCCCCTCCCCCTCACCACCCCCCTCACCCCCCACACCGTCGGACGCCACCACCCCACCGACGTCGTCCTCACCCCCACCCCCCACCCCCACCACTACCAACTCCGCACCAACACCCACCACCCCACCCTCTTCGACCACCACAACGACCACATCCCCGGCATGCTCCTCCTCGAAGCCGCCCGCCAAGCCACCACCCACACCCTCAACCAACCCCCCACCCACCCCCACCACCTCACCGCCCACTTCACCCAATACGCCGAACTCGACCAACCCACCCACATCACCACCCACACCCCCAGCCA